>CAJFTS010000029.1 GCA_904420015.1 uncultured Clostridia bacterium
TGATTTCGACGGCGACGGCCAGTACGAAATCGTTATGAAGTGGCGTTCCGGCAGCACCGACCCGATGTATTCCGACCCGATCTACAATGCGAGAAGCTTGAACACCGGTCTGGAATATGTCGACGTCTACAAGATGGACGGCACTTTGATGTTCCGCGTGGAGATGGGCTACAACGTCGCCTGCTCCAACGACCATGAAAACAACCTGTACGTGCAGGACTTCGACGGCGACGGCAAGAGCGAGCTGATCCTCAAGACCGCCCTGGGCACCCAGATCGGTAACTGGAGCGAGGATGCTCAGACGGTCGTTTATCCGGAAACCCTTGATACGGTTGTCGGCGGTGAGGACGGCCTGAACTCCACCACCACCAAGTTCAAGGAGTACTTCGCGACCGGTGATGACGAGGCTCTCGACACCTATTGGGGCGTCCTCAACAGCTTCGACATCTGCTACCGCAGCCCCACGGCCGGCGGCGGCAATGACGGCCCGAACGATCCGTCTAAGAAGGCTTGGATCAAGTCCTACCATGTGGGCCGTATGGGCCAGATGAAGGACAACCAGGAATTCGTGACTGCCTTCGAATATGACACCGAAGCCGGCGAAGGCGTTATTGTTGACAGCACCCAGTATCGGTTCGCGTACACGGCGGGCAGCGTTGACGGTGAGCAGTGGTCGCTTGATCCCATGACCCAGCGCGGCAACTTCTGCTACATCACCCAGCCGGCCCCCGGCACCGATACCCTCGACAGCTACAAGACCCAGATCATGGCTGAGAAAGAACAGTACTGGCTGGAGAACCCGTGGAAGAAGTCCGTGTGGGGCGACTCCCAGGGCAACCGTGCCAACCGTTTTGCTGGCGCGACCGGCTCCCTTGACGGCGAGCACTATGTAGCCATCGTACAGCGCGGCTACTATCAGAGAACCACCGCTGCCGCTTACTACATTGAAGACGGCAAGCTGGTTGAGCAGGGCTACTTCGACACCGAAGATCCCGCCTGCCGCACTCTCGGCGATGACAAAGAGCTTTACTACAGCCGCGGCAACCACTTTGCGGAAGCTGCCGATCTCGACGGCGACGGCAAGGATGAGTTCGTGCTCAAGGCCATGAAGCTCAAGCTGGACGAAGAAAAGGGCCTGATCCTGCCCTACGTCATCAACGGCGACACCTTCATGACTGTTGAGGCCATGGACGGCGAGCTGATGGCAGCCGGCTATGAGATCATCAGCGAAGAAACCCGCAACAACCCGCTCAATCATTGGGGCGCTTTGAACCACGGCGACCGCAGCGCTCTGCTCCCGGTCGACAAGACCAACAAGATCATGCAGTTCACCGGTATCGAAGAGTACATCTGGGACGACAAGAACACCGGTAAGCAGCTCGGCTGGCTGCCCGGCCCGCACACCTTCGATCCGAACAAGGGCCTGCGCATGGGCGACAACGGCGAGCTCATCTATGAGAACGCCTGCCTCTACGGCTCCTTCACCGGTAACGATGACGAAGGCTCTGTGGCTGGTAACTTCTCCAACAAGTTCCCGGGCGCGCAGGCTGGCGACTCTAGCGCGACCAAGAACGTCAGAAGCATGGTCACCGGTGAGGTCCTCGCTGTGACCAACACCCCCCGCGGCATCGGCCAAGGCGAGAACGCCGTCTGGTTCGGCAGCGGCCTGACCCATATGGCGGTCAACAACGCGAACATCCATGACATCGACGATGAGACCTTCGCGGTCAGCAACTACCTGCAGACCGGCTTGCGTTCTACCGGTTCCAAGAGCACCCCGACCCTGAAGGCCGACGTCTACGGCGACTGGCGTGAAGAGCTGCTCTACTACAATTCCTCCAACACCCAGATCGCGATCGTTTCTACCCTGGCTCCCACCGAGTACGGCATCCGCACTCTGATGCACGATCCGATGTACCGCAATGGTGTTGCGAACCAGAACATCTCCTACAACCAGGTTGGTTTCGCCAGCTTCTACCTCGGCGACGAGGCTGAGCTTCCGGAGCAGAGAACGGACATCTCCGTCCCGACCAATCCGATTAACGACGTGACTGCCTCCACCGATAAGGGCATTTACGAAGTGAATGAGACCATCACCGTTTCCATCGTTGCGGACGACTCCGTGACCAGAGTTGGCCTTAGAAACGAGGCCGGCCAGAATCTGGCGGTTGCGGGTTCTTACGACGGCGTTGACAACGGCGACGGCACCAAGACCTTCACCATCACCTTCGCGCTCGGCTCTGCCGGCGACCGTGTGATGACGGTTCTCACCGCTGGTGAAGATGGTCAGCTGGGCTCCACTGGCACGAGCATCGCGTTCTCTGTCAGCAGCACTCCGGTTGCCCCGTCCGAAGGCGATGAGCCCGAGGTCTACTCGGTCAAGCGTGTTTCCGGCTCGATGCAGATCAACAGCCCGATCACCTTCGAGATTAAGACCAACACCTCCGTCTCTAAGGTTGCCCTCTTCAACGAGAGCGGCGCGGGCCTGGCTTCCACTCCGACTTATGTGGATGACAACGGCGTTCGTACCTGGACTCTGAGCTTCTCCATCGGCTCTTACGGCCAGCGCACCCTGGTTGCCAAGTACCAGGCTGACGAGGCTGTGTGGGTTGATTCCGGCAAGACTGTTTCCTTTACTCTCAGCAGATAAGGAATACAGAATATCCTAGACCATATACGCGGCGCCCCACACCATATGGTGCGGGGCGCCGCGTCTTTTGTAATCCACATTATATAGATTCCATGCACCTTTTCTCTCCCCTTTGATAGGCTGCACGCCCGGTTTTGAACCGGGCGTTTTTCTTTTTTGGAAACTAGTCCATATATGCAATCGTTTTATCCAGTTTTACAATTCATTTCCACATAAATATCAGTATACTAATAGATAATTAGGAAATATCATACATATGATATGGACAAAAAATGTTTTATCTGTATCTAATGTTGTATTCCCTTCCCACCGTCTCCTGTGTTACAGAAGGCCCATGCGCTTTAAGATTACATGAGGCCCTGGTCGGCTGTTCCGGGCGTCTGATGTTTTTCATAAAGTCCGTCTGTAAACCGAAACCCAGTGAAAAGGAGGAAACAAAATGACAGCAACTCGCCCGAAATCCCGCCGAAGATGGAATGTATGGATTGCATGGCTGGCGGCGGTATTTTTGCTGGCAACACAGCAACTCCCGGTCTTTGCCCAAGGGAGTCCGGTACAGGATTTCGCAGATAAGACCATTTTAGACTTTGGGGCGAAGCTCGACGGTGTAACGGACGATTCCGCCGCCCTTCAAGCCTATTTCGATGCGGTCGGCCCAACCGGGAAAATCGTCATCCCGGAAGGGGGCGTTCTCTACTTGGAAAACCCCGTCACATTCGATTTGCAGGAGGCGCTGGGATTTATTTTGGAATGCCGCTCCCCGATCCAAACAAGCGCGACGCTTGAAAACGCCCTGACCATTCAAAACGGATATCCGGCCTACATTGAGTTCTGGGTAACCGGCGGAGGCACGCTGAAGGATTACAGCCAGGAGGCACCGGAGGGTGGCACCACGGCGCTGACGTTGTGCGCTCTGCGCGGCGGGGAATACCGCATCCAGGGAGAGAACTACCAGGGCCGGGTGGTCAAAATCAGCAAGCAGGCCAAGGGACAGCCGAAAACCTCAATGATGCGTATTTCCAAGCTCTCTTCGGTCCATTGCGGCCAATCCATGTACGTCAAGGCGGACAGCGCCTTCGGCGATTTTGAGGACCTTTACGTAGAGGAGGACGTATATGGGCCGATCATCGAGAAAACCCACGATGTGGGGATCTCGAAGGCGGTGTGCTATCTTACCGGAAAAACCGGTTTTCAATTCCTCAACGTCGGCACCTCCAACCTGAGTAACATCACCTGCTACGGCAAGAGCAAAAGCGACATTGAAAACGGCGTGGAGGGCCCGGGCAACGACATTGATCTGTTCCGGGTGATCGGAACTGCAAAGGTCACCATGAACCGGTGCACCTTCGCCTACGGAAGAACGGGGCTGTATGTGGCCAAGGACGGCGGAGACCGCAGCCTGAACAACAACTACAACAATATCAAGACCACCGGCAATTCGCAATACGGCATGCAGGTTGTCGGTTGTCTGGACAGTCTGATTGAGGTCACCTCCGATTCGGATGAGGTAGGGCTTTTCGTCGACGGGGGAACTCCCAATCAGATTACCGCTCATGTGACAAATGCACAGAAAACCGGAATGATTCTTTCGGGTGTTTCCAACGTCCCGGTGACGGGTACCTTCTCGGACAACAACCAAAGCGGCGGTGAGCAGCAGTATGACATTGATGTGCAGTCGGACGGCGAGAAGATCCTCTTCTATGGGGTGACCGCCGACAGCGACAAAACGACGGCCAATGTCAATCTGCCGCAAGGAAACCAGGTGGAGGTACAGGCGAGCACCATCGGCTCCTACACCAACTCCCCGAAAAAGATCGACTATGAGGGCGAGGAAGCGGCGGATGCCGACCGGCCCGACCCGACAAACTGGGAAGTGGGCGATCTGGTTCATTTTACCGATACCGGCGACGGGTCGGGAACCGGGGCCTATCTCCTGGGAGACGAGAATCGCTGGGTTCGGGTGGATACTTCCCCGGCACCCCAGGAGGTGACGGAGGACCCGATAATACCGCCGGAGATCGACATTCTCCCTTCCGAGGGCATTGCGCAGGTGGACACTTCCGTCAGCGTCCTGGACTTTGGGGCTAAACTGGACGGGGTGACCGACGATTCGGACGCTTTACAGGCTTATTTTGATGCGGTTGGCGGCGACGGCACCGTTTACATACCGGCAGGCGGCATCCTTTATATAGAAAAGGGAGTCACCTTCGACCTTGAGGGCAAGAGCGGATTCGTGCTGCGCTGCGACTCCCCCATCAAGGCAAAGCCGGGCATCGGAAATGCGGTCAGCATTGTCAACGGCTATCCCGCCAGCATCGACTTTAAGCTCCGGGAAGGCGGACAGACGGCGGATTACACCCAATCCGATCCCGAAGGGTGTGACCAGGGCCTTTACCTGCGCGGGGTACAGGGCGGAACCTACAAAATTACCGCGCGCATTTATAAAGGCAGGGTTCTAAGGGTGGATAAGGCTCTGCCCGGCGAACCGGAGACAAAGGATCTGCATTTTGCACAGATGGAAACCCGGTCCGACTCGGACAAAACCAACAGCTGCGGCCAGTCCTTCTGGATGGAAGAGGTAAACGGCATCTATATCGCCGACGCCTGGCTGTTCTGGGACGATTTCGGCCCGGTCTTTCGCAAGGTCAACGATATCACCATCCTCCATTTGGAAAACGGCTGGGCGCATACCGGCATCCGTTTTGAGGGCTGCTCTCGGGTTCATATCGCCAAATTTGCTCTGGGGGACGAAACGTACACCACCACCCAGATGGTCGTGACCAGCGCCCCGGACGGAACCCGCTGGAAGGATTTTTATATGGGAACCTATTTTTCCTTCCTGGTGGGAACCTCCATTCTGGCGGAGCATTCGCAGGAGGATGCAAACTTCATCATTGAGGGCTCGGTCTTTGCCAGCAACGACGCGCCGATGGTGGTCAACGACGTCCACGGCTTTTCCTTTGCCTGCGACACCAGCGGCAACCACGGAGACGGCGGCAAGGGCCTGCGTATCGAGAATTCCTCCAACGGAACCGTGAAGGCTTCCATGCCGGGTACCCTGGATAACCTGGAGATCAAGGATTCCGAGAACATCACGGTAACCGGCACGGTGGGCGGAACCGGCTCGGTACAGGGCGTTTGTGAAAACATCCGTTTCGAAAGCCTGATCCTCAAGGGAGCCTTGACCCTGAGCGAGGAAAACGGCACGACTTTGGCAAACGGCAGCTATGGCGAAATCATCGGCACGCCCCACAAGCGCAACCTGCTGGGCTATGAGTCGGCCGACGCGCAAACGCCGGACTCGAGCAAGTGGGAAATCGGAGACCTGGTGAAGTTTACCGATCTTGGAGACGGCGGCAACAGCGGCTATTATCAAAAAACCGGCGAAGCGCAATGGAAGCTTCTCTTGAAGGAGACGATTGAAACGGCGGCAAAGACCGACCGGGGCATTTACGGGGTGGATGACGTCATTACCGTGACCGTCACCGCTCCGGAAGAGGTCGACCGCATCCTTCTGCAAAATGAGAGCGGAAGCTTCCTGGCAACCCAGTGGACCCGCACGGAGGACGGCGTCGGCGGCGCGGTCTTTACGCTGACCTTCTCGCTGGGATCAAAGGGCAGCCGGACCCTCAACGTTTACACGGAAATCGACGGGGAACGTACCCCGGTTACACAGGTTTCCTTCTCGGTCGGCGAGTATGCCCCCACCAATCCGGCGAATGAGCCGCAAGCCCAGTCGGTCACTGGGCCGAGCACCGGCAGCATCAACCAGCCCTTGACCTACACCATCAAGACCAACCCCTCTGTTTCCAAGGTTGCTTTCTTTAACGAAAGCGGCGCCGGGCTGGCCGGGACGTGCAGCTATGTGGATGAGGGGGACACGCGGATCTGGACGTATACCCTTGCGCTGGGCTCTACCGGGACGCGGACCTTCTCGCTGAAGATAAAGGGGACGGAGAATGTGTGGCTGGATACCCCGTATACCATCCAAACCGTCCTGCATCGTTAGCGGTTTCCTTTTTTCCATCCACGGGCAGGTTTTATGCAAGGGCCCCGTTCATGCTAAAAACATGAACGGGGCCCTTTTTTCTTCGATATCCTTTGCCGGCGTTTATAAAAGCGCCGGATACGGCCGTCCTAACCGGCGTTTTGTACCTGTGCGATCCGGTCTTTGGCCTCCTGCACCGACTGGGGATCCGGATGGATGACGTAGAGGCGGCGGCCGGGCATGGAATAGGTGACCTCATAGGCACTGGTGCCCTGGGCGGTAAAGGAGGAGACGTCCCAGGGGCGATTGTCAAACAGCTGCATGCGCACCAGCGAGGCGATCTGCCCTTGGGGCATGTTGGTTTCAAAGCTTCCGGCAATTCCCTCCATCACCGAGCGGTAGTTCAGAAGGAGGGCTGGGGAGGCGCATTTCTGAATGACGGCCTTGATAACCTCCATCTGGTTCTTGGCGCGCTGGTAATCGCCGTTGGAAAAGCTGTAACGCTCCCGGGCGAAGGCAAGGGCTTCCAGGCCGGTCAAATGGTTGTACCCGGCCTGGTATTCCCGGATGCCCTGGACGGTGAAGGCATAGTCGGAATAAACGTCCACCCCGCCCAGCGCGTCGATCACCTGGACAAAGCCGCTGAAATTGATGCGCAGGTAATAGTCCACCCGGACGCCGTAAAGCCGCTCCAAGGCGTCGATGGACGCGGCCACCCCATAAATGCCGGCGTGGGTCAGCTTGTCCTTGGCGCCGCCGGTTGCTGCGAAATCCACGTAGAAATCCCGCGGCGTCGCCAGGGTGAGGACCTGCCTGGTTTTGGTATTGACGACGGCCAGGATGTTGACGTCGCTCCTAGAGCGGGCGGAAATCCCTCCATAGGTATCAATCCCGCTGATATAGACCACAAAGCTCTCCGGGACTTCCTGGGGCGTGTCCACAGGCTCCCCTTCCTCCCCGGGCTCTTCCACGGCATAGGACTCCAGCTTGCGCACGCCGTCTCGGACCCATTCGTAGCCCTCGGTTTCCGCAATGCTTTCAAATAAGGCTTCGTTTAAGAGGACCGCCCGGCTTTTCTGCTGCAAAAGGGCGTCCATCAGAGAAAACGGGCTGTCGTAGGAGGTGATCTGCGGACGGGCTCCCAGCGCCTCCTCCAGGTGTTGGAGGGCTTGTTCCAAATCCGCCGGACCGGCAGCGGTTGGATGGACGCCGTAGGGGTAGCCGGCTGTTTGCGAAAGGTGGGCAGCCGGGTCCTCCGAACGGACGTAGACCGAATATACGGCCGATTCCTCCTTGGGCGTGGTTACCTGCTCAAGGGTGTCCTTCAGAGTGGAGAAGAGGGAAAGGCCGAAGGCGAGAAGGAGGAGGAGCAAGGCTGAGAGAATGGAAATGGCGATCATCCAGGTGCGCTTTTTCCCTTTGGTCATGTGATCCCCTTCCCTCTCGGTGTTAAAAGAAGCCGGGCAACGGCAAGGGGGGATTCGGCGGTCATATCCGCCGCAAGCGCTTTCCGTGCATCCGGCCCGCGAAAGCCGAAGCCGTAGGTCACCGCCAAGAAATCCACGCCCGCCTCCCTGGCTCCGGTTATATCGAACTCGCTGTCCCCGACCAGGACGGTTTCGGATTGGTTTGCGCCGGCCGCCTCCATCCCCCGCCGGATCAGGTCGGCCTTGGTGAGGCGGTCGTCCTCATCCATGCCGCAGACGGCGTCGAAGTAGGGGGACAGGCCCAGCTCTTCTAAAATCTCCTTGGCGAAACTCTCCTTCTTGAGGGTGGCGGTCCCTAGGAAGCAGCCCGCCTGTTTAAGCTGCCGGAGGGCTTGCTCCATCCCGTCATAGAGGCGAAGCTGGTGCCTTCCCTTTCGGGCGTAATAATCCCGATAGAGGGAAACGGCCTTCCGGGCCGTCTCCCGGTTCATCCCGCACAGATCCTCGAACACATACAAAAGCGGCGCGCCGATGGCGGTACGGACAAAGGGCTCCCCCTCAAAGGGCAGGCCCAGCTGCTCCATCGTCCAACGGTAGGCGTGGAAAATGCCCTCGTAGGTATCCACCAGGGTGCCGTCCATGTCGAACAATACGCAGCTATACATGCCGTCCTCCTTGCGCATAGACGGAGGGAGTCAGGAAGGAAATCCGCATCGATGCGGACAGCTCGTCGAGCTGGCGGCGGATCCGGTCCTGTTTTTCCAGCGCCTCCTCCTCGTTGAGCGGGATGCTGAGTTCTTCCCGGTAATAATTCTCCTGCGGCTTCGGGGAAAAGCCGTCAAAGCCGGCCAGGTACACCTCCTGGGCCCCGCAGCGAAGAAGGAGGCGCAGAAGCATCAGCCCGGCGTTGTCGGAAATCAAGCCGTCGTCGGTGATATACCGGTCGTAGTCCACATACAAAACCCCTTCCCCGCTGCCGCCGGGGATGTTGGAGGTCAGGATGGCCCGCACCCCGGCAAGGGGGCGGATATCCTGCTCGATGATGTCCATGCGCTTGTGGTTGCTGACAAAGCAGGCGTCCACCTGGAAGAGGGGATCGACGAAATTGACGGAGATCACATAGGGGTGCTCGGTCTCGATAAACCGGAGGATTTCACGATACCTGGACACCAGGCTTTTGCCGGGCGCCAGGAGCAAAAGCTTTTTTTGACGGATGAGCGAGGCAATCTCCCGGACCGAGGCGGTATCGTCGATCTTTTTGCTCTGAAACCGGGTGTAGAGCTGCTCGATCAGGGCCCGGTCGTAGAGGACCTTGTGCTTCCCCGGGATGGATTGAATGATCTTCTCGATGTCCTTCATGGTCAGGGTCTGCTTATTGATGAGATAGGCGGCGTAATTGGGATGGCAGACGTTGCTCGCGGCAATGTGGTAGGGCACCGTATAGCCCCACTCGTACTCCTTGCGGATGGGGGAAATATACTCGTCGTAGACGTCCATGACCATGGACACGTCGTAGCGCGAGGCGATGTTTTTGTTGATATACTGGGTAATCAGCTCGGTCGGAAGGTTGCCCGCGCCCCGCCCCATACCGTAAACGGTGGAGTCTAGGATCAGGGTCCGCTTGGTCTGGATTTTTCCAAGGATCTGGGCGTTGGAAAAGGCCAGCTGGAGGTTGTTGTGCCCATGAAAGCCCAGATGGATCTGCGGGTCCATGTTCTTGTCGATGAGGTAGAACCGGTGGGAGACGTCGTTGCGGTACATGCTGCCCAGGGTATCGACGATATAGAACGCGTAGGGCTTGAGCCGGTTCATCCGTTCCACCAGCGCCAAAAGCTCCATATCGGAGTAAAAGACCGTGCCCACCGGCTGCATGAACACCTGGTAGCCCTTTTCCATGATGATGCCGGCCCATTCCACCGCCTGGTCGATTTCCTCCTTGTGGAAGGTCAGGCGGATGCCTGTCAGGCTCCTATGGTCGCAGGGGGAAAGGGCGGAGGGATGCAGCTCCTTCTCCCCGATGGCAATCATGGCCACATACATGGCGTTGCGGCTGCGCTTGGGGAGGACCTGCTCGACGTCGGAGACGCGGTTGAACAGGGCGCATTCCCGGTCCTGGGCCATGCCGGTAAGGAAGCCGCATTCGATGATGTCGATGCGGGCCTGTTCGAGCTTTTCCAGAATCGAGCTTATGGTTTTCCGGCCGAACCGCCAATCGTTGATATAGCCGCCGTCCCGAAGGGTACAGTCTAATATTTGAATGCTCACAGCTTTATCGCTCCTTTTTCAAGTTTGGCTTGCAGGATACCGCGGACATAGTCCAAATCCTTTTGGGTATCCACCGAAAGGGTACGGGCTTCCACCGGGATCATTTTAAGCTTCTTCCCGTGCTCGACAAACCGCAGCTCATTGATGTCCTCCACCCTTTCCACCGGCCCTTTTTCGGTTTCGGAGAAAAAACGGAGGGCCTCTTTGGAATAGGCCAGCACGCCCAGGTGCTTATAATAGTCGAAATGGATGTCCGCCTTGGGATGGGGGATGGGGCTTCTGGAGAGGAAAAGGGCGTTGCCGGCTACGTCGGTCACCACCTTGATGTTGGTGTCGTCTACCGCTTCCACGGGATTGTGGATTTTGGCCATCAGGTTGGCGGCGAAAAAGCCGTCGGTTGTTTTGGGTATGACCGCTTCAATGAGGGCGGGCTCGATCAAGGGCTCGTCCCCGTTGACGCAGACATAGACGTCGGCCGGGATGGCCCGGGCCACCTCATAGACCCGCTGGGTGCTGGTGGGATGGTTGGGGGAGGTCATCACACAGGGGATGGAGTAGCGTTCACAGGCCTGCCGGATCTCTTCGTGATCGGTGGCCACCACCACCTGGGCAATGCCCTCGGCCTTCGTTACCTGCCGGTATACCCACCAGATCATGGGGCGGCCGCACAGGTCCGCCAGGGGCTTCCCGGTCAGACGGCTCGAGTGATACCGGGCTGGAATGATTGCAACCGTTTGCATCGATTATCCTCCTTCTTTCCCAAACAGCTTGGCAAGGGCCCGGATGGGCTTGGTCAGTTTCCAGCAGGTGGAGGTCTCATAATTGCGGACCACTTCCTGGATGCGTTCTTCCATTTCCCGCTCGATGAGGGCCTGATTGGGGGCGGCCTTGGGGGGCGGCGGGGCGGAAGGCTTGGAATCGGGGGTTTTCCGGTTTCGTTCCTGCTTATACAGGTTCCAGTTTTCCAGCAGCCGGTCCGACCACAGCTTGAGCACCTTGCCGCTGACCAGCTCGTATCCCTCCGGGACCGGGTACTCCGCCTTTTTGCAGCAGTTTTCCCCGTTTTTCATGTCGTAGGCCAAGACGCTGGGGAGATAGACCTGCACCTCGTTCTTTAAAAGCTGGCTGCGGCCGTTCATCCTCAGCTGAAAGTGGAGGATCAGGAAATCCCGGATCCGGTCCTTGAGGGGAAGGAACGCCTTATTAAAAAGATTGTCCTCTTCATAGGAATCGAGGAGGGCCTGGATGACATAATGCCTCCTGCACGCGCCGAAGCAGCCTGCCAGGAGCTCCTCCTCATCGTCAAACCCGAAGAACACCCGGTTGAGCCGCAGGCGCTTGAGATTCAGGCCGGCGCGCATCTGGGGGGCCAGCACGATGCCGCCCTCTTCATAGAGGGTCTTGAGCGCCACGTATTCCTCGGCGTAGGCGGTATTTCCCTGCTCGAGCGCCCTGCGAACCCCCTGCGGAAGGGTGCGGGCTCTGGGATCGGTTTCGTCAATATCCAAAAGGGCGCCCCTTGGAAAGTCGGTTTGGATTTCCTCCAGATAGGACGGGGGGATTTCCCGGCCGAAGTGGACGCAGATAAAGGTTTCGGGAATGGTTTTCCGGCCGATCTCGTCGAGCAGCTTTTTGCGCTTTTTGTCCTTTTGAAGGTAGGGGTTCAGGAGGAAGTCCTTCTGGAATTCATGGAGCAGCCCGATAAAATCCGCCTGGAACAGGGTGCGGGACTGGTACATGTTCCAATAAATCTGCTTGGCAGTGGTATAAACCACCTCGTCCCGGTAGCGCGGATCGCTTTGGTTTAAAAAATTACGGAAAGCCTGAATGATGTCCACCATAGCTCCGGCAGAGGTGGTGGAGATGGTGTTGGCCCGGCGGTAATAATGATAAAAGGGCTTGGGGACATAGCCGATGTGGGGATAGTGGGTAATGAGGGCGGGTATCAGGGAGATATCCTCAAAGAGCATCTTCTCGTACTGGTGCTTCTCCCAGATTTCCCGGCGGTAGAGCTTATTGACGCTGTAGGTGATGTTGTTGCCGTTTGCGATGTAGTCGGCCAGATCCACATTCTCGCTGGTATAGGTGGAGATCACCGAGGTCCTACCCTCATCCACATAGAGGATTTTTACGTCGCACATGACGATATCAAAATCCTCCTGCTTGGCCTTTTGATAGAGCTCCTCGTACATTTCCGGCTCCACGCTGTCGTCGGAGTCGAGAAAGGCCACGTATTCCCCCCGGGCCGCCCGGACGCCGGCGTTGCGGGTCAGGCCCAGGCCCTCATTCTCCTTATGGATGACCCGCACAAGCCCGGGGTATTCCTGGGCATAGCGGTCGCAGATGAGAGGGGATGCGTCGAAGCTGCCGTCGTCGACTAAGATGATTTCCTTTTCCGGCAGCGTTTGGGCGAGGACGGAATCCACCGCCCGTTCGAGATAGGTTTCCACCTGATAGACCGGTATGATGACCGATACCTTAATGCTGCTGTCCATTTTGCCCTCCCAGATAGTGGAGAATACTCCTGAGTTGATAGACCGTTTGCGGCACGTAATAATTTTCCCCTGCGAACTGACGGCGGAATTTCTGCAGGTAGCGAAGGAGTACCGCATCCTCTTTCCAGAGCACCTTTCCCTCAAACAGCGGGTAGAGCATGACGGTGTTCAGATCCATGCCAAAGACGATCCGGCCGGTCAGGGCGGCGTTGGAGCAGACGGTGAGGATGGTTTTGCCCGCAGGGCCTTCGTTGAGGAGGAAAAGCTCCCAGGGGGCGTTCCCCGGATACCGTCTGGTCAGTCCCAGCTGCTGGGGGAGGTTGTGCGGGTTCCTCGGATGGGGCTTGACCACGAACCGGCCGGGCCCCACCGCATTGCGGCATTCCTCTATAAGGGAAAGGTCGTTGGTTTTGATCCCTTCGGCCCGGAAGGACTGCTCTAAAAAGATGAAATCGGCGCTGTCCTTGGGGGGCTGATAGGCGAAAATGGTATTGAGCAGGGTTTTGAGCGCCTCGTCGCCGATTGGTATTTTCGGCAGCGCCACGTTTTTCAGCCCATCCCCGCGCATGGCCAGCCGCGGCTCATACAGCAGCACCCGTTCCACCTTATCCTTGATCTTCCGTCCCTGGGGATGGCGGTTGACGGGGGCGCGGTCCTCCCGGAGGTAATCGATGACATAGGAGGAAAACCCGTCCTCAAACCAAAGGAATTCACAGTCATCCTCGTAAAACCGGCAGGCGAGCAGGCGGGTGAAGAGATCGAAGTTGGCAAAGTACACCTGCCCGTAGCGGGCCGCCAGCTCCTCGCTGAGCACCCACTGGAAAATCCGCTCCCGTTCCCGGAAGCATTCGGAGAGCCCCTCCTCCCCGGCGCCGGCATAGCGGCGGTGGAGCGTTTGGACGGCGGCGAAAAGCACCCGGTCAAACAGGCCGGTTTCCCGCAGGCGGGGAAGGCATTCGTTTAACGCCGGTGTGACGTCGGTGAGGATCAGGTCCGTCTCACGGTCCCGCAGCAGGGAGCGGCGCAGGTGCACGGCGGTCAGAAGCTGGTAGACGGAATTGGCAAGGATCAAAGCACGGCTGTTATTCGGCATAGCGTTCCCTCCTTACGGTTTTGATTTGGAAATGGGCCCGCAGGTTCTCGCAGCTGGTGGAGTCAAAGGTATAGACGGCGGCCGGTTTGCGGGTAAACACATAGGGGAGCAGCTCGGCGGGAAAGGTTTCCCGGATAATCTGCGCATGGGGGAAAATGGTGCGGTAATCGAGGGTATCGTCCGGGTGCTTTTTGATGAGCAAGGGGACGTTCTTAAAAAGCGAATCCCTCATCCCCTCGTAAAGCCGCCTTTGCTCGGCCTCCTCCATAATCCCCAGGTTGGCAAAATGCTGGGTCAGAAGGATGGCGTCAGCCCGGGTGCGGATGCGCCGCTTGAGGAAAAAGCGGATGACCTTTCTGCGTTTGGCCGGCGAAAGCCCGCCGAGCGCATCCTCTACGGAGAAATCCAGATACTTTCGGGCGGATACGTCGACGGTCTGGGCCCGTTTGAGGCAAACCACCCGACTGACATAGGGATTCGAGCCGTCGAAAAGGCCGTATTTGCTAGCAAGGGCGGCATGGATTGGGAAGGTGCGGGAAAGGGCCTCGTCGAGCTCCCGCCACCGGCTGAGCATTCCGGCCGCATCCTCGAAAAAGGTGAAGGGGACGCGGTTCTCGATGAGGTAGAGGGAAAAATAGAAATGGGCCCCGGCTACATAAATATGGGAAAAGCCGGTAATGTCGTAGGGGACGCGCTGTTGATAACAGCGGGCCACATCCTCGAGGACGCGCTCCTCCTCCCGGTGGGGGATGTGCAGATAGGGAAAGAGGATCACCTCGTCGAAGAGGCGGCGGGTTTCCAGCTTACGGTATTGCGGGTACTTTTCCACTATAAAGTCCGGAAGGAGCAGGACGGCTTTCTCCTTTTCGTGAAAGAGAAGGCGGTGGAGCAGCACCTCCAAAAGCTGGTAGGAGCTGACCGCATGATATAAGACGGTGGGGGGATTTTGCTTATCCAATGGATATTTCATCGAGAAGCTCCTCCAGACTTTCCATATAGGCTCGGTTCTTTTGGCTGCAGGCCAGCAGCATGGGGGCGTAGGCGTCCCGGCCGCTGACGGGGATGGGAATCCCCAGCCGCCCTTCCGCCTGCAGGAACCGGTCTACAAAATCCAAGGCGCCGCGGTGGATTTCACGGATACGCCCGGGATCGGCGTGAGGCTCCTTGAACCGGCAGGCGACCCCGCCGCGGGGGGCGGGATAAAAGCCGATTAGGCTCCCCTGGGGGGCGCCAAGCAGAAGCTCCCAGTACAGGTTGTGGTTTTGGGCGGGGTCGTGAAACTTCCAGAGATCCCGGTTTTCCCGCTGGGAATAGAGATAACTGATGAGCCGGCCGCTGAGAAAAAACGGTTCGGCGGCGTCCGCCTGAGGGCTTGCGGCGGTATTGGTCCCGGCAAGGATGCCGGTTACGGCACAGCCCAGCCCCCAGATGCGGTTGACCGCGCAATTGAGCATGACCGCTCCGCTGCCCGCCCACCCGATATCCACGGCGGCAACGGATTTGCAGCCATTTAAAAGGGACTGGTAATAAGCCTTCGCGGCGGCCTGCTGCTCCTGATAGTGCGCAAGGATATCCTCGAACACCTCCATGAAGTAGCTTTTAACATCCGCACGGTTTTTATTCGTCAGCTGCGTATCCGGTGCGGCGTGAATCTGCGCGCAGAGGGGGGCGAGCAGATGGGGCAGCTCCATGCTTTGCAGGACCTGCCGGAGGGTGAGCCGGCAATCGGCCTTGTGATCGACAAACCGTTCGAAATACTCCGACGGATAGCAGCCCGCGGTCAGCTTGACCGCCGCGAGACGGGACCAATAGGCGTATACGGCCGTGTCCGCCTCCTCGGGGTACATTCTGCAGTAAGCCTTTTGCAGGAGAAAGCCGTCCCGGGACAAAAACAACAGCTTGTCGAAGGAATGGGTGCGGCGGCAGGCGTTTAGGAACCGGCAGTACCCCACCAGAAACAGGCCGCCGTAGACAAAGCCGAATTCGTATTCCCTAGACAGGGCGCTTTGGCCGCTGTGTATCCGGGCGTTTACCAAGCCCCGGTAGAAGCTGCCGGTAAGGGCGGACAGATCCATCGCCCGATAGCGGTTCCCCCGATGATTGACGTTCGGATAGAGGACGCCCTGCACCCCATGGCGCAGGGCTTGGCGGCAATCGGAATGGGGATGATCCCCCACGTGGACGTAGGTGCGCCCCTCCCCCATCCGCCGCAAAAGGCGGTAGAGGCCGCCGTCGCTTTTGGATACGCCACTATCCCCGGATACCAGGCAGACTGGAAAGGAGCCCAGGCCGCAGCCTTCCAGCAGGGCCTGGATCTGCTCCCGCCCCAGGTACATGTCGGACAGGGCGACGGGCGTTTTCCCCATGGCGCGCAGCTCGGCGATCACCTGGGCCATATACGGGTTGGCAAAGCAGCAGCGCCGCTCCCATTCCCACTCGGCCTGCATCCCGGTTTCCTTTGAAACGCCGGTCAGGGGGGCAAGCTCCTTCCAAATCTCCGAAAGGGTGACCTCCCGCGTGCCGGCTGTCCGCTCCTTGCGCAGCCGGGCGTGCTCCTCCGCCTCCCGGCGCAGCCGTTTGAAATCCGGGTACTGCAGGGTCATACCCACCAGATGAAAGAGGTCGGTGGGATCGGAAAAGCAACGAAAGAGCAGGGTGTCGAACACATCGAAGGAGACGACGTCATACGCCGCCAGACGAGCGGCAAATTCCTGCGGGCTCTCTCGGCGGGAGAGCGACGATTCGGGGCCCGGGCGGTAAAGAGAGATTTGCTCATAATAGGGATAGCGCTGGGGCTGCAAAAGGCTGCGGCGAAAGAAGAGATAATACTGGACGTTGAGCCAGAGCAGGTAAAAAAGCGCCTGCCTGCGGCTCCCTTTCTTCTGCCTTCGAAACTGCAAATACCGGTCCCGGATCCCCGGAACCCGGCTGACCAGCAATCGATAGACCCGCTCCTTCACCCGTCACACCTTCCTCTTCTTTTCATAGGCGTCGCAGACGTCCTTGGGGTCACCCGCCGTCAGCAGCCGTCCCTTTTCAATCCAAACCGCCTTTGAGCAGTTGCTGCGGATGACGGAGGTGGAGTGGGACACCAGCAGGACGGTGGAGCCGCCGTGGATCATTTCCTTGATGCGCGCTTCGCTCTTTTTTCGGAAAAACAGATCCCCCACGCTGAGCACCTCGTCGAGGATGAGGATTTCCGGGGTATCCCGGATGGTGGCGATGGCAAAGCCCAGGCGGGATACCATACCGGAGGAATAATTGCGCACCTTTTCCTCCATAAAGCCCTCCAGCTCCGCAAAGCGGACGATTTGGCTGTATTTGCGGTCGATAAACGCCTTGGAATAGCCGATGATGGCGCCGTTGAGATAGACGTTCTCCCGGCCGGTCAGCTCCAGATCGAAGCCGGTCCCCAGGGTGAGCAGCTGCACCTTGCTGCGGTCCACCAGCACCTGGCCGCGGGTGGGAATGAGCGCCCCGGAGATGATCTTCAGAAGGGTGCTTTTTCCAGAGCCGTTTGTGCCGACGATCCCCACCACCTCCCCTTTCTTGATGGAAAGGCTGACGTCGTCGAGGGCCTTGAAGGTTTCATAGGCATGCTGCCGGCGGAGGATGCGCACCATCAGCTCCTTGATGCTGGTGGCCTCGTCCTTGGCCCGCCGAAATTCCATGGTAACGTTCCTTACTTCAATCTCCGTATCCGGTTCGGGCGTCTGCCGGCCCGCCCGGCTGCGCGTATCCCAGATTCCCATAGCATCCTCCCTTAAATTCGCTGCATGATGCGGTTGCGGCTTTTGCGAAAAAGCAGGGTGCCCGCCGCCAGCATCCCAAAAGCCCAGAGCAGCATTTGCAGCCACTCGGCATAGGTGGGAAGGGTCCCGAGCATCACGGCCTTGCGCAGGCAATGGATATACACATAGAGGGGATTGGTCTCAATGACGGCGCGGATGAAGCCCTGGATCTGCTCGACCGGATAGAAGATGGCCGAGCAGTACATCCACAGGGTCAGCACCACCGTATACAGATGCTTGACATCCCCGAAGAACACATAGGCGACGGAAAGCAGATAGGAAAGGCCCAGCGAGAACAAAAACAGGCAAAGAAAAACCACCGGAGAGAGCAGCATGGTCCATTTGGGGGAAATCTGAAAGACCAGCAGCATCACCACGTAGGCCACCAGGGAATAGGCCAGGTTGATCAGCGCCGTATACGCCCGGGTAAGTACAAAAAGCTCCATGGGGAATTTGACCTTCAAAAGCAGCATTTTGTTGTCCACCAGGGCGGTCATGGCGGAGGTGGTGGCGCCGGTAAAGGTTTGCCAGAGGATATAGCCGGTCAGGTAATAGATGGGATAATGTTCAATGGAACGGCGGAACAGCTGGGAAAAAATCAGGGAGAGCACCGCCATGGAGAGGAGAGGGTTGAGCACGCTCCACACCACCCCCAGGTAGGAGCGGGTGTATTTGCGCTTAAACTCCCTGGCGGTCAGCTGGCGGATGACAAACGCGTGCTGTTTTCTTTGACTGGAAGCGGTCATGCTTTCTCCCTCCTTTTTGCAAGGGCGCGGCCGAGCGGATTCAAATGCCGCAGGTACTGGTAGCGGGTGTATGATCTTAGGTGCCTCTTCCCTCGTATCCCAAGGCGCGCCACGCTTCCTGGGTACCAGGCGCTTTCCCACACCGGGCGGCGGGGAAAGCCCGCTATGGAGAGAAGCTTCGGCAGAAGGTGGCCGCGCTTTAGCTCCTCATCGGTCAGGAGCGGGGCCAGAGGCTGGTCTCCCCCGTCGAGGACGTCGTCGGAAAAGGGAAGGCTGCCGAAAAGCTCGGCCTGGGCCCGGGTGGGAGCGGCCATGAATTCCTTTAAAAGCCGGGCGACGGTACGCCGGTCTCGTTCGATGTCGGCTCCTTGCAGGCCGGTTTCCTGCGCCAGGCGAACCATGGGCCGGATGCCCTCCAAAAGGAAGCCGCCCAGGGTCTGAAGGAATTCCTCCCGGGCCGTTTCGCTTCGGCCATAGCAGGGAAGGAACCGGCCCCCCTCCTGCCGGTAGGAAAGGGTCATTCCGTGCGGTGCGGAAAAAACGGCTTCAAATAGGTTGTTGTTGAAAAACGCTTTTTCCTTCAGCCGCCCCTCTGGCCCGAAGAAGTAGCAGTGGTAATCGGCCGGGCAAACGCCGCCGGGCAGCCGGTAAAGCCCCCAGTAATAGCCTTCCAGCCGCGCCGTCCTACCGAAATGGGTAAGGGCATCCCGCAGCGTTTTTTGCATGGAGCCTGCCCAGCCGCTGTCGACGAGGGCATAGGCCCCCTTCTCGAACAGCCCTTCCTGGCGCAGGTATCCGGCAAGGCCGGGCAGGGCTTTTCGGGAATGCCGGTCCAGATAGGTGAGGAAAAGGGGGCACCGGCCCAGCGCCCCGCGGATGCCGGGAAGCGCGGCCGAGGGAATGGGGTCGTCTTTTTTATAGCTCAAAGGCAGGCGGCCGAGCACCTCCTCCCGCTCGGCGGGAAGAAGGCCCGCCCGGCTCAGAAGGATATCCGGCGTGACGTGAAGGCCCGCCCGGCACACATAATCCAGCGCATCGCCGTGTTTCAGATGGAACAGAGGAAGGCGCAGGGAATACCGCGAGCAGCTCAGGTACCGGCAGTCGACGGGCAAGGACAGCGCCTGGCAAAAGAGCCGGGCGGCCTGGCAGGGGAAATAGCCGTCCCGGGCGAGGAAATAAAGCCGGGTATGGCCGTGCCTGACCGCTTGGGCAAGGAGCCACTGTACAAACCCGCCCAGGGCGGGTGTGAGCACATAGCGGCAGGTCTGCGCAAGGGGATCGTCCCCACAGACGGCCGACTGCTCCACGGCGGCCTGCAGATGGGGATTGTCCGCCAAAATCCGGCGGTAGCGGCTTGCCCCGTCGGACAAAATCGGCCGTCCTTTCATGGGGTTCTCACCTCCCCGCCCTTTGTACGTTTTCGCAGGAAACGGAGGAGAGGGGCTGGAACCGCCCCCACCGCCAAGGGCTTGAGGACGTAAGGGAGGGTGGCGGCACGGGACAGCCCCAGGCGCTCAAAGCCCTGATACCGCAGCCGCATCTCCCGCATACGGCGGGAATAGGTCCGTTTGCGGTAGGAGGCCAGGTCCTCCCAATACTGCAAAAGGGGCTCTTGCAGGTTGTATCCCCGGTATCCCTTCTGATGCAGCCGCATAAACAGCTCGTAGTCCTCGCATTGCCGATAGTCTTTGGATTCCCGGTACCCCCCGTTTTCCAAGAGGATCTTTTTGCGAAACAGGACGGAGGGATGGATATAAGGGGAATGGGAAAGAAAATCCCGGGCCTGCGGCCGCACCGGCATGCTTTGCAGGCCCCAGACGCCGGTTCGGTCGATGAGCTGGGCATTGGATCCCACCCATTGGTACTGTGGATGGCTTCTTAGAAAGGCCACCTGTTTTTCAAGCCGGTCGGGCAGGGAAATATCGTCGTCGTCCATGCGGGCGATCCATTCCCCGGCCGCCAGGCGGATGGACGCATTGAGCGCATGGGCTAGGCCCTGGTTGCGGCTCTCCCGGAACAGGCGGATGCGCTTGTCCAGCCGGGCGGCTCTGCGAAGGAGGGGGATATATTTTTCCTGAGAGCCGTCGTCGTAGAGAATCAGCTCCCAGTCGCGAAAGGTCTGCCTGACGATGGAGGAGACGGCCTCCAGCAGGCGTTTGGGAGAAGGGGGGTTAAACACCCCCATGATAACGGTGACGGATACGGTCGGTTTCATTGGATTCCTCCTCAAGCCTGCGGTCCACGCTGAAATAGATCCGGCGCATCATGGCGGCGGCGTAAGCTTTATCAAAGGGCTCGGCGGAGGCCCGGCAAAACGCCGCCATCTCCTCCCTTTTTTTGGGGGGCATATTTTTTACCGCCTGGATGCCGCGGATAAACCCTTCCACGTCGTCGTTTTCAAAGACAAAGCCGTTTTTGCCGTACTGCATATATTCCCGGGTCCCCCGGTTGTCCGAGGCGATGACGGGAATCCCCATGGCCAGGGATTCCAGCCCCGCCATCCCGAGTCCTTCCCGCTTGGACGGAAAAACGGCGGCGTCGGCGCATCCGAGAATGGCAGGGACATTGCGGCAATAGCCGTAGAGGGTAACCATACCTTCAAGGCCCATCTGTGAAATCCAGCCTTCGATGCGCTCCCGAAAAAAGCCGTCGCCGCAGATGCCGTAGCGGATATGGGCGGCGGCTTCGGGATTCCTCCCCTTCAGTTTCGCCAGCGCCTCCAGTACGATCCGCTGGTTTTTGTTCTCGTTGAGTTCCCCGACCGAAACGAGGAAAAAATCCTCCGGCCCGATCCCCAGCCGCTGACGCAGGTTTTGGCGTCTCTGGGCGGAAAGGGGGCGGAATCTGCCGCTGTCCAGCCCGACTCCCGGGATCTTATAGATACGGCCCCCCTTTTTCAGGCGAAACCGCTTGGCATTTTTGTAATCCTCCTCGTTGATGACGATCAGCACGTCGGTATAGCGGGCCATCCATCGTTCCACCTGGTAATAGACCAGATGGTTGAGCAGGGGAGCTCCTTTGTAAAAATGAAAGCCATGGGCGGTATAGATGACCAGCGGCCTCCCCTCCCCGCTGAGCTTTCCCGCCAGCCGTCCAAGCAGGCCGCCCACCGGCGTATGGCAGTGGATGACCCGGATGTGGTACTGCCGGATCAGCCACAAAAGCTGACGCAGGGCCTTTTGGTTCTCTGAAAACAAAAAGGGGGAGCGGGCGATCTCAATGTGGTGGGCTAAGACGCCCATCCTTCTAAACCGCTCCTCATCGGAGAGATAATGGGGCTCGTTGAGGTTTGTGGCGTAGTGAACCACATAGCCCATGCTTTGCAGGAGCTTGACGTTTTCCCGTTCAAACTTCAGCAAAAAATCGTGGGTGGTGGTCAGTATTAAGATGTGCTTCTCCATGCTGAGCACAATCCTTCCATGATCGGATTCCGGCGGTATAGGGGCGGCCTTCTTCTTTCGCATTGCATAAGATCCGGCCTTTCCTGCGGTCTGCCGGGCCTTGTTTTTCCATCGGCGCATACGGCGGCATTCCGCTCCTTCTTTCTGCAAACAGTGTCACCATTCGCACGCGGTTTTATTCTTTGCAGGGAGTATGTATCATTCCCTACTGGCACCGCATTTTCATTGACGAAAAAAGAAAAGAGACCCCAACGCGGATGCGTTGCGATCCCTTTTTGGCCGGCAAAGCGGCGGACGGCTTGGTTGGCACGGAATCCGCCCCGGCGGCATGCCACTGGGCGGAGAAGCAATGAGAAAAGCCTTAGGAGGAATGCAACCCATTCCAACAAGAAGGGAAGGGCGGCAAGTTTGATGGAAAACTTGCCGCCCTTTTAGGTAGAAACGTTGGGAAAAGAGGCCCGCGCCGATCGGGCCACTCAGCAAAAAAAGCGGCGGGCCATTCACAATGAACTGCCTGCCGCGGGTTTGGGGCTTGTTACAAAAAAGACGCCCTTCCAATCATGCAAACGGAAAACGCGGCATCTGAAGTCACAAAAGGCAGGCAGCGGATCAAGGCCGACGCGAGGACGTTTGCAGACGGGGATACGCGTGTGAGCTTTTGCGGAAAAGAAAGAGCAGCTCATTGAATGTGCCGGACACGTTCCGATGAAAAAAACGCCGCAGGCCTGCTAGCACTTGCAGCGATTTGGGCTTACAACACAAAAAACGCCCGCTGCAAACGCGGGCGGAAAATTACAAAAAAACCTGCGGTGGGCTATTTGCCCACCGCAGGTTTGGTGCAGTTGAGCAATCCAAATCCGAACCTCTTTTTTCCTTATCCAGCGCCGCTTTCAAGTCATCGAAAGTGATAGTGTCCGTCCCGTCCTTGTAGTTGAAGGTAATCACCATTTTGTCATCATACAGGAAAATGGCGTTAACAAAGGTATCAATCAACATCTTCCTGTGGGATTTCTGCCGTACATCCAGCTTGCGGAAACGGTGGAGCCAGAAGGTCATAAACTCGGCGTTCACCTTAGGCTTCGCCAGTTTCTCGCAGGCAATCTTGGTTTCCAGTTCCTCTTTCGTGGCTTCCAGGTCTTCCAGCCGGGTTTTCGTGGACTTGGTTAAAATACCCTGCTGGATGGCGTTCAGCAGGTTTTGAATGGCCGTGTCCGCCTCCCGCAGCTGCTGTTCATAGAGGGGCAGGTTGACATTCTCCCTGTCCTGCAAGTCCATCAGCATGGACACGATGGCTTTAATAGCGGCATCGTCCATCACCATCTTTACACCAAA
>CAJFTS010000030.1 GCA_904420015.1 uncultured Clostridia bacterium
CCGTATGACACGTTTGACGTGTTTGCGAGGATCATAGGGCTTTGCCCGCATATGAAATACCCCCGGATTCCCCGGGGGATTTTTATTCTATTGCCGGGAGGAAGGCGATTCCGCAGCCGTGACGTTTGCAAGCATGACCCGCGCCAGGGAAAGGCGGTTTTCCAAATACGCGGCGGCGGTTTTGCAGGGATGAGGGGGCCTCGTTTCCCGGTGCAGAGGCAAGGTTAGATAAAGGCGGGTGGTGCCGTCGGTATGCTCGGCAAAGGCGGTGCCCTGGTGGGAGAGGGCAGTCAGCTTGGCCACCGTGAGGCCGATGCCGGAGCCGGCATGGGAGGGCCCGGCTGGATGGAAGGCGTAAAAGGGGTCGAACATGCGCAGCAGCGTGTCCCGCCCCAAATGAGCGCTCCGGTTTCGAACCTCCAAAAGGACGCGGCCCCCTGTTTCACGGACAAATACTTCCGCCGTTTGATCTCCGTACAGCAGTGCGTTGGACAGAAGGTTGAGCACCGCCAGGGAAAGAGTGTCCTCGTCAAACTGGGTGCAGATCTGGGTGCAGATGCCGCCGGCAGGCATGTGACAACGGATCGACCGGCCCAGGGGAGAAAGCAGGGCGTTGCAGGCGGTGAGCAGCTCGTCTAAAAAAACGGTCAGGCTTTTGTAAAGGAGGGCCGGCTGAGACGCTCCCTGTAAAAAACGGGAAAGGGCGGACAGATTTTGCAATTCCCGCAGCAGGCATTGGCAGCGGTTGTCTAAAATGTCGAGATAGACGCCGTGCTCCCGGCTGCCCCCCTGCTTTTTCAGCGTTTGCGTTACCCCTAAGCAGATGGCGAGATTGGCCCGCAGCCGGGAAAAAAGCATTCCGCTTGCCAGGCCCGGCTCGCGCAGCGGCGCGCCGGCGCAGAAGCCGTCGGCAATCAGGAAGAGCACCTGCTTGAGCACGCCGTCCTGCATGGCGGGGAGAAGGCTGACGGTGCAGCCCACTGCCGGCGGGACCCCGCAGGCCAGGGAAACGCTTTCTCCGCGCCGGAGGCTGGGGAGGACCTGGCTGGGAGAGCTGGGATAAAGGAGGGCCTGTACCCCGTCCGGGAGCTTCAAAAACGCAAACCGCCGGGCGGCGTCGGGATTGAGCCACTGGATGCGAAGCCGGTCGTCGGCCGTGGCGGCCGCCATGGGCAGGTTTTCGTAGGCGCCCTGAATCTCCGGCAGATGCGCAGCGGTCAGCAAAGAAAGCCCTCCTTTTCTCAGAATTCTTTGCCCTAGTATGTCCCGAATCGGCCGGTTTGAGCCTGGTGAATTTCGCCAGCCCGCCGGCAGAGCGGGAAAGGCCGCATCAGGAGCGGAAAACTGCACAAGGACAAAAATCCGGCCCGACCCAAAAGCGTGCAAAAGGTAAAATTGTGACGCGAGGGTTAATTTTGTAACAAACGCCTTGTAAATTGCAGCCGATTGATATAAAATAGAAGCATACTATTTTTGGGAGGTTCAAAGACAATGGGAATTAAAATTGGTATCAACGGCTTTGGCCGCATCGGCAGACTGGTTTTCCGTGCCGCGGTTGCTCAGCCGGACGTATTCGACGTTGTTGCCATCAACGACCCGTTTATTCCGGTGGACTACATGGTTTACATGACCAAGTATGACAGCATGCACGGCAAGTTCGACGGCTGCGTGAAGGCCGAGGACGGCAAGCTGGTTGTCAACGGCAAGGCCATCAGCGTCTATGCCGAAAAGAGCCCGGAAAACATTCCGTGGGGCAAAGAGGGCGTTGAGTACGTCGTCGAGTCTACCGGCGTGTTCACCGCGCAGGAGAAGGCCATGCTGCACATCCAGGGCGGCGCGAAGAAGGTTGTCATCTCCGCTCCGGCGAAGGATAAGGAGACCCCGACCTTTGTCTGCGGCGTAAACCTGGACAAGTATACCAAGGACATGAAGGTGGTTTCCAACGCTTCCTGCACCACCAACTGCCTGGCTCCCCTTGCTAAGGTTATCAACGATAAATTCGGCATTGTCGAAGGCCTCATGACCACCGTCCATGCCACTACCGCTACCCAGAAGACCGTGGACGGCCCGTCCAACAAGGATTGGCGCGGCGGCCGTGCGGCGGCTGGCAACATCATCCCGTCTTCCACCGGCGCCGCCAAGGCCTGCGCGCTGGTTATCCCGGAAGTGCAGGGCAAGCTCACCGGTATGTCCTTCCGCGTTCCGACGCTGGACGTTTCCGTTGTGGACCTGACCGTGCGTCTTGAGAAATCCACCACCTACGACGAGATCTGCGCCGCGGTGAAGGAAGCTTCCGAGACCAGCATGAAGGGCATCCTGGGCTACACCGAGGATATGGTCGTTTCCAGCGACTTCCTGGGCGACGCTCGTACCTCCATCTTCGACGCCAAGGCTGGCATCATGCTCAACCCGAACTTTGTCAAGCTGGTTTCCTGGTACGACAATGAGTGGGGTTATTCCAACAAGGTCCTGATGCTCATCCAGCACATGGCCAAGGTTGACGCGGAATAAGCTTAGAGTATCCCAAAAAGGGCTGAACCATTTGGTTTCAGCCCTTTTTTCTTATCGGGATGTGCAAAAAGCCCATGGCGGCGGGGATAAAACGGGCTTTTTCTAAGACAGGAAACGCAGCGGCAGGGAAGAAGGAAATTGAATGGATGAACTACAAAAGCTAAGGCGGGCGAAGAATTATCTCGAGCAGCTGTCGAATGGGGTCAACCCCATTTCCCGCCAGCCTTTGCCGGAATTCAGCGGGCCTGACGGGCAGCGCCTTCGTAATTGTTTTACCTTTGTGGCGCGCGTTCTCGGCCGGGTAATTGAGAACGGCGGCAAGGTGGGGCGGGCGACGCGGGAAAAGAAAGAGCCCTTTTCCATCTCGATTCAGCAGCTGTCCCAGGTGGAAATCAGCGACACGCCGATATCTCTAAACGCCTTTGTCCAGCGCGTGAATGCAGCGGCAAAGCTAGAAGGCAACAGGAAAAAGCTGACGCGTACCCCGATCACCGCATGGCTTTTAAAGAAGGGCTTCCTCCAAAGGGCCTGCGGCATAAATGGCGGCCATATCCACATTCCTACCATAAAGGCGGAAATGATCGGGATTTCACGTGCCCCCGCACATAATGCCGAAGGGAGGCCCTATTGGGCCAACCTCTATACCAGAGACGCACAAAAATTCTTGCTCGACCATATGCAGGAGATATTAGCCGGGCAAGGGCGGAAGGAAAACGAAGAGAGGAACCTCCCAGATTCATAAGAATTCCGAAAGAAATCCGTTATACCCAGGCATGTTTGGGGTGGTATCCTTCATACAGGTAGAAGAAAGGAGGAGGAAGCATGAAGGGATGGAACTGGTTTGCGCAGCTTAGCCGCAGGAAGAAATGGGCGATGCTGCTGTCGGCAGCGGGGCTGCTTTTGCTGGGAATCGGCATGCTGTTGGCTGTTTTCCTGGGTTCTCCAAACACGCCGGCCAGGCGTCGGGAGCTCACGCCGACCGAATACAGCGTGTTTCCCGAGCAGATTCGGGGCGTACCGGTCTATACCCAGCTGGTGGAGGAGGGAGCGCCCGGCCGCCCGGAAACAAAGCGCAGCATCTGGTACGTGGTCATCCATGAAACGGACAATCCCAGCGCCGGAGCCGATGCCGCCGCCCACGCCAATTTCCTCTCCTTCAACAGCCCCTCCACCACTGCCTGGCATTATACCGTGGACGACCATGAAATCTATCACCATATTCCTGATAACGAGGTAGCGTACCACGCGGGGGATGGAATTGCTGGAGACGGCAACCTGCATGGAATCGGCATAGAATTGTGCGTCAACGAGGACGGGGATTTTGAGAAAACCTTTGACCATGCGGCAATGCTGACGGCATACCTGGTAAAGGAATACGGCCTTTCTCTCAGCGACGTCAAAATGCATTACGACTTTTCGGGAAAAAACTGCCCCTCCGGAATCCGGGAGCAGGGAAGATGGAAGGAATTCAAAACGAGGGTTTCCCAGTATTTGCAGTAACCGATCGTTCGGGCATAAAAGAAAAGGCGGCGGTGTCACCACCGCCGCTTTTTGATTGGCAAAAGGGGCCTACTCCTTATCGCCCTTGAGCTTTGCGCAAGCTTCCAAAAGGTCCACCGTACCGTCAATTCCCACAACGCTGGTGTCCACCGCCAAATGGTAGTTTTCCACCTGGCCCCATTTGCGTCCGGAATAAAAATTGTAGTAGTTGGCGCGTCTCTTATCCGTTTTGCGGATCAAATCCTCCGCCTTGCGGTCATCAAGCTGGTAAAGCCTGGAAACCCTGCTGATGCGGGTTTCCTTCGGCGCATGGAGAAAGACGCTCAGACATGCCGCATCCTCCCGCAGCACGTAGTCCGCACACCGTCCCACCAGTACGCAGGACGCCTTCGCAACCTCTTTGATTACGTTTGACTGAAACAGGAATACCTTGTCGTTCATCGGCATCTCCGAAACGGCGGCCACATGACTGCCCAAGGTGTACGAACCAATGGCCAGGGAATAGAGAATGCTGTTGGTAGCCTTCTCGTCAAAATCAGAAAGAAGCTCCTCGCTCATCCCGCTTTCCTTGGCGGTCATCTCAATGAGCTCTTTGTCATAGAAGGGGATTTGGAGCCGGTCGGCCAGCTTTTTGCCGATCTCCCGCCCGCCGCTGCCGAATTGTCTGCCGATGGTGATGATAACTTTGTTTTTCATGATCGATCCCTCCAAGTTGATCGGCGTGGCGCTGGCCCCGCCGTTGTCGTGCCCGGATGCAGCAGGCCCCTGCAATCAAAGAGAGACAGCTGGGCCGACGCTAAACCGCCTGCCGAAAGAACCGCTGTCGTTACCCGGTCACGCAAGTAGGAAAGTCCGCGTTTGGATATATGTATTCCATGCCGCGGCCACATAACACAAAGAGGACGAAACGGAAGGGGAAAAAGAGCATTTCGCCCCTTCCGTTATCATTATTATACAACGAAATGCCCAAAAGGGGAACCATGTAAATGCTTCTTTTTCTCTTTAGGGAAAGGATGAGGTGATAGATAGAGAATAATCTTAGGTGATTCCGCTTTGTATTATTACAACATGATTTTACAAAATAAGGGGGATTTGTGACCGCATATATCGCCGGCATTCGCTGTAAAGGGGAAGAACTTACCATATAATGGAATGCAAAACAACCGAAAAGACAGAAGAAAAAGGGCCGTGACAAGGGATACCCCTTGTCACAGCCCTTTATGTACGGATCCATTGATTATGCGGAAATATGCTGTCTTTCGACCGTCTGCGGCGTCCGCTCGTAGCCCAGAAACGCCTCCATCGTCTCGCTGGTCTGCGAGGAAATGCCTTCCCGCTTGATTACATTGCGCACCGTCATCCATAAGATTTTCAAATCCCCGCGGAAGGTAATGTGATGAACATACTGCACATCCAGACGGAATTTTTCTTCCCAGCTGATGGCGTTTCGGCCGTTCACCTGCGCCCAGCCGGTAAGCCCCGGACGAACGTCATGGCGGTGAATCTGCTCCTCATTGTACCGGGGAAGGTATTCCACCAGCAGAGGCCGCGGGCCCACGATGCTCATGTCGCCCTTGAGGATGTTCCACAGCTCCGGCAGCTCGTCGAGCGAGGTGGAGCGCAGGAACCGGCCAAACCGCGTCAGACGTACGCTGTCCGGCAGCAGGTTGCCCTTTGCATCCCTCTGGTCGGTCATGGTGCGAAACTTGTACATGGTGAAAATCCGGTTGTTCTTTCCCGGCCTTCGCTGTTTGAACAGGACCGGACTGCCCAGTTTGCACCGCACCAGCACTCCCACCAAGGCAAAGACAGGAGAGAGAACCGCCAATGCGAAAAAGGACAGGATCACATCCATCACCCGTTTGAATATGGACTTGTACACCCCAAATACCCTCCAATATGTATAAAATACAAAATCAATAACCGCATCACGATGAAACCGGGCTTGTCCGCTTTTTTTGCAGGAAACGGCGGATCCAGCCGATCACGCCGGCCGTCAGCAAAACCCCGGCGAAGGAACCGCTGAAGTCGAGAAGGACATCGGAAACCTGTCCGCTTCGTCCGGCGATCCAAAGCTGATGAAATTCGTCGCTGGCTGCGTATAGCAGACAAATTCCAAGGGAAATCCCGATTTTCCACCCCGTTTTCACCCGGTGGGTTTGCATTGCCAGCAGGGTGAGAACCCCCAGAAGCAGATAAATGGAGAAATGCGCACCCTTTCTTACCACGTTTTGGAGAGAAGAAACGACCGCATCCTGCTCATTGGTCGGAAGCGCGGAAAAATCCGGTGTAATCGTAGAAGCAACGGTGCGGATAAACTGACCGCTGATCTGAGACGACTGTTCCGAGGGCTTGGCGGACATGAAAAAGATAAACGCCATACAAGCGGCGACCAGGCCCCACAAGGCCACGCGCGTAAACCATAATTTCATGAATCAAACCTAAAAAAAGAAATTTCAATCAAACAAGGGAAGAACAGTATCGTTATGTAAAGCTCTGGTAAAAATGGATTGTAAAAAAGATGAGGAATTGCCCCTGTTTATCTTGTTGAAACCAGTATAAACCCAACCGCGAATTATGTCAATATGTAACCATTCGGTTACGTAATGTTACCATTTGATTCCTCCAAAGATGGTACAATACTCCTGTTAGCCCAATTTTGCTCTTTGGTAAAATACTGGCCTTGTCCGGCGGTGCGGCAGACGAGTGAAACTGCCCAAACCGACCGGTCCGCTTAATCAATAAATCTTGCAGGGTTTTCTTTGGCGGACGCGACTATATAAGAGAAAGAAAAAACGGCCGGAAATCCGGCCGGTATCGCATTGGAGAGAGACCAACGTTATGACTAAGCAGCTTAAAGAAAAGAATCCGAATCCCGAAACCGAAGGAAAGACGGCCATCCCCGACCGCGCTTATCTGCGCCGCCGCCGGATTTTCAGTATTCTGTCACTGGCAGTCGTGCTGGCCCTTTTTGTCTGGATTACCTTTGCCGTAGGCAAGCCGCTTTTGGAGCTGGCGTCCGACCCGGAGCAATTCCGCCTTTGGGTGGATCAATACGGCGTCTGGGGCCGGTTCCTTTTCGTAGGGATCATGGCGCTGCAGGTGGTGGTGGCCATGATCCCGGGAGAGATTATTGAAATCGGTTCCGGGTATGCCTTCGGCGCGTGGGAGGGGACCCTTCTCTGCCTCGTGGGAGCGGCGGTGGGTTCAGCCGTCATCTTCCTGCTCACCCGATGCTTCGGCGTTAAGCTGGTGGAGGCGTTTGTCTCCCGGGAGAAGCTCAATCAGATTCGTTTTCTGCAAAACGAAAAGAAGCTCAATTTTATTATTTTCATCGTCTTTTTTATTCCCGGTACGCCCAAAGACCTCCTGACTTACTTTATCGGTTTGACCCCCATGAAGCTGCGTATCTTTTTGCTCCTCTCCTCCGTTGCCCGGATTCCGTCGGTCATTACCTCCACCATTGGAGGGCATGCCCTGGGGATGCAGGATTATACCTTTGCCATTGTGGTCTTTGTGGCGACTGCGGCCGTCAGCGCATTGGGCCTTCTTCTTTACAACCGAATCATGAAAAAGCGCAAGCAGGAGGCGGAAACCCACGAATAATTTTACAAAAAGTATAAAGGGAGAGAAAATAAACGAAATGTCCCCTCCTTCTGCGCAGAAGAAACCGGGTGAGACCGCATGGCAGGTCCGAGCGGCGCGGTGCAGGATGCGGACCGTTTGCTCCCGGTTTGTAAGGAAAACCAGCTGCCCTATCGGCAAGAGGAGCTGGTTGCTCTCCTGGATGACCCGGAGGCGGATGTTCTGCTGCTGGAGGAACGAGGCTGTGTCCTCGGCGCCGTCTGCGTACGGCGGCAGCCTGCCCCTCACCAGCTTTTCCTTTGCCGGTGCCGGGAGATTCTTGCGGCGGAATTTTGGCTGTCAAACCTCCCAAGGACCGGCGGCCGGGGAGAGGCCCTGTTTGAGGCGGCCCTCCGATGGGGAAGGCGGCGGGGCCTTTCCCTTATGGAGCTTCACCTGCCCGCTTCTATGGACGGCCACGACAATTCGGAGCAAAAATCGGTATAAACCGACTGAATATATACAAAAAGGAAATCCCCGGTTGTTGCGGTTTAAAACGGAGCGTTTGCCGCAGCAGCCGGGGGATTCCTATTATACGATAAGAAAGCCGCCGTTGGGACTGATGACCTGCCCGGTGATAAAGTCCGCCTGGCTGTCCGCCAGAAAGTAAAGCAGGGACGCCACATCCTCCGGCCTGCCCAGAACCCCCAACGGGGTTTCCTCCCGCAGCGCCTCCCTGGCTTCCTCGCAGAGGGCGGCGTTCATGTCGGTGTCGATGACGCCGGGGGCCACGCAGTTGACCGTGATCCCGGAGGGCCCCACCTCCTTGGCGAGGGCCTTGGTCAGGCCGATGACGGCGGCCTTGGAGGCGGAATAGGGGACTTCACAGGAAGCGCCGGTCATCCCCCAGATGGAGGAAAGGTTGATAATTTTCCCCTTCTGCCGGCGGATCATGCCGGGCAGAACGGCCTGGCAGCAGTGATAGACCCCTTTGACGTTGACGGAGAACATCCGGTCCCATTCGGCCTCGGTTACGTCGGTAAAGAGGGCCTGCCGGGCGATACCGGCATTGTTGATGAGCACGTCGATATGCCCCAGCTGGCAAAGCGCCTCTTCAACCATATGGTTTACCTGGCGGCGGTCGGCCACGTCGGCTTGGACCGCAAAAATGTTTTTGTGGGAAGCGGCCAGCGTCCGGGCCGCTTCTTCGCTTTGATGGTAGTTTATCGCCACCTGCCAGCCCCTTTGGGCGAAGAGCCGGGCGGCGGCGGCACCGATCCCTCTGGATGCGCCGGTAATCAGAACGGTGGCGGGCATGGCTTTTCCCTCCTTTTTTCGTCGTGCTTCCTATTTTACCCCACCCGGTGCATAAGGTAAAGAAGGGAAGGAGGAAAAAACTCCATTTGGGTGCAATTCCTGCTTGCAATTGGAGGCGTTGTCGGATAAAATAAAGCTATGTCGAAATTTTAACAAATTTCTGTGTATTTCTCTGTATCCGCTCCCTTCAAACGGGAAGCGGAAGGGGCCGGGAGGACCGGCGGGGAAATGCCAGCCATACGGCCCGTCACCCACCGGCTGCGGGGACGGCCGCAACCAATTGATTCAATCCGGCCGGAGAAAAGGTGATTACCATGGTAAAACTGAGTGTATGTATTGGAAGCGCATGTCATATCAAAGGGTCCCACAGCGTGATTACCACGTTCCAGCGGCTGATTAAGGAGCATGAGCTGGAGGGGAAGGTGGAGCTGATGGGGGTATTCTGCCTGGGCCACTGTACCGAGGCGGTCTCGGTGAAGATTGGGGACAGCGACATTTACAGCGTGTCCGGCGCCACGGCGGAGAATTTTTTCCATACCCAGGTGCTCCCTCTGGTGGAGGGGTAAGCCGTCTGCATGACGGCGGGCGGAACAAACCTGCGCGCGCAGATGAAACAACTCAATTACGCGGGTGGGTGGCTGCCCGTTTCCTGCCGCTTATCCCGATCCAGCGAACCGGGATAAGCGTTTGTTTTTATTTTTTGTCGCTGGAGAAATGGCGGAGACGATATGAGTATCATCCAGTTTAAGGAAGCCAATTGCAAAAGCTGCTATAAATGTATCCGGACCTGTGACGTCAAGGCGATTTCCTTTTCCAATGAACAGGCCCGCATCATTCCCGAATCCTGCATCCTGTGCGGGAAATGTACGCTGGTATGTCCCCAGAACGCCAAGCAGGTGTCCAGCGACCTGCCCATCATCGAGGGCTATTTAAAGACCGGCGCAGAGATATACGCAAGCGTCGCGCCCTCCTATGTGGCGGCCTTCCCGGGCAAGAGCTTTACCGCCCTGTCCGCGGCCCTCAAACGGCTGGGCTTTGCCCATGTGGAGGAGACGGCCATCGGCGCAACCGAGGTCAGCCGGGAATATATGCGGCTGATGAAGGAAAAAAAGATGCGCAATATCATCACCACCTGCTGCCCCACCTCGGTGATGCTGGTGGAGAAGTACTATCCCCAGCTTGTTCCCTATATTGCGCCGGTGGTGTCCCCGGCGGTGGCCCATGCGAGGATGATGAAGAAAGCCTACGGCGACCACATCAAGGTGGTGTTTGTAGGCCCTTGTATCTCCAAAAAGCAGGAGGCAAAGACCGGGCGGGACATCAACGCCGTGCTGATGTTTGAGGAGCTCAAGGACTGGCTGGAGAAAGAAAGCATCTGTATCTCCGAGCCGGATGAGAACCCCGCCGAGATGCATGAGACCATCAGCCGCCTTTACCCCTCGCCCGGCGGCATCCTCAGCACCATCCCCCGGGCGGCACGCAGCCATTATAAGAGCGTGGCGGTGGACGGGCTCAACCGGTGCATGGAAATGCTCGACTCCATCCGGGACTACAACATCGGGGGCTATTTCATTGAGATGAGCGCCTGTTCCGGCTCCTGTGTGGAAGGGCCGGGCCTCAAGAGCTTTGAGACTCCCTTCCTGATTTCCAAGGACCTGCTGCTGCGCAATTCCCAGAAGAAAACCGAAACTCCTCCGGTGCCCTCCGAGGGGAAGGCGCTGGATTTTTCCGCCGTCTACAACCGCACCATGGTGCACGACAGAATCCCGGACGACGAGACCATCCGGGAGATCCTTGCGAGCATCGGCAAGACCACGCCGGAATCCATGCTCAACTGCGGCGCCTGCGGGTATCCCACCTGCCGGGAGAAGGCCGTCGCCGTTTACCAGGGAAAGGCGGATCTGAAGATGTGCCTGCCCTACATGCGGGAAAAGGCGGAGAGCATGTCCAATGTAATTTTGGAGAATACCCCCAACGCCATCTTTATGCTGGATAAGGAGTTTTTGGTTCTCCAATATAACCGGGCGGCAGGGCGGATGTTTGAGCTGACTGAGGCGGAAACCGTGGGGATGCCCATCGAGCTGGTTTTACCGGCCGAGGATTTCGACCTGGTGCGCAAAACCGGAAACCCGGTCTTTAACTCCCCCCGTCCGGCAAAGGGAGGTACCCTTGCCATTGAGCAGACCATCGTCCCCGTTCCCAACGGGGATTACCTGGTCATCGCCAGGGATGTGACCGAGGAACAGGAGCATCGCCGCAAAACCGAAGAATTCCGCCGGGAAACGGTGGAGATTACCCAAAAGGTCATCGACAAGCAGATGCGGGTGGCCCAGGAGATCGCCAGCCTTTTGGGCGAGACCACCGGCGAGACCAAGGCGGCGCTGACCAAGCTCAAAAAGTCCATCGCCCAGGGGGATCGGCTATGAACGGCTATTATTATGAAACCAGCTGGGGCAGCCTCTTTAAGCATGGGGAGGAGCTTTGCGGCGATAAGGTCGAGATCGTAAAAAACGGCACCGATACCACCATGGTGCTGGCCGACGGCCTGGGGAGCGGCGTCAAGGCGAACATCCTGTCCTCCCTGACCAGCAAGATCGTTTCCACCATGCTCAACGCCGGCGCGGACATTTCCGACGTCATTGAAACCATGGCCTCCACCCTGCCGGTATGTAAGGAACGGCTGGTGGCCTATTCCACCTTCACCTTCCTGCGGGTGAGCCCTACGGGGGACGCCCACATCGTCGAGTACGACAACCCGCCCCTTATCCTCCTTCGGGACGGGAAAAGCCTGGACCTGCCCCGGCGGGAGCGGGAGGTGGAAGGGAAGTTGATTACCGAGACCAACATCAAGCTCCAGCCGGGGGATTTCTGCGTCTTTTTCTCCGACGGGGTCATCCACGCGGGGATCGGCAAGCTGCTCAATCTGGGCTGGCAGCAGGAGAACGTGGTGGAGTACCTGGAGAAGGCCTACCGCAAGGACGTGTCGGCGCATTTTATGCAGACGCAGCTCCTTTCCGCCTGCAACAGCCTTTATATGGAGTCCCCGGGGGACGACACCACGGTGGCGGTATGTAAGGTGCGCCTGCCCAATGTAGCCTATGTAATGGTGGGCCCGCCGGTGGACAAGGCGGAGGACGAAAAGCTGGTCAATGAGCTTTTGCATTTCGACGGGACCAAGATTATCTGCGGCGGCACCACTTCCCAGATCGTCTGCCGGGTTTCCGGCAAGGAAATCCGCACCATGATCGACTACATCTCTCCCGACGTGCCCCCCATCGCCAAGATCGACGGCATCGACCTGGTGACCGAGGGGGTCATCACCCTGGGCAAGACGCTGGAGCTGATGAAAAAGTACGAGCAGGGCTCGGTGGGACGGGACAATGCCCTTAATTACAAGAAGGACGGCGCCCACCTGCTGGCCCAGACCCTGATCCTCAAATGTACCGGGGCCAAGTTCGTGGTAGGGCGCGCCCTCAACCCGGCCCACCAGAACCCCGACATGCCCATCGACCTGAGCATCAAGCTGCGCTTGGTGCAGGATATCGCCGACTGCCTGCGGCGGATGGACAAAGAGGTGGTGGTGGAATACCATTAAGGTTCGGCTGCGAGATTTATAACAGGGATTCCTTTGGCCCGGCTGTAGGAAACGGTATAAGCGGTTGAGCCGTTCTGTCTGGTACAATAACAGACACAGATGTGGCTGTGATCGATCAGGTGCCGATTGCGGCGCTGCATACAACCGGGATCATATCGGTCGGACAGATAAACGACCTTATCCGCCTGCTGTCGGATTTGTTCGTAGCGGACAGTATCGTTGAGATTCCAGCCACGAGTCTGCTCCCAGCAGGGGAGAACGAGAATCAAACGCAGAAAAGGATACTCTTTTTTAAGACGGAGGACAGCCGTCTGCGCAAGAAGATCGAAGCCCCGCGCCCCGCCGGCGCCAAAATAACGGACGCCTTGAAGGACGAGCATTTTGATCGTTTCTTCGAGGCGTTTTTCTATGACTGAAATTTCTCCCTCCGGGAGGACACGATGCCCAGTAAAACAACAGGTCGTTTTTTCCATCCTATTTCACCTCATTCAAAATATACTATATATATAGTAACTATAAATATGTGGATTTTCAAGAGGTAACGACAATTATAGTATTGTTACGAGGTGATAAAGATGAAGGACACGCCAATGGTTGTGACCATGAAGGATTACGGTAAAATTTATATAAAGCTGAACGAGTTGCTGGAAGAGCAAGAACTTACACGTAACGCATTGGCTCGCGCAGTTAATACTCGCTTCGAAGTTGTGGACAAGTGGTGCGGCGGAAAGATGGAGAAAATAGATGCAGATATTCTAGCACGCATTTGTTATGTGCTCGATTGCAATGTGGGTGATATTTTAGAATATCGAAAATAAGAAAAGGCGGGGAGGGCTCTCTCTCCGCCTTTTTTCTTTTACAATTGCTTTTCAAATGCTTTCTATTATAATACATGCTTTGTTGCCCTTTTCTTTTGCGCTGCCAAAAGAAAGAGGCGAAAGAAAAGGCAGTTCAAGGGGGAAAAAGGCGCTAGGGACGGGGACACCTATTTTTCCTCCTTGAAAATCCCCCTCGCATCGGAGGAGGGCAGGGGGAAGAGAAACGAGCTTTGGTGAAATAAATCCACTCAATCCAGACAACTTCTAGAGTAGGCTGTGAACTTTTTTCACATTCCCGGCTGAATGCCTAGAGGGATTCTGAAGAGAGAAAAACCTTGCCCCCGAACTTTACGCCGGTTTTCTTCCCTAAGCCGCCCTGTCTTTTGAACAGCCATCTGAGAAAAAAGGGATGTCCCGGTGTTTCCCGTCCAAGCCGCAAAAGCCAAACCGGAATTTCTTTCCGCAGACTTCGGAAAACGTCGCAAAAAGCCCGGTAGGAACCCGAAAAATGTATGGGAATAATCCAAAGGAGACTTGTTAAAATATTCACAAAATTAGTGCGAAATGTGCCGCAAAGTTGTACTTGCGTTTTCAAACTGTGTTTGATAAAATATTAACAATCTCGCCGGGCAAACTGGAAGGTTACCGGCTGAGAACCGTTTCATGCAAATACTCCGCCCCGGCGGACTTGCGATTACCCAAAGACGCTGCATTCAGAAAGGGGAATTTTCATGGCAAACCAGAAACAGGCTCCCGTGGAAACCGATGCGATGATCAATGATCTGGTGGAAAAGGCGCAGAAGGCGCTCGAGGGCTACATGAGTCTCAGCCAGGAGCAGGTGGACAAAATCGTTCACGCCATGACCTTGGCCGGCCTTGACCAGCATCTGTATCTCGCCAAGCTCGCGGTGGAGGAAACCGGCCGCGGCGTGGTGGAGGATAAGGTCATCAAAAATAGCTTTGCCACCGAATACATCTGGCACAGCATTAAGAACGAAAAGACCGTCGGCGTTGTGGCGGAGAACGAAATGGAGGGCTATGTGGAGGTAGCCGAGCCGGTGGGCGTCATTGCGGGCGTCACCCCGGTGACCAATCCCACCTCCACCACCATGTTCAAATCCCTCATCGCCACAAAGACCCGCAATCCCATCATCTTCGCCTTCCATCCCAGCGCGCAGAAGTGCTCGGTGGAGGCGGCCCGGATCCTGCGTGACGCCGCGGTGAAGAACGGCGCGCCGGAAAACTGCATCCAGTGGATCGAGTATCCTTCCATCGACGCTACCACCGCCCTGATGAATCATCCGGGGGTTGCCCTCATTTTGGCTACCGGCGGTTCGGGCATGGTCAAGAGCGCCTACAGCGCCGGCAAGCCGGCCCTGGGCGTGGGCCCGGGCAACGTGCCCTGCTACATCAACAAGGACGTGGACCTGGAGCGGGCCTGCACCGACCTGATGCTCTCAAAGACCTTTGACAACGGCATGATCTGCGCTTCCGAGCAGGCGGCCATTGTGGATAAGGAGATTTCCGGCCGGTTCGAGGAGATCATGAAGGCCAACAATTGCTATTTCCTGGACGCCGAGGAGACCGAAAAGGTCACCAACTACGTCATCAACCGGGAAAAGATGGCGGTCAATCCCGCGGTGGTCGGCAAGGCGGCTTCCTGGATTGCCGAGCAGGCGGGGGTAAAGGTGCCGGAAAAGACGAAGATTTTGCTTGCAAAGCTTCCCTATCCGTCGAGGAAATACCCCCTCTCCCTGGAAAAGCTCTCCCCGGTGCTGGCCTATTTTGTCTGCGACGACGACAAGCAGGGCTTCCAGTACGCCAAGACCATGCTCGAGCTGGGCGGCCTGGGCCATTCGGCGGTTATCCATTCCAACAATGAGGCCCTCTGCAAGGCTTACGGCGAAGCCATGAAGGTGGGCCGCGTCATTGCCAACCAGCCTTCCTCCCAGGGTGCCATCGGCGACATTTACAACACCAACACCCCGTCCCTAACCCTGGGCTGCGGCTCCTTCGGTCGGAATTCCACCACCTCCAACGTTTCTTCCGTCAATCTTATTAATAAGAAACGCCTTGCCAAAAGGAGAGTCAATATGCAGTGGTTCAAGATTCCGCCGAAGATCTACTTTGAGAACGACTCGGTCCAGTATCTGGAGAAGATGCCGGACATCTCCCGCGCCTTTATCGTCACCGATCCGATGATGGTGAAGCTCGGCTATACCGACAAGGTGCTTTATTACCTTCGCAAGCGCCAGCAGTACTGCCACTGCGAGATTTTCTCCGAGGTGGAGCCCGATCCTTCGGTGGAGTGCATCATGCGGGGCGTGGACGCCATGAACCAGTTTAAGCCCGACGTCATCATCGCCCTGGGCGGCGGCTCGGCCATCGATGCCGCCAAGGGGATGTGGCTCTTCTACGAGCATCCGGACACCGACTTCGACGGCCTGCGCATGCGTTTCCTTGATATCCGCAAGCGCGCCTTCCATTACCCGAACCTGGGGATCAAGACCAAGCTGGTTGCCATCCCCACCACTTCCGGCACCGGTTCGGAGGTTACCTCCTTCGCGGTCATTACCGACAAGCAGAACGGCAACATCAAATATCCCCTGGCCGACTATGAGCTGACCCCGGACGTGGCCATCATCGACCCGCAGTTCGTGATGACCATGCCCAAGTCCATCACCGCCGACACCGGCATGGACGTGCTGACCCACGCCATCGAGGCGTATGTGTCCACCTTGGCGTCCGATTACACCAACGGCCTGGCGGTCAAGGCCATCGAGCTGGTGTTCAAGTACCTGCCTGCCAGCTACCATGACAATGACCCGGTCGCCCGCGAGAAGATGCACAACGCCTCCTGCATCGCCGGTATGGCCTTCTCGAACGCCTTTTTGGGCATCAACCACTCCCTGGCCCATAAGCTGGGCGGCGAGTTCCACATCCCCCACGGCCGTGCCAACGCCGTGCTCCTGCCCTATGTCATCGCCTACAACGCCCAGAAGCCTACGAAGTTTGTCTCCTTCCCCAAGTACGGCAAGTTCGTGGCCGACTACCGGTACGCGCAGATCGCCCGGTTCCTGAATCTGGGCGGAACCACCCAGGAGGAGCAGGTGCAGGCCCTCATCGACGCCATCCGTGGGCTGATGAAGGAGCTGAATATGCCCATGTCCCTCAAGGAGTGCGGCATTTCTGAGGCGGAGTTTATGGCGAAGGTTCCCCAGCTGGCGGAGAATGCCTTTGAGGACCAGTGCACCACCGCCAATCCCCGTTATCCGCTCATTTCCGAGCTTGAGGAAATCCTCAAGAAGGCATATTACGGCGAATCGGAGAAGGAAGCCGAGGAGCCGAAGGCGGCGGAGGATACCGCTAAATAAATCCAATCTTTGTGTTTCTCTCAAGGGTGCGTTCGGCCTCTTTTGCCGAGCGCACCCTTTTTCCTTGTTCACGAAACCCACCGGCTCTGCCGGTGGAGATGTCCCGCAAAAAAGCGTTCGCTTTGAGCATCGAGGGAAGCGAGCTGCGAACAGCCCGACTTACGGTGACCGAAGGCTTCCGGTTAAAATGGGGATCCGCCTGTTTACGGGCCGCGGGGCAAGTGATGCAAGGGAAATAAATTTCCGTGCGTCTTGAGGACGCTTGCTGGCAATAAGCCCTGATAGGGCGGTACATACCTCCGGCTTTGCCGGTGGGTTTGACTCGTCACCAATTTTTCCGTACCGCATAGACTGTAGCAGATGTTATACATTGACATCATTCTATAGGAATTGGAGAGATGTTACATGAGATACGAAGATTATGCCCGTTTAAGCGGCAGAAATCTCGATCTTCCCATGAATCGCTGGCAATGCTCGCCTCCGTGCCCCCCTTCGTGTCCGCCTCCGTGTCCCCCTTCTCCCTGCCCGCCGCCCCCTTGTCCACCGCCTTGCCCCTGTGAGCCCACCGGCCCGGATTGCACCTGTCCGGTGTGTCCCACTGGTGCGACGGGTCCCCAGGGCCCCCGCGGTGTGACCGGGCCCCGTGGTCCGATGGGGCCCACCGGCCCGCAGGGGATTCAGGGCATTCAGGGTGTACAAGGCCGTCCGGGTGAGACGGGTGCCACCGGTGCAACGGGTGCCACCGGCCCCCAGGGCCCCCAGGGAATCCAGGGAATTGCCGGCCCCGCCGGCGCCATGGGTGCGACCGGCGTAACCGGCGCCACCGGCCCGATGGGCCCGCAGGGTCCCCAGGGCTTTGCAGGCGTGACGGGCCCCACCGGTCCGACCGGCCCGACCGGCCCCACCGGCCCGACGGGCGCTACCGGTGCAACGGGTGCAGCTGGAACAGCGGGAGCCACCGGCGTAACCGGCCCCACCGGCCCGACCGGTCCGACGGGCGCTACCGGTGCAACGGGTGCAGCTGGAACAGCAGGAGCCACCGGCGTAACTGGTCCGACCGGCCCGACCGGTCCGACGGGCGCTACTGGCGCTACTGGCGCGACCGGCGCAACGGGTGCCACCGGTGTAGCTGGAACGGCTGGGGTTACCGGCCCAACAGGTGCTACTGGGAATGATGGCGCGTCAGACACCATTCAGATCAACTCTACAACGACAGGCGAACCGGGCGAGGCAGCTGCGGTCGTTGACACGACGGGCTCGCCTAACCATGTCTTGAATTTTACAATTCCAAGGGGCGTAACGGGTGCCACCGGTGCAACGGGTGCTACCGGTGCAACGGGAGCCACCGGCGTAACGGGAGCTACCGGCGTAACGGGAGCCACCGGCGTAACGGGAGCCACCGGCGTAACGGGAGTCACCGGTGCAACGGGAGCCACCGGCGTAACGGGTGTCACCGGCGTAACGGGAGCCACCGGTGCAACGGGTGTCACCGGTGCAACGGGTGTCACCGGCGTAACGGGAGCCACCGGCGCAACAGGTGCCACCGGCGCAACAGGTGCCACTGGCGCAACGGGTCCTACCGGCACAGCGGAGCCTGATGCCGATTGTGCCTGCGTTGCACAGATGAGGAATCTCCTCCAGCAGATCATTCAGCTGTATCCCACTGAAAATTTAATAGTTGCAATGGAAAGCGGCAATAATGTTTCCGGGCGTCCTGGGAGTATTCTCCCGGCTCCAAATACAAACCCAAATGCCGGACTTTTCCAGTTAACCAACGCGCAAGGCGTGCCTCAGGAAGCGGTCTCAATCTGCAGAATTGCATCGGTACGAATTACCAGTGCCTCTTATAACAATGGGATCATGTACCTGCCTGTTCCGACGCCTGCGCCCAGTGGATGCGCTGCAAACTGCGAGGCAGCAGTCCGCTCTTATCTGCCGGTGGGGACGAACGATGTGAGCATCAAAGCCGGTGGACAGACGGTGGGACAGGGAACCGTTATCAAAAACGAATTTGGTGTCATTGTTTTAGCCAGTTCCAACGGTTGTAATCCGACGTTTGTCTCCACCTGCAAGGCGGAAATCATAACGAAATAGGGAATTCTTTTTCGATGTGGTTTGTAAGCGCCGGCGGATGTTACCGCGCTCATGGCAAGCTATAACACTTTGCTTGCCGATTTGTGGGCGGCCGGGCTGTTTTTCACCTGATGGAAAAACGGATACCCGCGTAAAAAGAGCCAGGCCATAACCGAGGGCCGACGGCGGATTATTGCGCTGTCGGCCCTTTGTACTTAGAAGGGGGGAGAACCGGAGGGCAACCCCTCCGAAGCCTTTTTTCTGCAAACAAAGAAAGGAATGGAAAAAGCAGTGAAAAGCTGGTATACTAAGAAAAAAAGAAGGACGTAGGGTATGCGGATTTTTGTGGATGCGGACGGCTGCCCGGTGGTGGACATCGTACTGCGGCTGGCCGGACGCTACGGTATGGAGGCTGTCCTGGTCTGCGATACCGCCCATTTCTTCGACCGGCCGGGCTGCCGGGTGGTCACCGTCTCCAAGGGGGCGGATGGTGCGGACTTTGCCTTAGTCAACCTCCTAAGCCCAGGGGATTTGGCGGTGACGCAGGATTACGGCTTGGCTGCTATGTGTCTGGCAAGGCGGGCGGTTGTACTCAACCAGGACGGCGTAATCTATACCAAAGAAAATATTGACGGGCTCCTTTCGGCCCGGCATACCGCCCAGCGTATCCGCCGGGGCGGCGGCAGGCTGAAGGGGCCGCGCAGGCGCACCAAGGAGCAGGACAAGGCTTTTGAACGGGCGTTTTCCGCTCTGCTCGGTCAAGCGCAAAGGAAGGAGAAACGGCATGCAGCAAAAGAAAATCGAACGGATTAACGAGTTGGCGAAAAAGGCAAGGGAGGTAGGGCTGAGCGAAGCCGAACGGCTGGAGCAAAAAGCGCTGCGCCAGGAATATGTGGACGCCTTTAAGGAGAGCCTGACCTCTCAGCTGGAGCGGGTGGTTTTGGTGGAAAAGGACGGCACGCAGATCCCGCTGAAAAAACGCGGTTGATAAAAAGCAGAAGCCCCGGTGACGATCACTCCGTCACCGGGGCTTCTTTTGTAAAAGGAAAAAGCGGCGGCCTGTCCTTGCCTATTCATCCACAAACCGGTAGCCGACCCCCACCTCCGTGAGGATGTAGCGGGGATGGGTGGTGTCTTTCTCGATTTTGCGGCGGATGTTGGCCATAAACACCCGCAGCGACTGGGGCTCCTCCGTATTTGCATATCCCCATACCTGCTTGTTGATGAAGCTGTGGGTGAGCACCTTGCCGGCATGGTCCACCAGCAGCACCAAAAGCTTATATTCGATGGGAGTCAGGTGGACTTCCTTTCCCTCTACAAAGACCTTGCGCCTTTCAAAGTCTATGGTCAGCGTATCCAAGGTAAACACGCTGCTTTTGGCCACCTTGGGCTGATGCTTGCGCAGGGCCACCCGGATACGGGCCAGCAGCTCATTGATATAAAAGGGCTTGGTGATGTAGTCGTCCGCTCCCATATCCAGCGCCTGCACCTTTTCCCGCTCCTGTCCCCGGGCGGAAACCACAATAACGGGCACGTCAGAGGATTGGCGCACCTGCTCGAGCACGGCAAGCCCGTCGATATCCGGCAGCCCCAGATCCAACAAAATCAGATCGGGATTGTTGGACAGGAAAAGAGAAATTCCCTCCAGCCCGTTGGCGGCCGTTTCGTACCGGTACCCGTTGGTTTTCAGAGAAATGGACAGGAAATTCTGGATGCTTTTATCGTCCTCAATGATTAAAATACTCGTTTCGTTATTCATGCGTCAGCGCCTCCATTGTAAGGGGGAGAGTGAAGCGGAAGGTGGCTCCGCCGTGGGCGTTGTTTTGTGCGGTCATCTCCCCGCCGTGGGCCTCGACCACCGATTTGCAGATGGAAAGGCCCAGTCCCACCCCCCGGGCGGAGTCGGACGTCTGGGAGCGGGAGGAAACAAAGCTTTCAAAGATATGGGGCAAAAGGGCCTCAGGGATACCGCCGCCGTTGTCGGATACCTCAAAGACCGCCTTGTCCTTCAGACGGGACACCCGCAGCAAAATCTGGCTGTCGGGCCGGGTATGCTTGTAGGCGTTGTCCAGAAGATTGACAAGTACCTGCACCATCAGCTTGCCGTCCATCGGCACGAGGAGCAGCTCGTCCGGCATCTGGATGGACAGGCGGTGCTCCCGCTGCTGCCGGCTCACCCGGCCGCAGGCCTCGGACACGATGTCGTCAACCACCTCGTCCTGCTTTTGGATGAGCAGCCGCCCGTCCTGGATTCGGGTCATGTTCAGCAGGTTCTCCACCATGTTGTTGAGCCAAATGGCGTCGTTTCCAATATCGCCCAACAGGCTTCGTATCGTATCCCGGTCCAGTTCATCGAGAGACTCCATCAAAAAGCTGGCGGATCCGGCAATGCCGGTCAGAGGGGTACGCAGGTCGTGGGAGATGGAGCGAAGCAGATTGTTTCGCAGCTTCTCCTTTTCCATCTCCATCCGGCTTTCCTCCTGGGAGCGGCGCAGCTGTTCGCGCTCGATGGCCAGCGCAGCCTGGGAGAGGATGGTGTTATAGAAAAGGACACGGTCCTCGCTTTCCTTCCGGCCGTCGCAGTATGCCGCCGCCACTCCCAGAAGATGCCGGCTGCTGCGAAGAGGGGTAAAGCGCCAGCTGGAGTTGGGAAAGTGGGAGGTACCGTGACCGCAGGCGTCCTTGTGGGAAAAGCACCACTTGGCCATATCCAGGTTCATGCCGGCCGTCTTGTCGTCCTCCCCACCGCAGGAAAAAGCCTTTAGATGCGCAGCCCCCTTTTGGGAGAGGGCCAGGTAGAGGATGCAGCGGTACTGATATTCGCCCAGGATTTTCAGCGCGTGGGAGACGATTTCCTCCTCGCGGGTCAAGTTGAGATACCGCTGGCTGACTTCGTAGAGCCGCCGGGCCTGCCGCTCGTTGCGCCGGGCGGTTTGCGCATGCTGCTGCAGCCGTTTGGCCAGCGTTCCGGTTAGGGTGGAAATTACCAGAAAGATCAAAAAGGTAATGATATAGTTGGGATCGTTTACCAGGAAGGTAAAAACCGGCTCGGTAAAGAAAAAGTTAAAGGCGAAAACGCAGACCACGGAGGAAAATACCCCCCAGCCGTAGCCCCTCGTACAGATGTTTACCAGCAGCACACCGGTCAGATAGACCATCAAAATGTTTTCATCCCGCACGTTATCGAGCTGCTTAAAGCCAACGCAGACCAGCGTGCAGAGGAGTAAAATTCCCAAAGTTTTAAGAAAATTGCTCAAAAACCGGCCGAACGCCGTTGCTGACCGTTTCGTAATCATCCCGCCTTTCCCCTTTGCACAGGGTTCATTCCTTATTATACACGGATTTTTCTTTTCCAAAAGCCCGCAAAACCGGGCGATAGAAAAACAAACGGGTTTTTGTGCAGGCGCGTCTGCAAAAACCCGTTTGTTTTTCTATCGGTATCCATTGTAACACGGGAGGGATAAACGCGGCGTAAAGAAACGGCTGTTTCAGATAAAGATTTTGTTAAGACAAAAGAAGGAAAATGATTTAAGAAAAATTTGATCGGATTTCTTATCATTATCCGCCGCCTTTATCGGGAAAAACGGCGGGTCTTGGTGAGAATGGACAGAGGAATTTCCAACTCTGGCCGAGCTTTTGTCACAAAGAAAGGGCGCGCCGTTTCCTTAACGAAATCTTAATACGAGACCGCAGTACCTTCACACCGTTTTTATCACAAAGGCTCTATAATACAATCCTGTTCAAAATAAACCGAAAAGGAGCAAGAAAAATGGAAGCTGTCGTAGCCATCGCAGGCGTGCTGGCGCTTGCACTGCTTTCGTATTTGTTCTACGTGTTGTTTCGAGGTGAGAAGCTATGAGCTATGTGGTCATGCAGGATGTGGGGTTTCTGATTCTGCTCATCGGCCTCGCAATTCCCCTGGGCATGTACATGTACAAAGTCATGATGGGCAAGCGGGTTTTTCTCACCCGGGTTTTGCGCCCGGTAGAGAACGTCACCTATAAAGCGATGGGGATCAATCCCAATGAGGAAATGGGTGCGAAGAAATACACCCTGTCGGTGCTGGCCTTTTCCTTGTTTGGATTCTTGCTGGTGTTTTTGCTGCATCTGTGCCAGGGCTTTCTTCCCCTCAACCCCGAGGGCCTGCCCGGCACCAGCGCGGATTTGGCCTTCAACACGACCGCCAGCTTTGTCACCAACACCAACTGGCAGGCGTATTCCGGCGAGTCCACCCTTTCTTACCTGACCCAGATGCTGGGCCTGGGCGTGCAGAACTTCGTGTCCGCCGCCACCGGCATTGCGGTGCTCTTCGCCCTCATCAAGGGCTTTACCCGGCGTCAGTGTAAGACCATCGGTAATTTCTGGGCCGATCTGGTCCGCTCCACCGTTTACATTCTTCTGCCCCTCTCCTTGGTGGTGGCGGTTTTGCTGGTTTCCCAAGGCGTGGTGCAAACCTTCAGCTCGTACCACGACATCGTTACCCTGGAGGGGGCGGCCGGCAGTGTGCCGGTAGGCCCGGCGGCAAGCCAGATCGCCATCAAGCAATTGGGCACCAATGGCGGCGGCTTCTTCGGCGTCAACTCCGCCTATCCGCTGGAAAACCCCACCGCTTTCTCCAACCTGCTGGAATGCTGGTCCATTTACATCATCCCGGTCGCCCTGTGCTTCTCCTTTGGAAAGGCGGTCAAGGACAGCAGGCAGGGCCGCGCAATTTTCCTCGCCATGCTGATTCTGTTCGTCGTTGCCCTTGTGGGGGTTACGGCGGCGGAATTCCTCACGGCCCCGCAGTTTGACGGCGCAGCGGTTTCCGGCAACATGGAAGGCAAGGAGGTGCGCAACGGCGTAGGTGCGTCCACCCTCTGGGCGGCGGTCACCACCGGTGCGTCCAACGGCTCGGTCAACGCCATGCACGACTCCTTTACGCCGCTGGGCGGTATGATCCCCATGTTCCTCATGCAGCTGGGTGAAGTGGTCTTTGGCGGCGTGGGCTGCGGCCTGTACGGCATGATTGCCTTTGCGCTGCTGGCGGTCTTTATCGCCGGCTTGATGGTAGGCCGTACCCCCGAGTACCTGGGCAAGAAAATCGAAGCCTTCGACATGAAGATGGTGTGCCTGGTTATTTTGGCCCCGCCGCTGCTTATGCTCATCGGGCCCATGCTCACCGTTATGAATCCCCAGACGCCGGAATGGCTTACCAACTCCGGCCCCCACGGGTTTTCCGAAATACTTTACACCTATGCCTCCACCGGCGGCAACAACGGCTCTGCCTTTGCCGGTTTTAATGCAAACACGCCCTTTACCAACATCCTGACCGGACTGACCATGCTCATCGTCCGATTTGTGCCGATGGCCGCCATCCTCTATTTGGCGGGGAACCTGGGAAAGAAAAAGATCGTGCCGGTCAGCGACGGGACCCTTTCCACCTCCAACGGGATGTTCGTGGGGCTGCTGATTGCGGTCGTCATCCTGGTGGGCGCGTTAAGCTTCCTGCCGGCTCTGGCGCTGGGCCCGATTGCCGAATTCTTCAAAACCTTAGGTTAAAGGGGGATCACGATGAAACAGACCCATTCCAAAAAAGACATCTATCTGGATGCGGTAGGGCAGTCGTTTCGCAAGCTGTCCCCCCGGATTCAGATCAAAAACCCGGTGATGCTGGTGGTCTACATCGGCGCCGTTTTCATCACCGCCCTGTATTTCCTCTCCTTTGCCGGCATTAAGGACGGCGAAGGCTGGTATGTACTCACCATTGCGTTTATCCTTTGGTTTACCGTCCTCTTTGCAAACTTCGCCGAGGCCATTGCCGAGGGCCGGGGCCGGGCGCAGGCGGACACCCTGCGCCGTTCCCGCCGGGACTGCAAGGCGAGAAAGCTCAAGGAACCCCGGCCCGACGCGGCGTATACCGAGGTGCTGTCCAACGAGCTTCGGCCCGGCGACGTGGTCTTGGTAAACACCGGCGAGCAGATTCCCATGGACGGCGAGGTCATCGAAGGCGTCGCCTCGGTGGACGAAAGCGCCATCACCGGCGAATCGGCGCCGGTCATCCGGGAATCGGGCGGCGACCGCAGCGCGGTCACCGGCGGGACTACGGTGGTATCCGACTGGCTGATAATCCGGGTCACGGCGGAAGCGGGCAACAGCTTCCTGGATAAAATGATCGCCATGGTGGAAGGGGCCTCCCGCAAAAAGACCCCCAATGAAATCGCCCTGCAAATCCTTCTGGTTACCCTGACCATCATCTTTTTGGCGGTTGCGGCCACCCTGCTGCCCTTCTCTGAATTTTCCGCCGAACAAGCGGGCTCGGGCAGCGCGGTATCTCTGACGAATATCGTCGCCCTTCTCGTCTGCCTGGCGCCTACCACCATCGGCGCGCTCCTCTCCTCCATCGGCATCGCCGGTATGAGCCGTCTCAACCAGGCCAATGTCCTTGCTATGAGCGGACGGGCCATCGAAGCGGCGGGCGACGTGGACGTACTGCTGTTGGATAAGACCGGCACCATCACCCTGGGAAACCGCCAGGCCAGCGAGTTTCTTCCCGTCTGCGGCGTCACCGAGCGGGAGCTGGCCGACGCGGCCCAGCTTTCCTCCCTGGCCGATGAGACGGCGGAAGGCCGCAGTATCGTGGTTTTAGCTAAGGAACGCTTCGGCATTCGGGGAAGAGACCTGTCGGACAAACACGCAAATTTCATCGCCTTCTCCGCGAAAACCCGCATGAGCGGCGTGGACATGGACGGGGAAGAGATCCGAAAAGGTGCAGCCGATGCGGTGAGGGCCTATGTCGAGCAAAGGGGCGGGGAATATCCCCAGGAATGCCAAACCATCGTTGAGCAGGTGGCCAACGCCGGCGGCACTCCCTTGGTGGTCGCTAAGGACAGCAAGGTGCTGGGGGTCGTCTACCTCAAGGACATCGTGAAAAACGGCGTCAAGGAAAAGTTTGAGGACCTGCGCAAAATCGGTATCAAGACCATCATGATTACCGGCGACAATCCCATGACCGCCGCCGCCATTGCCGCGGAAGCGGGGGTGGATGATTTCATGGCGGAGGCCACTCCGGAAACCAAGCTGGCGCTTATCCGCCAGTACCAGAAGGAAGGCCACTTGGTCGCCATGACCGGCGACGGTACCAATGACGCCCCGGCCCTTGCCCAGGCGGATGTGGCGGTCGCCATGAATTCCGGCACCCAGGCGGCCAAGGAGGCGGGCAATATGGTGGACCTGGATTCCAGTCCCACCAAGCTCATTGAGGTGGTGCGCATCGGCAAGCAGCTTCTGATGACCCGCGGCGCTTTGACCACCTTCTCCATCGCCAACGACGTGGCTAAATATTTCGCCATCATTCCGGTGCTTTTCGCAGGGATTTTCCCCCAGCTGGCCGCTCTCAACTTTATGCATCTGACCAGCGCCACCTCCGCCATCCTTTCGGCGATTATTTACAACGCCCTGATTATCGTCGCACTCATCCCCCTGTCCTTAAAGGGCGTCAAATACCGGGAGGTATCCGCCGGAAAGATGCTCAAACGCAATGTCCTGATCTACGGCCTGGGCGGAATTGCCGCGCCCTTTGCGGCCATTAAGGTCATCGACATGATTCTGACCTTCTTCGGCATTGTATAAAGGAGGATAACAAGCATGGAGAACACACAAGCGCCCGCCAAGAAAGAGAAGATGCGGGTACTCAAACCGGCGCTCATCTGCGTGCTGGTGCTTACCCTGCTGTGCGGCGTGATCTACCCGCTTTTGGTGACGGGGATTTCCCAGCTGTTCTTCCACGACCAGGCAAACGGCAGCATCGTCACCGTCACCTTGCAAAAGGATTTGACCGTCACCACTACCGACGAGGAGACCGGGGAGGAATCCACCCAGGTCTATCCGGCGGGGGAAACGGTGGCCGTCGGCTCGGCCTACATCGGGCAGGAATTTGAGAGCCCGCAGTACCTGATCGGCCGGCCCACGCCCGGCGCGCCCACCAACCTTTCCCCCGAAAGCGAGGAGCATGCCCAGATGGTGCAGGAGCGCATCGATTTCTTCCATGAGCTCGATCCGTCCAACACCGCCGATATCCCTATGGATCTTCTGACCGTGTCCGGCAGCGGCGTGGACCCCCATATTTCTCCGGAAGGGGCCGAGTATCAGGTCGGCCGTATTGCCCGGGAACGGAATATGAGCGAGGAGGATGTGCGCAAAATCATCGAAAAGCATACCTCCGGCCGTTTCCTGTGGATTTTCGGAGAACCGGCGGTCAATGTTCTGCTGGTAAATCTGGAGCTGGACGGATACATTCAGTAATAATCTGCGCTCCCTTCCTGATCGAAGGGGGAAAACGGGCTTAAAAAATATTGACAGGCTGCAAGCTTCGGCGAAAGGCAGCCCGGCAGCAGCGCTTTGAATGCAAGGATTCAAAGCGCCCTTTGCCGTTTTTTGGAGAGGAGATTCCCCATGTCCGAGGACGAACTGCGCCCCGACCCCGACGCACTGCTTGAGCAGGTCGGCACAAAGGAAACCAAACCGAATAAGGGCAGACTGAAGATTTTCTTCGGCTACTGCGCCGGCGTGGGCAAGACCTATACCATGCTAAAGGAGGCCCACGAGCTGCTTGATAGCGGTGTGGACGTGGTGGTAGGCTATATCGAGCCCCATACCCGGGCGGAAACCATGCGTTTGACACAAGGGCTGCCCGCCCTGCCGGTCCGGGAGATTCCCTACAAAAATATTACCCTGCGGGAGTTTGACTTAGACGGGGCCCTGGCGCTGCACCCGCAGGTGATTTTGGTGGATGAGCTGGCCCATACCAACGCCCCGGGCGTGCGAAACAAAAAGCGCTACCAGGATGTAGAGGAGCTGCTCAACGCCGGCATCGACGTCTACACCACCGTCAACGTCCAGCACATCGAAAGCCTCAACGACGTCATCCAGGAAATCACCGACGTTTCGGTTCGGGAGACGGTGCCCGACTCCGTCTTTGACGGCGCACAGAATGTGGAGCTTATCGACATCGAACCGGAAGAGCTGCTCAAACGGTTTCAAAGCGGAAAGGTGTACCGGCCCGACCGTGCCGCCGCCGCGATGCACCACTTTTTTACCCGCCAAAACCTGGATACCCTTCGGGAAATCTCCATGCGCCGTACCGCCGACCGCATCTACCGGGACAGCGCGGCCAAAAACGGCGCCGCCGCCCGGAAGGGAGGGAGTAAGCTGATGGTACTCATCGGCGCCTCTCCCTCCTCCTCCAAAAACATCCGCGTCGCCGCCCGGATGGCCGAAGCCTTTCACGCCCCCTGGACGGCGGTATACGTACAGACGCCCCAGGCCCAGAACGCCGATTCCCAGGAGAGCAAGAGCCTGCGCGACCATATGACGCTGGCGCAGCAGCTGGGCGCTCAGGTGGTCACCCTTTACGGCGAGGATGTGGTGCTCGTCGCCGCCCGGTATGCCCAGCTAAACGGCGTGACCAATATCGTCATCGGAAAAAGCCGGAATAAACGGGGAATTTTGCACTGGTTTCAGGAGGATTTCGAGGACCGCCTCATCGGCGAGCTCGACGAGGTGGAGGTGCACATCATCCCGGATACAAGCCGATCAGAGCCCTATCGGCCGCCCCGGCGGCAAAACGTTCAGGATCGATTCCCCCTCTCCGCAGCAGACTTGCTTAAAACCTTGCTGGTCATGGCGGGAGCCACCATCCTGTCTATCCTGCTGCGCTGGGCCGATATCGGCGCGCAGAACAGCGCCATCGTTTATATCCTGTCGGTGGTGCTGGTCTCCCGCTTTACCTGCGGCTATCTTTACGGGATTCTCGCATCGGTCATCGGACTGATCGGCTTTAACATCATCGACACCTATCCCTACTTCACCTTTGATTTCATGAAAACGGGATATCCCATCACCTTTGTCATCATGCTCTGCCTGGCGGTGATTACCAGCGCCCTGACCGTGCGGATCAAAAAACAGGTGCAAAATGCCGCCCAGCGGGAACAGCGCACCCAGATTCTCTATGAAATCAATAAGGAGCTGCTCGCCACCCGCGGCCTTCGCAACATTGTCCATCTGGTCAACGGCTATGTCGTCAAGCTGTTCGGACGGTCGGCGGTCTTTTATACCAAGGGAGAGGAGGACTCTCCCGGCGGCATTCTCCTGGAAGCCCAGGAGGATCTGCACGCCGCCTCCCTTCTGGCCGAAGAGGAGAAGGCGGTGGTTCAGTGGGTCTATCTCAACCGCAAGCGGGCGGGCTGCGGGACCGATACCCTCCAGGGAGCGTACGGCTTCTATACGCCGATTATGTCCCAGGGAACAGTGCTGGGGGTGTTGGGACTTTCCTGCGAAAAGGGCCCGATGACCCAGGACAGCCGCGCCTTCCTTCGGATGATAACCTCCCAGGTAGCCATGGCGCTGGAGCGCCAGCGCCTGTCCGACGAACAGCGCCGGGTGAGCGTGGAAGCGGAAAAGGAAGCCGTGCGGGGAAATCTTCTGCGCGCCATTTCCCACGACCTGCGCCGGCCCTTGACCGAAATCCACCGGGCCAGCCGGACGCTGTGCCGCTCCCAGACGGCGGACGGGCAGCTGGCCGGCTTTATTGAAAAGGAATCGGCCTGGCTGATGCGTATGGTGGAAAATCTGCTTTCCGTCACCCGCCTTCGGGAAGGAAGCCTTCCGCTCAATAAGGTGCCTGAGTCGATGAAGGCGGTGGCCGAGGAAGCGGCGGCGCAGATGAAAAACCGGTATCCCGACCGGGCCTTTGCCGTGCACGCCGCCGATCCCGCCCTGCTGGTATTCATGGATGCGACTTTGATTGAGCAGGTTTTGCTCCATCTTCTGGAGAACGCCGTGCAGCATTCTCCCGCCGACACCGCCGTAGACATCCGCATTCAAAAGCGCACCCGCACCGCCTTGATGGAGGTATGCGACCATGGCAGCGGGATCCCCAAGGAAAAGGCGGCCCGCCTGTTCGATACGGATGCGGCCGCCGGGATGGAGGGAGGGATCGGGCTATCTTTGTGCAAATCCATTGTCAATGCCCACGGCGGCGAAATGCGCGCTAGGAACGCAAGGGACGGGGGCGCGGTCATCGGCTTTACCCTGCCGCTGTAGGAAAGAAAGGAAAAACGTTGCGAAATCCCGGCCTTTTTTTGAAAGATTTGCTTTTTCCGCTGTCCTGCCTTGACAGAAGGGGAAGAAAACGGCTATACTGAAACCAAACTTGATATCGTACGTCTGACGGTTGCAGCTTGCTGCATGAAAAGGGAATGCGGTGTGAATCCGCAGCAGCCCCCGCTACTGTGAAAAGGGACGAAGCGCTTTTTTGAGCCACTGGGAAACCGGGAAGGTATAAGCGCCGAGGAGGAGCTTTCAGCCAGGAGACCTGCCGCAGACGGTCCGCACAGATTTTCGGTGGGAAAATACGTGGCGTTTTGAACTGGGCTGCAATGAGAGTTGCGGCGGTACACGTATGGGAAAGGGACCGAATGGAATGTCGGTCCCTTTTTTGCGTAAACGGATAAAAGCGGGACGGTAGAAGGGAAATTTTATCACGGAGGGATCGACAAGCATGAAGCAGATGAAAAAAAGCATTTTGGGCATGGTTTTGGCGCTGGCACTGCTGGTGACCGCGGCGCTGCCTGCGGCGGCCCAAACGGATGGGGCGGCAAAGGTGAGCGGCCAGGAGCTGAGCGAGGCCCTGTTCGGCGCGCTCGACTGGGCGAAGAAGGGGGAGGACGTCCTCCTCAACGACGCCTTCCTGGAAACCGCAGGCATTGGCGGGGAATGGCTGGTGCTGGCAGCCAGCCGCGCCGGGCTGGAGGAGGACTATTCCAAGTACCTGGATGCCCTGACCGCCTATGTACAGGAAAAATATAACGAGAAGGGGAGTGCCAACGCCTTCTCCAACACCACCGACTGGCACCGCATTACCTTCGGCATTCTCGCCTGCGGCGGGGACCCCACCCATGTGGGAGAGGATGCAAACGGGAACCCCATCAATTTGATTGCCGACGGGGTCTACAACCGCCGGGATGAAAAGGGGGAAGGCGTGCTCCCCAACCAGGGGGTCAACGCCCTGATCTACGGCCTGCTGGCGCTGGACACCATGCGCTATGACGTACCGGCCGACGCCCTTTACGACCGGGACGCCATCATCGAAGGCATCCTGGAAAATCAGACCACTACCGGCGGGTTCGCCTGGTTTGGGGACAGCTCCGACCCGGATATGACCGGCATGGCCATCCAGGCCCTGGCCCCCTATTACTCCTCTGATAAGGTGTATACCTACACCTCCAGCATACAGAAGGACGAGGACGGGACGCCCCTTGCCTGCCAGAAAACGGTGGCCCAGGTGGTGGACGAGGCCATCGAAAGCCTTGTTCCCCAGCAGCTTGCCACCGGCGATCTGTATTCCCCCTGGTCTACCGGGCCGGAGGCCACCGTACAGCTGGTGATCGGCCTGTGCTCGCTGGGGATTGATCCCGAGCAGGACAGCCGCTTTCTCACCGAAGAGGGTAATACCCTGATCGACGGCATCCTGCGCCACCGCAATGGGGACGGCAGCTTCGGCAGCGGCGGGATGTCCACCGAACAGGTGGCCTATACCCTGGCCGCCTATACTCGTCTGCGGGCGAATATGCGCGATCTTTTCGATTTCCGGGCGGAGACCGACGCGACGCAGTTTGTCCTTTCGGCAAACGGGGAAAGGGTTTGCATTCCGGTGACCGACGGGCAGACCGACTATACCGTTACCCTGCCGGCTGGGACGGCCTCGGTGCAGGTGGTAAACCTGCCGCTGGGCCCCTATGACAGCGCGGACACAGCGGTGGGCGAGGTGCTCGCCGTGACCGACGGCGGCGTCCTCTGCATCGAGGTGACCGGCCGCACCGGCAGGGCGACCGTCTATCGGCTTACCACTGCTTTGGAGGCCTCTGCGGACAGCCGGCCGGAAGAGACCGAACCTTCTCCGCCCACCGGCGTTCCGGCGGCCGCTTCCGCGGTGGTGCTGCTGGGCCTGAGCGCGGCGGCCGTCGTGGGCCTTGGCCGGAAGCGCGGATAAAAGAATGCAATGCAAAGGATGGACAGGGTATTTCCGTTTTCAAAAACGGAAATACCCTGTTACTGGATACGAGGGAGGAACCGTATGAGAAACCCAACCATGCGCATCAGATGGCTGCCGCTGCTGCTGGCTGTCGTCCTTCTTTTTTCCGGCTGTAAGGTGGAATTTCCGCAGGATCGGCTGACGGAGAGCTCCCTCTCGGCCCAATCCCTTCCCGAACGCCTGGACGCGTCCTCCCTGCCTCAGGAAAGCGCCCTGCCCGGCCCGTCCCAGCCGGAAGCCTCGTCCTCCGCCCCGGCGGCAGACGGGGCGGAGGACGGCGGGACCCCATCCTCTCCCGTTGGCGGAGGGGATGGGGCGTCTGCGTCCCATTCCCAACCGAACACTTCCTCTGCGGCCCCTTCCCAGACCCCGGACGCCTCTTCCCCAGGCGGCGGGACGGGCTCCTCCGCCCCTGCGCCGGATACGCCCCAAGCCCTTACCTGCACCCTTACCATCCGGTGTGACAACATCCTAGCCCATCTGGATCAGCTCGATCCGTCCCGCAGGGAATTTGTTCCCGAGGACGGCGTCATTTATGCCGCCCGTCAGGTAACCTTCCAGGAGGGGGAAACGGTGTACGACCTGCTCAAACGGGAAGCCGCCCAGGCGGGGATCCAGCTGACCCACGACGGGAGCGCCTATCTCCAGACCATCTACATCACCTCCATCCACAACCTGCGGGCCAAGGACTGCGGGGAAACCGGCGGCTGGATGTACCAGGTCAACGGCAGCACGCCGGGGATGAGCTGTTCGGCCTACCGGCTTGCGGACGGGGATTTCGTATCGTGGGCCTACACGGTGGTTCCAGGGGATGTGGGCATTGTGGAGGGAAGCTGATGGCAAACTACGGCTTTTCTTCCTACCATCCTGCGGTCAATTTTCTTTTCTTTGCCGCGGTGCTGCTCTTTTCCATGTTTTTTCTCCATCCGGTGCTGCTGGGCATCTCCTTTTTCAGCGCCTTGGCCTATGCCGTCCGTCTCAACGGCTGGCGTACCCTTCGGTTCTGTCTGACGGCGCTTTTGCCCATGGCGGTGCTGGTCGCTTTCCTCAACCCCGCCTTCAACCACGACGGGGTTACCGTCCTCGTCTACGTCAACGACAACCCCATTACGCTGGAGTCGGTCTGTTACGGCTTGGCGGCGGCGGTTCTGTTTTCTTCGGTGATTTTGTGGTTTTCCTGCTACAATGCCGTTATGACCTCGGATAAATTTCTTCATCTGTTTGGGCGGGTTCTTCCGTCCCTCTCCCTGCTTTTCTCCATGTGCCTGCGGTTTGTGCCCCGCTTCAAGGGGCAGACTAAGGTGATCGCCCAGGCCCAGCGCGGGATCGGGCTCGACCCGGGGGAGGGAGGTCCCCTGCGCCGGGCGAAAAAGGGGATGCACATCCTCTCCATCCTCACCACCTGGGCGCTGGAGAACGCCGTGGACACCGCCGATTCCATGAAGGCCAGGGGATACGGCCTAAAGGGCCGCACCAGCTTTTCCCTTTACCGGTTCGGCCGGCGGGATCGGGCGGCCCTGCTGTTCCTTTTGGCCCTGGTGGTGCTGGTGGGGTGGGGCGCGCTGCTGGGGGAGGCCACCCTGCAATACTTTCCCCGGCTTTCCGGCAAGGAGATCACCGGCAGGAGCCTAGTCCTTTACGGGGGATACGCCCTATTGTGCTTAACCCCGCTGATTTTGGATGCAAAGGAGGCGGTCGCATGGCGGCGGTCACAGTGGAAAAGCTGACCTTTTCTTATCCCCAGCGGGAGACGCCCGCCCTGCGGCAGGTCTCTCTTTCGGTGGAGGAGGGGGAGTTTTTGGTTCTCTGCGGCAAATCCGGCTGCGGGAAAACCACCCTGCTGCGCCATCTCAAGCCCGCCCTCACCCCCCATGGGGAAAGGACGGGGGAAATCGCCCTGTTCGGGCGGCCCCTTTCTTCCTTGTCGGCGAGGGAGCAGGCGGCCCGGATCGGCTTTGTGCTGCAAAACCCGGACAACCAGCTGGTGACCGACAAGGTCTGGCATGAGCTTGCCTTCGGGCTGGAAAGCCTGGGGATGCATCCGGATGTGATCCGGCTGCGGGTAGCGGAAATGGCCAGCTTTTTCGGCATCGGCCCGTGGTTTCATAAAAACGTATCCGACCTTTCCGGCGGGCAGAAGCAGCTGTTGAACTTGGCCTCCATCATGGCCATGCAGCCGGAGCTCCTTCTCCTCGACGAGCCCACCTCCCAGCTTGATCCCATCGCCGCGGCGGAGTTTCTCCAGACGGTGCGCAAAATCAACCGGGAGCTGGGGGTCGCCGTCCTGCTTACCGAACACCGCTTGGAAGAGGCCGTCCCCATGGCCGACCGGGTGGTGGTGATGGAGGAGGGAGCCATTCTGGTGGACGGGCCGCCGAGGGAGGCGGGAGAGCGGCTTAGGGAGCGGGGGCACGGCCTGTTTTCCTCCATGCCCGCCCCTTTGCAGATCGGCGCGGCTTTGCACGCGCCCTCCCCCTGCCCGCTGACCGTGCGGGAGGGCAGGAGATTTTTGTCCGGGCTGTTTGCCGGGCGTCCGCCTGAGATTGTGCAGCTGCAAGAGCCTGCCGCGCAAAAGAAGGGCGGGAAAGCCGCCGTCCGGCTCAAGGACGTGTGGTTTCGCTACGAGAAAAACGGGCCGGACGTGGTCAAGGACCTGTCGCTGACGGTGGAGGAGGGGAGCCTCTTTGCCGTGATGGGGCAAAACGGGGCCGGCAAGACCACCTTTCTCACCCTCCTCACCGGGCAAAACCGGCCGGTCCGCGGGAAGGTGTGGGTCCTGGATCAGGAGGTAGGGCGGTATAAGGGCGGGGCGCTTTTCCGCCGCTGCCTTGCGATGCTGCCCCAAAATCCCCAGGCCCTCTTTGTAAAAAAGACCATCCGGGAGGATCTGATGGAAATGCTCCGGGAGGTTCCCCAGCGGCAGGCCGAGGAGCGGCTTTTGCAGACGGCCCGCCTGACCCGGATTGAGGGCCTGCTCGACGTCCATCCCTATGACGTCAGCGGCGGCGAGCAGCAGCGGGCGGCCCTTGCGAAGGTTTTGCTGCTGGAGCCGAAGGTCTTGCTCCTCGATGAGCCCACCAAAGGCCTGGACAACCAGTATAAGGAGATCCTCGGCGGTATCCTGAAGGATCTGTGCAGGCAGGGGGCGACGGTGCTGCTGGTGTCCCATGACATTGAATTCTGCGCCCGGTACGCCGACCAATGCGCCCTGTTCTTTGATGGAACCATCGTCTCAAGGGGAGAGCCCCGCGTCTTTTTCTCCGGCAACCGGTTCTATACCACCGCCGCCAACCGGATGGCCCGCCATCTGTTTCGGCAGGCGGTGACCAACGAGGAGGTAATTGCATTATGCCGCAAAAACGGCGTATCTCCCTGCGAACCCTGCTGAGCCTGTTTTTGGTGCTGGTGTTGATCCCGGCTACCATTCTGCTGGGAGTTTTCGTTCTCCAGGACCGCGCCTACTATTTTATCAGCCTGTTGCTGATCGTGTATACCATGCTCCCCTTCCTTCTCCTCTTCGAGAAACGCAAGCCCCAGGCCAGGGAGCTTGTGGTGGTCGCGGTCCTCTGCGCCATCGCCGTGGCGGGACGGGCGGCCTTTTTCATGATCCCCCAAGTCAAGCCCGTTATGGCCGTCGTCATCATAACGGGGGTGGCGCTGGGCCCCCAGGCGGGATTTTTGACCGGGGCGGTCTCCGCCTTTGTCTCCAACTTCTTTTTCGGGCAGGGCCCCTGGACGCCGTGGCAGATGTTCTGCTTCGGCATCGCCGGCTTCCTGGCGGGCCTCCTCTTCCGGAAAGGGCGGCTTAGGGCCGGCCGGGTTTCCCTCTCCGTCTTTGGCGGGCTTGCCACCCTGGTGATCTACGGCGGGATCATGAACCCGGCCTCCCTGCTGATGGGGTCGGCCAAGCTGACCTGGGGGGCGGTGGTGACCTCCTATGCCGCCGGCCTTCCCATGGATCTCATCCATGCGGCCTCCACGGTGGTCTTTTTGCTGGTTTTGGCAAAGCCCATGCTGGAAAAGCTTACCCGCATCCAGGTCAAATACGGTTTGCTGCGGGAATCCTCGTAAAAAAGCGGGCAATTTGCCCGCTTTTTTACGTTGCCGCCCCTGTTCGGTTGAATTTCAGAAAGAATCTGGTATAATAATTCTTTATAAACGTCATATCCAAAACTGCGAGGAGGAACCAACATGAGCAAAACCTTTTACATCACCACGCCGATCTATTACCCGTCCGATAAGCTGCACATCGGGCATGCCTATTGCACCGTGGCGGCCGATACCATGGCGCGGTACAAACGAATGCAGGGATATGACGTGATGTTCTTGACCGGCACCGACGAGCACGGACAGAAGATTGAGGATAAGGCCAAGGCCAAGGGGGTCACCCCGAAGCAGTATGTCGATGAGATCGTCGACGGCATCCTCAAGCTGTGGAAGCTTCTCAACATCTCAAACGATAAGTTCATCCGCACCACCGACGGCTATCACGAGGAAGCGGTCAAGAAGATTTTCAAGCAGCTTTACGACCAGGGGGATATCTACAAGGGCCGGTATGAGGGCTGGTACTGCACCCCCTGCGAATCCTTCTGGACCGAGACCCAGCTCAAGGACGGCAAATGCCCCGACTGCGGCCGGGAGGTCAAGCGGTCGGAGGAGGAGGCGTATTTCTTTAAGCTCTCCGCCTACGCCGATAAGCTGGTGGATTACTATAAGGACCATCCTGATTTTGTCGAGCCCCAGTCCAGGCTCAACGAAATGATCAACAATTTCATCAAACCCGGCCTTGAGGACCTGTGCGTTTCCCGCACCTCCTTTACCTGGGGCATCCCGGTGGACTTTGACCCCAAGCACGTGGTCTATGTCTGGATCGACGCGTTGAGCAACTACATCACCGCGCTGGGCTACGGCTCCGGCGACGATTCCCTCTACCGCAAATATTGGCCCGCCGACGTGCACCTGGTGGGCAAGGAGATCGTGCGGTTCCATACCATCATCTGGCCCGCTATGCTCATGGCGCTGGGCCTGCCGCTGCCCAAAAAGGTGTTCGGCCACGGCTGGCTGGTCATCGGCGGAGGGAAGATGAGCAAATCCAAGGGCAATGTGGTGGACCCGGTGGTGCTCTGCGAGCGGTATGGGGTGGACGCCATCCGGTATTTCCTTCTGCGGGAAATCCCCTTCGGCTCGGACGGGAATTTTACCAATGAGGCCCTGGTCAGCCGGATCAATTCCGACCTGGCAAACGACCTTGGCAACCTGGTTTCCCGCACCCTGGCTATGATCGAAAAGTATTTTGCAGGCACCCTGCCCGCCGAGCGGGAGGCCGAGCCGGTGGATGAAGAATTGATTTCCCTGGCCATGGCGACCAAGAAGCACGCGGAGAGCTATCTCGACCACATGCAGTTTTCCAGTGCCTTGGCGGAAATCTGGAAGCTCATCTCCCGCACCAACAAGTATATTGATGAAACCATGCCCTGGGCCCTTGCCAAGGACGAGGCGAAAAGCCCCCGCCTGGCTGCGGTGCTCTATAACCTGGCCGAGTGCATCCGCATCAGCGCCATCCTTATCGCTCCCTTCATGCCCTCCACCACGCCGGCGATTCTGGCCGGGCTGGGGTTGACCCAGGCGGACGCCATGTGGGAGCAGACGGCGAGCTGGGGCGTTCTTCCCAAAGCCCTGACGGTGAAAAAGGGGGAAGCCCTTTTCCCCCGCATCGATATGAAGAAGGAGCTCGAGGAGCTGGAAAAGCTCACCGGCCTGGACGCCGCCGGCCGCACGGTGGAGAAGAAAGAGGGGAAGGCCCCGGAGCAGAAGGAGAAGGCCGAAGGGGTCGCCACCCTCATCGGGATTGAGGATTTTGCCAAGGTGGAGCTGCGGGCGGCAAAGGTCAAGCAGTGCGAGCCGGTGAAGAAGTCGGATAAGCTTTTGCGGCTTAAGCTCGACGACGGGGAGGGGACCCGGCAGGTGGTGTCCGGGATCCATCCCTGGTATGAGCCTGCCGATCTGATCGGCAAGACGGTGATCCTGGTGGCCAACCTGAAGCCTGCCAAGCTGCGCGGGGTGGAAAGCTGCGGGATGATTCTGGCGGCGGACGCGGCCGAGGACGACGTGCGGGTGGTTTTCCTGGACGATACGGTGCCGGCCGGCGCGAAAATCCGGTGACAAAAGGGGAAGGCCGCGGGTTTGCTTTGCGCAAAAGGACGGATCTCCCCTGAAGGGGCCGGGTACCGGCTTAGGCGACGCAAGACAGGGAACCCTTTTCACGCATCACATCCTTCGGGAATAAGGACGGCGGGAAAGCAAGGCTGCTTTCCCGCCCTGTTGTCACCAAACCAAGAAGGAGGGCTTTGTTTGCTCCAAGGTATTTTTGATTCCCACGCCCACTACGACGACGAGGCCTTTGACGGGGATCGGGAGGCGCTGCTGGAAGCGTTGCCCGGCCGGGGGATATGCGGGGTCGTCAACTGCGCCTCCGACCTGGCGACTGCACAGACCTGTGTGGCCCTTGCCCGGCGTTATCCCTACTTTTATGCGGCGGTGGGGATTCATCCGCATGAGGCGGCCAAGGCGCCCGCCGACTGGAGGGAGCGCCTGGAGTCCCTTTCGCAGGAGGAAAAGGTGGTGGCCATCGGCGAGATCGGCTTAGACTATCACTATGACTTTTCTCCCCGGGAGCTGCAAAGGGACCTTCTGGCCGAGCAGCTGGCCTTTGCCAAGGAGCGGGGGCTTCCCGTCATCCTGCATGACCGGGAGGCGCACGGCGATATGATGGAGCTTTTGCGCAAAGTGCGTCCCAAGGGCGTGATGCACTGCTTTTCCGGCAGTGTGGAGCTGATGCGGGAGACGGTGGCGCTGGGCATGTATATCGGTCTGGGCGGTGCGGTGACCTTCAAAAACGCACGGGTGCCGGTAGAGGTGGCCAAGGAAGTTCCTCTCGACCGGTTGCTGCTGGAAACCGACTGCCCTTATATGACGCCGGTTCCTCTTCGCGGCAAGCGAAACGATTCGGCGAACATCCCCCTTACGGCTGAAAAAATCGCCCAAGTGCGCTCGATGGAGGCGCAGGCGCTGGTCGATCAGTGCCGAAGGAATACCTGCGAGCTGTTTGGAATTTCGGAGCGCTCGTTATTTTGAATACAGAGAGTGAGAGACCTTCTATGACCATAACCTATGAAGTGGGGGATTCCCTCTACGTCAACATCACCAACCGCTGTCCCAACGCCTGTGACTTCTGCGTGCGTACCCACGGCGCCAGCTACGGCTCGGCGGACAGCCTGTGGCTGGAGCGGGAACCGACGGCGGAGGAAATCGAGGCGGATATCGAAAAACGGGAGCTGGGCCGGTATCGGGAGCTGGTGTTTTGCGGCTACGGCGAACCGCTCGAGCGGATTGACGAGCTGTGCCGGGTCTGCCGGTTTGTCAAACAGAGGCATCCGTCGGTTCAAATCCGGGTCAATACCAACGGCCTTTCCGACCTGATCCACCAACGCAGGACGGCGCCTGAGCTGGAAGGGCTTGTGGACGTGCTTTCCATCAGCCTCAACAGCGCCACGCCGGAGGGCTACGACCGGCTGTGCCACCCGAAATTCGGCCTTGCGGCTCATCCGGCGCTGCTGGCGTTTGCTAAGGACGCGAAAAGCTATGTGCCCCGTGTGGTGCTTTCGGTGGTGGATACCATCGGGGAAGAAGAAATCGAGAAATGCCGTGTCCTGGCAAAGGAAGCGGGAGCGGAATACCGGGTGCGCAAATACATCCCCTGAGGGAAATGCCTTTGTGTCCGGTCCGGAACAGATAAAATCATAACCACCGGCCGTGCGGTGGTTTGCACAGGCCCCTTAGGACCTTTTACCAGCCGAGTCTATAGGCTCACTAATAATATTTCTTTTGCATGTGGTGCCCCGCTGCTATTAAAAATAGCGGTGGGGTGCATCCCTTTCAGTTTTCCATATCTTTCATGCTCTGCCATTTTGTTTTTGTAACGTTTCCTCGCTTCGCTCGGATATTTTTTCTGGGCATCGCTAAAAGCTTTTTGGAACCACCAGCACAGATGGTGGTATTCTGTAACAATAACAAGCGCCCGGCAAGCATACGGCTTACCGGGCTCTTTTCGTGTACTTGGGCGTCCCCGGTAGGAACCGGGGCGGGCAAAGAAGCGTTCGGGCCCTAAAAAGAGAGGCGGGTTTTCGCAAAGCCGCCACATAGGGGAGCGCGGACAACGGGGGGTTGAACAGGCCGCCGGGTCAAACCAACAGGGTCATTGGATAGGTGATGGGTGAAAAGGGTACCCTGTCTTGCGTCGCCTAAGCCGGTACCCGGCCCCTTCTTGGACGGCTCCCCCCGCCTGGGAGCGGCAGCTCTGATTGGGCAAAACCGGCGTATAGGCGGGGAATGCAGACGGCAGGGCGGCGCATCCCTGCGGCGGCACCGGCCCGGGATGGATGGGGACGCCCGCCTTCCCAACAGCCGTCAGACGCCCCTCGCTGGGAAAAGAAAAACCGGGCCTATTTTAATAGGCCCGGTTTTTCTTTCTTTAGCTTGAGGGGTGCTTTGAGGAGGGTATATGTACCCACGCAAACGGTGCGGCTCCGTTTCTCTTCGGGGTACGATTCAATTATACTCAGGTTTCATTGCCCAGTTATGAAATCGGTATGAATAATCTAAAAACATTGTATAACAGGTAGGCGGCTTGCCCGTCCGATGGGCCGCCCGGTATGGGCCGTGCCCGGGTGAAAAATAACCACCGAGAAGGAACGTTTGTTTGCAATTTCGGAATTTGTATGCTAAAATAGAAAAAACCAATAGCCAGCGCGTCATCGCAGCGGCGCCGGAGCCGTCCGGCGGCCTGCGTGAGGATAGGAGGAGCAGGCGATGAAGGAAATCAGCGAGGCTCAGGCGAGGATTTATAATTTTCTTAGGGAGCGCATCCAAACGGACGGCGTCCCCCCTTCCGTACGGGAAATCTGCACGGCCACCGGCATCCGTTCCACGTCCACGGTACACTATCATCTCAAAGCGCTGGAGAACGCCGGCTATATCAGCCGGGACGAAGGGCTCAACCGGTCGATCCGCATTGCGGGGGAAAACGCCCGGTTTATCCCGGTGCTCGGGCGTGTTACCGCCGGACAGCCCATCTTGGCGGTGGAAAATGTGGAGGATTACCTTCCTTTCCCCAGCCGCCGTAAGCAGGGCAGCGAGTTGTTCGCCCTTCGGGTCATGGGAGAAAGCATGATCGGCGCGGGCATTTTGGATGGGGACATTATCGTGGTGGAGCGTACCCCTACCGCCAAGAACGGGGAGATCGTCGTGGTTCTCATCGACGACGAGGCCACCTGCAAGCGGTTCTATAAAGAGAACGGGCATTACCGCCTCCAGCCGGAAAATCCCACAATGGAACCGATTATCACCGACCATGTTTCGATTTTGGGAAAGGTGGTTTCCTGCATCCGGTACTATGAGCCGTAAGGGAGGAAAAACGAACGGGCCCCTGCCGTCGCCGCAGCTGCAAGCGGGCCATGGCAGGGGCTTTTTCAGAATGGCTTTGCTCTTTATAAGAGGATTGCCGGCGGCTACTTATGGTTGCTGTCCACCCAGTTTTTGTTTTGGATGACATGATCCTCGTCGGGGATGGCCATGTTGGTATCCGCATCCCGGGAATCGGGGTGGGTGATGGCCTGGTAATAAAACGCGCCGGTCAGCCTCTCCGGCCGGGCGGATTTTTTGTCTTTCTTTTTCATCATAGACGCACCTCCTTGCATTAATGTGTACCCTTGCTTTCTTCTTTATGCGTCTTAATCCGTCGGCGGATTTTACCAATCCCAGCAGGGGAAAGCACCGCCATTTTGGGGCAAAATAAGACCTTGAACGGCAATCGCAACAATGCTATAATGGGATGCAATGGAAGAAAAGCGCCGAACGTGGAAGTTTTATGGGCTTGGCGGCGGTGTTGCCAGGAGGATGCAATCCTCTTGTAAAGAAAAAGGAGGCAAAACTGTGATCAAATACACCAGGGAAGACATTATACGGATCTGTCAGGAAGAGAAAATCCGTTTCATCCGGCTGCAGTTTACCGACATCACCGGTTCGCTGAAAAATATTGCGATTACCACCAGCCAGCTGGAGAAGGCGCTGGACAACAAGTGTATGTTCGACGGCTCGTCCATTGAAGGCTTTGTGCGTATCGAGGAATCCGACATGTATCTGGTGCCGGATTTGGACAGCTTTGTGATCTTCCCCTGGATAGATGCGCCGGGCCGTACCGCCCGCCTGATCTGCGACGTCTACCGGCCGGACGGAAAGCCGTTTGCCGGGGACCCGAGAAGCGTGCTGCGCGCGGTGCTCGACCGTGCGGCCAAGATGGGTTATACCTTCAACGTTGGCCCGGAGTGCGAGTTTTTCCTCTTTAAGACCGACGAAAACGGCCAGCCGACCACCCATACCAACGACAAGGGCGGCTATTTTGAGCTGGGGCCCATCGACCTGGGGGAAGATGCCCGCCGGGACATCTGCCTGATCCTTGAGGATATGGGCTTTGAGATTGAGGCTTCCCATCACGAGGTAGCCAACGGCCAGCACGAGATTGATTTTAAATACGACCATGCGCTTCGTGCGGCCGACGATATTATGACCTTCAAGCTGGTGGTCAAGTCGGTGGCAATGCAGCATAAGCTGCACGCCACCTTTATGCCCAAGCCTCTCTATGGGGAAGCGGGCTCCGGTATGCACATCAACATGTCCCTGCAAAAGGACGGCAAAAACGTGTTTGACGACCCGGATGGGGCAAATGGCCTGAGCAAGGAGGCCTATGGCTTCATCGCGGGCTTGATGGAGCATATCACCGGCATGACGGCGGTGACCAATCCGCTGGTCAATTCCTATAAGCGTCTGGTTCCCGGCTTTGAGGCGCCGGTTTATATCGCCTGGTCCGCATCCAACCGCAGCCCCTTGATCCGGATTCCCGCCGCCCGCGGGATGGGCACTCGCATTGAGCTGCGCAATCCCGATCCGGCGGCCAATCCTTATCTGGTGTTGGCCCTATGCCTGGCGACCGGCCTGGACGGGATTGAGCGGGGCTTGACTCCTCCTCCCGCCATCGACGGGAACATCTTCCTGATGAGCAAGAAGGAGCTCGAGGAAAAGAATGTGCGCAGCCTGCCCGATTCCCTCAAGCACGCCATCCGGGATATGACCCAAGACCAGCTGGTGAGGGATACTCTGGGCGAGCATATCTACAACAAGTACGTGGAGCATAAGCTTCATGAATGGTACGAGTACACGACCCGCGTTACTCCGTGGGAGCTGGATCGGTACCTGGTGCGTTATTAAGTATCCGTTTTTAAAAGAAAGCCCCCGGTGCATTTGCACCGGGGGCTTTCTTTTAAAAAGAGACAGCGCGGCAAAGGGGAAAGGCAAAGAAAAATGCAAGGAAAGGAAACCCGGCAGGGGAGCGTATCCCCCTGCCGGGCGTATCCGTGCAAAGAAGCAGGAGGTCTCGAAAGAGCAGCCGACCTCTGCTAGTTGGAGGAGGCGGGCCCCTGCCGCAGAGTCAGCTCGCCCGCCGATACCTTGCCTTCGATCTGATGCCTGCCGCCGTTTAGCCTTCCGACCATCTCCTTGTGTGAGCCTTCGGTGCTCGTGCTCAGCGGAAAATCGGTGGAAAGGCCGCCCGCGCTTGCACGCAGGCTGACCCTCGCGGACACGTCCGACGGAACCGTAATATCGGCATTGCCGCTGCTGACGTCGATTTCCATATCGCCGGTCAGATCCGCCAAAGAGGCAACCAGCTTTCCCGCATTGACGCAGCCGTCCAGACTGCCGCGGATGTTGGACGCTTCCAGCGTTCCGGCGTTTACCTGAAGCCCCACCTCTTTAGCCGTCACCCCGTCGCAGATAAGGGAGCCGGCGTTAAGCGTCATCTCCACCTCATCCAGGCCGGATAGAGCCTCCACCTTTGCGTTTCCGGCGTTGACGTTAATCTCCAGGTCTTCCATGAAGATGCGGGGAAGAAAGACCGTCAGCTTCCGTTCCCAGGAGCCGAGGGAAAACCAGGTGAATCCTTCATCCACCCATATTGCGAGGGTATCTCCCTTTTGTTCGACCATCAGCTCCGGCTTATGGGAGGCGCCGTCTTGCCGGTACTCGGCGGAAAGTTGGGTGTCGTCGGTGAGCACCACGTTTAGTTCCCCCATGTTGGAGGTGATCTTAATCTTGTCAACGTTGTACACGGGAGCGCTTTTTCGGTCCTGGAACCCTTCCACCTGATGGCCGTCCGCCGCCGTGTACGTTCCCTGAATCAAGGCGGCGATTTCGTCTCTGGCTACCGCCGCGCAAACGCCGCCGGCAACCAGCGTCACGCCGAAGATGCATGAGAGGGTAATCAGTATGGTGCGCATTTTCATTTAAAGCCCCTCCTTACAAAGCCTCGCACAGAATTGGATGTAGCGGGTAACGCCCCGGATAAAGAAACGGGAGAGATAGTACATCCCGATGCCCGCCAGCCCTGACAGAGCTATCAAACTGACGCCGAAGAGAGAGAATACCAGGGGAAGCATTCCGGAAAAGCTCACAATCGCCCCCACGATCGTGGCAATCCCGGTGAAGAAAAAGCATACCGGTACCGCCCAAAGAGAAAGGACTGCAGCCGCCAAGCTCAATAGAATCCAGGCGCCTAAGAATACGTTGACAAGGACGACCACGACAATCCCGAGGGTGGTGCTTTTGCCGGAATGGTTGCTGGACCGGCCGGCGGGAGGTACCTCCTGGGCGTGCGGCTGATCCGGTATGACAGGCTGCACAAGGAAGGTCTGGGTCTGTTCTACCGCAAGAGGAACCTGCGAGTTGGAAACAGAGGGATTGGGCTCGCTGTAACCGTGCTCCTTTGTGCCGGCAAGCTCCTCCACATAGGCCCGCGCCAGCTCGGCCGGGTCGCCAAGGGCCTGGGCAACCTCCTCCTGAGATTTTCCATTTTCCCGTCCGGCCCGAAAATGTTCAATGTAATCGCTTAGGATATCCTCACGCTCACTGCGGGAAAGAGGGGACAACGCCTCATTGAGCGCGGATAGAAATTGTTCCTTATTCATTTTCCTCACCTCCATGAAGAATACGGTCGACCTGGGAGGAGAACCGCTGCCATTCCCCGGTAAGCAGCGATAAAAATTCCTTCCCTTTCGGTGTCAAGGTATAATACTTCCGCGGCGCGCCGCCCTGGGATTCACAGAGATAGGAGGATAGGTAGTCATCCTGTTGAAGCCGCCTGAGAACCGGATAGACCGTCCCATCAGAGATCTCAATCCCCTTAGTCAAGGAAGCCGCGATTTCATAACCATATCGATCCCGGCTGTCCAGCAGCGCAAGCACGCATAGCTCCAGTACCCCCTTTTTAAACTGAATGGTCATGGCGTCACCTCGCAATATTAGTTATCATCAGGTACTATTTCTAAAACAATACTGAATATAAAATGAAATTGTAAATTTGTCAATAGGATTCTCAACTTTTTTTCGTGAAATTTGCATTTGCAGCAAATTTATGGTACACTCCCTATGAAAAAATAGTTGAAATAAGCTTGTATAGGGGAATGATTTTTATTTGCTCGCGTAGAGTCTCTTAGAAGGGAAAAGATGGGGCGGCCCCCAGCGGGATTGTCCGCTTCCTTTTATGAAAACGATAGAGGGATAGGAGTCTTGATCCATGGAAAAGATCGTTTTAACAGCGGACAGTACCTGCGACCTGTCGCAGGAGTTAAGGGAGCGCTACCAGGTGGAAGTGGTTCCCCTTTACGTCAACTTCGGGGAAGAGAGCCGCAGGGATGGGGTGGATGCCCAGCCGGACGACATCTATGCCTACTACGAAAGGGTAGGGAAGCTGCCCACCACGTCGGCGGCCACACCGGCCGATTATGGGGAGTTTTTCGCCCGCAAATCCCAAGAGGGGGATGCGGTGATCCATTTTAATATCAGCTCCGGCTTTTCCACGACCCATAATAATGCCAAGCTTGCCGCGGAGGCGTTCCCCAACGTATATGTGGTGGATTCCAAGAATCTGTCCACCGGTACGGCTCTGCTGATGCTCAAGGCATGGGATTTGGCGCAGGAAGGGATGCCGGCCAAGCAGGTGGTAAAGGAGGCCGAACGTCTGCGCGGGCAGGTGCGGGCCAGCTTTATCCTCGACCGGCTGGAATATCTGTGGAAGGGCGGGCGCTGTTCCGGCGTGACGGCGCTGGGCGCCAATCTGCTGCGGCTGAAGCCCTGCATTGAGGTGGAAGACGGCGGCATGAAGGTAGGGAAGAAGTTCCGCGGGAAGCTGGGGGATGTTTTGGAGGACTATGTGGCCACCCGCCTGAAAGGGCGGGTGGATTTGGACCTAACCAGGGTCTTTATTACCCATTCGGGTATTGCGCAGGGGCACATTGATCGGGTCAGGCGCAAGGTGGAGGAATATGCCGATTTCAAAGAAATCCTCGTCACCCGGGCGGGCTGTACGGTCAGCAATCACTGCGGCCCCAATACGCTGGGCGTACTGTTTTTAACAGAATAAGGAATATATGCAATTATTGTGGAAACGCTTTCGGGAAACGGCGCTGTATTTTGGTGAAAGAGAAAAACTTTTTTTGTGCCCGGCGGAAAAATATTTGCAAGAAAAGGCGGCCGTTTTTTCCGTTTTTTAAACGTTGCGATTTTTGTAGAAATTCGAGCTGAATGTCTAATTTTTATAAGAAAATCAACGTCTATCGCCGTCTGTCCTTTTTTCTGGATGTATCCAATTTATGAACGCAACTGACTAGATTGCCATAAAAAGGCCGGTTTGCTTGCAAAATAAATGGTGTTTTTGATAAACTAATTCTTACCTTTTCATCAAGTTCACTTGACAGACTGGCGAATCTGATATAATATATAGTAAAAATTGATGGAAAACGACCACAGTTCCAATTTCGAGTGCTGGTAATTGGGAGAGTTGTGAAAATGCTAAAAAGTGTCGGTGGTCTGTTCCGCGGACTTTCTCGTTTTTTTGTAAACTTGAAAATCCGGCACAAGTTTCAGCTGGTTTTCACGGTTCTTTTGATTATCATTTTCTCGATTACCTTTTTGGTCGCGCAGCTTTCGCTGGATTCCTACAATCAGGTTTTGTTCGAGCAGTCGGCGCAGGTACTCAACATGTCTGCGCTGAATGTAGAGTCGGTGGAGAAATCGGTGGATACCATTACCCACATTATGATCACCGACGACAGCATCTTTGAAGCGCTGACGGAAATCAATCAGAATACCGAGGAGCTGGAAAAGGAGGATCGTCTCCGCTGGCGGTCGTATCGGCTGATGAAGAAGTTTTGGCGTTTCTCCTACTCGGACGCCTGTATCCGCTCGATGCAGTTCCTTTTTCCCGATGGCCGGGTAGGGGAGATCGGGCAGGATGCCGAAATGAGCGAGGCGTTCCAGCAGGAGCTCACCGAGCTGGCGCTTCAGGCGGAAGGGGATCTGGCGGTATACGATACCATTTTGGATGGGACGACGTTGGTTTTTGTCCGTCAATTTCGAAATAAGGCGCACCTCAGACGAAGCGAAGGGATTCTGGTTATCCGCTATGATTTGCAGATGTACCTGCGAAGGAACAATGTGCAGTCGCAGCTGGATCCAAATATGAAATTCTACATGCTGACTGAGGACAGCGTCATCTATCCCGATGAGGAGGGGGACGAAGCTTTCCTAAACAATCTTTGGGATAAGCAGCTTCCCGATCACGAAGGATACACCTTTGCAACCGTCAACGGCAGCAAACAGTTTATCGCGTACCAATATTCGCAGGGCCGGCACTGGTTATACGTCATTGCCATTGAATATAACCATATTTTTCAGAATATTATTGTGCTGAGCAATACCTTGATTTTAGCCCTGGTTATTCTGCTGTTGCTGGCGCTGTTTGTCACCAATCGTTTGATTGCTTCCATTACCCAGCCGCTGGATTTGCTGGTTGCCTATATGCAGCAAAGCGAACCGGCCGGTATTCAGCCGCCCCGCAACCAAAAGCTGGCGGAACGCGGCGATGAGTTTGGGTATCTCTACCGCAACTTCTCTCTTTTGGTTTCCCGTATTGATCGCTATGTCAGCGAGGATTATAAGAAACGCCTTCTATTGAAGGACTATCAGTATCGATCGCTGCAAAGCCAGATCAATCCCCATTTTTTGTACAATACCCTGGCTTCGATCAATTGGCTGGCCAAACGCTCCGGGCAAAAGGATATTTCCACCATGGTGGAGGCGCTGTCCCATTTGATGCGCTATTCCATCAGCAAGAGCGAGGCAACCTCCATTACCCTTCGCCAGGAGATTGATATTGTAAAAGATTACATTGATATTCAGTCCATCCGATTTGGAGAAGGGCTTCAGTTTGAACTGGATGTCGAGGAAGATCTTTATCCATGTGCCCTTCCCAGGCTAACCCTTCAGCCGATTGTGGAAAACTGTATGAACTATGCGGTTGGAGCGACGGAACACACCTGCGTTGTGCGGGTGGAGGCGCACAGCGAGGGCGATTGCATTCGTTTGTGCGTGTCGGACAACGGTCCGGGCCTGAATTCGGAAGATTTTGAAAAACTGACGTCCTGGAGAAAATCGCCGCATGGGCTTGGAATTGGATTGAAGAACATCAATGAGAGAATCAAGCTGTGTTTCGGAGAAGAGTATGGAATGAGCTTCGAGAATAATCCGGGTGGAGGCTTGAAGGTGATTCTTACCATTCCGAAGGTGGTGAATGAGGATGTACAAATTACTGGTAGTTGATGATGAAAAGATCAGCCGTGAAGGTTTAACCGAATGCATTGACTGGGAAAAGTACCAGGTACGTGTAATTGGTACGGCACAAAACGGCAAGGAAGCGTTGGCAATTATCACCGCCCAGCATCCTGATTTGGTTATCACCGATATAAAAATGCCTCTTATGGATGGACTTACCCTGATCGATCAGGCGCGGATGCTGTCGCCGGATACGATTTTCGTCGTTCTCTCCGGCCACGGGGAGTTCGAATATGCACAAAAGGCGATGCGCTGCGGCGTGAAACACTACCTGCTCAAGCCCTGCAACGAAGAGCAGATTGCAGAGATGCTGGTGGAAATTAAGGCCGAACGTCTCCAAAAGCAGCGCCTGGATAACTTGATTAAGACGATTAACGAAAACATGGATAAGATGCCGGATGCGGTGAGGGAATTGTTCCCTCCTGACTTTGCCACGTGGGCGGACAAAGTTCAGATCGATTATTTGGAGACCCGTCATGGAAACATCGCCCAGATCATTATCCGCTATGTGCAGACGCATTACGCGGACCCAAATTTGTCACTCAAGCAGCTTGCGCATGAAGTTATATTTATGAACGATGGTTACCTTGGGAAGCTTTTCAAGAAGGAGGTGGGCGAAAAGTTTACACAGTATGTTCTCAAGGTGCGCATGGAAAATGCGAAGTACCTAATTGAAAACAGCGATGGCGAAAGGCTTTATGAGGTGGCCACACAGGTTGGCTTGGGTGAAAACCCTCAGTATTTTAGTCAAGTGTTCAAGAAGTATGTCGGGTATACTCCCAGTGAGTATAAACGCAGTCTGCAACAAAACCCACAAATAATTGAACAGAATTGACGGTTTTTTTTATTTCTTTTCGGCTCGACTTAGTTTATTATAGGTCTGTGACGAAACTTTCGTCCACAAAATTCTTAGGAGGTTTGTTGAACAATGAAAAAAACATCTCTTGTTCTCTGCCTGCTGCTGGTTCTCATGACGGTTTTGACCGCATGCCAGTCCGGCGAAGGCACGAGCAGCACTGGCAGCACTGCTTCTGGTACTGCTTCTACCGAGGCGTCTGAGGACACCACGAGACCGATCACCCTGGGTATTTCCTGGTGGGGCGGTTCTACCCGTCATGACTACACCAACAAGATTCTTGATCTGTACAAGGCCAAGAATACCAACGTCACCATCAACGCTGAGTATGTCAGCTGGGACGACTATTGGAGCAGCATGAACACCAAGGCCGCTTCCAACACCCTGCCGAGCGTTATGCAGCAGGACTATGCGAAGATCGGTCAGTTCATTGACAACGGCACCATCGTTGATATGACCGCGCAGGTTGACAACGGCAACCTGGATCTGTCCGACATTAAGGGCGAAGCCTTCTATGGCGGCAAGATCGACGGCAAGCTGTACGGCATTTCCACCGGTGTTAACGCGTTCTGCTACCTGTACGATGCGACTGCTCTGAAGGATGCTGGCGTTACCGCTCCTTCCGAGAAGTTCACCTGGGACGAATTCAACACCATTTCTAAGGAAATGATGTCCAAGGCGAATCTGCCGACCGTTCCGATGATCAACACCGACCCGAAATTCTTCGTTGAGATGTATGTCCGCAATCAGGGCAAGCATATGTACTCTGAAGACGGCAAGACCTTCGGTTTTGACAAGGCCCTCCTCCAGGAAGCCTTCCAGATTCAGGAAGACCTCAGCAAGTCCGGCAACGCTCTGAGCCCCGACATCGTGAATGCGGCGACTCAGGATAAGGACCTCCTTGCTGAAAAGAAGACTTGGGGCGAGCCGCTGTGGAGCAACCAGGTCATCAACGTCATGAAGCTGGCCAACGACGAAACCCGTGACTTCCAGCTCACCATGATGCCCGGTACCGACAATGGCGGTATCTACCTGAAGCCCTCCATGCTGTGGTCCATCACCAGAGACTGCCCGGAAGCCGATCGCAATGCGGCTGCCAGACTGATCTCCTTCATCCTTAACGACATCGAAGCCAATAAGCTCGCTGGCGCGGATCGTGGTGTTACCATCATGAAGAAGGTCAACGAAGCTCTTGTTGCAGAGGCTGACGCCAACAACAAGAAGGTTTACGATTACATCGACGTGGTCGGCAAGTATGCCACCGAGATCGATCCTCCGGAGCCTGTTGCTGGTTCTGAAATCACCAAGGAAATCAAGGATCAGTTCGACGCCATCGTGTTCGGCAAGAAGACTGCTCAGCAGGCTGCTGACGATTGCTGGACCAACAGCGAGCAGATCTTTGCAAACAACGCTGGTTAATCTTAGATTCATTGGTATTTTTGTAGATTCCTATTCTGCAGCGAAGTAATAAACTGAGTCTTGTGACAGAAAGACGCAAAAAGTCAGCGCTTTTTGCGTCTTTCCTGCCGAATACTTGAAATTAGGTGTTGATTACAGGACTGGATAAGGAGTTGTCTGTGGTGAGAAATGCGAACGCTGCTGTTAAGCAGCCGAAGAACCAGCTCACACGTCGCAGCGGTTGGTCATCGTTTATCAACAGCGAAAACGCGGCTGGTTATATTTTCCTTGCACCGTGGCTGATCGGATTCCTGGTATTCACCGCTTATCCGATCTTTGCATCCCTGTATTATTCCTTTACCAACCTCAATCCCTTGAAGGGCTTGGGGAAGGAAACGTTTGTCGGCTTCCAGAACTATATCAATATGTTTACGACCGACAGCGTTTACTATACCGCATTGCGTGTTACGTTCGTGTATGCACTGGTATCCGTGCCGCTGCGTCTGATTTTTGCATTGTTTATTGCAATGCTCCTCAATCGGAAGTCCAAGGCATCCGGTGTCTATCGTACCATTTATTATCTGCCCTCCATCGTCGGCGGCAGCGTTGCTGTTGCAGTTATGTGGAGATCTCTGTGGATTCAGGAAGGCACCATCAATGCCGTCCTGCAGGCAATTGGTATTCAATGTGAATGGGGCTGGCTGACGCAACCATCCACAGCACTAATGTGCCTGATCATACTGGCGGTCTGGCAGTTCGGCTCTTCCATGCTGATCTTCCTTGCCGGACTGAAAAACATTCCTGCTGAGTATTATGAAGCGGCAACGGTGGACGGCGCGGGACCCTTCCGCAAGTTCTTTAACATTACCATCCCGATGCTGACCCCGGTTATTTTCTTCAACCTTATCAATCAGTTAATTCTTGGCTTCACGGCCTTTACGCAAGCCTATATTACGACCCGCGGCGGCCCGATGAACGAAACGATGTTCTACGCGTTGCATCTCTACCGTCAGGGCTTTGAGTACAACAAGATGGGCTATGCGTCCGCTATGGCTTGGATTTTGCTGATTATCGTTGCCATTATGACGGCGATTATCTTTAAGTCCTCCAATTCTTGGGTTTACTATGAGTCGAAGGGGGAATAAGATATGAAAACAAGAAGACAAGTTGGAACCGTAATCTATCATATTTTCATGATCCTCTTCGCAATGCTGATGCTCTATCCGATCATCTGGATGGTCATGAGTTCACTCAAACCCAGTATTGATGTTATGTCTAAGTCCTATGAGCTGATTCCGAGTACTTGGGATTTCACCAACTACTATAAGGGTTGGGTTAACGGTATCAGTAACATCCCGTTTAGCACCTTTACTTGGAACTCTCTGTACATTTCTGTTTTGGCAACGCTTGGTACCATTATTTCTGCGAGCCTTGCCGCTTATGCGTTTGCGCGTTGTAAGTTTAAACTGCGCGGTTTCTGGTTTGCCTGTATGCTCATCTCTATGATGATGCCGATTCAGGTTGTTATGATCCCGCAGTACGTGATGTTCCAGCAGTTTGGTTGGGCTCAGAGCTCTCTGCCTCTGATCGTTCCGGCCTTCTTCGCCGCTTCCTACGGTCCGTTCTCCATCTTCCTGATGATGCAGTTTATGCAGGGAATTCCGAGAGATCTGGATGAAGCGGCCACTATCGACGGCTGCGGCAAGTATTCGATTTTCTTCCGCATTATTATGCCGTTGGTCAAGCCCGCTATTGCGTCGGCTGCGATCTTCGCTTTCTACTGGAAGTGGGACGACTTCATCGGCCCGTTGCTTTACCTCAACAAGCCGCAGAACTACACCATTTCCATGGCCTTGCGCATGATGTCCGATAAGGACGCCATTACCGACTGGGGCGTTATGTTTGCAATGAGCACCGTGTCCCTGATTCCGACGCTGATTATTTTCTTCTGCTTCCAGAGATATCTGGTGGAAGGTATCAGCACCACCGGTCTGAAGGGCTAAATCATTTTACCTTACTTTCAAAATAAGGGGTTTCAAAATGAGCATTGATCAGGAAAAGCTTCAACTTGCCAAAAAGGTGCTTGATGTTCTTCTCAAGACCGAGCGCAAGGACGGCTTTTATGACCACATGAACATGGACAACTGGGAATGGCCGGTTGGCGTTGCACTCTACTGCATGTTCAAGATTTATAAAAAGACCGGCGATATGGATTTTTATAATGCCTTGACTGAGTGGTATGAAAAGCAGCTCCAAAAAGAGCCGCCTCATCGCAATGTCAATACGGTTGCCCCGATGCTGACCATGGTTTGCCTCTATGAGGAGAATAAGAATCCGGTTTATCTTGAGCATATCGAGAGCTGGATCAATTGGGTCATGAACGAAATGCCCCGTACCGAGTACGGCGGCATGCAGCACATGACCGTGTGGAACCGGCACAACCAGCAGTTGTGGGATGATACTCTCTTCATGACGGTACTCTTCCTTGCAAAAGCTGGAAAAGTTTTGGGCCGCCCGGAACTGGTGGATGAAGCCAAATATCAGTTCCTGTTCCACATTAAGTACTTGCAGGACAAGCGTTCCGGTCTCTTCTATCACGGCTGGACCTTTGACTGCCGGCATAATTTTGCCAATGCTTTTTGGGCCCGTGGCAACAGCTGGTTTACTTCCGGTGCGGTAGAATTCATCGACATTGTCGGGGAGCATGATGCAGCCATTCGGTTTGTAGAGGTTGCATGGAAGGATCAGGTGAAGGCTTTGATTAAGTATCAGAGCATCAATGGTCTTTACAATACCCTCGTTGATGTGGAGGAGAGCTACTGGGAGACGTCGGCGACTGCCGGGATCGCCTACGGTTTGCTTAAGGGCATCCGTATGGGCTTACTGGACAAGGAGAATGAATTCTACGCCAAGAATGCCGCGGATGCGGTTCTTGCGAAGATTCAGGACGACGGTATTGTGGCCGGTGTTTCCTATGGCACAGGGATGGGTAAGGATTTTGATTTCTATAAGAACATCAAGATTTGTCCCACCGCTTATGGCCAGGGTCTGGCGTTACTTATGCTTACGGAACTCATCTAAGCTTTCTTTATCCAATCTAAGGGATCGCCTGTTTATCAGGCGATCCCTTTTTTGCTAGGATGAGAGAATTAAATGCAGAAAAATAGGAATTAGATGCAAAAAAACACTGATTTTTTGTAGAAATATCTAAATTTCTCTCTTCCCATTTGGTTATTTAAAGGTATAATGGTAATTGTAAAGCTATGGATGCTTCCAGGACATATAAAAGAATAGGAGTGTTTATTCAATGGCTAAAGTTGTTACCTTTGGTGAGCTGATGCTTCGTCTGGCACCTCCCGGCTATCTGCGTTTCACGCAGGCGGATACCTTTACCGCCACCTATGGCGGCGGTGAGGCTAACGTGGCGGTCTCCCTTGCAAATTACGGCATGGACGCTGCTTTTGTAACCAAGCTGCCGGAAAATGACATCGGCCAGGCGGCGGTGAATTCCCTGCGCCGCTACGGTGTGGACGTGAGCAAGATTGTGCGCGGCGGTCCCCGCGTCGGTATCTACTATCTGGAAAAGGGTGCTTCGCAGCGTCCTTCCAAGGTCATTTATGACCGTGCCGGTGCTTCCATTGCGCTGGCGCAGCCGGGCGATTTCGACTGGGATTCGATCTTTGAAGGTGTGTCCTGGTTCCATTTCACCGGTATTACTCCCGCCCTGGGCGATAATGTTGCGGCCTGCTGTCTGGAAGCCTGCAAGGCGGCAAAGGCGAAGAACATTACGGTCAGCTGCGATCTGAACTTCCGGAAGAATCTTTGGACCTCTGAAAAGGCGGGCCAGGTGATGGGCCAGCTGATGGAATATGTGGATGTCTGCATCGCTAACGAAGAGGATGCGGAGAAGGTCTTTGGCATCCGTGCAGAGGCTACCGATGTTACCACCGGTAAGCTCAACCATGACGGCTACCGTGAGGTTGCCAGCAAGCTCAAGGAGCGTTTCGGCTTCTCGAAGGTTGCGATTACCCTGCGCACCAGCATTTCCGCCAACGACAACAAGTGGGCGGCCATGCTCTATGACGGCGAGGAGTATTACTTCTCCAAGAGCTACGACGTGCATATTGTTGACCGTGTCGGCGGCGGCGACAGCTTCGGCGGCGGCCTGATCTATGCCCTGCTTGCAGGTAAGTCCTCCAAGGATGCGCTGGAATTCGCGGTTGCGGCTTCCTGCCTCAAGCATTCCATTGAAGGCGACTATAATTCCGTTTCCGTCAAGGAAGTGGAGACGCTGGCAGGCGGCGACGGTACCGGCCGCGTGCAGAGATAACTTATTTCCCTAGAATAAAAAGAGGCCATGCGACTGAATCGCATGGCCTCTTTTTTTAATGCTTGGTTTCTAATAGTATGAGAAGGCGGGCGATGGTCGCTTCCTAAAATGCCAGCTTGGGGAAAAGCACAAAATATGCTTGTTCCCCCTAATTCCTACATAGTAGGGCCATTGGGATCGGACGGGGAAGCTTGGGGTTGAGGAGCCGACTGAGGAAGAAATCCAAGTTCTTCAAAAGAGCACAGCCCGCTTTGAATGGCGTTGTGACGGCACTGGGCGTAAAGCTCCGCCTGGGTAGCTTGCAGATAAGGGATAAGGAAAACGATACTGACCGCCCCGAAGCCGCAGGTTAAGAAGGCGGCCCCCAGCACCGCCAGGTACCAAGGGAAAAAGGACCAGTAGAGGCCGAAGATATGCCCTTTTTGTCCATAGGTCATCTGCTTGCTCAGCTCCATGGCTCGGCGGTAGCCGATTTCCGGGTTATCCGCCAGAATCCAGGGGATAAAGGTGTAACGAAGCGAGGCGATAATCGGCAAGGCCAACAGGCCGAGCGTAACCAACAACAGCAAGGGGGTTAGCATCAACAGCGAAGAATCGGAATTGCTTGAAACCGCGAAGAAAACAAAAAAGAGGATATAAGATCCAATATAGGGTAAGGACCACAGAAGCTGAAAAAGAAACGGATAAGCCGTCGCGCCCACCACCTTCAGGTAGTGCTTGCTTTGAAATGCGCAGAAAAGGGTCTTATAGTTCGGCCGGGACGGCATCTCCCGATTGCGGGAATACCAGTTGTTCCCGCCTACGGTCATCGGGCTATAGAGGAAAAACTGGGGAAGGATGCTCAAAACCATCGTGATGGCAATGGACGGCAAAAAGGTGGTCATCACTTGGAAAAACGCGTAACCGCCGTAGGCAGTATTATAGGAATAAGAATTATTCAAAAGGGTAGAAAAGAAGGCCGGAATCATGGCAAAAGAAGAAAAGAGACTGATGATCCAGGTAACGCCATAGGTGATCCCAACCAGGATTAGGGAGGCCAGCAGTGCGCTCCAGTATTTATTGGTTAGGCTGTACTTTGCACGGGTTTTTAATTCAGAACAGGTCCAAGACATATGTCTACCTCCATTCGTATCAGGGGAAGGCGCCAGGAAAACAAAAGCATGACGCGTTTATATCCGATTCATAAATTATTGGGCCTTAGTAGGGGGATTCTCGGCGGCCGCGGCTTTATCCGGAAGGGGAGCAGGAGCGTCGGAAGAAGCGTCCGGCCCAGCCGATTCCCCCAGCCATTCGGGTAGCTCCATCCCAGCCTGATGAAACAACTCCTGAAGGGGAGGGACGGATTTCAGCATACCGGAAAGGAAATTCGCGGTGGTGGGCGAGCCGTTTTGCCCATTCATCGAATCCCATACCGTGACCTTATCGATCTTCAGGTTCTTGATGGCGTCCACCTGGATGCGGGTCAGCTCCGGCAGCTTGTCGGCGATCATCAGCTGTACGCCCGCCGCCGGGTTGCCGCCTGCCGCCGCGACAATTTTGGAAAGACCGGCCGCCTGCTTGGTCAGCAGCTCTTCCACACCCTTTGCCTGGGCCTCCATTTTGGCGAAGATGGCGTCCGCCTCACCCCGCGCCCGGCGGCGCAGCTGTTCGGCTTCCGCTTCCGCGGCAATTTCTTTTTCCCGCTTGGCAATTTCCGCCTTAACGATGATATCCGCTTCCTGAGAGGCCTGTTCCAAGGAGGCGCGGGTTTTTTCCGCCTCCTGCTGCGCCACATAGGCTTCCTGCAGCGCTTTGGCCGCCTGGACTTTTTCCGCCGCCGTTGCGATGCGGAGGGCTTCCGCCTCCTTTTCCCGGCGCGCCGCCTCCGACTGGGCGATTTCCACCCGGGCGGCGTTTTCACCCTGGATGGCGGTGGCGTTGGCGGCGGAGACGTTGATGCGCTGATCCCTTTGGGCGTTTGCCTGCCCGATGGCGCCGTCGCGGTCCTTTTCGGCTACGCTCTTTTTCGCATCGTTGATGGCCTTGGCCGCAGCTTCCTTACCAAGCGCCTCGATGTAGCCGGATTCGTCGTTGATGTCGGTAACGTTGACGTTAATCAAGCGCAGACCGATCTTTTTGAGCTCAATCTCCACGTTGTTGGAGACCGCTTCCAAAAACTTATCCCGGTCGGTGTTGATCTCCTCAATGTCCATCGTGGCGATAACCAGACGCAGCTGGCCGAAGATGATGTCCTTTGCCAGCTCCTGCACCTCCTGCAGCTTCAGCCCCAGCAGCCGCTCGGCCGCATTCTGCATCACCCCCGGTTCAGTGGAGATTCCCACCGTAAACCGAGAGGGGACATCGACCCGGATGTTCTGCCGGGAGAGGGCGTTTTGCAGATCGACATTGATGGAGATGGGCGTCAGGTCCAGATATTGATAGGCCTGCACCAGCGGCCAGATAAAAGCCGCGCCGCCGTGAATGCAGCGGGCGGAGCGCTGGTTTCCCTCCTTGTCGGAGCCCACCTTACCGTAGATGACCATCACCTTGTCGGACGGGCATTTACGGTAGCGGGTGGCGAATGTCAGCAAAATTAAAAACAAGACCAAAACTACGCCGCAAACCAAAAAAATCACGTTGTAATCCATAACCTCAATCGAACCCCTTTCGTATGTTACGTTTCCTTTTCGACCACCAGCAGGCCGTTGACCAGGTCCACCACCCGTACCACCGTCGACGGCTTCAAATCCTCATCGCCATAGGTGATGGCGTCCAGCTCCGAAAACCGTTCCTGGATGGTCATGGTGATTTTTCCCTGCCCCTCCCCTTGCCGGGGGATCCGGATATAGACCACTCCCGTTTTGCCCAAGGCGTTGCGCAGGGAGATGGTTCCGTTGGACTGAAGCCGGGTGGCCAGCTGAAAGACCTTCGCCACCCCCAGCAGGGCCGCCGTGCCTACCGCAAACCCAATCACCAGGGCGAGAGCCGCAGGCACCTGGGATTGGATGCAGACGATGGAGGTCCAGGAAAAGAGGGTGAAAAAGGCCACGATCCCCTGAAAGGTAAAAAGCCGCAAAGAGGGATCGCCGCCCAGATCCCCGACCGAATCGGCCCCGGCGGAGCCGTCCGGAACGTCCAGGTCGCCCAGATTGGGCGTTCCGGCGTCCGCGTCCAGCCCGGAGGTGTCGCTGACGTTGAAATCCCCGTCTCCATGGCCGAGCCCAAACAAGGATAGGATAATCTGCAACAAAAGCAGCAGCGACGCGGGAAACGCGATGCAGTAGAGCACCCGCAGCACATTGGACAGACCTTCCCACCATTCAAACATAAGCAGCACCTCACAGCTGTAACTTCAAATTACCATCATTATACTGAATTCAATATGACTTGTCAATATAATTTACTTAAACCAAAGCGGAATTTGATAGAAAAGAGGGGAATTTCAAAAAGTTTGCCGCTGTTTTCAAGGAAAAATTCTCATACCGATACTTGTAATTCTTCTTGAAATCTGCTAAAATATCTATGTAAACAGAATTTACTTTGCGCAAGGTGGTGAGAGTAGTGTCAAAACGGGAGCTCGGTCAGAAAATTAAGGAGCTGCGCCTTGCAAAAAAGATGACGCAGCGGGAAGTGGTAGGAGATTTCATCACCCGCAACATGCTCAGCCAGATCGAAAGCGGTACGGCCACCCCTTCGGTGCGGACGCTGGAATATTTGGCAAAGGTGTTGGAGGTCCCCGTTTCCACCCTGTTGGAGAACGAGGAAGAAAGGGACGGCGTAGTGGCAAGCCTGGGGGAAGCGAAGCAGCGCTACCGGGAGGGCAACTGGAAGGAATGCATGGCGGCACTCTCCCAGGTTGAAGAGGAGCTGGCGGACGAGGCCAATGCCCTCAAAGCGAAGGCAAGCCTTCAGCTGGCGCGGGAAGCACTGCTGAAAGGGGAGTTTGAGGAGGTGCGCCAGTACGCGCAGGAGGCGATCTCCTTCAATGAGGCGACCATTTACGAGTCGCAAAACATCAAGGCAGAGGCGCTTTTGTGCCTCGATGAGGTGACCAATGAGGGCTGGGATTATTTTATGCAGTATCAGAGCGCGCTGCAATCCTCCTTTCTCAGCGCACATTCCTCCTTTATCAATGCGGAAATGTACCTCAACGAGGGGAACCTCGATAAGGCGCAGATTATGCTCAAGGCCTTGGAAAGAGGCGGCTACAGCGAAATGCTGGATATGGGCCGCATCAAGCTGCTGGAAGGCCGGGTGGCCATGGGACGAGGAAATTTCAGCGAAGCGCTTACCATCTTCGACGAGGCGGATGGTTTTTGGACGAACCTGCCCCATCATGCGCTGCGGTCCTCTCTCTACCAGTACATGGAGCAGTGTGCCATCGAGCTGGGGGACTATAAGCTGGCGCATCACTTTTCCAGCGTAAGGCTGGCGCTGGTTACCGGGGAAGGGACTCCGACCGGGCAGATGGAGCCGGAAAAGCCGATGGCATATGCGGCGCATTTGCGTTAAGGATAGGTATGCGGCTAGGCGGCCGAACATGCGGCAAAAAGGGAAGGCCCGGCGTCTTTTGACGCCGGGCCTTCCCTTTTTGTTGCCTTTAGGCATAACAAAACCCCTGGTTTTACCAGGGGTAAGTAAAAAAGCCTTGGCAAAAGAAAAAAGTAAAAAAGATGGTTTGTGGTAGAAAGAGAAAGAAAAGCACAGGTTTTCTGAAAGAAACGCGGGGATTTTCGCGGAAAGAATGCCTGTCGCAGAATGCTATGGAATACCAAAGAGAACGGGTTTCCCAGTTGCAGGGCGAGTAATGCGATGATAATTTTTCAGTACCCCTTCCAGGGGTCAGTACTTGCTGCCCCCTCGGGGATCGGGGCAAACCACTCGTATACGAGCGGTTTTGATTGGGTTCGCATCATCTGGACCGCCGCTATTCGGAAGGAGTCTGGGAAGCGGCGGAGGGATCCTCATTTTCCTGCGGGGTGGCATCGGAGGAAGGGGGAGGTTCTACCGACTCGGTTGCCGCCTCCGATGGGAGGTCCGAGCTTTGGGTGGAATCCTCATACCACTCCCGCCCGGTATAGACGTTGGCGACCCCTTCGCCCAGTTCCTGCAGGCCGGAGTAGTTTACCAGGTTCAGCCGCACCGGTTCGGGCTTTTCAATTATATACTGCACGTAAAGCCGAGCGCCGGTCATCCGGTAATGCATGCTGCCGGGGCCGCCGGTAATGGTCAGGGAGCCCTCTGCGGCCACCACCTGGTTGATGTTGTCCCGGTACAGGGTGAGGAGCTGATCGGAAGCCTGCGCATCGTTATACCGAATGGTGATGACGCGGGTAACCCGCAGCTGATCGGAGGGAATGACCTTGATATCCGCGAGCGGGTCGTCCAGGGTTAGGGTGTTGACATTGGAAACGTCCACGTTGTCCGACTGGGTGGTGGAATAGGAATAGCGATCCAGCCGTTCCTCCATCCAGGTCTTGGCCAGGTCACTTTGAAAGACGCTGGTAATCCCGTACACAAACAGGCTGCCCACCAGGATTAAGCAGACAAAGAAAATACTTAGGCCGTCGAATTGGATGCGCGGCTTTTCCTCCTTGGAAAAGTAGAGATACAAAAGCATCTCAATGCCGAGAAAGATCATGACGATGGGCCAGCCGATGGTCAAGGCCATGGAAAAGCTCAGGTCGGTAAAGTTGGACAAGAGAAGCAGCACGCCTGCTAAAATCAGGATGACCGCCATGGAAATGTTGCCGACACGCCAGCGTTTCATTTGTTCTCCTCCTTTTCCTGGTCAAAGAGCTCCTGCTCGTAGTAGGGAACCGCCTTTTCGGACCGGCCGGCCTTGGGCTTCGTCGCCTTGAGCAGACGGACGCCGCCGAAGATTAAGGCGCCGGCCACAACAATTTGCCAGAAAAGGTTGCGGATGGAGTAGATGAGGTTGAGAATTCGGTTCATCTGCTCGACCGAGTAGTGGTTGTAGGAAAAAATGATGTCGAGAACCATATCGAACAGATTGTTGAAGAGGAAAAGCGCGCCTAGAACAATCATGACCCATGCCAGAAGCTTGCCCCAGCCCTTTCCCTTGGGGGTAAGCTTATCGGGCAGATGGAGCCATTCAAAAATACCCAGGTTTTCCTGGGCCAGCAGCCTAGGATCCGCCAGCTGCTGGTTGATTAAATTCTTTTTGGTGACCGCATCAAAAATGCTGTAGCAGAAAAGGACCGGGAGGAAAAAGAGCAGCAGCGAGAAAATGTTCCCAATCAGGTTCACCGCAGCGCTGCTTAAAAAGATGGTGCCGAAAAAGAGAACCATCAGCTGAATTCCTTGCTTGATCAGGCCCAGATACATGTGGCCTGCTCCCGGCAGGAAGGAAAAGAGAATGGTCAGGAAGGTACTTTTGATTTTCATTGCTTCGTCTCCTTTTCGGATTGAGATGAGGGTTTGGAGCTGCCGCCCTTGAGCCAGTCGGCCAAAATGTCCTGCAGCTTGGTTTTCTGAGCGTCCTTGTCTGTTATTTGCGGGTTAAGCAACGGATCCTCTTTGTCCGGGGATTTGGGCGCGGCGATGGAGTTGAGCCCTGCGGTAATCTGCCCGGTCCATTCGGTCAGCGCGGTAGCGCTGGCGGGCAGGGCCTGGGCCAAGCCTTCGCCGAGATTTGTGAAAGCGCCGGTGAAGGTGATGACCAGCGTAGCGGCGGCCGCCGCCGCGTAGCACCAGATCATCCTCCTGCGAAATTGTGGCGTTACCGTTTTGAGCATCGGCCGGGGAGCGGGCCTGTCTGCGGGCAGGGAATCCATCACCTCGGCGGTGAAGTCCACCTGCAAGACCTCCTGTTCGGCGAGAAGGCTGGTAAACCGCTCCAGACAGTCGTCACAGCCAAAAAGATGCGCCTCCATCTCCTCGCGGCTTTCCCCGTCAAGCGCGTCATTTATGTATTGCAGCCATTGCTCCTTGTCGTAATGCTTCGTCACAATTTTCACCCCACTTTCGTTTGATCATCTGTTTGGCCCGGTATAGCTGGGATTCTACGGTTTTTTGGGCCTGCCCGGTGAGCGCAGCGATCTGCGCGATGCTGCGCCCTTCCATGTGCCGCAGCCGGATGACCCTGGCGTACCGCTGCGGCAGGCCGTCGATGACGGCAAGCAGCTTTTGATAGTCGTCATGAATCTCCACATCCTCTTCAAATTCGCCTCCGGACGGTTCGTTCCCGTTTTCCAAAAGCTCCGTAGTATGCTGAAGATGCCGGGTCCATTTTCGTTTGACGTCGATCGCCTTGTTGGTTGCGATGCGGCAGATCCAGGTTTTAAACCCGCGTCCCTCATATCGGTCCAACGACAGGTAGGCGTGGATAAATGCCTCCTGGGCGACGTTTTCCGCTTCCATTTCATCTCGCAGGATGGAATAAGCGATGGAATAGAGCAGGCCCTGGTACTGCTTGACGATTTCTTCAAACAGCTCTTTTTCGCCGGATAAGATCCGTGCGACCAGATCATCTGCATTGGCCATCGGCTTTCCTCCCATCCTTCGAGTTTTTGTTTTCCTGGTACCAGTATAATAGACGCTTAGGCAAAAGAAAACCCTGCAAATTTACACATGGAAATGCGCGGCAAAAGAGCAAAGAGGGGCTCTTTCAAAATTGGCAGGACGGACGGCGGTATACGGCGGACAAGTCCCGCATAGAATTGAGTGGTGCAGGCTGTACAAAAGGGATGATCCGAGCGCGATTGCGCAATTCAGACGATAAGAATTCATGTAATGAGAATTTTTTTATGAAATGCGCTGTTTTTTCTTGAAATACATAGGCAAATGCGCTATAATTGTTTCCGTCGGTATTTTGGAACTGTGAAACATGGCGATACCGAAACGGCAAGGATGCCAAGTTCGTGCAAATAAACACATCGGAAGGGGAATCTTACCTTGAAACAGTATTCGGCCAAAGACATTCGAAATGTTGTTCTGACAGGACATGGCGACTCGGGAAAGACCTCTCTGGCAGAGGCCATGTTGTTTCTCGCAGGTGCGACGGACCGTTTGGGCAAAGTAGCCGACGGCAACACCGTGTGCGACTTTGACCCGGAGGAAATTAAGCGCAAAACTTCCGTTTCCACGGCGGTTGCGCCGCTGGAATGGTTGAATAAAAAGATCAACGTCATCGACACCCCCGGCCTGTTCGACTTTGCAGGAGGCCTGTGCGAGGGCTTCCGCGCGGCGGAGCTGGCGGTAATTGTGGTATCCGGCAAGACCGGCGCCTCGGTGGGCGCGGAAAAGGGCTACCAGGCGGCGCAGAAGAGAGGCATTCCGAAATACTTCTTTGTCAGCCGCCTCGACGAGGAAAACAGCGATTTCTTCAAAAGCTACCAGTCCCTTAAAGACGCCTTCGGCGTGACGGTCTGCCCGATTATCATGCCCCATGTGGACAACGGCAAGATCGACTGCTTTGTGGATCTGCTGAAGATGAAGGCTTATTCCTGCAGCGGCGGCAAGCGCCATGAGGTGCCGCTCCCCGACATAGACGACCGTCTGCGGGAGATGCGCGACGCCATTGCCGAGGCGGTGGCGCAGACCAGCGAAGAGCTGATGGACAAATACTTCAGCGGGGAGGAGTTTACCTCCGAGGAGCTGATTGCCGGCGTATCCTCCGGCGTAAGGAACGGGGAAATCACCCCGGTGCTGGGCGGCTCGGCCGCCACCCTTGACGGCGTCGGCCTGCTGATGGACAATATTGTTTCCCTGGCCCCCTCTGCAGAGGAAGGGGCCGGCGAGATGGGGGAGACCCCTTCCGGCGATATGGTGGAGCTGAAGGTAGCGGAAAGCGAGCCGACCGCCGCCATCGTTTTCAAAACCGTGGCCGATCCCTTTGTGGGCAAGCTCTCTTATTTTAAGGTTATTTCCGGGAAAATGACCCCGGAGACCCAGATGGTCAATTCCCGCACCGGCGCGACCGAAAAGATCGGCAAGCTGCTTACCGTCCGCGGCAAAAAACAGGAGGACACGCCTTGTGTGGTGGCGGGCGATATCGGCGCGGTGGCCAAGCTCACCTCCGCCAACACCGGCGACACCCTGGCGGCGGTTTCCCGTCCGGTGACCCTGGCGGGCATTGATTTCCCGGCGCCCAGCCTTTCCAAGGCGGTTACCCCCAAGGCCAAGGGGGACGAAGAAAAGATCGCGGCAGGGCTGACGAGACTCAAGGAGGAAGATCCCACCATTCAGGTGGAGAACAACATCGAAACCCACCAGATGGTTCTCAGCGGTTTGGGCGAGCAGCATCTGGATGTAATTGTGTCCAAGCTCAAGCAGAAATTCGGCGTGGATGTGGAGCTGTCCGCTCCCCGTGTGGCGTATCGGGAAACCATCCGCAAGAAGGTCAAGGTACAGGGGCGGCATAAGAAGCAGTCGGGCGGCCATGGGCAGTTCGGCGATGTGTGGATTGAGTTTGAGCCCTGTGACGGGGATGATCTGGTGTTTGAGGAGAAGGTATTCGGCGGCGCGGTGCCCAAGAATTTCTTCCCAGCGGTGGAAAAGGGACTGCGCGACTGCGTACAGGCGGGCGTGCTGGCCGGATACCCCATGGTCGGCCTGAAGGCGACCTTGGTAGACGGCTCCTATCACCCGGTGGACTCTTCGGAAATGTCCTTTAAAATGGCGGCAAGCCTTGCATATAAGGCGGGAATTCCCCAGGCGAGCCCGGTTCTTCTCGAACCCATCGGCAGCCTGAAGGTTTACGTACCGGAAGCGAAAATGGGCGACATCATCGGTGAGGTCAACAAGCGCCGGGGCCGTGTGCTGGGTATGGATGCGGGGCCGGACGGCCTGCAGGAGATCAGCGCCGAGGTGCCGATTGCGGAAATGGCGGATTTCACCACCTATCTGCGGCAGGTGGCCCATGGACGCGGCTCCTTTACCCTTGCCTTTGAACGGTATGAGGAAGCGCCTCCCTTTGTGGCACAGAAGGTCATTGAGGAAACGAAGAAGGACGAATAATTGGGATTATAATAGAAAACCGCCCTGCCCGGTTACCGGGCAGGGCGGTTTTCGTTTGTAGCTTAAACGGGAAACCTCGGCTGTGGCCGGAGAGAAGAAAAAGCTTGCGCTTCCCCGCATAGAGTGAAACGGATGAAAGGAATCAATTTCGCCCGGAGCAAAAAGCGATCGGGATCGACCGGCTTTCCCCGTGGAAGGGCGTGCGATGCAACCGGCCGTTTTTCGCCGCCTCTTAGTAGGCCGGCCGGTATCATGCCCTTTCAAGGCTCTGTGCATATCGCGCGTTTCACACCCTATTTCGATTGGTTCTTTCTGCCCACTGGTTTGAAAGAGGACGGTTTTCATGTAAATGGGCGCCGCGCTCAATGAAAAAAGCCGCAGGAAAAGGGGCGGGCGTCGATTCCGGCTCATTGGGCCGGATGCGGCTCAGCCGATTCCGGAAGGGCGGACGGGGTGTAGGGGTAGGGCCGTGTATAGGGGCCCCTCTCGGATGGATCGGAGGCGTAGGTAAGGGTGCCGTGTTCCGCTAGATAATAGTAGATTTCCTTCATAAGATCATCCATGCGGTTCAGATCATCTACGGAATATCCGCCGGTGATACATGGCTTATCATATCCATCGAAGCAGGAAAAGCCGGATTCCGGAATATATCGAATGCGGCCTCCATTATCTTTGACGGTAAATTCCAAACCGAAACTCCATCCGCCTGTCATATTCCATATTGTCTTGATGCGCGGACCTCGTTGAAAACGGAAGGTGTCCAATTCCTCAAGAACCTGAGCAATGTATGCGGTATCATGGGTCTCATAACGGGCGTCGTTAAGCCCTGTAAGGATCTCCATAGATTCGATTTCTTCCGGCTGTAGGGTAACGGCGTCGGAAAAGCCGATGTTTGCGTATAAAGCATAATCCACCGCGTACCAGATTCCGCCTATGAAAAGCATCAGCAACAGAACAAGAAGGATCCGGTGCGGCTTCCGCGACCCTTTTTTCATAGCATCGACTCCTTTGAAATCCCCTTGGCGGCATTCGGCAGATACCAAGAGAATCAAGCAAAAATCGCCTGCCTTTATAGGCGGGCGATTCTTCTCGCTATCGGGTTTCCTCCACCGTGCAGCGCCCCTCAAAGCAGACGCCCCGCTGGGTCACGCCGCGAAACAGGAAGGCGTTTTCTCCGCTCTCATCCGCCCCGGCGTGGATGGCAATGTTTTCCCCTTCTCTGGCTTCCCTCAGAAAGGAAATCTGGTATCCGGTCAGAACCCGTCCATCCATGCCGCCGGGAATAAAATCGGTCAGCAGGTCGGCATAGACGGTATTGTTGAGATGGGCATTATAATCCGTATCCGAATAACGCACGGTGCGCACCCCTGCTTGGGGAAGGCCGTCCGGGATGGAGAGCTTGCCCGGGTCGGGTGCGCCGACCTGCTGCTCCGGTTGCATGTGAATGTCGTACTTTTCAAAGAATGCCTTCGGGCGCAGCACCCGGTGGGTGTGTGGGTCGATCATGGCGAAGATGGTGACCGAATCCGCAACCGTCTCCCCGTTTCCATCTACGAAACGGTAGCAGCGGATAAATTGAGCGCCCTTGTTTTCCCGGTGCCAGGTGGTCAGTTGGAAATCCTCGCCTAAGATGAGCGGGCGGTAGATCTTACAGCTGGTGCGGGAGAGCACGAACACCAATCCGTTTTCATATAGCTGGCTGTAAGACATATTTCCGCCCGACAGGTGCAGTTCCCCCGCCTCCTGCTGGTATTTGAGGATGGAGGAGGGCTTTAGATGCCGGTGCTGGTCCCCGTCAAAGGTTCCCACATGCCCGGGCATGGTATATTGCGGCGGGTAGCCGCCGATTCTTTCGCTCATAAAAACGCCCCCTTACCCTGCCGTAACCGATACGTGCTCTTCGTCCGCCTGGAGCTTGAGTGCCGTGGGCGGATTGTCGCACTGCTCCACCAGCAGGGTGGCAATCCGGTCCTCCACCTCCCGGCGGATGATGCTGCGCAGATCCCGCGCGCCATGCTTGCCGTGGCCGGCCAGCTTTGCCACCAAGGCGGGAACGCCGTCCTCCCAGGAGAGGGTGATGCCCTTTTCGCTCACCGCTTCCTGCAATTCTCCCAGCATCAGCCCGGCGATCTTTTCCAAATCCGCCGCGTCCAACGGACGGAATACCACAATCTCGTCCACTCGGCTCATAAATTCCGGACGCAAAAAATCGGACAGGGCCTTGAGCGCCCGGTCGCGGCTGGCGCTGTAAGCGGATTTGGCGAAGCCCAGAGCATTGGTATCCCGGCTGCCGGCATTGGAGGTCATGACAATGACCGTGTTTTCAAAGTTGACGGTGCGGCCATGGGCGTCGGTCACCTTGCCCTCGTCGAGGATTTGCAGCAGAATATTCATCACATCCGGATGCGCCTTCTCGATTTCGTCAAACAGTAAAACCGAATAAGGCTTGCGGCGGACCTTCTCGGTCAGCTGCCCCGCTTCGTCGTAGCCCACATAGCCCGGAGGGGAGCCGATGATGCGGGAGACTGAATGCTTCTCCATAAACTCCGACATGTCCAGACGGATCAAGGTTTCCGGCGTGTCGAACAGCTCTGCCGCCAGCACCTTCACCAGCTCCGTTTTGCCCACGCCGGTGGGCCCCACAAAGATAAAGGACGCCGGCCGGCGGCGGGTGCTGATCTGTACCCGGCTGCGGCGCACGGCGGCGGACACGGCCGAAACCGCCTCCGGCTGGCCGATGATCTTTTTGCTGAGCGCTTCCTCCAGATGCCCCAGCCGCTTGAGCTCCGACTGCTCCACCCGGGAGGCCGGAATTCCCGTCCACAGCTCCACCACCTTAGCCAGGTCGCCCTTGTTGACGGCATTGCTCAGCGCGGTGGGGGCCAGCTCGTCGATTTTGGTTTTCAGCTGGGCAATCTCCGCCCGCACCGAGGCGAGCGTTTCATAATCGGTAAACTCCGGATCCTCCGCCATGCTTTCTTCCCGTTCCCCCAGTTCCTTAACCCGTTCCACCGCCTTGTCGTATTCCAAAATGACGGTATTGCGCAAGGAAGCATGGGCGCAGGCTTCGTCAAGCAGGTCGATGGCCTTGTCGGGAAGAAAGCGGTCGGTGATATACCGTTCGGAAAGGGAGACGGCGTAGGTGAGCAAGGGGTCCGGGATGGAAACGCGATGGTAACCCTCGTAATAATGCTTGATGCCCTTGAGCATCTCCACCGTTTCCTTTAGAGAAGGCTCCTCCACCGTCACCGGCTGGAACCGGCGTTCCAAAGCGGAATCCTTCTCAATGTATTTGCGGTATTCGGTGAAGGTGGTCGCGCCGATCACCTGGATCTCCCCGCGGGACAGGGCGGGCTTGAGGATATTGGCGGCGTTCATGGAGCCCTCCGCGTCGCCGGTGCCCACCAGATTGTGCACCTCGTCAATAAAGAGGATCACGTTGCCGTCCGCCTTCACCTCGTCGATGAGACCTTTGATGCGGCTTTCAAATTGGCCGCGGAATTGGGTGCCCGCCACCAAAGCCGTCAGGTCCAGCAGATGGATTTCCTTTTTCGCCAGCCGCATGGGAACGTCCCCCGCCGCGATGCGAAGGGCGAGGCCCTCGGCAATGGCGGTTTTGCCCACGCCCGGCTCACCGATCAGGCAAGGGTTATTCTTAGTGCGCCTGGACAGAATCTGAATCACCCGGTAAATCTGCTGATCCCGGCCTATGATCGCATCCAGCTCGCCCCGCTTGGCCTTGCCGGTCAGGTTGGTGCAGTACATATCCAAATATTTGCGCTTTTTCTCGTGCTTTTCCTTCCCTCGGCGCCCCCGCTTGGGGGGGGTGGATTCTTCGTCCACCTCTCCGACCACATGGGCCAAATCCTCCTCGTCCGAGCCCGGCTGGGCGCCGAACAGGTTTTGCAGGAACGGATAGGTGGCGGCGCCTCCCGGCTCGAAGCTTCCGTCCTCCTGGCCTTCGCCGGCGTTTATCATATCCATCATCTGTTCGCTTAAATTTTCAATATCCGAATCGCTCACGCCCATTTTGTCCATCAAATCGTTGACCGGCTTGATGCCAAGCTCCTTGGCGCATACCAGGCAAAGCCCTTCGTTGAAGCTTTTATCGCCTTCCATGCGGGTGATGAACACAACCGCCATTCGTTTTTTACATCTGCTGCACATCATGTTTGATTACCCCCAGTGCGTCCCAGAAAGACGCGGTACAAATAGTGGAGAGACTGGCTTTTCTTAGTAAGCCGATGGAGAGAAAAAGGGCACGGCCGCATATTTTGCAGGCCGCGCCGCCTTTGAAACCTTTATTTTTTCGGCGTCGCCTTAAGCAGCTGAAAGAAGAGCATGGCATACCGAATCAAGGCAAAGACCATGAACGCCGCCACAATCGCCACCAAAATCGTAATGGCCAGATCGTTCATGGAAGGGAAAAAGACAATAATCAGCATCACGGCGTAAAAGACCATGGTTGCCACCTTGCCGAACCAGAGCGCGGCGGTGGGACGGGCGCCCCGGCGCAAAAGCACCAGGCTGCCGATCCCCATGAGAATCTCTTTCGCCAAAAAGATAAGCACCAGAGGAACTAAGAACTGATTATGCTTATGCATGATGGCGATGCAGATTACCACGGTTGCCTGGGTCAGCTTGTCGGCAATGGGGTCGAGAATCTGCCCGAGCTGTGTGATTTGATTGAAGTGCCGGGCGATATAACCGTCGAGCATATCGGTGGCGCCGGAAATCAAGAGAACGATTCCCGCCGAAATCCCGAAATCCTCCGGTGATTTTTCCAGATACAGATAAATAAACAGCGGGATGAGCAGAATACGGAATACCGAGAGCAGGTTGGGTATGGTAAGATTCTTTTTCCAATCAGACATGTATTATCATTCCTTCCGAAGAGCGATTCATTCTGTTTGCCTATTCGTAGTTAGACAGCGGCGAATAACCCTTCGGTAAACTGCAACAGAATGTTGTGATCCAGCACAAACCGAAACAGGTAGGAGCTTTCAATGGTCTGCGTATTCAGGAAGGGAACGGTGTCCCCCCATAGGGTGATGACAAACCAAGCCAGGGCCGTGACGCAAAGCGCCATGATTGCGGCGTTGAAAAGCCCCATGACCCCGCCCAAAAATCGGTTGACGCCCCGTACAATGGGAATATTGACCACCAGGTTGGCGGTGCGGGACAGCAGCCGGATGAGGAACCAGCCCAGCATCAGAAAGACCAAAAGCAAAATTCCGCGCAGCATTAGGATGACCACCGGGGCCACGATGGAATCCACAATGGTTGCCGCAGCCGCTGCGCTTTGGGAGGTGATGGTATCCTGAAGCTGCGGCGCCAGATCCTGCACCGAATAGCCGAAGCCCTCGATCAGCGAGGATAGAAAGTCCGGAAGCCCCGCCACGGCCTGCTGTACGATTTCCTCCAGTTCCCCGGTAGACAGGGACGACAGCTGGACCTGTACCCGGTCCACCAGCATGCCGCGCAGTCCTGCGTCAAAGAGCCACGAGGCGGCCGACCAGGAAAGGAGCACCGCGGCGACGAACACCACGATATTTCCCACCGTACGGATAAAAATGGTTGTAAACCCGCGCCTGGCTGCCGACCAGACCAGCAGGAAGGCGAGGACGATCAAAATCAGGTCGAGAAAAAGTCCCATATGCAAACAAGGCCCCTTTCCGGCAAAATCAAAGCTGCATTCAATTCGAATAGACGCTGCGGCAGGAAAAAACACTGCCGCCTCGTGAAACATTTAAATATGTCGCAGACATGAACAAATATACTATAGCACAATCGCTGCCGTTTTTACAAGCATATGCTGCATTTTGCCCGGAAATGTTGCCCAAGCTTTCCATACGAAAACCGGCACGCAGCCGACGGACCGCATGCCGGATTAGGCCTATTCTCAACTGATGAAATCCTTGAGCTTGTCGAAAAATCCCTTGCGCTTCTGATAATTGTGGTCGGATGCTCCCGATTCGAATTCCTTGAGCAGCTCTTTCTGCTTCTCGGTCAGGTTTTTGGGCACCTCAATGGTCACCCGGACATACTGATTCCCCTTGCCGCGTCCGTTGAGATGGGGAATCCCCCGGTCCCGAAGCTTAAACACGTCGCCGGGCTGGGTGCCCTCATGCACATGGTAGCTGACCTTGCCGTCCAGGGTGGGGACGGTGATATCCGCCCCCAGGGCCGCCTGGGAGAAGGTGAGGGGAATCTCGCACCATACGTCGAAGCCGTCCCGTTCAAAGAGGGGATGAGGCCGGACGTTGACGGTGATATGCAGGTCGCCCGCCGGGCCGCCGTTGGCGCCGAAGTCGCCCTGCCCGCGCAGATTGACCCCCTGCCCGTCGTCAATCCCGGCCGGAATGGTGACCTCCAGCCGGCGGGACCGGCGGATTTGGCCGGTCCCGCTGCAATGCTTGCAGGGAGTCTCGATGATTTTGCCCTTGCCCCGGCATTTCGAGCAGGTCCGCTGGGTCTGCATCACGCCGAAAGGGGTGCGCTGGGTGACGCGGACCTGGCCGCGCCCGCCGCATTCGGGACAGGTTTTCGGTGAGGTCCCCTTCGCCGCGCCCGAGCCGCCGCATTCCGGGCAGTTTTCCACGCGGGGGGCGTTGACCTCCACCTTGCAGCCCTTGGCCGCCTCCTCAAAGGAGATGGTGACGGAGGTGTTGATATCCGACCCGCGCCGGGGGGCGTTTGGATTGGCGGAACGGCCGCCGCCTCCGCCGAAGATGGAGCCGAAGAGATCCCCTAAATCTCCCATATCGCCGAAGTCGAAGCCGCCGAAGCCGCCGGCCCCATAGCCGCCTGCACCGTATCCGCCGCCCGCGCCAAAGTTCGGGTCCACTCCGGCATGGCCGAATTGATCGTAACGCGCCTTTTTGCTGCTGTCCGAGAGAACCTCGTAGGCTTCGTTGACCTCCTTGAACTTGGCCTCGGCTTCCTTGTCGCCGGGGTTTAGGTCCGGATGGTATTGTTTGGCCATCTTGCGATAGGCCTTTTTGATTTCGTCCTCCGACGCGTTTTTCCCCACGCCGAGCACTTCGTAATAGTCGCGTTTTTCCGCCAAAGTAATCCCGCCTTGTATGAAAAATCATGATACGCCGCCGCCGCGCGGCCTTCGCCTTCTATGTAGCCCGCCTGCCGTAAACAGGCGAACGCGTAAGGGGGATATCCCCCTTACGCGGCTGGTTTCCCTTCTGGAAGGGACGTCGTTTCTTATTTCTTGTCGTCGTCGACGTCGTGGAATTCCGCATCGTAGACATTGCCCTCGCCGTCGGTTTTCGGGCCGTCGCCGGCCGCGCCGCCATTGCCGGCGGCTCCCGCCTGCTGCTGGGCGGCGTTGTAAATCTTTTCGCCCACCTTCATCAGCGACTGCTGCAGCTTTTCCTGGGCGGCCTTAATCATGTCGATGTCGGTTCCCTTGAGGGCTTCCTTGAGCGCGTCGATGTCCTTCTGCGCCTCCTCCTTCAGAGACGGATCGATCTTATCGCCCGCCTCGGAGAGGGTTTTCTCCGCCTGGTAGACCATCTGGTCGGCGGCGTTCTTCGTGTCGATCTCTTCCCGGCGCTTCTTGTCCTCCGCCGCGAACTGCTCGGCCTCGTGAACCGCCTTCTCGATGTCGTCCTTGCTCATGTTGGTGTTGGAGGTGATGGTGATGTGCTGCTCCTTGCCGGTGCCCAGGTCCTTGGCGGACACGTGGACGATGCCGTTTGCGTCGATGTCGAAGGTGACCTCAATCTGCGGCACGCCGCGGGGAGCGGCCGGGATGCCGTCGAGACGGAACATGCCCAGGGTTTTATTGTCGCGGGCGAACTCGCGCTCGCCCTGCAGGACGTGGACCTCCACGGAGGTCTGCCCATCGGCGGCGGTGGAGAACACCTGGCTCTTCTTGGTCGGGATGGTGGTATTGCGGTCGATGACTTTCGTCATGACGCCGCCCATGGTCTCAATGCCCAAGGACAGGGGGGTGACGTCCAAAAGCAGCAGGCCCTTGACCTCGCCGCCCAAAACGCCCGCCTGCAGCGCCGCGCCGATGGCCACGCACTCGTCGGGATTGATGCCCTTGAAGGGATCCTTCCCGGTGAACTTCTTAATGGCCTCCTGCACGGCGGGGATCCGGCTCGAGCCGCCCACCAGAAGGATCTTATCCAGCTCGTTTACGGAAAGGCCGGAGTCCTTGAGCGCCTGGCGAACCGGGCCCATGGTGTTTTCCACCAGATCCGCAGTCAGCTCGTTGAACTTGGCGCGGGTCAGGGTCATGTCCAGATGCTTCGGGCCGGTGGCGTCGGCGGTGATAAAGGGGAGGTTGATCTGGCTGGTGGTCACGCCGGACAGCTCGATCTTCGCCTTTTCCGCCGCTTCCTTCAGCCGCTGCATGGCCATCTTGTCGTTCGACAGATCCACGCCGGTCTCCGATTTAAAGTTCTGCACCATCCAGTCGATCACCCGCTGGTCGAAATCGTCGCCGCCCAGACGGTTGTTGCCTGCGGTGGCTAAGACTTCCTGCACGCCGTCGCCCATCTCAATGATGGACACGTCGAAGGTGCCGCCGCCCAGGTCGTATACCATCACCTTCTGATCGTTTTCCTTGTCGATGCCGTAGGCCAGCGCTGCCGCCGTCGGCTCGTTGATGATGCGCTTGACCTCCAGGCCCGCGATGGTGCCCGCGTCCTTGGTGGCCTGGCGCTGGGCATCGGAGAAGTAGGCCGGGACCGTGATGACCGCCTCGGTCACCTTGTCGCCCAGGTAGGCTTCCGCATCCGCCTTGAGCTTTTGCAGGATCATAGCGGAAATTTCCTGGGGGGTATAGGACTTATCGTCGATGGTCACCTTGCGGTTGGTGCCCATGTCGCGCTTGATGGAAGAGATGGTGCGGTCGGGGTTGGTGATGGCCTGGCGCTTTGCCACCTGGCCGACCATACGCTCGCCGTTTTTCGAAATCGCCACCACGGACGGGGTGGTACGCGCGCCCTCCGCGTTTGCGATGACAACCGGTTCGCCGCCCTCAATGACCGCGACGCAGCTGTTGGTGGTACCTAAATCTATGCCGATTACCTTTGCCATACAGAAATTCCTCCTAAACGGTTAATATAATTTATGTCAATGAAAGGATGCCGCCTGTTAATTGGCTACCTTAACCATGCTGTAACGGATGACCCGGTCGCCGGTCTTGTAACCCTTTTGGAAGCACTCGACGATTTCGCCTTCGCCCGCTTCCTCGTCCTCTACATGCATCACCGCATGGTGCAGGGAGGGGTCCAGCGCCTCGCCTACCGTGGGGATTTCCTCCACCTTGAGCGCTGCAAGGGCGTCGAGGAACTGCTTGTGGATCATTTCCACCCCTTTTTTGATGTCCTGCGCGTCGCCTTCGGCAGAGAGCGCCCGCTCCAGATTGTCAAGCGCCGGCAGGAATTTCTCCACCGTGTCCGCCTTGGCGTCGTTCCAGGTGGCGTCCTTTTCCTTGGCGGTGCGCTTGCGGTAGTTGTCGTACTCCGCCGCCGTGCGCAGCAAAAGCTCCTTTTGCTCGCTGAGCTCCTTTTGCAGCTGTTCGACCTGTGCCTGCAAGGGGTTATCCGTTTCCCCCGCCTCCGCCTGCGCGGAATCCTTCACCGTTTCGTCCTTTACGGATGCGTTCTCAGCGGCCTGCTTTTCCGTTTTCGCGTCTTTCTTTTTCAATGTGATTCCCACCTTCTATGTTTGTTGTCAATCCGCTTTCGGTCCGCCCTCTCTGTCCAAGTCCTCCGATAGGAGGTTGCCTAAACGAAGGGCGAAATATTCAAGGCTGGGGATGATTTTCGAATAATTCATCCGGCTCGGGCCGATCACGCCGATGGTTCCGCCCTCCCGGCTGCCCAGGCGGTAGCGGGCGATGACCACGCTCGACCCCGCCAGTTCCGGCGAAGGGCTTTCGCTTCCCAGCACCACGTTTACGCCGCCGTGATACTGATGAAGAAGGGCCGTCAATTGCTTGCGTTTGGCTAAAAACTCCAGAATCCGCCGCACATGCTCGCCGTCAAACTCCGGATGGATCAGCAGGTTGGCCTGCCCCTCCAGCCGTACCTGTGCCTGCGCCGCTTCGCTTGCCGTTTCGTACAGGCCGATGAGCAGCGGCGTCATCGTAAAGGCGTGTTCCCCTAAGGATGCGGCCAGCGTCTGCACAAAAGGCAGGCAGATGTCCGATAGGGGCACGCCGCAGACATGCTCGGCCGTCACCCGGCGAAACCGCTCGCACAGCTCGGGGGTAATGTCGGTATCGGTTTTAAACAGCTTTGATTTCATCATGCCCGCCGACGTGACCAGCAGCAAAATGGCCAGCCGCCGTCCCGCCGCGATCAGCTCGCATTTGAGGATAACCGCCCCATCGCTTTCCGGCGTGGTGGACAGGGCCGCAAACCGGGTTAGCTGCGCCAGTGCCACCGACGCGTTCTCCAGCAGCCGTTCCGGGTCGTCGGCATGTTCCTCCAAAACCGAGTCGATAAAGCGTCGTTCTTCCTTTGTTACCGGGGCGTGAGACATCAGCTTGTCGATATAGAGCCGATACCCCTTCGGGGACGGAATCCGTCCGGCCGAGGTATGCGGCTGCTCCAAGAGGCCGAGCTCAGACAGCTCGGCCATGTCGTTGCGGATGGTAGCAGAGGAAACCGCTCGATCGAGGGCCTCCTGCAACGCTTTGGAACCAACCGGTTCCCCTGTGTTGATGTAAGCCTCGATGAGAGCGGACAGCACCTTTAATTTGCGCTCACCAAGCTCCATGATAACGAACCTCCAGACTGTTTTAGCACTCAATGGCTTAGAGTGCTAATTGCAAGTATTAATTTACCATTCCCATTCTTCTTTGTCAAGGGTACATTTGTAAATACTTTATGTACAAACGAAAAAAGAGGCGGCGCCCTATTTGGCAAGGGAAGAGGGGAAGAAAGGGCGGCCGCCCTCCTTATTGGAGGACGGCCGCCCTAGCGTAAGCCTAAATCAGCGAATAGAAAAGGGAGGAGCCGAAGCAGAACACGCCGACCACCCCCACCGTCAAATAGGAGGGCCATCGTATCGGCCGTTTTGTCCGTTCGGTGAGCATCTGCCCGGCCAGAGCCAGGAAGAGGCCGCCGGTTAAAACCGCCGCCGCCATGTACCGCACGTCCATCGTGCAGGCGTGGGGCATCTGAAAGCAGAAGTTCAGATAGGAGGCCGCCTGCACCCCCGCATTTCCCACAAGCAGCGCCAGAGGAAGCCGCGGCCCCCGGCCAAACCCTTTGACCACACAGTAGACAAGCGCCGCCGCAGTCAAAAGGATCAGCGCCAGGTTTGCGTACACAAGCACCCAGGCGAAGGAGGTAAGGGAGGGATAGCCCGCTTCCCCGAAGAGGGAGTTTTTCACCACATACATGGGGATGTTGTAGTCGTCCGGCACCGAAACATAGGGCGAGCCGGTAAATTGGTCGGCGGGAAGGGAAAAGAGCCGCTGAAACACCGAGTAATTCCCCACATACTGAAAGCTGTCCTCCGGCAGCATGGGCACATACCCGAAGGGCTGGCCGAAGCGCAGGAAATTGCGTACCGAGTACCAAAGCCCCAACGGGATGCAGACCGCCGCAAAGGCGGCGAACTGTCCGATCATCCGCCCTTTCCTTCGGGATTTGATTAGCCCAGCCAGCAGCACCGGCGCCACCAGCACCGCCACAAGGCCGCAGGAGACCTTGGCCATCATCCCAAGCCCAATCGAAAGGGCCAGCAGGAGGATGTTTGCAAGGCTGGGCGTATAATACCACTTAATGGTAAACAGCAGCGCCAGCATGTAAAACAGCAGCATCAAGATGTCGTTGTTGATACCTGCGCTCATATAAAGCATGGTGGGATGGAAGGCGGCAAAGAGGAGTGCGCACAGCGAAAAGACCGCAGACAAGCGAAAGCAGGCCAGGATCTTATAAAAGACCACCAGGATGGCCATGGAATAGAACACCGTCAGCAGCTGGATGTTCTCCACACACCGCTCCACGGAAAAGCCCAGCGCAAGCCCCGCCTTTACCCAAAGGGCGGAGAGGATATGGTGCAGCGGCGGCTGGTAGAACTGCCAGTCGTAGCTGTCGGGAAGGACGCCTTCCTCCCACAGCAGCTGCATATATCCCAGATGCCCTTGTCCGCCCAGGTTTTCCACATCGTGCTGACGGGCGGTGTAAGGGGTGGCGGCCATATAGAGGATACGCAGGAAAAGGGCCCCGGCCAAAAGGAGAAAGACTGCCTGCTGCAGCGTGAGCTTGCCGCTCAAATACCGTGCCGCCGCCACACAGGCGGCCGCCCCCGTCAAGAGCAGCAGGCCGGCTCGCAGAAGGGTGGTTTCGAATAAGGAAATGGAGCTCTGATCCAAAAAGAAAAAGAGGATCGCCAGGATTACGCCCACCGCCGCCAGAAATGGGGCGAAGCGTATGCGGGGAGGGGAACCGATTGCAGTGGGCCCGTTCAACAGACCGCCTCCTTTGTTTTCAGTATCCGTCCGCCGGCCCTTGCCGGATGTGCGGCGAAAGCTTACCGCCGCTTCCTACGGCGGTAAGCTCTTGCGTGCGCAAGGGACGGCCGGGGAGAAACGCCGCCGGAAGACTCTTTCGGATCAAACCGCCGGATGCGGAACGCTTTTTGCGCGGACGCTCCCCCTACTCCGGCCATTTTGATCCATGCGGATGCGGGCAGGAGAGCCCTTTTTTCTTCGCCCGCACCAGGACGAAGCAGCCGCAGTAACGGCAGCCGCCGTCATACAAGGCTTCGCACCCCTGGCAGGCGGAGAGCCGGGCCTGATAGAGGCCCTCCTCCACGCATCGCTCCCTGGGCAGGGAGGCGGCGTAAGCCTCCACCGTGCGGAGGAAAGCTTCCCCGCCCTCTTGCTGCAGGCAGCGCGGACAGGGCGTCGGATGGGTCATCGGACGGTCACCACCGCCACCGCTTTGGCCGGCAGGATGAAGGTCAAGGTATCTCCCTCCAGGGAGACGGGCAGAGAGGCGGGCGACACCGTTTCTCCCGTCTCAAAATCATTGCCGTCGTTGAGACGAGGTGCCGTCAGTACCCGTGCGGCGGCTTCCTTAACAGCTTTGCCCCGAACCGGGCAGGTGACCGGTTCGCTCTCATTGGGATTTAGGTTGCAGACGGTCAGGTTCATCGCCCCGTCCTCAGCCAGAGAAGCGCTGGCGCTGAGCTTGGGCAGCGTCATCCCTTCATAGGTATAATCGGGGGTCTGCACCGCGCTGGAAAGCAGCATCGCATCCTGATGGACCGCATACATCTCAAACACATGGTAGGTGGGGGTGCGGATCATCTTTTCCCCATCGGTGAGGATGGGGGACTGCAAAACGTTTACCAGCTGCGCGATGTTTGCCATCTGAACCCGGCGGCTGTGGCGGTTGAAGATATTGAGGCTCAATCCCGCCAGCACCGCGTCGCGCAGGGTGTTGCGCTGATAGAGGAACCCGCGGATGGTACCCGGCTCTTCCTCGTGCCAGGCGCCCCACTCGTCCACCAAGAGCCCGATGCGGTTGTCGGGGTCGTATTCGTCCATAATGGCGGTGTGCCGGACGATTTCCTCCTCGATCCCCGCCGCGTCGGTGAGCATCTCGGCCCACTCAAACTCCCCGAACTGGTTGGCCGACCGGTTCTTTTTGTTGTAGGAGTAATAATGGAGCGTCAGCCCGTCCATAAAGGGCGCGGCCTCCCGCATCAGGACCCGGGTCCATTCATAATCCCCCCGGTTTGCGCCGCAGGCGATCTTGTAAAGCCGGTTCTCCCCGTAATTGAGGCAGTAGGTGGCGTACCGGCGGTAGAGGTCCGCGTAATACTGGGGCCGCATAAAGCCGCCGCATCCCCAGTTTTCATTGCCGATACCGAAGTATTTCACCTTCCACGGCTCCTTGCGGCCGTTTTGCTCGCGCAAATGCGCCATCGGGGAAACCCCGTCGAAGGTCATGTACTCGATCCATTCCTGCATTTCCTGCACCGTCCCGCTGCCCACGTTTCCGTTGATGTAGGGCTCGCAGCCGAGCTGGCCGCACAGCTCGAAGAATTCGTGGGTGCCGAAGGAATTGTCCTCCACCATTCCGCCCCAATGGACGTTAATCATCTTCTTGCGGGATTCCTTCGGGCCGATGCCGTCCTTCCAGTGGTAGGTGTCCGCAAAGCAGCCGCCCGGCCAGCGCAGAACCGGAATCTTCATCTGCCTGAGCGCTTGCACCACATCGGTGCGCATCCCGTTTCGGTTGGGGATCCGGGCGCTATCCCCCACATACAAGCCTTCGTAGATGCAGCGGCCCAGATGCTCGGCAAACTGCCCGTATAGGTTGCGGTTGATTTTGTTTTGGGGTTGGTCGGCGTTGATGGTAATAATCGCCATAGTGTCGTCCATCCTTTGCTTTCTAATTTGCGGCTTTTCGCCTAAGCTTTCAAGTGAATTCCCCTTTGCTGCGGGAAAGAAGGGAGGCGGCCCCCTACAGGCTCATCAGAGGAAGGTCGATGCGGTATTCCGCAGAAAGCGCCGCCTTTTCGATGCGGCAGGCTTCCCCCTCCTCCAGCCGGGGCGGGCAGTCGAAAAAGATGTCGTCCCCATCCCGATAAGCGGTGATTTCCAGCCGGATGTCGCACTCCTCCTTTAGGGAAAAGCGGGAAAGGCCGATGTCCCATACCCCGTCGATGTAGTAGGTGTCCGCCGCCAGCCGGCCGTCCAGATAGAGCCGGGCTTCGCTCCCGGCCCAGTGAAGCTGCAAAAACAGATCGTGGACCGGCGTCCCCTCGCAGCCGATTTCCACCTTCCAGGCCCGCACGCGTTCCTTTTGACAGGGGATTTCGACAAGCTCCAGCTTGGTGGAAGCGGCAGGGAGGGTGAGCTGGTGACGGAAAAAGCCGGTCTGCGGGTCGACGCCCTGGGAAGTCACCCGGACCGAGTCGGTGTAAACCTGAGGCGGCAGGGAATGGGCGGTTGCGACCACCGCAGAGGCCGCCCGGGAGAAGAGGGACACCGTCTCCCCGTCGTCGATAACCAGGTCGGGGAAAAAGACCGCCTGGCCGGCCGACAGCATGGCGAGGCTAAGCGCCGCCCGGTAGGGAAGGCAGCGCAGCCGGACCGGGCCCTGTTTTCCCGTCAAGGTGACCGTCATCGCCCTTTGGGGGTCGGCAACACCGAGCAAGCATGTCCGCCCCTCAAGCGTCTGTCTGCCGTTGTACAGCTGGGAGACGGCGGCGTCCGACAGGGCGAACTGAGGAAGCAGGCCGTTCGGCGCTACAAATAAGTATTCCGGCGTCCCGTCCGCCATGATGCGCCCCACCGGCTGGGCGGTGGCCCAAATAAGGTCCACCCCGTCCAGGGAAAGTCCGAACGGAAGGATTGCCGTGGCGCCGTCCTGTAGGCTGAGCGTCGGGAAGGAAACCGTTCCCGCCGTGGTTTTGAGAGAAATGCAAAGCTCCTTTCGGCTCATCCGGCGCTTGCGCTGGTAATTGTTGAGAAATAAAAAACCCGCCTTCCCGTCCGTCTTGACCGACAGCCGGGGCGTGTCCATATCCTCCGCGTCCGTGGAATTGAGGGAGGGAATTACCGTTTCCATGGCGGTCAGCAGGCCGCCGAATTGCCCTAAGAAAAAGTGCAGCAGCTTGAGCCGGTGATAAGCGTCGTTCGCCTGGCCGAATTCCCCCAGCGGAGCCTGAAAGTCATAGCTGATTTTCGGATAATCGTTGTTCCCTCCCGATTGGCGGGATTCCTCCAGAGAAGAATGCCGTCCCATAGGGTTCGCGCCCCCATGGTACATGTAGTACCCGATCAGATTGACCCCCGAGGCGAGCTTGGAGAGGATCATGGCCTGGGTGTCCTCCCCGGTTACCTTGACCCGGCGGTGGTGGGTGGGCATCAGGCCGCCCCCCAGCTCCGCGGTGGAGAAGGGATAGCGGTGGATGTCGCAGGTAAAGCCGTCGTCCTGAACCTGCCGAAAGTCGGAGGCGATTGCGGTGTCGTTGAGAAAAGGCTTGATGAGGTAATTGACGTTGGCGGGCAGCTCCTCGGTGTGCTGGGTCCAGGGCGCTTCCACATAGCCGCCCAGCACCGGCAGCATCTCGTCGTCCACCACCACGCCGCCGCCCCAGGCGGTTGCCGTGTAGAAGGGGACGTCGAAGCCCTCCTCAACGGCCAGCTCCTTGAGGGTGCGCAGATGCTCCTTGCCCGCCTCGCCGGTCAGGCCGCCCACATGGCCGTATTCGTTTTCCAGCTGTACGCCGATAATGGGTCCGCCTTGGGAAAAGAGCAGGCCGGATACCTGCTGATAGATATTGTGGTAAAATCCACGTACAAAATGAAAATACCCTTCGTTGTTCTGCCGAAGGGGAAAGGGCTTGCGCAAAAGCCAGTCGGGAAACCCGCCGTTTCGGCATTCCCCGTGGGCCCAGGGGCCGATGCGCAGCAGCAGATACAGCCCATGCTTTCCGCACAGCTCCACAAATCCGCGCAGGTTGCGGTCCCCGCTCCAATCCCACTGTCCCTCGATTTCTTCATGGTGGATCCAAAACACATAGGTGGCCGCCACATTGACGCCGCCCGCCTTCATTTTTAAAAGCTCTTCCTCCCACCGTTGGCAGGGAAAGCGGGAAAAGTGAAATTCCCCCATCACCGGGAACCAGGGCTTGCCGTTCCTTTCAAAATAGCCGCCGTTGGCCGACAGGGTTTCCCCCTTGGGAGACATGCCCAAAAAAGGGAGCGGGGCCGGCTTTTTCGCCTTTATGCCGGACACATCCAAGGACAGACGCATGGTTCATCCCTCCACAGGTTGTTTGAGTGAAATCCGGCTCTAAACCGAATCTACGCTCATTTTACCAGCATGCTTCCACCGGCGCAAGGGGAGGAGGGGAAAATAAAACGCCTTTTGTTTATCAAGAGGGATTGGGGTTTGACGAGGGGGCGAAGGCTTGGTACAATGAAGCCACAATCCAATGAAAGGAGCAATGAAAATGGAGAACGAAGCGCTCTTTTCCGGCTTCACCCAGCAGACCATCGACTTTTTGTGGAACCTGCGGCTCAACAACAACCGCGCCTGGTTTGAGGCGCATAAGGAGGAATACCGCCGTGTTCTGCTCGATCCCTTTACCCGTATTTCCAAGGAGCTGACCGCCTTTGTGGCCCGGCTGGACCCGAACCAGCTTTTCAACGTGCGCATTTCCCGGATTTATAAGGATATGCGCTATTACCATGGAGATGAAATTTACCAGGATCATCTTTGGACGGCTCCCAAGCCTGCGGTGGAGAATTGGAAAACGGTCCCGGTGTTCTATTTTCAAATCCGGCCTGAATCCTATGAATATGGTATGGGTTATTTTGACGCCACCACCGAAACTATGGACGCGCTTCGCGCCCGCATCGATGCAAATCCCGCTGAGTTTGAGCAGGTGCGCAGGGCTGCGAAAAAGGCGGCCGCCTTTGAAATGCTCGGTTACCTTTATAAAAAGAAATATGCCGGCAAGCCGCCGGAAATCGCCGCGTGGTACCAGCGTAAGGAAATCTATTTTCAGGCCGCCCGGCCCATTGACGCCGCCTTCTTTTCCCGCGCGCTGCTGGAAAAGGTGGAAGCGGATTTCAAGACCATCCTGCCGGTATACCGGTATCTTTGGTCCCTTTGTCCGCAGGAAAAGGTGACCCGATGAGAAAAAGAAGAGGGCCCCCCGTTTGGCGGGGCGTGCTCATCGCGCTGGATGTGTTGCTTCTGATTTGGTTTGCTTCCCCGCTTCTGTGCGGGGTGCTGCACGTAGGGATGGCCGTTGCCATTCTCGCGTTGCTTTTGCTGCTTTTGCTGCTGGTGTTTTGGAACGGATGCAGAAGTCTGGCCGGCAGGCTGTGGGCCAAACGGCTGGGAAAGGCGGTTTTGTCCCTTTTCGGCGCGGGGTTGGCGGCAGGGATCGTCACCTGCCTTATCTTTACCGGGCAAATGCTTTCTGCCGCTTATGGCGGCCCGGCCCCGGAAAGCGACACGGTGGTGATCCTGGGCGCAAAGGTGGACCCTTCGGGACAGCCGTCGGCGTCACTGGCCAGCCGGCTGGAGCAGGGGGCCGCTTATCTTGCGGCCCACCCGGACGCCGTCTGCCTGGTTACCGGGGGGCAGGGCGCCGACGAGCCGGTGAGCGAAGCGAAGGCGATGGGCGATTACCTGGAGGCAAAGGGGGTCGACCCGGCCCGTATCCTGCTGGAGGACCGCGCTGCCGACACCCGGGAAAACCTTGCCTACTGCGCCGCCCTTTTGGAAGAAAGGGGGCTTTCAAAGACCGTGGTACTGGTGACCGACAGCTATCACCAGTGGCGGGCCCAGATGCTGGCCCGGGAAGCGGGGCTTACCCCCCAGCCGCTGGCGAACGCCACCCGGCTGGATATGCTGCCGGGATATTGGGTGCGGGAATGGTTTGCCCTGGCGGAATATCTGTTTTTAGGCGGATGATTTTGAAAGGCGGGACCCATCCGCTCCTTTTTGGGGAAGGGGACGTTTAAAGCGGCTGCATCTGAAACGGAAAAGCCGTTTGCGGTATGCGGCAAAATTTGCACGAGGGAAAAACAAAGGGCCTCCCGCCTGTGGAAAGCGGGAGGCCCTTTCAGATGAAAAAAGAAGGGAAATTCAGCGTTTGGCGTCCTGGCGCCTGCGGCTGCCTGCGTGGCTCGCCGGTTTATAGCGGCAGGGGGCAAAGAGGGCCAGATCCTCAGAAGGCTCCCCTTTGTGCAGGCTGAGGAGCAGCTCGCAGGCCAGGTTCGCCCAGAGGATGCCGTTGTCGCCGGGGCAGAGAGCAAAGTACCAGCCCGGGTGCTCCGCCTCCCCGCCGATGATGGGCAGGCCGTCCACCGTCGTGCAGAAGGCGCCTGCGTAATCGTAGGCTGCGGACAGCCCCCGGATGCCCGGAAACATGTCCTTGAGATGGGTTTCCAGCTCGGAGTACCGTTTGGAGGCCAGGTAGGGCATGGAAAGAAGGCCGGCAACCCGTCCGCCTCCGTCGATGAAGGAGCTGGAGAGCCCGCCGATGATGACTCGGTCGTCGGCCGTGGTGCGCAGATAAAGCTCGGGGCAGTCGTGGTTGCGCAGAATACTCCGGTTTTCCCAGCCGGAGAAACCTTCCACCGGATCGGTCGCCATCGCAAAGACGGTGGTGTGGCTGGTCAGTCCCCCGGTAAACTGGGCCGCGTCGTAGCCGGAGGCCAGGACCACCTTGTTGGCGTAAACGTTATGGCGGGTTACCGAACGCAATACCTGGTCCTGGGTCTGCCGTTTGTCGTCGGTGACAATGTTATAGATGCGGGAATGCTCGTAGACGCGCGCGCCCGCTTCCTTCGCCGCCGCGACCAGCGCGTGGGTCAGGCGGTAGGGGTCCACCTCAGCGGAAGCGTTTCTGCTGAGGATGCCGCTGGAAATGGGGAAGGAATACCGGTCCTTGGCGGCCGTCCGGTCGATCAGCTCCACATCGAAGCCGGTATGCCGGCGCTTGAGGTATTCTTCGTGGATAAAGCCGTCGTGCTGGGGACAGTCGCAGTAATAAAGGCTGTCCCGGCGGGTAAAGCCTGCCTGGTCGGACAGCTCTCCCACCAGGCTTTCCATCTTGTGCACCGCTGCCGCCGTCATCTCGTAGACCCGCACCGCATCGTCCGAGCCGATCGTTTCGGTCAGCTTGGTCAGCGTTCCCGCCGCGTCGTATTCCATCAGTCCGGTGCTCACCGAGGTGCTGCCGTAGCCGATGGACGACCCGGCCAAAAGCACCGTGTCGATCCCCGCCTTGGCAAACTGATGGGCGATCATCGCCCCCGTTATGCCGGCGCCCACCACGGCCACCTCGCAGCATTCGTCCTTATCCAGCCAAGGATACTGTACCGGAACGGGATTTATCGCAGTCCACAAGGGATTTCCGTGTACCAAATCCGTCATATTTTCTCCAGCCTTTCAATAATATAGTGTACAACCATTATTTTGCTTGCAAGGGCGGACAATATGCATGACGGCCGGAAAATTCGCGCAAAGAAATTTCCGATTTTCTGCAACGTTTTGCTTTCATACCGCGTCTTATAGATAGGAAGATAGGAGAGACGTTTAAACGGGAAGAATCAGCGGGAGGGAGAACCATGCGCAGCAAGGCGTTTTACAGCGTGTCCTGTGGAATCTGCCTGGCGGTCATCGTGATCGGCATTCTGCTGGTGTGCTATTGGATGCGGCCGGTTGCGCTCTTTGCCGTAGCCTGACCGTCCGAATAAGAAAGGGAGGCGGGGAACCACTGTGGTTCCCCGTCTCCCTTTCTTATTCCCGGGCATCCGCTTTAAGCAGCCGGCGGAAAAAAGAATAAAGGATAGCCGCCGCAGGTGACAATCAGCGTCTCTGTTTGAGAGCCGTCGTCCTATTGGGTCAGGCCCGCTGCCATTTGTCCGGTTTTCTTTCCAAAGGCGACCTCATATATGGCGGTTGGCTCTGTTGTGGAATTCATCCGTTGATAGGTTGCATTCCATTCTTCCTCGGTTTCCCTGTTTTGTATCGTTAGGGTTGTATCTCCAACGCTGCAGGAAAGATCCTTGATTTCGGCTTCGGGGAATTGTTCTTGGCAGTGTTTTGAACCATACACCACCCTTCCATCCCCCGTGCTCTGAACAGAAGCCATCTTCCATTGCGTCTGTGCGATGGAGCGGGAATCGCCGCACTCGCTTAGTCCCATTACTAAGACGACGAATAGCAGGAAGAGAAAAACCTTCTTCATCGAACTTCCTCCTTTTCCTTCCAATTCCCCATCAGGTTTTCATCACAATTCGGTTATCATAAATCTTCCTGTCCGTCTATTGGAATCTGTCAAAAAGCCGCCGTCATCCTTTTCCGAAGAAAGGCGTTTGTAGTGACCGGCGGGCCGATATGTCCGCAAAGATGCGAGCGCGTACCGGTTGCGGTAAAAGCAAAGCGGCATACCCGTTGAGGGGATGCCGCATATGGTCAAATCGATTCGCTTGCTTGAAGCAACGCTTATTTCTTCGCCTTCGCCCAGGAATCCTTGAGCGCCACGGTGCGGTTGAACACAAGGCGGCCCTCGGTGGTATCCGGGTCCACGGTGAAATAGCCGTTTCGCATAAACTGGAAGGTGTCGCCCGGTTTCGCCCCAATGAGGCTCTCCTCCAGCTTGCAGCCGGTGAGCACCTCCAAAGAGGCGGGGTTCAGGTTGTCCCGGAAGCTCTCCACCCCCCGCTCGTCGGAGGGATTTTCCACCAAGAAAAGCCGGTCGTAAAGCCGCACCTCGGCATTGACCGCCTTTTCGGCGCTGACCCAATGGATGGTCCCCTTGACCTTGCGCCCGTCCGGGGAGTTGCCGCCCCGGGAGGCGGGGTCGTAGGTCACATGCACCGCCAGGATGTTGCCGTGCGCGTCCTTGTCGAGGTGGCTGAACTTGACGAAGTAGGCGCTCTTCAAGCGAACCTCCTTGTCCGGGCAGAGACGGAAATACCCCTTGGGCGGGTTCTCCATAAAATCCTCCCGCTCAATGTAAAGCTCTTTCGAGAAGGTGACCGTCCGGGTCCCCAGCTCGGGCCGGTCGGGGTGCAGCTCGATCTCCAGCTCCTCGGTCTGCCCGTCGGGGTAGTTGTCCACAATCACCTTCAGCGGCCGCAGCACCGCCATGGCCCGGGGCGCCTTTTTGCTTAGGTCGTCGCGCACGCAGAATTCCAGCAGCGCCAAGTCCACTACGCTCGCCGCTTTTGCCACGCCGATGCGCTCGCAGAAGTCCCGGATGGCTTCCGGGGTGTAGCCCCGCCGCCGCATACCGCTCAAGGTGGACATGCGCGGGTCGTCCCAGCCGGACACGATGTGATCCTTCACCAGCGCCAGGCACTTGCGCTTGGAGGTAAGCATATAGTTGAGGTTCAAACGGGCGAACTCGATCTGTCTCGGAGGCTGTTTTACCCCCACCTCCCGCAGCACCCAGTCGTACAGCGGCCGATGGTCCTCGAACTCCAGCGAGCACAGGGAATGGGTCACCTTTTCCGCCGCGTCGGACAACGGATGGGCGAAGTCATACATGGGATAGACGCACCACTGATCCCCCGTGCGGTGATGGGCGGCCTTGAGCACCCGGTAAATAATGGGATCGCGCATGTTTAGATTGGGAGAGGCCATGTCGATCTTTGCCCGCAGCACCTTCGCCCCCGTCTCAAACTCCCCGGCGGTCATCCGGGCGAACAGGTCCAGGTTTTCCTCCACCGAACGGTTTCGGTAGGGGCTTTCCTTGCCCGGCTGCGTCAGTGTCCCCCGGTATTCCCGGATTTCGTCCGCCGTCAGGTCGCAGACATAGGCCTTGCCCTTTTCGATCAGCTTGACCGCGCAGGCGTGAAGGAATGGAAAATAATCGGACGCGTAATAAACGTTGTCCCACTCGTACCCCAGCCACCGGATGTCCTCCATAATGGACTCGACGTATTCCACGTCCTCCTTGATGGGGTTGGTATCGTCAAAGCGCAGGTTGCAGACCCCGCCGTATTTCTTCGCCGTGCCGAAGTTGATGCTGATGGCCTTGGCGTGGCCGATATGCAGGTAGCCGTTGGGCTCCGGCGGGAACCGGGTCTGCACCCGGTCGTATACCCCGGCCTCTAAGTCGGCGTTGATGGCTTCATGAATAAAGTTTTCGCTCATCTCCATGGAACTTCCTCCTCGTTTTCCCTTTTTTCATCCGCAAGCACAATGCCTTTACAGGCATTCCGACAGCCTCTGCCGCACCCGTTCTTCGCCGAGAAGCTGCGCAATCGCGTAGAGATCGGGGGTGTTCTTCCGCCCGGTCACCGCGATGCGGATGACGGAGCTGACGTCTCCGACATGCCCCTTATATCCGCCGGGATTTTTCTTATATTCCTTTACCTCTCTCGCAAAGCCCAGCGGCTCGCACATCTCCTTGATGGCGGCAAACCACTCGTCCTTGTTGTGGGCGGGGTTATATACCTTTAAGTAAGCGGAAAGAATCGCCTTCACGTCCGCTTCCTCAAGATGCTCCGGCATCTGGCGCTGCCGGTCCCACAGCTCCTCATAGAAATAGCTTACGTAATCGCGCACGTCGCTCCATTTGCCGATGTCCTTGCGCGGCTTGACCGGCGTGCGGTCGATGCTGAAAATCGCGGTGGCGAAGGCGGCGTCTTTAGAGAGAAGGCCGTAAAGCTCCGGGTCATACTCCTTGGCCCAGTCGGCCGCCAGCCGGTAGACCTCCTCAGCCGGCATCACCGAGATGACGTTCTTGCTCACGTCGTTGAGCTTTTTCAAATCGAAAAGGGCCCCCGACCGGCTCATATTCGTTAGCTTGAAGGGGAACGCCCGGTTGTCCGCCTTGGGGTTTGCCTTGCGCCAGTCCTCAAAGTTCGAGTTGGCGATGGTCAGCAGGTATTCCGTAACCGAGGCCGCCGGATATCCCTCCTGCCGGTAATACTCCACCGACGCCTCCGGGTCCTTGCGCTTGCTCAGCTTTCGCTTGCCGCCGTCCTCCTCCTTCATGATGGGGGAAACGTGGGCGTAAACCGGGGGCTTGAAGCCCAGCACGTAGAAAAGCTGCAAATGTACCGGCGCCGAAGAAATCCATTCGTCCCCGCGGACGACGTGGGTGGTGCCCATCAGCGTGTCGTCCACCGCGTGGGCAAAATGATAGGTGGGGATGCCGTCTTGCTTGAGCAAGACAATGTCCTGCTCATTCTCCGGCATTTCGATTTTCCCCTTCACCGCGTCCTTAAAGGAACACTTGTGATCGGGCCGGCCGGGAGAACGCAGCCGAAGCACGAAGGCCTCGCCCCGCTCGATGCGGGCTTTGACCTCCTCAAGCGGCAGGTCCCGGCAGGCGGCCCAACGGCCATAGTAGCCTGGATTGCACTTTTCCGCCTCCTGCTTCGCCCGCTGCTCGGCCAGGGCCTCCTCGGTACAGAAGCAGGGATAGGCGTAGCCCTTCTCCACTAAGGATTTGGCGAACACCTGATAAATCTCCCTGCGCTTGGACTGCAGATAGGGGCCGTATGCGCCCTTTTCGCTGTCCGGCCCCGTCATCCCTTCGTCAAAATCAATGCCAAACCGGTGCAGGCCCTGGATGATGCCGGTCACGCCGTCGGCCACCTCACGCTTTTTATCCGTATCCTCCATGCGCAGAAAACAAATTCCGTCTCCGGCCACCCGGCGGTTGACCATGGCGGTGAACAGGCCGCCGATGTGCAGAAAGCCGGTGGGGCTGGGTGCGAACCGGGTTACCTTTTCTCCATTTTCCCGCACCCGTTTGGGATACTGCTGCAACATATCCTCCGGCGTTTTGGTTATCCCTGCAAACAGCAGTGCGGCGAGCGCTTGTCTATCGTCCAATGCTTGACACCTCCGATAACATTCAAAACCTGCAATTTCACTGGTTATAAGGAGTATTATGCCAGAAAAAGCGCCTTGAATCAATCTTTTTTTCGTTTCCCTTCCAGCTTCCTCCATCCTTTGTGAAAAAGTCGCACGATAGGAACCAAAGGTTCTATTTGGAACGGGGATATCGTTTTTAGAGCGTGTTCATTTGGATAGAATAGAACCAAGAGGTGTTGGAGATGAACCAAAATTTGGCTGCTCGGATGGGGAGGCGAATCCGCTTAAAACGCGAATTTCTCAGGCTGACCCGGGAACAGGTGGCGGAACAGCTGGGGATATCCGCACGGTTCTATTCCTACATCGAGCTGGGACAGAAGGGGATGTCGGTGGACACCCTTTATAAGATCTGCGCATTGCTGGAGTTGGATGCCGATTATGTACTTTTTGGAGAGCGGGGAACCCGGGAGCGCAACCCGGTGTCCTATCTGTTTGAGGAGTGCCCGGCGGACAAGCGGGAATATGTCGAAGAAATCTTGAAAAATCTGCTGCTGGCTCTGGGCCGGCCGGAAGAGAAAAAGGAGCGTTTTTGATGAAGCGAATCGGATCGATGCTGCTGGTGTTTGTATTGAGCGCCCTCATGCTGCTGTCGGGCTGTGAGAGCAAGGCCCAGCCTTCTGCAGCAGACGCGGCGGGAGGATCGGCCTATCTCGACGGCTTTCGTCCCGCCTTCAGCACCGGCACCGGCTTTGAGGAGATCGCCGCGGCAAACCCGTTGGATAAAGCCTTTATCCGGGAGACGGAAGCGATTGCCAACGCGGCCTCCGACGAAATGCTGGAGGTGACGCTGCGCTACGGCGACTATTGGAAGGATGAGATGAACAACGCCTTCGCCTTGGCAAACGGCGCGGCCAATTCCGAGCAGTCGGTCGCTTTGCAGAATGAACAGGAGAGCTGGGGCCTTTATGAGGAGGATCATTTGGCTTTGTCCGGTGTGATGACCGGCGTGCGGCAGGGGGACGATACCCAGAAAAACAACACCAACGCGCTGGTTCGGCTCAATCTCTACCGGACCCGCGCGCTGGCCTTGTACGAATATTATTATGTTTTGGCTTCCTCCGCTTCCCCGGGCGGAGAAGCAAGCGTTCCTTTCCTGTTCCAGGATGACAACGGCTAAGCTCGGATAGCCGGGGGATCAGGTATTATGCAAATTGTTTGGGCGACGAGGAACGAAAGGGTTTGATAGGAGCGGCCGGAGGATGTCGTCATCCCCCGGCCTATCTATCTCAAAAGAGCGGGAAGCCAGGGAACTGGCGTCGCCGGATTGCTTTGTCGGCGGCTGCTCCGCTCTCAGTACAGTCTATGCAGCCGAGGGGGATGGGTGCCTTGGGAAAGGGGGATTGAATAAAAGCGGGCCCGGCGGATGCAGTGCTGCATCCGCC
>CAJFTS010000031.1 GCA_904420015.1 uncultured Clostridia bacterium
CGGCCCTACCCCCCCTTCTCTCTTGTTGGAGAGGAATTCATCTATCGAATGGGCCGTTCTTCCCTCATCCGTTCGGAGGTCCAAAACAGACGAAAGAAACGCAAGGAACGGCAGAAACAAGCAACCCCTATTTCCCGCTCTTTTTCAAAGAGAGAACCGCATCCGCCGTCTCTCTGCCAAGGCGGGTGGAATCCGTCCAATAGGTAATAAGGGACAAAACGGCTGCGAACAGCAAACAAAGGTATCCCATACCAATCAGATATAAGCCGAGCGCAGCCGATTGCCCAGAGGACAGCATCCAAAAGAAAAAAAGGCCGGCAATGGGGAAAAGAAGGGACCCCACCGCCCGCAGCCAAAACCGACGGGAAAGCACCAGCAAAAGGAATCCCGCCACCGGGATGACCGACAGGGCGGCCAGCAAAATCCAACGTCCGTCCTGCACACGAAAACCTGTGAAGAGAAGAGAAAAACCACTGGTTCCTTCTGCCAAGCCCTCTCGATCGCATGGAAGGGAAAGTGCGAGCAAAACGACGAAATAAAGCACCATCTGTACATATTTCGCAATTCGCACGGCCTTCACCTCTTTTGCCAGGTACTTCTATTTTGTCCATTCTAATGTATAAGATTCTTCCTGTTTCGAGATAATAATACAGCAGAAACTTACGCATGTCAACCCTGAACTCGAAGATTTCGTACAATATTTCGGAAAAATTCGTCAAAATCTTATAATAGAAATGGAAGGAGGAGAAGCCGTGATTGGAGAGCGTCTGCAAGAACTGCGCAAAGACCATGGAATGTCACAGATGGAGCTGGCGCAGAAGCTCCACGTGTCCTTTCATACCATCTCCTCCTATGAACGGGACCGGAGTATCCCCAATGATGAAATCAAGCTGAAAATCGCCAGGCTGTTCGACGTATCGCTGGATTTTCTGTTGGGGCTCATCGATACGCCGGTCTCCTATAAGCGGGGGAGCGGCTGTATCCATCTGCCCAAGGATTTTACCAGGCAGGAGCTGGAATCGGTACAGGAATATGTGGCGTTTTTGAAGTATAAGCGGGAGCACCCCGACGAATAGAAGGAGGCCGCCGGTTAAAACCGGCGGCCTCCTTCTATTCGCAAAAAAATCACAGCGCATTCGCCAGCGCCGCAAACTGCTCCAACGTAAGCTGTTCGGCACGAGCGTTGGGCGCCAGACCAGCCGCCTCGATGGCGGGAAGAAGAAGATCCTTGGGAACCGGCAGCCCGGCGCTGACGGCGTTTAGGATGGTTTTGCGGCGCTGGCCGAAGGCGGCCTTGATGACCGCGAACAGCCTGCGTTCGTCGTTTACCTGCACCGGCGGCTGCCCGCGCACGGCTAGGGAAATGACCGCCGAATCCACATGCGGGGCCGGCAGGAAGGAGCCGCGGCTGACCTCGAAGAGAACCTTGGGGCTTGCATAATATGCTACCGCCAGGGAGATGGCGCCCGCCGCCCGGGTTGCGGGCTTGGCGCAGATGCGCTCGGCCGCTTCCTTTTGCACCATCACGGTGATGGAGGTCACCGGCAGGCGGCTTTCCAGCAGCAGCATCAGGATCGGGGAGGTGATATAATACGGAAGGTTTGCGCAGACGGCCACCTTCATCCCGGCAAACTCCTCCGCTAACAGGCCCGCCAGATCCAGCTTGAGCACATCGCCGTTGATTACCTTAACGTTGTCATACTCCGCCAGGGTTTCCTTCAGCACCGGCAGCAGACGGCGGTCCAGCTCCACCGCCACCACCTTTTTCGCCTTTTTGCACAGTTCGGTCGTCAGCACCCCCAACCCCGGCCCGATTTCCAGAACGCCGGTCTCCTCATCCGCACCGCACAGCTGCGCCATACGGGGGCAAACGGTGGGATTGACGAGAAAATTCTGTCCTAAGGACTTGGAGAAGGAAAACCCGTGCCGGGCCAGCAGCGCCTTAATGGTACCGATATCGGATAGACGGTCCATGCATCTTCCTCCCTTTCGATTTGATAAAGTAACCATTGCGCATTTGGGTGAAATCCAGTATGATGAGAAAAAAGAGGCTTCTTTCAAAAGCCCAACAGGAGGGAACCCCATGACCAGACGGGACAAGGAAAACTATTACCTGGACATTGCCCAGACCGTAGCCGAGCGCGGCACCTGCCTGCGCCGCAACTTTGGCGCCATCCTCGTCAAGAACGACCAGATCATCGCCACCGGCTACAACGGCGCGCCCCGGGGCCGCAAAAACTGCAGCGACATGGGGGTATGTACCCGGGACAAGCTGGGAATCCCCAAAGGGGAGCGGTACGAGCTGTGCCGCTCGGTCCATGCGGAGGCGAACGCCATCATTTCCGCCGCCCGCAACGACATGATCGGCAGCACCCTTTATATGGTCTGCCGGGACGCAAAGACAAACGAAATCGTCGCCGGTACCAGCCCCTGCTCCATGTGCCGCCGGCTCATCATCAACGCCGGGATCAAACGGGTGGTCATCCGCAACACCGACCACGAATTCACCGCCGTCTATGTCCAGGAATGGGTGGACAACGACGAGGTGCTCACCGGAAAGGGCGGGTATTGATCCGGCATCCCCCTCAAGCCTCCCGCACGATTTGCAGCAGATAGAATTTCAGATAATAGGATTGCGCGTCCGCCCAAAGGATGGGATGGTCGGGAGACTGGGTGCGAAACTCCAGCTGGCGTATCCGGCAGCGGGCGTCCCGGGCGGCAAGGCGGATTACCTCGGCAAAAAGCTCCTGGGTCATAAAATGGGAGCAGGTGCAGGTGGCTAGATAGCCGCCGTCCCTAATAAGCGCCATGGCGCGGCGGTTGATCTCCCGATAGCCCCTCGCCGCCGCTTTCACCGAGCTGCGGGATTTGGTAAAGGCGGGCGGGTCGAGCACCACGACGTCGAAGGTCTCCCCTTGTGCCTCCAGCTTGGGCAGCAGGTCGAATACGTCGGCGCAGCAAAACCGCACCCGGTCCGAAAACCCGTTGAGTGCGGCGTTCCTTTCCGCCTGCCCCACCGCCAGCTCGGACGCGTCCACCCCCAGCACCGACGCGGCGCCGCCGGCCGCCGCATTCAAAGCAAAGGAGCCGGTATGGGTAAAGCAGTCGAGAACTTTCGCCCCCCGGCACAGCCTGCGCAGGGCAAGGCGGTTGAAGCGCTGGTCGAGGAAATAGCCGGTCTTTTGCCCTTCGGCCACGTCCACCTCGAATTTCAGGCCGTTTTCCTCGATCTGAATTTTCGTCTCAAAGGGGGAGCTGAGGAAACCGGAAAAGAGCGCCATCCCTTCCTTGCGCCGTACCTTTGCGTCGGAACGCTCATATACGCCGCTAACCGGGAACCCTTCCCGTTCCAGCCGCTGGCATAAAAGGCGCAGCAGCGTCCCCTTGAGCCGGTCGATCCCCAGCGCCAGGGATTGAACCACCAGGACGCCGCCGTATTTGTCCACCGTCAGGCCCGGGAGGAAATCCGCTTCGCCGAATACCAGACGGCAGCTCTCCAGCCCGGTGGCCGCCTTTCGCAGGTCCACACAGGCGTCGATCCGCTTGCGCAGGAAATCTTCATCGATTTCCTGCTCTTTTTTTCTGGTAAGAAGCCGCACGGCAATCTTCGACTGGGTGTTGAGGAAACCGGCGCCCTGAAAATAGCCGCCGGAATCCATTACATCCACAATTGCTCCATCCTCCGGCCCTCCGGTGATCCGCTCGATCTCATTGTCGTAGACCCAAAGGCCGCCGGCCTTGACGGACCGGCCTTCCCCCTTTTTGAGCCAAACCTGCCCTCGCTGCAATGGGCTCGCCCCTTTCCAATTCAAAGCTTCGAGCATTATACCACATCCGTTGCGAAAAAAATATAATTTCCTCCCGCTTTTCGGGGTATTTTCGCAAAAAAACCGCTTTACTTTGCTCTGCTAATATAGTAGAATACCCGTAAGATAAATCCTGCGGGCCTTGCGTTTGCAGGAGCAGACGCGGCGGTGCGGCATTGCCGGTGTATAAGGGGCCGTATCCCTGCGTCCATTATGTTTGGGGGGTATTTACCTGTGAAAAAGAAGCTGACGTTGGTCCTCGCGGTTGTCATGGCGCTGACCATGTGCCTGTCCTTCGCATCCTGCGGCAAGGAAGGGAACAAGCTGGTGGTGGGCGTTGACAACGCTTTCCCGCCCATGGGCTTTGTCGACGACAACGGAAACCTGACCGGCTTTGACATTGAGCTGGCCCAGGCTGTGGGCAAAAAGCTCAATTACGAAGTGGAAATCCAGGCCATCGACTGGAAAAGAAAGCAGCAGGAGCTGGATGCTGGCAATGTGGATTGCCTGTGGAACGGCTACACCATTACCGAAGATCGGCTGGAAGCCTGCACCATTTCCGAGCCATACATGAAAAACCGCCAGATCATTGCGGTAAAGGCCGGGTCGGACATCGCTTCCCTCGACGATCTCAAGGGCAAGAAGCTGGCGCTGCAGTCGGAATCCTCCGCCAGCGACGCGCTGGACAGCAAGCCGGAGTTCAAGGCCTCCCTGGGCCAGGTGCTCCTTTACGACGACAACAACCAGGCTCTCCTCGACCTGGAGGCCGGCGGTGTGGATGCGGTGCTTCTCGACGAGGTGGTGGCCAACTACCATGTCAAGGAGGACGGCAAGATCGTGGCCCTCGACCTGAGCCTGGCGGATGAAGAATACGGCATCGGCTTCCGCAAGGCGGACACCGAGCTGTGCGAAAAGGTGGAGAACGCCCTGCACGAAATGAAGGAGGACGGCTCTTTGGCTCAACTGTCCATCAAGTGGTTCGGCAAGGACGTCACGACTGTAAAATAATCGGCGGCTGATAAAGCCAAACGGATACAAATTTGGAAGCCCGCGCTTTGAGACGGCGCGGGCTTCTTTGGAGGTTAGAAGCGGATGGACGGTTTTCTCGCATGGCTGCAGGACTTTGGAAGTCTCTTCGGCCAGTTGGCCGAAGGCTTCGGCACAACGGTATTGATTTTCCTGCTCACGCTGGTCTTTGCACTGCCTTTGGGCATGCCGCTGGCGCTGGGACGGATGTCCAAATGTGTTTGGATTCGCAAGCCGGTTGAAATCTTGCTGCTCATTGTGCGGGGCACGCCTTTGATGCTGCAGATTATCTTTGTCTATTTCGGCCCTTTCTTCCTGTTCGAAATCCCCCTTTCGGGATATCGGTTCCCGGCGACCATCATCGCCTTTTCCATCAATTACGCCTGTTATTTCGCCGAGATCTACCGGGGCGGCCTGGAATCCATCCCGGTGGGGCAGCACGAGGCGGCCCAGGTACTGGGCTTTTCCAAAAAGCAGACCTTTTTCCGCATTGTCCTGCCCCAGGTGTGCAAGCGGATCCTGCCCCCCATGTCCAACGAGGTCATCAACCTGATTAAGGACACGGCCCTGGCCCAGACGGTGGCGGTGATGGAGCTGTTCCGGGTGGCAAACGCCGCGGCAAACACCCGCACCTCCCTGATGCCCATTGTGCTCGCCGGCGCCTTTTATCTGTTCGGCAGCTTTCTCATCACGCGGGTCTTTAATTTTGCCGAGCGCAAGCTCGGGTATTACCGGTAAGGAGGGGGCAGGACTATGGCAATTTTGGAAGTAAGCAGCGCCCGCAAGGCCTTTGGCGACAACCAGGTGCTCAAGGACATCTCCTTTTCGGTGGAGCAGGGAGAGGTGGTGGCCATCATCGGGCCGTCCGGTTCGGGCAAATCCACCCTCCTGCGCTGCTGCACCGTCCTCGAACGGCTGGACGCGGGCTGCATCCGCTACGGGGCGGACACGCTGGTGGCAAACGACTCGTCCAACCAAGCGGTTTATACCGACAAGGCCACCATGAAGCGCATCCGGCAGCGGTTTGGGCTGGTGTTCCAGAGCTTCAACCTTTTCCCCCACCTGTCGGTGATGGGGAACCTGACGGAAGCCCCGATCCATGTTTCCGGCGTCGGCAAGGGGGAGGCAAGGAAAAAGGCGGCGGCCCTGCTCGAAAAAATGGGCCTGTCCGACAAGGCGGACGCTTACCCCTTCGAGCTGTCCGGCGGCCAGCAGCAGCGGGTGGCGATTGCACGGGCCCTGGCCCTGGATCCGGAAATCCTCTTTTTCGACGAGCCCACCTCCGCTTTGGACCCGGAACTGACGGGAGAAATCCTCAAGGTCATGCGGCAGCTGGCCCAGGAGCATATGACCATGGTTGTGGTCACACACGAAATGTCCTTTGCCCGTAATGTAGCCGACCGGGTTATCTTTATGGACAAGGGCGTAATCGTCGAACAGGGCGATCCCAGAGAGGTGATCGACCATCCTTCCAACGAACGGACTAAGCTCTTTTTACAAAAAATTTCGGAAAAATAATAGCAAGGCCCCCAGTCCAATCCAAGGGACCGGGGGCTTTCTCTGCCGTAAGGGGGAAAACATGATTGCGATAATCCGGGGAATACTATCTTGCAGGGATTTTTCCGGCTCGTCCGTCATAAAAAAGGAACGGAGCCATGTTCCAGAAGAATCCGCCCCTAAAGCGTATTCCTTTCCGGAATTGGTTGCAATCAGGGCCGTTTTGTGATACAGTATAGTATATTATTTGCATCCATATGGAAAAATTGCCCCTGTTTTGTCGTGAAAGAAACAGCTTGTGCGATGCGCTTCGTTTGTTGAAAGGAATGTTACTGTCTTTATGAAAACAATTACCATGATGTCGGAAGCCGATATGACCAAAGGGCATGGCGTCTTATCCGTGTACGACGAACTGATGATGCTGCTGGAAACCTATTATCCGGACAAATATATTGTGCGCAAAAATTCTCTGGCACATGCGGATATTTTCCACTATCACACCATCAATCCCGAGTTTTTCCTTTCCATCCCTCTAGTCCGCAAGAAAAGCATAACCGTGGGATTTGTCCACTTTATGCCGAAAACCTTGGACGAAAGTCTGGACTTATGGAAGGTTGCAAAGGTTCCCTTTTATAAATATATCATCAAGTTTTACAATTCGATGGATTATCTGGTAACCGTCAATCCCCATTTCATCAAGGAGCTGGTGGAAGCGGGCATCGACCGGAATAAGATCACCTATATCCCAAACTGCGTGTCCTCGGAGCATTTCTTTGAAATGTCTGCGCAGGAAAAGGTACAGCTGCGCAAAAAGCTGGATATCCCGCTGGATAAACGGGTCATCATCGGCGTCGGCCAGCTACAGATCCGCAAAGGGGTCTTGGATTTTGTAAAGGTAGCAAAGGATAACCCCGACAAGCTGTTTTTATGGCTGGGCGGCTTCTCTTTTGGGAAGATCAGCGACGGCTACGATGAAATTAAGGAAATTATGGAGCATCCTCCAGCCAATGTACGCTTTGTGGGGATGGTGGACCGTTCGGAAATGAACGATTATTACAACGCCTCCGATCTGCTTTTGCTCCCATCCTACGCGGAGCTTTTCCCGATGACCATTCTTGAGGCGCTGAACTGTAAACTCCCGATTGTGGTGCGCAATTTGGAGGAATATCAAGGAATTGTGTCCGATTACTGTCTGCTCTGCGAGGATGCGGAAGGATTTAGCCGGGAAATCAACCGGCTATGTTCGGATGAAGCCTATTATGCACAAGCAAAGGTGAAGTCCACGGCGGGGAGCGAATTCTATTCGACCCAAAACGTGGCAAAAATGTGGGACCAGTTTTACAGCAGCCTAACCAAAAAGGTGCGCAATAAAAAACTTTCCTGTGGTAAGAGCGGGGTGGCACGTTGAAGTCGAATAAGCTGAACATCTTTGTCTGCCTGACGTGCGGACTGATTATTGTTGGATTTGTCTTTTTTTCCTCCGGCGTTGACAGTTTGGTGAATAATTTCAATTCTCTCAATTTTTGGTGGATAGCGGCGGCGGTGGGCTGTATGCTTCTCTACTGGCTGCTGGAATCGGTTATTTTGCACATTATGATTAAACCCATGCACAAGGAGCAAAAATTTCTAAATTCCTTCCGCGTGTCCATGGGCGGGCAATATTTTAACTCCATAACCCCCTTTTCCTCCGGCGGACAGCCCTTTCAGGCGTACTACCTGAAAAAACAAGGGGTCCAGTTGGGCGTGGCCATCAACAGCCTGCTGTCCAAATTTATCATTTACCAGGTGGCGCTGGTGATTGTATCCGCCATCCTGCTGATTTTGCGGCTGGGATATTTCCAGCAAAAGGTGAGCAATTTTTCCTTCATCGTTCTGATCGGCTTTCTGATCAATCTCATCGTCATGCTCTGCCTGATCGGTTTCGCTGTTTTTAAAAATACCACGCGAAAAATCAGCCGGGGAATCATCCGTCTTTTAGCGAAAATCCGGATTTTTAAGGATCCGGATGAAAAGATTAAGTACATGGACGAGGAGCTGGAAAAATTCAGCGCCTGCTTTAAGGAAATGGTCAAGGATCTGCCCACGATGATTTACTCCTTTTTGCTGTCCATTGTACAGCTGATCGTTTATATGGCGGTTCCTTACATGATTTACAAGGCCTTCGGCCTCAACGAAATTGATTTTCTGACCATCATTGCCGCCCAGTCCTTTGTCATGATGGTGTCCTCTTTTATCCCAATCCCGGGGGCCGGCGTAGGGGCGGAAGGCTTCTTCTACTTCTTTTTCCAGCAGTTCTTTGTCAAGGAAGGCCAGCTGGGCTTAGCCCTGATTTTGTGGCGGCTCATCACCTTCTATTTCACCATTGTGGTAGGCGCTTTCTTTGCAGTAAAGGCCAACAAAAAGATCGACAAAACCGGGTTGGATGAGGCCGGAGATGGCCCGCCTCCGGAAGAAACGCAATTGCCGGAATAAATAGACGCACGCCGGATTGATGTTCCGGCGTGCTTTTTTCCGTTATGGAGCAGGCTGGTACGTCTCCATACCGCCCGATTATGCTAATTCGAGACGTTTTCTTCCTTTGTATCGCCTGAAAAGCCAGTCCGGTAATGAACCGGACGGGCTTTTTCTTCTTCTATTCCCTATCCCGCAGCCGCTCCACAAGATCCTCCTGTGGGGTCACGTATGCGGTTTGGTTGGTGGTATAGATCACCATACCGGGCTTTGCGCCCTGAGGCTTTTTTACAAACTTGACCGGTGTATAGTCCACCGGTACCTGTGCGGAATCCTTCGCCTTGCTGTGGAAGGCGGCCAAGGCGGCCGCCTCCATTATGGTCCGCTGCGGCACCTCTCTGCCCTCAGCGCAGACGATAACATGAGAGCCGGGGATATTCTTGGTATGAAACCACAAATCCGATCCCTTCGCCTGCTTGAGGGTCAGGCGGTCGTTTTGCTGGTTGTTGCGTCCCACCAAGATGGCAAAGCCGTCGGAGGAGGTAAAGGAAATCGGCTTGAGAGGGGGCGGCGCCTTCTGCTGCCGTCCTCCCTTTCCCAGCCTGCCGTACCCTTGTCCGGCCAGCTCCGTGCGGATCTCCGTCAGCTCCCGCTCGGTATCCGCTCTGGAAAGGGCATCAAAGACCGTATCGATATAGGCGAGCTCCTGCATGCCCTTTTCAATCTGTTCATGGAGGATTTTTTCCGCCGTTTGCGCCTTGCGGTAATCCTTATAATACTTCTGCGCGTTTTGTACCGGGGTTTTGGCCGGGTCGAGAGGGATGCGGATGGGAGGATTCCCTTCCTCGAAGAAGTTGTCCACCTGGGCCACCGGCATTCCCTTTTGCAGGTGATAGAGGTTGGCGTTGAGCAGGTCCCCGTACTGGCGCAGACGCTCCCGGTCGGCGCACTGCAAAAGCTCCACCTTTTGGGCGTTGATCTTGCGGGCAATCCGTTCGGAGGCATTCGTGAGGGTCTTGAGAAGGTCCTGCGCCCGATGACGGATGCGGTCCACCCGGTCCCGCTCGGCATAGAACCCGTCGAGCAGCTCGCTATAGCTGTCAAAGGGGGTCAGGGTGGCGGCGGTCCCATACTGGGTAATGGTGAGAAAGGAAAAATCAATGGGTTTTCCTTGGGCCACGTCGGTGACCATAACCGGATTTCCCCCGTTTGTCTGCAGGATTTCCTTAATCTTTCCCAGGTAAAAGGCAAGCCGGTCCTGCTCGGTTTTATGGAGGGAGGCGCTGCGCAGCGCGGCCCCCCGGCCGGCATAATGGGCAAGCTCCCGGCAGACGATGGGCGACACCCCCAAAAGGAGGGTCAAAAGCGCCTTCTCCAGCGCCTCGTCCTTGCGTCCGGCAAGGGCGGCGACGATATCCGCCGGTTCCTCCTTGGTTAAGTCCATCCGCCCCGGCGCCTGGGGAGGGAGGACGTACTGCATCCCCGGCAGCACCATGCGCACCGAGGACATTTCCCCGTCCACCCGCTTGACCGCGTCGATGATCCGTCCATCCTCCCCGATGAGGATGAGGTTGCTGTGCCGGCCCATAATTTCTACCGCCAGTGTCAGGGCCACATGGTCACCCAGCTCATTGGTGGTATCAAAGTCGAGGAAAAGCACCCGTTCCAGCCCCGGCTGGCGGATGGCGGTAAGCTTGGCGCCGGTCAAATGCTTGCGCAGCAGCATGCAGAGCATAGGGGGCTTTGCAGGGTTTTCCGGGGCATGGGTGGTAAAATGAATCCGGGGCGAGGAGGCCCGGCAGGATAAAAGCAGCCGCCGGGACCCGGCGCGGGAGCGCACGGCCAACACCAGCTCCTCCTTCGAGGGCTGATAGACCCGCTCCACCCGGGCATCGGGAATCGAATCGAACAGCTCCTGCTTTAATAGATGCAACAGCGCTCCGTCCAGAGCCAATGGGATACACAACCTTTCTTTTAAAATCCCTCTCCGGCGGCCCAAAAACAGCTCCTGTCCGGCGGGGGACTTCCTTCTTTTCGGCGCCGCCGTACCGCCGTCCGCAGAGGGTGACGGAAAGGGACTCCTGTCCCCCAACTTCGTCCGGCGCGGCCTTCCACCGCCGCGTCCTCCGGCGGGGAATCGCATGTCTTTTTACGCTCTTGTTTGGCAAAAACCCGCCGCCGGCCCAAAAATAACTCCCGCCCGGCGGGGGACTTCCTTCTTTTCGGCGCCGCCGTACCGCCGTCCGCAGAGGGTGACGGAAAGGGGCCCCTGTCCCCCAACTTCGTCCGGCGCGGCCTTCCACCGCCGCGTCCTCCGGCGGGGATACGCATGTCTTTTTACGCTCTCTTTTGGCAAAAACCCGCCGCCGGCGGCCCACAAGCCAAGGGCCTTCGGGGGGATGGGCCGCGCCCACCGCCTCCGCTGCTTGAGGCCGCGTACAGGCGGCGCACAGCGGAGGCGGGCAGGCCCTCCCGGCTTTCGTTGGGAAGAAGGGCGGCAAAGGCCAGGGCTTACGCCTTTTCCAATACCTTCACGATTTCCGCCACGAACAGCTTATGGTAGTCCTTGTTGGGATAATAGGCTTCATCCAATGTCTTGTCGAGGAACCCGCCGGGATGAAGCTCGCTGACATAGAGCTTTTTGCATACGAGAATCCGTTCGGCCTGGGAAAAAGCCGTGATGCCTTCCAGATAGACGGGGGTGAGCCCCGTTTCCTTGGCCTTGTCGTAATCCCGGCCCGACCGGCTCCCGCAGAACTTGAGCGCATCCCGGTATTCCTCCGGGAAAAAGGAAAGGGTGAACAGGTCGTTCCTCTCCACAAAGCCCAGGGTATACCGTTGGGGCCGGATGCCGATGGCCACGACGCATTTGTTCCACATAATCCCCATACCGCCCCAGCTGGCGGTCATGGTGTTGTAGCCGTTTTCATCTCCGGCGGTCACAAGCATCCACTTGTCGCCGATGTCGGTAAACACATTGCTTGAGACGGCTTTCGGGCTGATTTCCTTGTATGCCATGGTAGATTCCCTCCATATCAAAGATAAACCGGCCGGTGGGAAAAGGACTTTCATCCAATTCCACGGACGGGCCGGCGCAAGAATTGCTATCATTGTAACATATTTTACGGGGCTTTCAAAGGGGATGCGGTTGAAAAGAAGAAAAGAGTTCGGTATAATATATGTGGTTTTTCGCGCCGGCAGCACGGCCGAATCCCAAAAAGGCGGCGGACCTTTTTCGACCGTTGCCGCGCATTTTGTGTATTGTGCCGAATTTGCACTAAAATGAATAATTATGCAGAATATCCTTGCGTTTTATTCAAATTCAGTGTATGATTATTCACAACGAAAGAGAGGGATTTTTACTATGGGTAAGATTAAGAAAGTCGTATTGGCGTATTCCGGCGGTTTGGATACTTCCATCATCATTCCGTGGCTGAAGGAAAACTACGACAACTGCGAGGTGATCGCGGTAGCGGCGGACGTGGGCCAGGGCAAGGAGCTCTCGGGCCTGGAGGAAAAGGCGAAGAAAACCGGCGCTTCCAAGCTCTACATTGAGGATCTGACCCAGGAATTTGTAGAGGACTGCATCTGGCCGACTCTGAAGGCGGGCGCCAAATACGAAAATATGTACCTGCTGGGTACGGCGTTTGCCCGCCCGGTCATCGCCAAGCGGATCGTAGAAATCGCACTGGCCGAGGGCGCGGACGCCATCTGCCACGGCTGCACCGGCAAGGGCAACGACCAGGTCCGCTTTGAGCTGACCATCAAGCATTTTGCGCCGCAGATGGAAATCATCGCCCCCTGGCGCACCTGGGAGCTCAAGTCCCGGGAGGAAGAGATCGATTATGCGGAGGCGCACAACGTCCCGCTGAACATTACCAGAGAGACCAACTACTCGAAGGACAAGAACCTGTGGCATCTCTCCCATGAGGGCCTGGATCTGGAGGATCCGGCCAATGAGCCTAAGTACGACGAGATTCTGGAGATGGGCGTTTCCCCGGAAAAGGCTCCCGACCAGCCCACCTACGTGACCATTTCCTTTGAGAAGGGGGTGCCGGTGGCCGTCGAAGGCGAAAAGCTCAGCGCGGTGGAGATCGTCAAGAAGCTCAACAAGCTCGGCGGTGAGAACGGCATCGGCCTTCTGGACATGGTGGAGAACCGGCTGGTGGGCATGAAGTCCCGCGGCGTGTACGAGACGCCCGGCGGCGCCATCCTTTACTACGCCCACGATGCGCTGGAAACCCTCACCCTCGACCGGGATACCCAGCATTTCAAGCAGCAGCAGGTAGCCGGTCCGTTCGCCGATCTTGTCTACTTCGGCAAGTGGTATACCCCCCTCCGGGAAGCCCTGTCCGCCTTCGTGGACAGCACCCAGGAAACCGTCACCGGCGACGTCAAGCTCAAGCTTTACAAGGGCAATATCATCAACGCCGGCATGACCTCTCCCTATTCCCTCTACGACGAGGAGATCGCTACCTTCGGTGAGGACGAGGTCTACAACCAGATGGATTCCCAGGGCTTCATCAACCTCTTCGGGCTGCCGATTAAGGTCAAGGCCATCAAGGACGGCAAAGGCAAGAAATAAGCGGTTGGGTTAAGGCGCCGGCGGCTGCAGCTGCGGCCGGGCGCCTGCCTTTTCCATAACCCATGTGTCGGTTACAACATCATTTTAAGCAGGCGTTTGGGCGGGGGTGAAAGCTCTCGCCTTGTCTGCATCAATGGAGGGATGGCCTTGAAGCTGTGGGCCGGAAGATTTTCCAAGGAAGTGGACAGCAAGGTAAACGATTTCAATTCCTCGATTTCCTTTGACAGCCGGATGTTCCGGGAGGATATCGAGGGCTCCATCGCCCACGCCACCATGCTGGGCGAACAGGGGATTATCTCCGATCAAGACGCGATGCAGATCATTGCCGGACTCAAGCAGATTCTTGCCGACATCGAGGCGGGAACCCTTTTGATCGATCCGGAGGCGGAGGACATCCACACCTTCGTAGAAGGGGAGCTGACCGCCCGCATCGGGGATGCGGGAAAGCGGCTGCACACCGGGCGAAGCCGCAACGACCAGGTGGCGCTGGACCTGCGCCTGTATCTGAAAAAGCAGGTGGATCTGCTCTGCCGGGAGACCGAGACCCTGTGCAAGGTCATCGCCAAGCAGGCCGAGACCTATGCGGACACCGTTATGCCCGGTTATACCCATTTGCAGCGGGCCCAGCCGATTACCTTCGGCCATCACCTGCTTGCCTGGGGGGAAATGCTTTTGCGGGATCTGGGCCGTCTTTGCGACTGCAAAAAGCGGATGGACTGCTCCCCCTTGGGCTGCGGCGCGCTGGCAGGCACCACCTATCCCTTAAACCGGGAGCGCACGGCCGATCTTCTGGGGTTGGCGGCGGTGGCGCAAAACAGCCTCGACGGCGTATCCGACCGGGATTACGCGCTGGAGCTGTGTTCCGCCCTCTCCATCCTGATGATGCATCTCTCCCGTTTTTCCGAGGAAATCATCCTTTGGTGCTCGTGGGAATTTAAGTTTATCGAGCTCGACGACGCTTATTCCACCGGCTCCTCCATCATGCCCCAAAAGAAGAACCCGGACGTGGCGGAGCTGGTGCGCGGGAAGGCGGGCCGGGTATACGGCGATCTGATGGGGCTTCTGACCGCCATGAAGGGCCTTCCTCTGGCTTACAACAAAGATATGCAGGAGGACAAGGAGGCCGTTTTCGACGCGGTGGACACGGCCCACCTTTGCCTGACCACCTTCACCCCCATGCTCGACACCATGAGGGTGCTCCCCCAGAACATGCGCAAGGCGGCGGCGGGCGGCTTTATCAACGCCACCGACTGCGCCGACTACCTGGTGGGCAAGGGCCTCCCCTTCCGGGACGCTTACAAGGCCACCGGTTCTTTGGTTGCCAGGTGCCTCGAGCTGGGCACCACGTTGGAGGCGCTGCCGCTCTCTGAATACCAGGCGGTGTGCGGGAAATTCGATGCGGATGTATACGAGGCGATCAGTTTGGACACCTGCGTATCCCAGCGCAAGGTGCTGGGGGGGCCGGCGCCGGAGAATGTGAAGGCGCAGGCACAGGCTATGCGGCAACGGATTAAGGAGGTACAGGCGTGATGATCCAAGCAGGAATCGTAGGGGCCACCGGCTACGCCGGGGCGGAGCTTTGCCGGCTCCTTTACGGCCATCCTAAGGCAGAGATCGCGGCGGTCAGCTCGGTGAGCTTTGAGGGCCAGGCCCTTTCCGACGTTTACCCCGCCTACCGCGGGTTTCTCGACCTTCCCTGCGGCAACCAGGACGAGGTGGTTGAGAAAAGCGACGTGATCTTCGCCGCCCTTCCCCACGGCCTTTCCCAGGAGCTGGCGGCCGAATGTATGGCGAAGGGCAAGGTGTTCATCGACTTAGGGGCGGATTTCCGCCTGGAAAGCGAAGCGGACTACCAAGAATGGTACGGCGGCACCTATCTCGACAAGGAGCTGCATAAGCAGGCGGTTTATGCGATGCCGGAGCTTTTCCGGGAGCAGATCAAGGGCAAAAAGCTGATTGCAAACCCCGGTTGCTACACCACCGGCGCGCCCCTGGCGCTGGCGCCGGCGGTCAAAGGCGGTCTGGTGCAGACCGAAGGGATCATCGTCGACTCCAAATCGGGGGCTACCGGCGCGGGCCGCGGCCTGTCCCAGACCACCCATTTCACCGAGCTCGACGGCGCCTTCCATCCCTACAAGGTGGCCTGCCACCGGCATACGCCGGAAATCGAGCAGACCCTTTCCCACCTGGCGGGGAAACCGGTGCGTATCACCTTTGTGCCCCACCTGCTGCCGGTGGACCGGGGGATCATCTCCACCTGCTATGCAAGGCTCTCCCCCGGCGTGACCAAGGAGGATCTGCGCAGGGCTTACGAGGCGTTTTATCAGGACGAAACGTTTATCCGCCTGCTGCCCGACGGCAAGGTCGCGGACATCAAGGCGGTCAAATATACGAACCTATGCGACATTTCCCTGCATGTGGACGCCCGCACCGGCACCTTCATTGCGGTGTCGGCGCTGGACAACATGGTGAAAGGAGCGGCGGGTCAGGCCGTCCAGAACATGAACATCGTGTTCGGCCTGCCGGAGGAAACGGGGCTTTGCCTGGTTCCGCCCGCCTTCTAAGTCCGCTGTTTGAGCCGAGTCCCTCTATTCCGGCGGCTTTGGACGGCGGCTGGAAACGCCCGGCCGCACCGAGCGGCGGAACAGGGCGCATTTGTCTGAGGCGGCCGACGCCGCCGAAATGCGAAACCGATCCTTTTACGGGTTTCGCACAGCTGCTTTTGAAGGAGGAAATACCCATGGCTTACACCTTTGTTCCCGGCGGCGTCACCGCGCCGGCCGGGTTCACGGCGGCGGGTACCCACTGCGGGATCCGCAAAAATAAAGAGAAAAAGGATCTGGCGATGATCTACTGCGAAAAGCCCTGCGGGGCCTGCGCGGTATACACCCAGAACTTGGTAAAGGGCGCGCCCATCCTGGTCACCCAAAGAAACATCCGCCAGGGCCGGGCCCAGGCGGTGATCTGCAACTCCGGCAACGCCAACACCTGCAACGAGGACGGGGTGCAGAAGGCCAACCGCATGTGCGAGCTGACGGCCAAGGCCCTGAAGATCGACACCCGGGACGTGATTGTGGCCTCCACCGGCGTCATCGGGCAGACCCTGCCCATCGATCCCATCGCCGAGGGAATTCCGGCGCTGGCGGCCAGCCTCTCAAAAGAAGGGGGCGCAGACGCGGCCGAGGCCATCCTGACCACCGACACCATCCGCAAGGAGCTGGCGGTGGAGTTTTCCATCGGCGGCGCTACCTGCCGCATCGGCGGTATTGCAAAGGGCTCGGGGATGATCCATCCGAACATGGCCACCATGCTTTGCTTTTTAACCACCGACGCGGACATTCATCCGGAGCTGCTGGACAAGGCGCTCCACGAGGCGGTGGGGATCAGCTTCAACATGGTCTCCGTCGACGGGGACACCTCCACCAACGACATGGTCTCCATCATGGCTTCCGGCCTGGCAAAGAACCCGAAGATCACCGATTTCGGCGAAGGGTACCAGACCTTCCTTTCCGCCCTGAAGGCTCTGTGCACGGCGCTGGCGAAACAGGTGGCCAAGGACGGCGAAGGGGCAACCAAGCTGCTCGAATGCAGGGTAACGGGGGCGAAATCGGCGCCGGCGGCAAAAACGGCGGCAAAATCGGTCATCTGCTCGAGCTTGGTAAAGGCGGCCATGTTCGGCGCGGACGCCAATTGGGGCCGGGTGCTGTGCGCGCTGGGCTATGCGGGTGTCCCGATCGACGTTACCGGCGTTACCGTCTCCTTTGAGAGCAAGGCGGGGCGCATCCTTGTGTGCGAAAAGGGCGCGGGAGTGGATTTTGACGAAGAAAAGGCCAAGCAGGTCTTGCTGGAGGACGAAATCCTCATCGACGTCACCCTCAAGGACGGGGATGCGGAGGCGACCGCCTACGGCTGCGATCTGACCTACGATTATGTAAAGATCAACGGCGACTACCGCACCTAATCCTTCTTCGACCGGTTCCCCCATTATTTTGATGAAACAGGTGATACCATTTGCAGCAGGAACCCAATTTTATCTCCAACTATGACAAAGCGAAGGTGCTGGTCACCGCCCTTCCCTATATCCAAAAATATTACGGCAAGACCATTGTGGTCAAATACGGCGGGAACGCCATGATTTCCGAGGAGCTCAAGGACGCGGTGATGAGCGACATCGTCCTGCTGACGCTGGTGGGCATCCATGTGGTTCTGGTCCATGGGGGCGGCCCGGAGATTTCCGACATGCTCAAGAAAATGGGCAAGGAAAGCAAATTCGTGGGCGGCCTGCGGTACACCGACGAGGAGACCATGGAGGTCGTACAGATGGTGCTGGCGGGCAAGGTCAATAAGGACCTGGTCCAGCGCATTGCCGACCACGGAGGAAAGGCCATCGGCCTGTGCGGGCTGGACGGCGGAATGATTACCGCGGAAAAGAAGGCCGGGGTAGATCTGGGCCTGGTGGGAGAGATCACCAAGGTGGACGTTTCGGTGATTGAGGACGCGCTGGACAAACGGTATATCCCGGTGGTGGCCACCGTCGCGGCAGGGGAGCACGGCGAATCTTACAACATCAACGCCGACATCGCCGCCTCCCGCATCGCGGCGGAGCTGAAGGCGCAGAAGCTGATTCTGATGACCGATATCCCCGGCCTGCTGCGGGATATCTACGACGAAAGCACCCTTATCCCGGTGGTGCAGGTCAGCGAGGTCAACTCCCTGAAGCAGGACAACATCATCTCCGGCGGGATGATCCCGAAGATCGACTGCTGTGTGGACGCGGTGCGCCGCGGGGTAGGGCGCGCGCACATCATCGACGGGCGCGTCCCCCATTCCATCCTGATCGAAACCCTCTCCGACGAGGGGATCGGCACCATGTTCCTCTAATAATTCGGCCAAAAGAAAGGAAGCGGGAAGCATGACCATATCCGAAGCAATGGAGCGGGAATCCCATTATCTGATGCCCACCTACAAGCGGTTCCCGGTGGTTCTGGAAAGCGGAAAGGGCGCCACCGCCGCCGATGTGGAGGGCCAGACCTACATCGACTTCGGCGCAGGGATCGGCGTCAACGCCCTGGGTTACTGCGACGAAGGGTGGGTCCGGGCGGTTGCAGAGCAGGCGGGCAAGCTGCAGCACATCTCCAACCTCTATTACAGCCCCATCCAGATTGAGCTGGCGGAAGCTCTCGTCAACCAGACGGGGATGAGCCGGGTGTTCTTATGCAACTCCGGCGCCGAGGCCAACGAATGCGCCATTAAAGCAGCGCGCAAATACAGCTTTGACAAATACGGCGAAGGGCGCAGCACCATCCTGACGCTGCAAAACTCCTTCCACGGCCGTACGGTGACCACCTTGGCCGCCACCGGACAGGACATCTTTCATCAGTATTTTTCTCCCTTCACCGAAGGGTTCGACTATATCCCGGCCAACGACGCCGGCGCGCTGCTCGAACGGATCGGCAGCGGCGTCTGCGCGGTGCTTCTCGAATGCATCCAAGGGGAAGGCGGCGTCTGCCCGCTGGACGGCGACTATCTGCGTTTTGTGGCACAGACCTGCAAAAAGCACGACGTGCTCCTCCTTATCGACGAGGTACAGACCGGGATGAGCCGCACCGGAACCCTGCTTGCCTGCGAGCAGTTCGGCGTCAAGCCCGACGTGGTGACGCTGGCCAAGGGCCTGGCGGGCGGGCTTCCCATCGGCGCCTGCCTGTGTACCGACGCGCTCAAGGATACGCTGAGCGCGGGCATGCACGGCTCTACCTTCGGCGGCAACCCGGTCTCCTGTGCGGCGGCCCTTTATGTGCTCGGCCGGGTATCCAAGCCCGATTTTCTAAAAGAGGTGCGCGAAAAGGGCGCGTATTTAAAGGAAAAGCTGCTTTCCCTGCCCCATATCAAGGAAGTACGCGGGATGGGGCTGATGCTGGGCGCGGTATTGGACGAAGGCTTTGCCGCCGGTGAAATCGCCGCAAAGTGCGTGGAAAACGGGCTTTTGGTGCTCACGGCCAAGACTCTGCTGCGTTTTCTGCCGCCCCTTACCATTACCAAGGAAGAAATCGACCGCGGCGTTGCGGTGTTACAAACCATTTTAACAAGGGAGGACTCGTAACATGAACCATCTTCTCCGTATGCTGGACCTCTCCACCGATGAAATCACCAAAATCCTCAATCTGGCCGACCAGCTCAAGTACGAGCTCAAGCACGGCATTGAGCACAAGCTTTTGGCCGGCAAGACGCTGGGGATGATCTTCCAGAAGGCGTCCACCCGCACCCGGGTCTCCTTCGAGGTAGGGATGTATCAGCTGGGCGGCTACGCCCTGTTTTTGAGCGCCAACGATCTGCAGATCGGCCGGGGCGAGCCGGTGGAGGACACCGCGCGGGTCCTTTCCCGGTATCTCGACGGCATCATGATCCGCACCTTCGAGCAGGCGGAGGTGGAGGCGCTGGCCGAACACGGCTCCATCCCCATCATCAACGGCCTGACCGATATCTCCCATCCCTGCCAGGTGCTCGCGGACCTGCTGACCATCCGGGAGATCAAGGGCCGGTTCGACGGGCTGAAGATGTGCTACATCGGCGACGGCAACAATATGGCCAATTCCCTGATCGTGGGCGGACTGAAGGTTGGGATGAAGGTGGCGGCGGCCTGCCCGGCCGGGTATGAACCGCTGGCCAATGCGGATCCCTTTGTCAAGGGGAATGCCGGCTATACCTTCTGCAACGACCCGATGGAAGCGGCCAAGGATGCGGACGTGGTCATTACCGACGTGTGGGCGTCCATGGGCCAGGAGGCGGAGGCGGCCAAGCGCCGGGAGGCCTTTCAGGGCTATCAGGTCAACCAGGAGCTGATGAAGGCGGCCCATGCCGACGCGATGGTGCTCCACTGCCTGCCGGCGCACCGGGGCGAAGAGATTGCGGCGGATGTCTTTGAGGCCCACGCTTCGGAGATTTTTGAGGAAGCGGAAAACCGTCTGCATGCCCAAAAGGCGGTTATGGTCCTGCTGATGGGCGAAAAACAGGCGTAAAATATCCGGAAATTTACAGCCGTTTTCGCGCGTTTTTTTTCTAGGTTTTTTTGGTCATTACCCTTGCTTTTTTTCATAGGCGTGTTAAAATAGACACGTAATAAAAAAGGAGGTGTACATAATGGCCTATTCCATTAACGACGAGTGCATCAGCTGCGGCGCCTGCGAGGCGGAATGCCCGGTCTCCGCGATTTCCGCTGGTGATGGCAAATATGTCATCGACGATAGTCTTTGCATCGATTGTGGCGCTTGCAACGGCGTATGTCCGGTCGGCGCTCCGCAACCCAAATAAACAAAAGCACGCCAGACAAAAGGCGGAACGCTTTGGCGTTCCGCCTTTTTGCTTGCGAATATGTTGGAGGATTCTTATGGAGCCGAACAGGCGGCTGCCGCTGGGCGGCGGCTTCTCGATTTACGTATCCGACCGGCATACCTTTGGCACCGACGCAATTCTGCTGTCCCAATTTGCCGCGCCAAAGCCCAGGGACCGAATCTGTGACCTTGGCACCGGCTGCGGGATTCTTCCCTTGCTCTGGCTGCGGGACCGAACCCTTCTCTCCCCCATCGACGGGGTGGACATTCAGCCGGATGCCTGTGCGCTGTTTGAGAAAAGCCTGCGGGAAAACCGCTGGGAAGGCCGCGCGGCGGCCGTGTGCGGAGACCTGCGCGCGCTCCCCCTCCCCATGGGACGATACGGCTTAGTGACCTGCAATCCCCCTTACCGGCGCCCCGGCTGCGGAAAGCTCTGCAAGGACGAAGGGAAAAACATCGCCCGGTTTGAGCTGACCTGCACGGTATCCGACGCGGCCAAAAGCGCTGGACGCCTGTTAAAGACAGGGGGGCGCTTTTGCTTGTGCCACCTGCCCGAACGGCTGGCCGATTGTATGCAGGCCATGCGGGCGGCTGGGATAGAGCCCAAGCGCCTGCGGCTGGTGGAGCAGCAGGCCGGCTGCGCGCCCTGGCTTTTGCTTCTCGAGGGGATAAAGGGGGCGAAAAACGGGCTGCAGATCCTCCCGTCATTGGCGCTAAAACAGCCGGACGGTAGGGATACCGAAGAGGCACGGCTGCTTTATGCCGGGTTTGAGGCCCCATCCTAAGCCCAATATTTCTCTGAAACCTACTGCGAAAACGGCTCCATCATGCTATATTTGTAGAGAAGGAGGCGCCCGAATGCCCGGTAAACTGGTCCTGGTGGGGACGCCCATCGGCAATCTTTCGGATTTTTCTCCCCGCGCCCGGCAGGCGCTGGAGGAATGCGACTTCATCGCGGCGGAGGACACCCGGGTGACCTTGAAGCTGTTGAATCATTTTTCCATCAAGAAACCGCTCGTCAGCTATTACGAACACAACCGCCGGGAAAAAGGCGCACTTATCTGTCAAAGGCTGGAGGCAGGCGAAACCGCCTGCCTGGTCACCGATGCGGGGATGCCCGCCATCTCCGACCCGGGAGAGGATTTGGTAGCTCTTTGCGCTGCCCGCGGCATCCCGGTTGCAGCGGTACCGGGGCCCAGCGCCGTGGTCACGGCGCTGGCGCTGTCCGGGCTGCCTACCGGCCGGTTTTGCTTTGAAGGCTTCTTGAGCACGGCAAAGGCCAGCCGGCGGGACCATCTCAACGCCGTCAAGGAGGAACGGCGCACGCTGGTGTTTTACGAAGCCCCCCACAAGCTCCCCTCCACCCTGCAGGATCTATACGACGCATTGGGGGATCGGCGGGTTGCCATCTGCCGGGAAATGACCAAGCTGCATGAGGAAGTCATACGCACCACCTTAGGCGAGGCTGCCCAGCGGTTTCGCACGGAGCTCCCCCGTGGGGAACAGGTGCTGGTGGTGGAAGGGGCGCCTGCGCCCGCGCCGCGGACGCTGTCCTTGTCCGACGCGGCGGCATTGGCCAAAGAACGGATGGCGCAAGGGATGGCCGCTACCCAAGCGGCCAAGGAAGCGGCCAGGGAAAGCGGCCTGAAAAAGGGTGATATTTACCGAGAGCTCATGCAAGCAAACCAAATACAAACCGATTTCGGGAAGAAGGAGTGAATGCAATGGGAAAGAAACACGACAAAGGATATGGCTGGGAGCTGGCGGTAGGCGCAGCGGTTTTAACCGCCTCAGCGGTGACGGCCTATCTGCTCATGCGAAAGGATCGCAGGCTGCTCGAACAAAGGGTAAAGGCGCTGATCCGCCGCGGCGAACGGTATAAGCATTTAACCGGTCCGCTGTTCGACACCATTCCCCAGCGGCAGCTTTACACGGCGGTTTCGGCAAATCTACAGGCTAAGCTCAAGGAAGCGGCTGACCCAAAAGAGGTGCTTGCCTCCTTTACCCCGGAACAAAGCACCATCTATATCATCTACGATGTCTGTCAGTCGGTTGCGACGGGCGGTTTTGTCAAGCTGTTCTCCGGCGAACACAGCGTTTTTGCCGTCAACGCGCCGGAAATCTTTGAACAGGTGGGAGCCGACGCTTACGCGGATATCCTGCGCAAGGCAAACGCGGTCTTTGAATGCGGCATGAATGCTTCTGATTTTCAGCCGCTCGAAGCGGCTTTCCTCTCCCTAATGAAAACCAATCCCATCTCCAACTGCTGCGGGGCGTTCATTTCGGAGCATCGTTCGGCGTTTTTGGATGAGTAATTGGCCGTTCTTGGGGAAAAACAATTTCTAGAGGAATTTATTTTAAATTTCGCTTGATATTATACCGATTTAGTGTATAATATAGGTAATATCTTATCACAGGAGGTTTTATCATGGTTGATTTTGAAAACAGCAAGACTAAAGCAAATCTGATGGCTGCCTTTGCCGGCGAATCCCAGGCGCGCAACAAATACACCTACTACGCTTCCAAGGCGAAGAAGGAAGGCTACGAGCAGATTGCTGCGATCTTTGCGGAAACCGCCGCCAATGAAAAGGAGCATGCGGAACTCTGGTTTAAGCATCTGCACAACGGCGAGATTCCCGACACCCTCACCAACCTCAAGGATGCTGCCGACGGTGAGAACTTTGAGTGGACCGACATGTACAAAAACTATGCTGAGGTCGCCCGTGAGGAAGGCTTCACCGCTCTGGCTGCGCAGATGGAGCTGGTGGCGAAGATCGAAAAGACCCATGAAGAGCGTTACCGCAAGCTGATTGCCGCCATCGAAAACGGCACGGTCTTTAAGAAGGATCAGCCGGTAATGTGGGTATGCCGCAACTGCGGCCACATCCATGTTGGTGTTGCCGCACCGGAAATCTGCCCGGCATGTAAGCATCCGAAGGCTTACTTCGAAATCAAGGCAGAAAACTATTAATCGGAACATTAGGGAAACAGGAAAGACGGATAACCGTCTTTCCTGTTTTTTTATCCCTCGGCGCATAGCCGTCTTGCCACTTTGGCATGCTTTTCCTCAGGCGGCCAAGGGACAATGAAAGACGGGATCGAATGGTGGGCCGAATGCCGGAAACCGGCGCATTCCCTGCCGCCGGTATGGTGAATAAAATTTCATCCAAACCCATGGGGGACATCCATTCCTCCAATTGCATAGGAAACGTTTCTTTCCTCTCCGTCAAACGGCATCGCTTTCTCACCCTCTCCCTTTGACATCCCATACATGAAAAGAAGATTCCTGGAACAGTCAAAACCACCGGCTTTGCCGGAGGCATGAGTAAGCCCTATCAGGGTTTCTTGCCAGCAAGTATCTCAAGACGCACGGAAATTCATTTCACTGGCATCGTTTGCCCCGCGGCCTGTAAACAGGCGCCCCATTTTATCGGAAGCCTTCCATCACCGTTAGGCTGGCTGTTCGCAGCCCGCTTCGCTCGATGCTTATAGCGAACGCTTTTTTGCGGGACATCTCCACCGGCACAGCCGGTGGTTTATCTGAACAATAAAAAGAGAAAGACCGTCTGTAAACTCGACGGTCTTTCTCTTTGAATGGACTATGCCGAATGGATCCTTCCCTTGATGACAGGCAGAGACACGGCAAAAAAGGTCTCCTCCTGGGCAAGCAGCCCATGCTTTTGCATCACGAGCCGCAGCCGTTTTGCCTTTTGCTGGTCCATTTCGCACAGCGGCAGACGACATGGGCCGGCCCCCATCCCCATGTAACGCAGCGCCTGCTTGACGGGAATGGGATTGACGTCGAAAAATAAGGCCTCAATCAAATCCAAATATTGCAGCTGTAAGGAGGTGCTGTGGGGCGCGTCCCCCTCCCGATAGCTTCGGCAAATTTCGTGCGTAACCTGGGGCAATAAATTTGCCAGCACCGAAATAACCCCCTTGGCGCCAAGAGACAGCGCCGGTGTGATCTGGTCGTCGTTGCCGCAGTAAAGATCCAGACGATTGCCGCAGCGGGCGGCAATCTGCGCCATTTGGGATAGGTTGCCGCTGGCCTCCTTGACGGCGACGATGTTTTCAACTTCGCACAGCCGCACACAGGTGTCCGGCTGGATGTTTACACCGGTACGGGAAGGCACGTTATAGAGGATGACCGGCAGATCGGCCGCCTGGGCGCAGACCTTAAAGTGCTGATAGAGGCCCTCCTGGGAGGTTTTGTTGTAATACGGAGTAACGTGCAAAAGCGCATCCGCCCCCGCCTGCTGGGCGAGCCGGGAGAGCGCAGCCGCATGCTGGGTGCAGTTTCCGCCTACCCCCGCGATCACCGGGAGGCGGCCGTTGACCACCTCGGCGGAAAAACGAATGATCTCTATATGCTCCGCATCGGTCATGGTAGAGGCTTCACCGGTGGTCCCAGCAATCACAACCGCGTCCGCATGATTGGCAATTTGGTACTCCAGCAGCGAGGCAAGTATGTGATAGTCAATAGATCCGTCATCCTTCATAGGGGTAACAACGGCAGTGGCGCTTCCTCGAAAAACGGTTTTTTTCATAATCGGTCCTCTCGATTTTCGAAATATTTTCAGGGGCTGCGGATCTTCATCCGACTGCTAACAATATAGTCCGTCAAAGGTGCAAATGCAAGATAAGATACGGTAAAGAAACGGCCGATACCGTTAAGATAAGGTTAACGGTATTGAGAAATCGATGCTGCAAAGCTCCATAGAAGTTGAAAAGAAAACAGCGGACGGTTTTAACCGTCCGCTGTCCTGTGTCAGCATGGCTTTACAAATTCCTGAAGTTGATTCTCCATTTGGACAAGGGGGATGGAAAATTCCACAACACCCGCCGAATGGGCAAACAGGGTGATTTCAGGAATGATAACCACCAGGGTATCACCGGTCAGATAATAAGGCTGGTTTCTTTCAATGCTCGTAAATTCTTCGATCTGCGAGTCTGTAAGCCCTCTTTCCCCAATCTGCCGGCTGATCTCACCGTTGATGGTTTCCAATGCGCCGCTGTCTGGCTTTAGCAAATCCATTAATTCCAATTTCTGTCCAGTGGTGCTCAAGAAGGTGAACCCGGTCTTTGTTGTCCTTCCATTTGCTCCGCCGGTATACAGATATTCTTCGATTACCAGGCTGACAATGCCGCCACCATTCCGAGCCGTCTCAAAGCCGATTTCCCCATCGACAGGGTCGCCCTGTTTTATGGCTGCATTCACTTCTACCTTGGCACGTTCGGCCTGTTCGGCCAGCATCACATTCAAACGTTCCTGTGCGCTTTCATCGCTCATACAGGTTAATCTGGGATAGGATACCGAAAACTGTGCCTTGTCACCGGTAATCTGCTCTTGGATTGTTTGAATCCGCACATTTGATTCAGCTGCGAACGCAGAGATTCCCATCCACAAGCTTAAAGCTGCTGCACACAACATTGAGATTGTCTTTTTCACGAAATCTCCGCCCTTTGCGCTCGGGCTTTTTCAAGCTGCTATTGATGCGGCGGTTTTCCGCCGCATCAATAGCATGTCCGCTGAGAGAACGGAAAACCGTGTCAATGGATGGATGGAAAGATGAAAAAATCCGGCAATGCAAGCTCCCTTGCTTATAAGGCAATTGATATATTTCATATTTTACAAAAATTAACAAAACGCATTATCTTATATATGCAGGAAAGAATGCCCCAAAAACCCCATCCTTCTTTAAGAAAGCCCCATCCCGGCGGTTTGTACCAGCTCTCCATTCTCCCGAACAAAAACCGCCGCAATCCCTAAGCGATCCGCCAGCTCCATCCCCTTTTCCTCTCCTAAGCAAAAGAGGATGGTGGACAAGGCGTCCCCGTCCACCGATTGATCGGTGACCACCGTAACGCTGGCAAGGCCGTTTTCCACCGGATATCCGGTGGAAATGTCCAGCAGATGATGATACCGCTTGCCGTCTACCGTAAAACTGCGTTGATAGACGCCGGAGGTAACCAGAGATTTGTCCCGCACCAAAACCGTACCTAACTGGCTTTGGTTAAAGGGAGACTGTATCCCCACACGAAAATCGCCGCCGTCCGGTTTTCCGCCCAGTACGTAAATGTTGCCCCCCAGGTCGAGAACAGCGCTTTGCACCCCATTAGAGGCCAAATAATCGCGCATTCGGTCGGCAATGTACCCTTTGGCAATGGAGCCTAAATCCAGCTGCGCGCCGGGTGTTAACAGGGCAACCCGGTTGCCGTCGATTTGGATATTGCGGTAATCCACCGTTTCAAGCGCCTTTGCCACCGCCTCCTCGTCCGGCACCGACGGGGGATCGGAATGGAAATCCCACAGCTCCGATACGGCGCCGATGGTAATATCATAGCAGCCTTCCGACTTTGCACAGTAGTCGATGGCGGTGTGCAGAAGAGAAACCGTCTCCTCGGAGACCTCCACCGGCTGCCCGTTTGCATGGTTAATCCGCCAAATATCGCTGCCTTCCTTGGTACGGCTGAACATCTCCTCATACCGCCGCCCCAGCTCCATACAGCCCGCCAGAATCTCTTCCTCCTGTTTGTCGTAAATGGTAACGGTGACAATGGTATCGAGCATATAGTCCTGCCGAAAGATAGGTTCCCGGCTGCACCCGGAAAAGAGGATACACAAAAAAAGGGCGGCCGCCGCCCCTGCAATCCGCGCTGTTTTCCTCATAGCCGTTTCCTTTCCAACCAAATACATCCGTGCGGCCGATGGACCGCACGGATGCCGATACACTTACACAAATCATGTATAATTATTCTTCCGTATCGCCGGTATCGATTACGATTTCCTCAAGGGACAGGACGCTGAGCTTCTCATCATCAAAGGTGATGCCCAGGGAATCTCCATAGGCGACCATATCCTCTTCCAGGGAGGTGCCCACATATTGGCCGAGAATTTCACTGCGGTTTTCCTGAATGTAAGAACGCATCTGCTCTTCGGTATACCGAATGAAGAAGTAAATCATATTGCTCGGCGCATCCGGCACCAGCAACGCCTTGCCCGGCTCGGTGGCAAAGAACTGCTCCTTGATTTCGTCGGTCAGGTTGACCGCATCCTTTGAGTTGACCCACTCGGCGTCACTGCTGCTTTTGGGCTGAGTGGAATCCGCATCCACCCGGCTTTGCTCCGCCGCCAAAACATCGTCATAGGTCATCGTACCGTTGTTGACACCGTCCCGATACCCTTCAAAAGCCTCAATCAACGCGGCGTTCTTCTCGTCCGCATCGGCAACGATGGCAGCATTCTTGAGCAGGTAGACATACTGTGCCATGAAAACATTATCCGTGACAAAATCCAAAAGGGTATCCTCCGGCACGGCCTGCGCCCCGTCCTCGCCGTACATGGCCTCCATCAGAATGGGAGGAAGGGATTTATAATAGATATAGGTTTCAAAGCTCTTTTTTGAAACGTTGTTGGGCTCATAATAGAGCGAGGCGCCGTTATCCGACCACTGGGAATCGGCGTTTTCCTGAATGCTCTGCTGCTCCTCCTCGGTCAAAGGAAGCCTTCCCAGCTCCCGCAGCTTTGTCTCTACACCGATATAGTAGCGCAGCTGAGACTCGGTCTGTTCCTTAATCCAATCCGCCACCGGCTTTCCGTCAATCTGCTGATTCAGCAAATCGTCGGTATTCTCCACATAAGCCATCGCATTACCGGTATTGTCCACCTGGAACGCACGGTAAACACCGACGGAAACCGAGTTCTCCACCCCGGTCGCTGCAATATCATCCTGACGGATGCGGTCGCATCCGGTTACCGCAAAGGCGAGAATCAAAGCCATCGCCGCTGCGGCAGCACGTTTTAATAATTTCAACGTTTTCCAACTGCCTTTCTCAAAATGTTTCGGTTTTGATTATACAACACATTCGAAAAAATGTCTATCATTCCCAACAACTTTACAAACTATTCATTTTTCTTTCGAAAAAAATTGTCTATCTTGTTGCCGAAGGCAAAAAGCGCAAAGTTCTACGAACTATCTTTCAAAATATTGCGGATAAAATTACAAATATACTGCATAATTTTATGGAAAATTCGGTAAGCTTCTCATGGAAATAGATTGTAATTCTTCTCTCAATATGCTATAATTATAGCATTCTTTCCAGTAGTCCCCTATTTTCTGCTGGAAAACATCCACCAACCTGTTGAGAAAAAGGAGGATGAGGCATGTCCTTATTCACCGTCGGAAAGAACTTTCTGGGTATTTACTACAATTTCCAGATGTTCCTTTCCGAGCACCTGAAAGATCTTCATCTGTCCAACATTGAGTTTTCCCTTTTGTACATGCTCTATCATGCCAACGGCACCAGTCAAGACGAGTTATCCCGGCTGACCTATCTGGACAAGGCCACCGTCTCCCGGGGGATCAAGTCGCTGGAAGAGAAGGATTACATCTTTCGAGTAAAGGATAAGGTGGATAAGCGGGTCAAAAGCGTTTACCTGACTGAAAAAGCCTATGACAAACGTAACCAAATTGACGCGGTGGTTTACGATTGGTATGTGCGCATGATGGAAAGCATATCCGATATGCAGGCGGAGCAATTCTTTTCCATCCTGGAAACCATCAGCCGCAACGCCGATTCCATCGCCTCCGATATTCGGTATTCCCTTCATTCGGCTCAATCGAATAAGGAATCGGTCTCGCTGCTATAAGCGATTAAGGGCATAGAACGCCAAAATCCCCCGGCTGAAGAAGGCGCCGCGACAAGCGGCCTTCTCTCGTTCCGGGGGATTTGTAATTTACTGGGTGTCCAAAGATGGAAAGGGCATCCCGAACACCCAATATCTAATCTGCTCACGGCGGTGCGGGCGGCCGTCCGTTTCACATGGCCGTATCAAACGGCGGCGGAGGGCCGTTGTCCCGCCTGCCTCGGGCAGTTGTCTTTCAGCCGGCGGATGATCGAATCAGGAGGCCGAACCCAGCGTCACCTGCAGGTCGAGCGTCTGGCCGCTGCGGTAGACGGTAATGGTAACGGTGTCACCAGGCGAGCACTTGGCCTTTTCGCTGTTGAGCATTTGGTAGCTGGAAACCTCCACGCCGTTGAACTTGGTGATGATATCGTTCCTCTGGATCCCAGCTTCGGCGGCGGGGGAATCAACGGATACCGAGTAAACGACCACGCCAGCCGGATATCCCATCCGCTGAAGAGTTTCGGCATCATAGCTGGAATTAGCGGTAATCCCGATATAGGGGGTAGGGGCATTCTCATTTTTAATTAGACGGTCGCAGATTTCCACCACTTCGTTGACCGGGATGGCAAAGCCCATTCCTTCAAAATCCTCGCCGGCCATTTTCGAATTGTTGATGCCGATCAGCTGTCCGTTGATGTTGACGAGCGCGCCTCCGGAATTGCCGGGGTTGATGGCTGCGTCGGTCTGGATGAGGTTCATTTCGACGCCCTGTTCGGTCTGAATCTTGCGGTTAAGTCCGCTGATGATACCGGAGCTGACCGAACCCATGAAGTCCAACCCGCCGGGATTGCCGATGGCGATGGCCTTCTGTCCCACCTGGATTTCGTCGGAATTCCCAATCTCAATGGCGGTCAGACCGGTCTTGTTGATTTTCAAAACCGCCAAGTCGGCGCTGGCGTCATAGCCGACGATGGTGGCGGTGATGCCTTCATCGGGATTGTCGGGAAGGAAAACCTCGATGGTGGTATTCTGTGCAGGCAGCTGCTGTCCAAACGGATCGGAGGAGCTGGTCCCTTCCACTGCGCTGGAAATGACGTGATAATTGGTGATGATATAGCCGTCGGTGGTATAGACCACACCGGAGCCCTCACTGGTGGAAGAGGAACTCTCCTGCCCGAAGTAATAGTTGCCCATGGAAGGAGTGGAGACCCGGATACCCACCACGGAGGGAGCCGCCTTTTCATAGGCGGTGCCGATGTTGGCCTCCGCCGTTTCGTTGACGTAAACGGTCTTATTGTTGTTGGTGTTCAGGGTGCTGGTATCCCCTTGCGAGGTGGAAGGGGTTGCGTTGTTTTGCAGGCTGCCGCCCAAGACCACCACGGCAGACGAGGAAATGACGCCGCAGATAAGGGCCGAACAGAGGGACACGGCGATCATAGAGGCAAGGCTGTAGGTGCGCTTGTTTTTCTTATTCTTTGCTTTCGGCTCCTGCGGCGGAGTCACCGGAGGATCGGGCAAGGGGTCCACGGGATCGGCTGCATGATAGTCGCCGTATGAATGGGAGGAAGCGCTCTGATGCTGCGCCTGCTGAGGCTCGCAATAGGTAGGGGCCTGGTATCCGGTGTATTTGGTTTCCTCCAGCGACGGACGGACATAATGGTAGGTGCAATTGTTTTCCTCCATTGCCGGCGCCTCGTTTTGGGCGTTTGGCGCCTCATAGCCGTTTACAGGCGGCGGGGTGGGATCGGCAGGCTGGCAGCCGTTAGCCCCATAGGCGGACGGCGGCGGGGTCTGCGCAGAGGGATCGGCGCAATTGCCGTCCGCCTCATACCCCTTCACCGGTGGAATCTCCTGGGTGGAATCCAGGGACGGGTTCTCCTGGTAACCATATTCATTCTTTCTCTCGTTATCAAACATGATAGGCACTCTCCTGTCATTTGTTATTTTTCTTTTCGCTTTCCGGGTGCGTCCCGTTTGCTGTGATTTCATCATACCCCTTGGATGTGTCAAACTTGTGCTTTTCCTATAAATACAAGATGAAATGATTTTTAACAGTGTGTGACCGAAGGAATTTTTGAAAATCGAGCGGATTGGGCGGGAATTCCCTTGCCCTGTATGCTATACTGATACTATAATAGATGAGATTGGGAAAAAATCGGTCTAAATAGGAAAGGTGTCTATGAAAAAGAAGTGTTCGGCACTGCTGGCTCTGCTGCTGGCGGCTTGCCTTTTGTTGTCCGGCTGCACCGACCCTCATGAAAGCGGGAAGGATGCGCGGCTGAAGGTGGTGACCTCCTTTTATCCGGTCTACATCGCCGCCCTCAACCTGGTGGATGGAGTGCCGGGGGTGGACCTGCAAAACCTAACCCAGCCCACCACCGGCTGCCTGCACGATTATCAGCTGACCCCGGAGGATATGATTGCCATGGAGGGGGCGGACGTGCTGGTGGTCAACGGGGCTGGGATGGAGAGCTTTTTGACAAAGGTGTTGGAAAGCTATCCGTCGGTCGGCCTGATTACCGCCTCCGACGGCATTGCGCTGATTGAGGAGGAACACGACCACGGCCATGAGGGCCACGACCATGCGGCGGAGGCGCACAGCCACGAAGAAGAAGGAAATCCCCATGTTTGGGTGAGCATCAGCAACTATATGCAATATGTGCAGAATATCGCCGATGGGCTCTCAAACGCCGATCCGGACCACCGGGCGGTCTATCAGATCAACGCGCAGAAGTATCTTGCCAAGCTCACTGAGCTCAAGACCAAGATGCACGGGGCGCTCGACTCCCTGCCCAACCGGGGTATTGTCACCTTCCACGAGGCGTTCGGCTATTTTGCGGAGGAATTCGATCTACAGGTGGAGGCGGTCATTGAACGGGAGCCGGGGACCGACCCGACGGTTCAGGAGCTGATCGAGACCGTCGACAAAATCGAGGAAAGCGGCTGCCGGGCGTTGTTCGCCGAACCGCAGTATGAGGCGCGGCTGGCCGAGACCATCTCAGCGGAGACGGGGGCAAAGGTCTACACCCTGGATCCCTGTGTTTCCGGGGAATACGACAAGGACGCCTATCTCAAGGCAATGGAAGAAAATCTCAAACAGTTGGTGGAGGCATTGAGCGAATGAAGCATAAAAAAGGGTCGTGCTGCACGACCATACAAAATATCGGCGTTTCCTCCGGGAAAACGCAAATCCTGCACGATGTGAGCTTTCATCTGCATTGCGGGGAGCTGACGGTCATCATCGGCCCCAACGGGGCGGGCAAAACCACCCTGCTCAAGGCCCTGCTGGGCGAAATGCGCCATACCGGCAGCATTCGGTTCCACGATCCATCGGGGGAGGAGCGGCGCATCCGCATCGGCTATGTCCCGCAAAAGCTGGATTTGGACCCCAATTCCCCGGTAAGCGTTTATGACTTCTTTGCGGCTATGGTATCGAGGCGGCCGGTCTTTTTGAGCAAGGGGCGGTTTTTACATAAAAAGATCGGAGAGTATCTCGCGGAATTCGAGATGGACGACAAGCTCGACCGGCGGCTGTGCGACCTGTCCGGGGGCGAGCTGCAGCGGGTGCTGCTGGCGGTGGCCACCCATCCGGCGCCGGAGCTGCTGATCCTCGACGAGCCGGTTTCCGGCATCGACAGCAACGGCATGAGCGTCTTTTACGAAAAACTCGACAAGCTCAAGCGGGAGCGGGATATGGCGATCCTGATGGTCTCCCACGACCTGCATTATGTGGCCCAGCATGCGGACAAAATGCTGCTCATCGATCAGACGGTGCTCAGCAGCGGCACCCCGCAGCAGGTTATGGCCAGCGAAGCGTTCCAGAAAGAATTCAATGTCTTTACGAAAGCGGAGGGGCGGTAATGGAAGCGATATACGGATTTATGGAATCGATCCTCCCCTTCTCCTTCATGCATTACGACTTTATGAAGAACGCCCTGCTGGCGGTACTGCTTCTGACCCCCATCTTCGGCATGATCGGCACCATGGTGGTGGACCATAAGCTTGCCTTCTTCTCCGACGCCCTGGGGCATTCCGCCTTGACCGGCATTGCCATCGGGGTGCTGCTGGGCATTTCGGAGCCGGTGGTGGCGATGACCTTGTTTGCGATCGTCTTTGCCATTTTGCTCAACAGCATCCGCCGTTCCCGGGTTTCCTCCAGCGATACGGTCATCAGCGTCTTTTCCTCTACAGCGGTGGCGCTGGGCTTGGTACTGCTCTCCTCAGGCGGCGGCTTTTCCAAGTATTCCTCCTATCTGATCGGCGATATCCTGACCATCCGGCCGGCGGAGATCGGGATTCTGGCGGTGGTGCTGGTGCTGACCCTAATCTTCTGGGTGACCTGCTTCAATAAGCTGCTGCAAATCAGCGTCAACAGCACCTTGGCGGCCAGCCGGGGGGTTCCGGTAAAGGCGATGGAGCTTATTTTCATTCTGGTGATCGCGGTGATTGTGACCATTTCCATCCGGTGGGTAGGAATCCTCATCATCAATTCCCTGTTGATCCTGCCGGCTGCCGCCAGCCGCAACGTGGCCCGCAATATGCGCCAATACCATCTGCTGTCGGTTCTCTTCTCTATGGCGGCCGGAGTAGCCGGATTGGTCGTGTCCTATTATTACGGTTCCGCTGCCGGACCAACCATTGTTCTAGTCAGCGCCGTTTTCTTCTTTGCAACCTTCTTCCTCAAACGGCTGGTGCGAAATTAAGGTAAGATGATGTAAGCCATCCCAACATGCTACAAAAAGAGCAGGACACATTTGGTGTCCTGCTCTTTTTGGGAAATATCTTCTTATCTTATATACTTAGCATCCTCCATATTGCTTTCCAATAAAATATAATGAGGGCGTTTTTTTGTTTCCATATACGTTTTGGCTATATACTGTCCCATAATTCCTAAACAAAACAGCTGAATTCCTCCAATAAATATGACAACACAGACCGTAGATGCCCATCCCGCAACCGGATCACCAAATACAAGCTTGCGAACAATAATAAAAAGCAAAAGGATAAAGGAACAAAATGTCATGATGATTCCAAACCAAGAAGCCACACTTAAAGGCACTTGAGAAAAATTGATGATGCCATCCATGGCATACTTAAACAGCTTCCAAAAGCTCCATTTGGTTTCTCCCGCGACACGCTCTATATTTTCATACGGCAACCAATAGGTACGAAAACCGATCCATCCAAAAATTCCTTTTGAAAAACGGTTATACTCGCTCATAGAAACAATCGCATCAACCATTTCTCGTTTCATCAATCGAAAATCACGGGCGCCATCCACAATGTCCGCATCGGATATTTTATTAATAATATGATAAAACTTCCGCGAAAACCAGCTGCGTACCGGTGGCTCTCCTTCTCGATTTACACGGCGGGTTGCTACACTGTCATACTCTCCTGTCTGAAGAATCTCCAGCATCTGTGGCAACAAAGCAGGCGGATCCTGCATATCCGCGTCCATGACCGCCACAAAATCACCGTGTGCATTACAAAAACCGGCATACATTGCCGCTTCTTTACCAAAATTCCGAGAAAAAGAGAGGTAGTAGACATGCTTATCCGTTTGGCTGATTTCTTTTAATATCCCTAATGTCTTATCTTTCGATCCATCGTTAACAAAAACCAATTCATAATCATAATCCGCATTCTTTAATACTTTCGTAATTTCCTTATAAAAAATAGGTAACGATTCTTGCTCGTTATAACATGGCACAATGATAGTTATCAGCTTTTGCTTTTCCACAACAAATGCCACCCATTCTCGTTGAATTTTTTACAGTGCATATTTTAAATATCCGGTAAACTCTTTTAAATTAAACCTTTGATTCCATCCGTGCTTTTCTCATAAAAAAGCACTCATTTTAAAACGACAATAGAATCAACAGACAACGAATTACAAAACATACCCACTCATTTATTATATCTGAATTCGTATTTGTTTTCAATGATTATTCCAAAAAATCTCATACTCTATTGCCGTTTAGTTTTATAAGATTACAATTCAATTTATATTGAAAATACATAAAAAAGGCGTGGAATTCAGTGATTTAGCTGAACACCACGCCTTTTTATATCAAGTTTGTGTCATAATACGGCCAAATACGAATATATTACCCCTTGATAACCTGGGCAAAGCGGGCGGCCGCCTCGTTCCAGGCGTCCACGTCCTTAGGCTCATACTTTTTCTGCTCGAAGGAGGAGGCGATGATCTTACGGGCCTCCTTGAGATCGGCAATCTCACCCATCGCCATCAGCTGCACCGAAATGTTGCCGATGGCAGTGGCCTCAATGGGGCCGGTAATAACCTCAACGCCACAGGCATTGGAGGCAAACTGGGACAGCAGGCCGTCCTTGGTGCCGCCGCCCACAATGTGCAGGCAGGGATAGGGATGGCCGGTCATATCCTCAAGAGCCTTGAAGGTCATGCGGTACTTGAGGGCAAGGCTCTCATAGATGCAGCGCATGACTTCGCCGCGGCTTTCGGGCACGTACTGCCCGGTCATACGGCAATACTCCCGGATCTTGTTGGGCATATCGCCGGGGGTATTGAAGGCCTCGTAATCCGGGTCCACAAAGCACTGGAACGGCTTGCAGGCCAGGGCCTCCCGCTCCAGATCCGCAAAGCTGACCTCAAAACCCTCCCGCTGCCACTGCCGGCGGGATTCCTGGATCAGCCACAGGCCCATGATATTCTTGAGCAGGCGGACATTGCGGCCATAGCCGCCTTCGTTGGTAAAGTTGTTTTGCAGGCTCTTTTCATTGATGACCGGCTTTTCGCATTCGGTGCCCATCAGCGACCAAGTGCCGCTGGAGATGTACACAAAATCGTCCACCTGTGCAGGCACCGAGACCACCGCCGAACCGGTGTCGTGTCCGGCCACATAGTAGACCGGTACGCTGGGAATCCCCAGCTCCTTGCACAGATCCTCCTTCAGGTTGCCCGCGCAGGTACCCGCATCCACAATGTCGCAGAAAATATCCTTCGGAATGCCCAGACGGTCAAAGAGGGAGTAAGCCCAGTCGCCGGTGTTGGGGTTCATCAGCTGGGTGGTGGAAGCCATGGTGTACTCCGAATGCTCCGCCCCGGTCAGGAAGTAAACCATCATATCCGGAACCAGCAGCAGCTTGTGGGTGCGCTTTAAAAGCTCCGGCCGGTTCTTTGCCAGGGAGAACAGCTGATTGATGGTGTTGAGCGCGATAAACTGAATGCCGGTATTCTCATAGATTTCTTCCTTGGGGATTACCTTGAACAGCTCTTCCATGATCCCTTCGGTGCGGGCGTCACGGTAATGCACCGGGTTTTCCAGCAGGCGGCCTTCCTCATCAAACAGGCCGAAGTCCACCCCCCAGGTATCGATACCGACGCAGTCGAACCCGCCGGCCAGTTTCGCCTTGATTAAGCCCTGCTTGATCTCATGATACAGGCGCAGGATATCCCAATACAAGGTGCCGTTAAGGTTGACCGGGTCGTTGGAAAAACGATGGATTTCCTGCAAGGAGATGGTTTTTCCGTCAAAGGTGCCCAAGATGGCGCGGCCGCTGGACGCGCCGAAGTCAAAGGCAAGCACGCGTTTGTTCGCCATGTTTTGTTCTTCCTCCCTTATGTAGTCGTGCGGCGGGGTACGGCCTGTCGCCGCGCCCCGCCGGAAAAAGAGCCGATGTTCGATTGCTTATCTCTTGGAAAGAACGTCCTTTTCATAGGCGCGGACATCGTCGGTCCAGGCCATACCCACCGGCATGCCCTTCTTCATGCAGTAATAATCCCACACTGCGCCGATCGGCATGGTGAGCGCCTCCTGCGAGAGGGCCAGACGGCGGGAACGGTCGCCTTCCTGCTCATACTTCTTAAGGGTCGCAACCGGCTCAAGCAGCGCGCCGAGCAGCGCCTTGCGGGCGTTGCGGGCACCGATGACCCAAGCCATGATGCGGTTGATGGAAGCGTCGAAGTAGTCGGTGGCAATGTAGACGCGGTTGAGCGCATCGTTGCGCACCACCTCGCGCATGATCTGACGGGTCTCGTCGTCGAAGAGAACCACATGGTCGGAGTCCCAGCGCACTGGGCGGGAGACATGCAGGAGCACCTCGTCGACAAAGCACAGCAGGGAAGAAATCTTCGCGGAGATGACCTCGGTGGGATGGAAGTGGCCGGCATCGAGGGTCAGGAGGATCTCCGGATTGCGCACGGCGTAAGCCAGGTAGAACTCATGAGAGCCGGGCACATACGCTTCCGAGCCGATACCGAAGAGCTTGGACTCCACCGCGTCCTTGTTGAGGTTGGCCGGGCTCTTCTGGGCAAAGATCTTGTCGCAGCTGTCGAGCAGGCGCATTCTCGGGCCCAGGGTGTCGATCGGCACTTCCTTCTCGCCGTCCGGAATCCAGTGGTTGGTCACGCAGACCTTGCCGGTGCGCTCGCCGAAGTATTCGCTGATCTTGCGGACACGAAGGCCATGCTCAATCCAGAACGCACGGATGGCCTCGTCGGGATTGGTCAGGGTGCCGTTTTCCGCCAGCGGATGGGAGAAATAGGTGGAGTTGAAGTCCAGGCCGATGCCGCGGTCCACCGCCCAATCCGCCCAAGAGGCAAAATGGCACGGCTCAATCTCGTTGCGGTCCACCTTCTTGCCGCCGTTATCCAGGTAGTTGGCATGGATGTTGACCTTGGAAACGCCCGGGATCAGGTCGAGGGCCTTGGACAGGTCGGCACGCAGCTCCTCAAGGGTGCGGGCACGGCCGGGGTAGTTACCGGTGGTCTGGATGCCGCCGGTCAGAGAATCGCTTCCCTCGAAGCCGAGAACATCGTCGCCCTGCCAGCAATGCAGAGAGATCGGAGTTTGGTCGGCCAATTCCATGGCCTTGTCGGTGTCCACGCCCATCGCCGCATATGCTTCACGGGCCAGCTCATAGGCTTTTTCAATATTAGACATCGTATTCCCCACTTTCTTATAATTTGGAATTTCATAGCATATCCATATGAATATCCCTATTATAATACATACCAAAACAGTTGTAAATAAGGAAATCAGTCATTGTACCCCTTTGGGCAGGATTTATGGGAGAACCCTCAAAATTCATAGCTGGATTTGTCATAGTTGTGCGCAGGCAACAACCGGCAGATTTACAAAAAAGCCAGATTGTGCTATACTAATGCAAGAAGCCGCGCTTTGGCGGAAAGAGAGGGGAAAGCAAGATGTCTCGTTATATCAACCGCATTGCCACCACCTGTTCTAAGGAAGAAATCGACTCCATCCTGATACCGATCCTGCAGCGGGAGGGCTTCACCTATGTGCAGTATAACGGCGAAAACGTCTGGAAAAAAGGCGTGGGCCTGATGGCGGCTCCCCAGTTTTTCAAGTACGAGTATCTGGGCGATTCGGTGGGCGTACAGGCTTGGCTGAAATTCGCGATTCTGCCCGGCGTTTATGCGGGAGAAATGGGGCTGAAGGGCTTTTTCGGAATTGCCATCAAAAAGATGCTTCAGGCGCGGGTCAATGAAATGGAATACGCCATTGCCAGCACCAATCCCCAGCCGCAGGCAAATGTAACCATATAGTTTGGTCCACAAAGCCGCTGACAACCTGCCGTTGGGAGAAGCGAGACACAGGCTGGACTTTTTATGCCGTGCCTGCTGGAATAGGACGCCGCTGCGGCGATCCATGGTAAATTCAAACCATTCACACAAAAAAGGAGACATGCAAGTTGAAGGGTATATTTGATTCGGTGAGTGTGCGCTGACCGGGAGGTTTGCGTAACGTTCACATTGCCCAAGCCTCCCAAAAAGTTGATCATTGCTTTTTAGGAGGAATAACCCCATGAACCGGGAAAACAAACGAAAAACCTTTGAAAAGGGATATTATAAGACCCATCCCTGCAACGACAGCTTTACCTGTAAAGTCTGCGGCCGCCTGGTCGTAGCCGCCGGTGCGGGAAGCAGCCATCGCAACCATTGTCCCAACTGCCTTTCCAGCCTCCACGTGGACGAGGAACCGGGCGACCGGGCGGCGGATTGCGGCGGTATTATGGAACCCATCGGCGTCTGGGTCCGCAAGCGCGGCGAATGGGCCGTGATCCATCGGTGCAAGCGCTGCGGTAAGCTGTCCTCCAACCGGGTGGCGGCCGACGACAATCCCATGAAGCTGATGTCCATCGCCATGCAGCCTTTGTGCGCCCCTCCCTTCCCCTTAGAGCGGGTGGAGGAAATGACAAGGCTGATGGGCGGCGACGGTTCCTTGAAGTGATAAGGACAAATCCATGCTGCAAATATGCAGAGCCGGCGGATCAGACGGTCCGCCGGTTCTGCTATTTACCATGAAGGCCCGGCGGAAAAGTTCCTTCCGCCGGGCCTTTTGCCTGGTATTTCTCTTATATTTCGCCCTTTTCAATCTGCTCAAATACGGCGATGCGGTCGGCATGGCGGCCCCCTTCAAAGCCGGTGTTCAAAAATACGTCCACCAGCTCCAGCGCCAGGCCGGCGCCCACCACCCGCGCGCCCATGCAGAGGATATTCGCGTCGTTGTGCAGGCGGGTATACTTGGCGCTGAAATAATCCGAACAGCAGGCGGCGCGAACGCCGGGAACCTTGTTGGCGGCAATGGAAATGCCGATGCCGGTGCCGCAGCAGAGGATCCCTTTTTCGCATTCGCCGGCCGCTACCGCTTTGCCCACCTTTGCGCCGAAAAGGGCGTAATTGACCGAATCACAGCTGTAGGTGCCGTAGTCCCGATACGCGATCCCCTTGCTATCCAAATACGCGCGGATTTCTTCCTTCAGCGGAAAGCCCGCATGGTCCGATCCCAATGCAATCATTCTTTTGTCCTCCACATTCTTCTTTTATTCAGCCCGCCGCAGCCGCTTTTTTGCATCCGGACGTGCGGCGTCTTGTGCAAAAATCATCCGTTGGCCGCCTGTCTGCGTCTCAGCTCCCGCTGTGCCTGAGGCAGGCGCAGGTAAAAGGGAAGCAGCGCGGCCGCATCCAGCCCTTTCCCCTGGGAAAACACCTGTTCAGCCGCCCGCGCAACGCCATAGGCCCGCTGATAACGAAGGTGAGGCGGGGCCAGGTGAAAGGAAATTTGATTTTCCAGAAACGTCTTTTCACACACGAATGAGCCGTCGCCGGTCAAAAAAACCGGCTTGCCCATCCCCTTTAATTCTCCGACCAGCTCTTCCAAGGACAGAGCCCGGTCCTCACTCAGGCGGACCACCTGTCCATCCTTCATCTCAAACATGGCGTTGTAGACCTGCTGGCATCGGGCGTCCATCGCCGCACAAACCATCCCGTCCATTCCCTCAAACAGATAGGCCATGGCCTCCAAGGTGGATACCCCCACACAGGGCTTTTCCAGCGCGGCAGCCATTCCTTTGACTGCGGCAACGCCGATCCGGATGCCGGTAAAGGAGCCCGGACCGTTGGATACGGCAAAGCCGTCCACCTCTCTGGGCCGGTATCCCGCCTGCAACAACAGGTTTTCCACCAACGGCATTAAGGTCTGGCTATGGGTCAAACCCACATTGATATATTGTTCCCCGATCAGCTTTCCATCCTCCAGCAAGGCGCAGGAAGCGGAAACCGCTGAGGAATCGATCGCTAAGACACGCATGAAGATTCTCCTCTTTCCACCGTGATAATACGTTGCGATTCGGTTTCGCCCAATTCGATGGTAACACGGATGAAGCCGACCGGAAGGGCGCCCTCGATGTTTTCACTCCACTCGATGGCCAGCACGCCTTTTTTGGTCAGGTAATCAAAGTAGCCGGTGGTTTCCAGGTCGTCCCAGCCTTCCACCCGGTACATGTCGAAATGATACAGATCCAGCCGGCCCGGATGCTCGTGTACCAAAGCGAAGGTGGGGCTGGAAACCTCTCCTGTTACCTCTAGGCCTTGGGCGAGGCCACGGACAAAGGCGGTCTTTCCCATTCCGAGCCCGCCGCACAGTGCAACCACGTCCCCGGCCGACAGCGTTTGCGCCAATTGCCGGGCAAACCGTTCGGTATCGGCAGGAGAATGGGAAACATAACGATCGATTTGCATAAAGGTCCCTCCGGTAAACAAATCCCAAGCCGGCGGCACCTTCGTTGTAAAAAAGGTCGTCAGCCCAAAAAGCCAAATTGCGCCGCCAAACCGAAGAACGGCCGGCGGAGATGATTCATTAAAATTATACCATACTTTTGTTTTTGGTACAATGCACAAAACTTGTCCGGCGATGGATAGAAACGTTCCTACTCTCAAAAGCGGCTTCTTTTCGGCCCGTTTGGCTGCGAAAACTGTCACCTCCTTCCTTTGCGCACATAGTATGAAACTGTATCAATGCTTTGGAAATTGCCGGTCCTATGATTCATGGTTCCAATTTCCTTGGGCTCATCAAATGGAAATGGAGGAGATTTTATGGCAGACGATATGCTTCGCACCCGTTTTTTTCTAGGCTCCAATTCGCCGATAGGCTTTGTTTCCAAATTCGATCGTGTTTACGATCCCCACGACGGGTGGCAGGCATACTTACTCAAAGGGGGACCCGGTACGGGAAAATCCACCTTTATGAAGAGCATCGCCCAAGCGGCGGAGGCAGCCGGATACGATGTGGAGCTGATATACTGCTCATCCGACCCCAATTCACTTGACGGCGTGGTAATTCCAAAACGCAAATGCTGCATCCTGGACGCCACCTCGCCTCATGTGATCGAGCCCTCCTTCCCGGGCGCCTGCGAAACCATTGTCAACATCGGCGCTTACTGGGATAAAGACATCCTACAGGAAAACCGCGAGGAGATTATGAAAACATCCGCCGCCTGTTCCGCCCTGCACGCCCGGGCTACCCGGTATCTTGCGGCGGCGGGAAGCCTGCTGTCCGACAGCTACCGCTTTGCCCTTGACTGCACCGATACGGCAAAGGTGGCCCGGTATGCCTCCCGCCTTTCCCGCCGGGAATTCGGCCAGACCAAGGAAACGCTGGGACAGGAAGAAGTCCGGCTGCTGTCGGCAATTACGCCCCACGGGGTACTCTTCTTTGAAGAGACGGTAGAGAAGCTGTGTTCCCGTGTCTTTATCATTGAGGACGAATATGGGGCTTCCTCCCGGCTGCTCCTGGCCCATCTGCGCACCCACGCTCTCACCTGCGGCCATGACGTCATCTCCTGCTACTGCCCCATGTCACCCCTCGACAAGCTCGACCACCTTCTTATCCCGGACCTCGGCATTGGGTTTGTCACCTCCAACAGCTGGTATTCGGTAAAGCTTTCCCCCTTCCGCCGCATCCACATGCAGCGCTTTACCTCCAACGAGCTGCTCCGTCAACGCCGGCAGCGTCTCTCCTTCAACCGCCGGGCCACCCGCGACCTCATTGCCGAGGCCTCCGCCCGGATGCTGGAAGCAAAGGCGGTTCACGACGAACTAGAGGATTTCTACATCTCCGCTATGGATTTCGACGCCGCCGAACCGCTGCGTCAAAGCGTCATTCAGCAGATGGTGCTCGATTAAAGGGAAGCCGGGGTCTGGGCGGATTCTTCCCCCAGGCCCTTTCTGCGATTCCGCTCTATCCCCGCTCCAGCCCATTCCCTCTTCATACAAAAAGGCCGTGGGAACCAAATCGATTCCCACGGCCTTTCCTTTTCCGAAACCGGATTATTTGTCCTCTTCCTCTGCGTCATGATCGCATGCGTCGCAAGAGCAGGCATCGTCCTCACAGCCGCATTCGTCGCTGTAATGCAGATCAAATTCCAGCGTCTCGCCGCAGTTGGGGCAATCCACTTCGCCCGCCAGCAGGGTTTCCTCATCCAGGCAGATGGTGTCTCCGCAGCTGGGGCAGGTGACCTCGACGAAATCCTCGTCGTCCTCATCCTCATAATCTTCGTCGTCGTAGTAATCCTGCTCGAGGGCGTCCAAGTCCTCATCCACTGCGTCAATCTGCTCGGAAAGCTCGGAGAAGCCATCCTCCAGATCCGCCACCGTCATGGCCAGATCATCCAGCACATCCGCAATTGCCTTGAAAATACGGGTTTCCTTCGCACCCTCATTCAACTCCGAAGCGTCGAGAATCCCTCTGAGATATGCTACCTTTTCCGTCACAGTCATGGCTGCTCCTCCTTTATTCTAATGGGTTTTGATGAACACGTCCGGCCCTTGCCGATTAAGCGCGTTCCATATACTCGCCCGTGCGGGTATCAATGCGAATCTTTTCCCCTTCGTCGATGAAGAGGGGCACGCGGATTTCCGCGCCCGTTTCCAGCGTCGCGGGTTTGGTCACGTTGGTGGCGGTATCGCCGCGGAAGCCCGGATCGGTCTTTGTAACCGTCAGTTCCACAAAATTGGGGGGCTGCACGCCGAAAACGTTGCCCTTATAGGAAAGGACGGTGCACTCCATATTCTCCTGCACAAACTTGAAGTTGTCGTCGAGAACGGAGCCGTTGATCGGCAGCTGCTCGTAAGTCTCCATATCCATGAAATAATACAGATCGCCGTCGCTGTACAGATACTGCATGGGCTTGCGCTCAATGTAAGCGGTGGGGAACTTATCGGTGGGGTTGAACGTTTTTTCTACCACAGAGCCCGCAATGACGTTGCGGATCTTCGTGCGGACAAACGCCGCGCCTTTACCGGGCTTGACATGCTGAAACTCAATAATCTGATAAACGTTTCCGTCCATCTCAAAGGTCACGCCGTTGCGAAAATCTCCTGCTGATACCATTGGTTTTACCCCCAAAACGTAAGATTATTCTCATTCTACTGGATAGGAACGTCCTTTACAAGAAGAACTTGCCGTCACAATATTATAAGAGATTTTTCCGACTTCGTCAAGTTTTTCAGGCCTTGCGGTGTGACGACCGTCAAATCCTCGATGCGAACCCCGAACCGCCCCTCCAGATAGATGCCAGGCTCCACCGTCATCGTGACGCCGGGGACAAGTTTGGCCCCGCATTTGGGCGAAAGCCGCGGATCCTCATGGATTTCCAATCCGACGCTGTGGCCGGTGGCGTGGCCAAAACAGGCCCCGTAACCGGCGGCGGCGATCACATCCCGGGCGGCCGCGTCCCCATCGCTGCAGACCACGCCGGGGCCAAGCATAGAAAGAGCGGCCTGCTGGGCTTTGAGCACCACGTCGTAAACCTCTTTCTGCTCGCCGCTCACCTCACCCACCGCCACGGTGCGGGTCATATCCGCACAGTAACCGTTTACCACCGCGCCGAAATCCATCGTGACAAAGTCCCCCCGCTGCACCTTCCGGCCGGTGGGGACGGCGTGAGGCAGGGAGGTGTTGGGGCCGGAGGCGGCGATGGTTTCAAAGGCCACCCCTTCCGAACCCAAGCGGCGCATGAAAAACTCCAGCTCCAATGCGATCTCCTGCTCGGTAACGCCTTCCCGGATAAAGGAAAGCATATGGGTGAAGGCCTGGTCGGTAATATCCTGCGCCTGCTGCATGGAAGCGATTTCCTCCGGCGCTTTCACCGAACGTAGATCAAAAATAGGCTGGTCCGCTGAGCCAGCCAGCTTTGCCCTTGTGCCGAGCAGGTCCTCCAGGCTTTTCTTGCGGCGGACGGTGACGAATTCCTCCTCAATGAGCAGCCGCTTTACGTCAAACCGCTGAAGCTGGGCGAGCAGGCATTGGGGAAAACGGTCGTAGCAAATACACTCCAAATCCTCGATCTGGGCCTTCGCCGCCTCGATGTAGCGAAAGTCGGTGAGAAAGGCCGAGCCCCGCCGTGTAAGCAGCAACGCCCCGTCGCTGGCGTGGAAGCCGGTAAAATACCGCCGGTTGACCGGCGACAGAATCAATACCCCGTCCGCCCGCCAATCGATGGCGTCGAGCAGGGCTTTTCTCCTCCCTTGCATGGCAAAAAGCGCCTCCCGTATCTCGTTAAATCAGGTCCTTGATGGCGTCGATGGCCAATAGATAGCTGTTTTTCCCAAAGCCGATGACGCTGCCGGCACAAACGGCCGAAATGACCGACTTATGGCGAAACTCCTCCCGTGCATGGATGTTCGAGCAATGAACCTCCACCACCGGAATCTTGATGGAAGAGATGGCGTCGCGGATGGCATAGCTGTAATGGGTATAGGCGCCGGCGTTGATTACCACGCCGTCGCAGGTCTTGCGCGCCTCATGGAGCTTATCGATCAGGGCGCCCTCCGAATTGGACTGGAAGATTTCGCAGCTTAGTCCCCGGCTTTCCGCCCTTTGGGCAATCTGCAGATTGATCGAGCCGATGGTTTCCCGTCCGTAGATGTTCGTTTCCCGTTCACCCAACAGATTCAGGTTGGGGCCGTGGATGACCAAAATCTTTTTCATCGTTTCCTGCCGTCCTTTCTGTTCACTTCAACCGAATGCGGTCGTAATACTGCTTCATCAACAAGGCGTCCGGCGCCTGGGTACCGGCAGATTCGCAGATAAACACCGGCGCGGCGTTCTTGCGCAGGGTGACATGGAGCACCTGTTCAAAGGAAGGCCCGAACTGCTCATCCTCAAAGGTCAGGTGGCGCACCTCGCCTCCCTTGGAGTATTCAATCTTGGAAAAGTGGGCGTGGATTCGCTGCATACGCTCCCGCCCCAAGCCGTTTTCAATTTCATCAAACACCCTTTCGATCGCCTTTTCACTCCCGAGGCCGCCGTGGGTGCGGGCGTTGAGGTGTCCGAAATCAATGGTGGGCAGCAGGCGCTCGTCCACCCGGCAGAGGGTGATGACCTCCGACAGGTCTCCCAGCTGGTTGATCTTGCCCATGGTTTCCGGGCAAAGATGAATGTCGCCCAAGCCCTCGGCGTCGAGGGCGTCCACCGCTTTTTTGAGGGTGACCGCCGCCAGCGCCGTCGCGTCCGGCCGGGGCAGCTTTCCGAGCCCGCCGGGATGCACCACAATACGGGTCGCCCCGCACCATTTTGCAACCCGGGCGGTTTGCAGGATATAGCCCACCGAATTCTCCCGCTTCTGCTCCTCCGCGGAGGCCAGGGAAATATAATAAGGGGCGTGAATGGAGAGGGCCACGCCGTATTTTCTCGCATTTTCCCCCAGCTTTTCGGCCGTCGGCTGGGACATACGCACCCCGTGGCCGAACTGAACCTCGTACGCGTCGAGCCCCTTTTCCATCACATACTGGGGCGCCTGGACGGTCGCTTTATAGCCGGCCTCATAGAAATCGTCACAATTTCCCGCCGGTCCGAACCGTGCCGTCATGGTCATTCCTCCTTTGCTCGGCTTTTTCCTGTTCGCGGTACCGCTGTACCACCTTTTCCTCCAGCCTGCGGCGGATACGGAAGGTAAGGCTTTCCGATTCGTCCACCCGCTCGACCAAAATCGCCTTCATCCCCGCTGCATGTCCCCCCAGCACATCGGTATAGACCTGGTCGCCCACCATGGCCAGGGCGCAAACCGGCAGGCCCATACGCTTGGCCGCCCGCCGGATGCGAAAGGGCAGCGGCTTACAGGCATTTGCAATAAAGGGAAGCCGCAGGCGTTTGGCAAAGGCGCTCACCCGCTTTTCCCGGTTATTCGAGATCATAAGGAGGGCAACGCCGCTTTCCCGCATGGCCTTCAGCCACTCCTCCACCCCTTCCAATGGATCCGGATGGCCGTGAGACGCAAGCGTATTGTCCACGTCCAGCAACAGCCCCTTTACCGAAAGGGCACGCAAGTCCTCCAGCGTGATCTGCGTCACCCGGCGGCGCATCAGCTCCGGTATCAGTTTTGGCATCGCTCTCACTTCCTTATGCAACAAAGATACGGGATTCTTCCAACCATTGCAAGAGAGAATGGATGAACCAATCCTCAATATCGCATGACAAATCAAGCACGAAAAAAGCGGGCATCCCTGCCCGCTTTTGCTTACGATTGATCCTCGCCTACCCCAGTTTAGCGGAATTTACGCTTGCGGGCGGCTTCGGACTTTTTCTTGCGCCGAACGGAAGGCTTTTCATACGCCTCACGCTTGCGCACCTCGGCAATCACGCTGTCTCTCTGACACTGTCTCTTAAAGCGTCTGAGCGCGCTATCCAACGATTCATTTTCTTTGACACGGACTTCCGGCATTCTACTATTCCCTCCCCTCCGTCTTGCGACAGGGGTATTAGACCTTGTGAGCCTATAACAGATCATATTATACATGATTTGACGGGTGGCTGTCAAGCCATTTTCATCATTCTCACAAAGAAAACCGGAAGGTTTTTTCCCGATCTGGGCAGGACGCACCAAAGGACGGCAAAAGCCTAGCCGCACAGCCACGCAACACCCACGACGCCCAGTCCCAGATGAATCCCGAGCACGGGGCCGATACGGCAGACGGTGGTCTGCGCCTCGATCCCGGCCTGTTTGAGACCGGATGTGATTTTCTTGGGATCGATACCCGGCCCGAAATATTCCACCACCACCTGCGCGGCATGAGGCGGCACCTTGGCAATCAGCGCTTTTATCTGTTCGGTTCGCCCCCGCGCCATACTCCCGGCCACAATGGCCCCATCCTCCAAGGTGAGGAGGGGGCGAATGTTAAGAATGGTGGATACCGACTGGCGCACCAGCCCCAGCCGTCCGCTGCGGCGAAGCGCGTCCATATTGTCCACCGAAAAGGCGGTTCCCACCTGCTTTTTGATCCTTTCCAGCTGCACCGCCGTTTCATCTCGCCCGAAACCGTTGTCGAGCAGCTCCCGGGCCTTTTGAATCAGCAGATACTGCCCGCCGGCTGTGGAAAGGGAATCCACCACCGTCACCCGGTTGTCCCCGATCTCTTCAGCCGCCAGGACAGCGCTCGAATAGGTGCCGCTCAGACGGGAGGACATGGCGATGCAGAGCACTTCATTGCCCTCATTCAGTTCCTTTTCAAGGGCCGCGGCAAAGGTGGAAATGGGAGGATGGGCGGTGGTGCATTGAAAAATATGCTTTCCTACCTCCGATTCATACCGGCCCTTCTGGTCGGCGAAGCTTTCACTGAAGGACCTGCCTTCTATGGTAAAGCTCACCGGCACCAGGCTGACCCCCATCCTGCGCGCCTGGCCCTTGGTCAGGTAGGCGGTGGAATCGGTAACAATGGTAATCATCGGCCTTCCCACCCGATTCTGCGAAACCGGTTGTACCGGTGGTCAAGAAGCTCCTCTACGGCAAGCGCTTGATTCCTGCACAGCGTGCCGTACAGCTCGGTACGGATGGATTCATACAGATCGGTAAAATCCTCGCCAGGCTCCTCAAAGACCCGCTCAATCACCCGCAGCGCCAAAAGGTCGGCTGCCGTGAGCTTCAGACACTCCGCCGCCTCGGCGGCCTTACTGGGGTCTTTCCACAGGATGCTCGCACAGCCCTCCGGCGAAATCACCGAATAGACCGCATTCTCCAGCATCCAGACTTCGTCGGCCACCGCCAGGCCCAAGGCCCCGCCGCTGCCGCCTTCCCCGATGAGCACGGATATGACCGGCGTTTTCAGGGTCATCATTTCCATCAGGTTTTCCGCAATGGCCTCACCCTGCCCCCGCTCCTCCGCAGACTTGCCGCAGTAGGCGCCGGAGGTGTCGATAAAGCAGACCACCGGCCGGTGAAATTTCTCCGCCAGCTTCATCTGCCGTAGCGCCTTGCGATACCCTTCCGGGTGGGCGCAGCCGAAGTTCCGTTTGATCTTATCGGTGGTATCATGGCCCCGCTCCAACGCGATAACGGTTACCGGCATATCGATGAGCCGAGCGATGCCGCAGACCATCGCCTTGTCGTCACCGTAACGGCGGTCGCCGTGCAGCTCGGTAAAGTCGGTAAAGATTTTATGGATGAAGTCGGTGCCGGTGGGGCGGCCCTTCGCCCGGGCGGCTTTGACACGTTCGATTGCTTCCATTCTTTACTCCGCCTCCTTTGCGTGCAGGCTCAAAAGCTTCGCCAAGTACCTCTTCTGCTCGATCCGGCTGACCACTGCGTCCACAAAGCCCTTGTCCTGCAAAAACTCGGCCCGCTGGAACCCCGCAGGCAGCTTTTGGCGGATGGTCTGCTCAATGACCCTAGGCCCGGCAAAGCCCACCAGAGCGCCCGGCTCGGCGATGATGATATCGCCCTCCATGGCAAAGCTAGCGGTGACGCCGCCGAGGGTGGGATCGGTGAGTACCGTAATATACAGCAGACCCGCATCGGAATGGCGCTTGACCGCCCCGCTGGTTTTCGCCATCTGCATCAAAGAGAGAATCCCCTCCTGCATCCGCGCGCCGCCGGACACGGTAAAGCCCACCACCGGCAGCCGGTGCGCCGCCGCGTATTCAAACAGGCGGGTAATTTTCTCCCCTACCACCGTCCCCATGGAGCCCACCATAAAATAGGGTTCCATGACAAAGAGGGCGCAGGGAAACCCGTCGATCTGACAGGTGCCGCAGACCACCGCTTCCTTTTCCGCGCTTTCCAGACGGGCGTTTTTGAGCTTGCTGTCGTAATGGGGAAACCCAATGAGGTTCTCCGACTGCAGATCCCCGTCCATCTCCGAAAAGGTCCCGTCATCGGCAATCATATTGATGCGCTGACGGGCGTTGACGCGGAAATGATGGCCGCACTTGGGGCAAACATGGTAATTGTCGCTCAAGTCGCTGGTAAAGAGGGTGGCGCGGCAGGACGGACAGATGCTGCACATTTCGTCCGGCACCGTAGGGCTCGCGGTTTTCGTATGCTTGCTGTCGTAGGTTTCCAGCTCGTTCTTCGGACGCTTGAATAAGCTTTTCTTCAGCATGGATTATCCTCTTTTCGACATGAAATTGGTATAGTAGCGGCCGGACTTGAATTCCTCGTCGTTTAAAATATCCATTTGCAGCTCGCTGTTATGCTCGACCCCTTCGACGACCAGCTCGCACAGGGCGGCCTGCATCTTACGGATGGCCTCCTCCCTGGTTTTCGCATAGACGATCAGCTTGCCCATCATGGAATCGTAATAGGGCGGGATAAAATAATCCTGATAAAGGGCCGTATCAAACCGCACCCAGGGGCCGCCCGGCACGTGCAAAAGCGTAATCCGCCCGCAGGAGGGACAGAAGTTGTTGTTCGGATCCTCGGCGTTGATGCGGCATTCGATGGCCGCGCCCTCGATCTTAATGTCCTTCTGGGTGAAGGAGAGGGGGAGTCCGGCGGCCACCCGGATCTGCCATTTCACCAGGTCGATGCCGGTGACCATCTCGGTAACCGGATGCTCTACCTGAAGCCTGGTGTTCATCTCCATGAAATAGTAATTCTGATCCCGGTCGAAAAGGAACTCAATGGTTCCCACTCCGCGGTAGCCCACCGCTTTCGCCGCCTTGGTGGACACCTCCACCATCTTCGCGCGGATTTCTTCGGTCACCACCGGAGAAGGGCTTTCCTCAATGAGCTTCTGATTTTTGCGCTGCACCGAGCAGTCCCGTTCCCCCAGGCACACCACGTTGCCGTGGTCGTCGCAGATGATCTGCATCTCGATGTGCTTGACCGGGCTTAAAAACTTCTCCAAATATACCGCCCCGTCCCCAAAGGCGCTCAGCGCTTCGTTGGAGGCGGTCTGAAAGGCGTTTTCAAACTCGTCGGAATGGTTGACCAGGCGAATCCCCCTTCCGCCGCCGCCGGCTCTCGCCTTGCACAAAAGGGGATAACCGATCTCGTCCGCCTTCTTGTGGGCTTCCTTGACATCCTCCACCACGTCGCACCCGGGCACCACCGGCACCCCGGCCGCCTTCATGGTACGCCTGGCCTCATCCTTGTCCCCCATCTTGTTGATGATCTCGGCCGAAGGGCCGATGAACACAATGTGGCAGGATTCGCAAAGCTTTGCGAACTTCGCGTTTTCCGACAGCAGTCCGTAGCCCGGATGGATGGCCTGAGCGCCGGTGGCCACCGCCGCCGACAGGATGGCCGTCATATTTAAATAGCTGTCCTTGACCTGGGGGCCGCCGATGCATAAGGCTTCGTCCGCCAGGCTCACATGCAGCGCCTCCCGGTCGGCCTCGGAATAGACCGCCACGGTGGAAATGCCCATCTCCTTGCAGGCGCGGATGATGCGCACGGCGATTTCCCCGCGGTTTGCAATCAAAATCTTGGAAAACAACGGTTTCCTCCCCTTTCTCCTATCTCATCAACGCGAAAGAGAATTCTCCGCTGACCGACAGCTTGCCGTTCACATATCCCTTGCCCTTGGCAAAATAGAAGGGCTCACGCACCCGCTCGATGGAACACTGGATCTCCAAGGTATCCCCCGGCTTGACGGGGTTTTTAAACTTTACTTTATCCAGGCCGGTAAAATACGGGGTGGCGCCTTCCGCCTTTTCCGCCAGCATGACGCAGCAGGCCTGTCCCATCATCTCACAGAGCACGACCCCCGGCACCACCGGATTCCCTGGGAAATGCCCCTGCAAAAACCATTCGTCCCCTCGTACGGTATACTTGCCTACCGCATGGGTTTCATCCACGGCGTTTGCTTCGTCGATGAGAAGCATCGGCTCCCGGTGGGGAAGGATGGTCTTGATTTCTTCTCGGTTCATCTGTTCTCCTCCGCCCTCTTAAAAAATTTTAAAGAGCGGCTGGTTGTATTCCACCACCTGGCCGTTCTGCGCGCACACGTCGACAATCTCTCCGTCCACCTGCGCGGTGATTTCGTTCATCAGCTTCATCGCCTCGATGATGCACAGCACGTCGCCCTTTTTGACCCGGCTTCCCACCTTCACATAAGGCTCGGAATCGGGTGAGGGGGAATCGTAAAACACACCCACCATGGGGGATTTCACTTCGGTGATGTTGTTAAAGTCCACCGGCTGGGTACCGGGCGCTTCGGCAGAAGCCGCAGGGGCGGCCGCAGGAACCGCAGAGGCCGCAGCGGGCGCCACAGCCGGAAGGATCATCGGAACGGAATCCGCCGTGGGCCGTTCAAAATGGATCTTTAAGTCTCCCTCGGTCACTTCCAGCACCGACAAACCGGTGTCCTCCATGATCTTGGCCAGAGACCGCAATTGTTTGATGTCCACTGCTGTCGTCCTCCTTTTACACCTTCGCTAACGCGATGCAGGCGTTGTGTCCGCCGAAGCCCAGGGATACGGAAAGGGCAAGGTCCGCCTGAACCCTGCGGGCTTCGTTTGGAATGTAGTCGAGATCGCACTCGGGATCCGGCTCCTCATAGCCGATGGTGGGCGGGAGAATCCCGTCGCGCAAGGCCAGCACGCTGGCGATGGCTTCGGTAGCGCCCGCCGCGCCCAGCATATGGCCGGTCATAGACTTAATGGAGCTGATCATCGTCTCCCTCGCCTTTTCCTCGCCCAGTGCCTTCTTGATGGCCAGGGTCTCCGACTTATCGTTCAAGGGCGTGCTGGTGCCGTGGGCGTTGAAATAAATCTTCGCATCCGGCATGGCAGCCTCTTCGTAAGCCTGCTTAATGGCTCTGGCGCCGCCGATGGCCTCCGGATGAGGAGCGGTCACATGATAGGCGTCGCAGGTGTTGCCGTAGCCTTTGATTTCCGCGTAGATCTTCGCGCCTCTCTTTACGGCGTGCCCGTATTCCTCCAAAATAAGGATACCGGCGCCCTCGCCGATCACAAAGCCGTCCCGGCGCTTATCGAAGGGGATGGAGGCGCACTTGGGATCGTTCCGCGTGCTCAGGGCCATGCAGTTGGTGAAGCCGGCCACGGCGATGGGGTTGATGGTAGCCTCCGCGCCGCCGGCGATGATGGCGTCGGCGTATCCATGCTGGATGGCGCGGTAGGCCTCGCCGATGGTGTTGGTACTGGTGGCGCAGGCGGTCACAATGGGGACGCAGGGGCCCTGGGCATTGTATTTAATGGCCACATTGCCCGCGGCGATGTTGGCGATCATCATGGGGATGAAGAAGGGGGACACCTTGCGCGGGCCGCCCGAACGCAGCTTATCGCTTTCGCTGAGCAGGGTATTGATGCCGCCTACGCCCGAGCCGATATAGACGCCCAGACGCTCCGGCTCCACCGAGCCTGCGATTTTGCTGTCCTCCATGGCCTGCGCCGCCGCCGCGATGGCATACTGGCAATACAGGTCGGTTTTGCGCACTTCACTTTTGGGCATATACTGGGTTGGGTCGAAGTCCTTGACCTCGGCGGCGATCTTCACCTTAAAATCGGCGGTGTCGAATTTTGTAATCTCGCCGATGCCGCAAACGCCCTCGGTCAAGCTTTTCCAAAAGGCCGCCACGTCGTTTCCCACCGGGGAAATCACGCCCAGGCCCGTCACCACAACTCTGTTCATAGAAACTTCCTTTCCTTCCTAATTCATACCGCCTGCTGTGCAGACCGGTTCTCTTTAAATATAAAGCCCGCCGTCCACCTTGATGACCTCGCCGGTGATGTAGCGCGCGCCGTCGGACGCCAAAAAAAGGGCGGTCTGTGCAATATCCTCGGGAGCCCCCATCCTCTTCATAGGGATCATCCCGTTGGCCGCTTCCTTAACCTTATCGGACAAGGCGCCGGTCATGTCGGTTTCGATAAAGCCGGGAGCGATGGCGTTGCAGGTGACCCCGCGGGCCGCCAGCTCCTTGGCCACGGTCTTTGTCAGCCCGACGATTCCCGCCTTGGCCGCCGAATAGTTGGCCTGGCCGGCGTTGCCCATCAGGCCGGACACCGAGGAGATGTTGATAATCCGGCCTCGGCGCTTGCGCATGAAATGGGAATAAGTATGCTTAATCAGGTTGAACGCGCCCTTGAGATTGGTGGCGATCACCGCGTCAAAATCCTCCTCCTTCATGGAGAGAACCAGCGCGTCTCTCACGATACCGGCGTTGTTGACGAGAATATCCACCCCGCCGAACTCGTCGATGACCGCCTTGACCACCTCGCCCGTCCTTTCAAAATCGGACACGTCGCACCGGTAGCCTTTCGCCTTGACCCCGTACTCTTCCGCCTGGCCGCAGACCTCCTTCGCCGCCTCTTCATTCCCGGCGTATAGCACCGCCACATTCGCCCCGTTTTGGGCAAAGGCCAGGGCGACGGCACGGCCGATCCCTCTCGATCCGCCGGTTACAATTGCAGTTTTTCCTTCTAGCAGCATCGGTTTGTTCCCTCGTTTCTCCGGCGGTCAAGCTTTTTTCTCTTCGCCGGAGCCGCCGGAACCGCCGAAGCAAAATTCTATCCTTTTCTACTTTTGCAGTGCGGCCAGCGTTTCCTGGAGGCTCTTTTTGTCCTCCACATGCAAAACCGTCGCCATCCTGCTGATCTTCTTTACCAGGCCGCTCAGGGTTTTCCCCGCGCCTACCTCAATGAAGATTTCAATCCCGTCTGAAAGCATCTGCTCCACCGTGTCCTGCCAGAGCACCGGATGGTTGACCTGCTCAGCCGCAAGGGAACGGCCGTCGGCCGGGTAGGGCTTTGCGGTGGCGTTTGCATAGAGGGGGATACGCGGCTTTTCAAAGGGTATAGCCTGCAAATAACGCGACAGCTGCTGGGCCGCCTCATCCATAAAGGGAGAATGGAACCCTCCGCTCACCGCCAGCGGCACCACCCGTCCTCCTTTTTGGGCCGCCGCCGCGCTAAATTCCGCCAGCTCTTCCTTTTCGCCCGCCACCACCAATTGGCCGGGGCTGTTGTAGTTGACGGGATAAACATGCTCGAAGGGAGCGCACAGAGCCTCCACCTCTTCGTTTTTCAGCTTGAGCACCGCCGCCATGCCGCCGTCAGTCTTTTCCGCCGCCGCCTGCATGTATTTCGCCCGTTCACAGACCAGTGAGAACCCCGTCTCATCGTCAAGCGCGCCGGTAAAGGTCAGCGCCGCAATCTCTCCCAGGGAAAAGCCCGCCGCTGTCGCCGGGTGTACCCCGCGCTCCTCAAGCGCCCGGGCCGCCGCCAGGTCGACGCAATATAAGCAGGGCTGGGTGTTAATCGTAACCGAAAGCTCTTCCTTCGACGCAGTAAAGCACTGTTCACTGGTTCCTCTGCGGATTCGGTCGGCCGTGTCAAAGACCGCCCGGGCCGCCGCAGAGCACTCGTAAAGCTCCTTGCCCATACCGCTGTACTGAGCGCCCTGGCCGGAGAATACAAATGCAATCTGTTCCATGTTTTTGCACCGCCTAGTTGTAAGTTTTCCCTCCGCTCCTTCCTTCGGTAGGAAGCGGGCGGGGATTACAAGCCGGTATGCACGCCTCTCCCCCGGGACGGACGCGGCGGGGCCCCGCCCCATCCGTCCCGGGACAGCGTACTTTACCGTTTCTTTTTCTTATCGTCATTTCGCCTTGCCTGCTCAATGCAGTCCACCAGATCCTGCACACAGCGGATCCGGTCGGTCATTTCGATTTCCACATGAAAATCGTCCTCTAAATTGAGCAAAAGCTCCACCATATCCAAGGAATCCAGCCGAAGCTGAAGGAAGGTGGTTTGGGGCCGGATTTTGGAAGCCCGGACGCCCTTGTGGCGGGCAATCCGTTTCGCTACGTGGTCAAACGCCGTCCTTTCGCTTCCCACGCAATCCCCTCCCGTTTTTATTTGCTCCAGCGAAGCACGCCCGCACCGGTGGTAAACCCGCCGCCAAAGGCGCTCATAGCCAGGATATCCCCCTTCTTGAGCCGGCCGCCCCGGTTGAGCTCGTCGAGCATCACCGGGATGCTGGCGGAGGAGGTGTTGCCGTACCGGTCGATGCTGATGACGTATTTCTCCTTAGGAATGGACAGGCGATGGGCCGCCGCATCGATGATGCGGGTATTGGCCTGATGAGGAAGTACGTAATCCACATCCGCGGTGGTGAGACCCGCCTTCTCAATAACATACGTCAAATCGGCGGCCATATTGGTGACCGCAAATTTGTACACGTCCTGCCCGTTCATGGACAAGTAGGGCGGCTCGCCCTGCTCCTCACCAAAGGGGCAGTTTCCGTTTACCTGAGGGATGCGCAGGGCATCCCAGTTTCCGTCCGCCGTCAGGCGCAGGGAAAGCATATCGTCCCCTTCGCCCAGTACCGCCGCGCCCGCGCCGTCGCCGAAGAGCACGCAGGTGGAGCGGTCGGTCCAGTTCACCAGCTTGCTCATGACCTCCGAGGACACCACCAGCACCTTTTTGACTTTCTTGCAGAAAAAGTAGCTTTCCGCCACGTCCAGCGCATACAAAAAGCCCGAGCAAGCGGCGTTGAGGTCAAACGCCGGGCAGGTCGCCCCAATGCGCTTTTGGATGACACAGGCCTGGGAAGGGGTCATGTAATCCCCGCGCACCGTTGTGCAGAGAATCAAATCCAGCTCCTTCGCGTCGATGCCCGCGTTCTCCAGCGCCAGCTTCGCCGCATGCTCGGTCAGATCGGACATGGTTTCGCTTGTGCAGATCCGCCGCTCCCGGATTCCGGTGCGGGTGCGGATCCACTCGTCGCTGGTTTCGAGAAACTCAGACAGGTCATCGTTGGTTTTCACACAGGCGGGAGCCGCACTCCCGGTTCCAATTACTTGAAAGCTCAAAATCAGTCCTCCATATCATTCAGCTTTTGCTTGAAGAATTCGTTTAATTTTATCATTCCTTTTATCATCGCGCTTTTTTCTTCCCTTGTCAATTCCTTTGCCACCGAACGAACCAGGCTGCGGTGAAAATATCCATGGGCGGCATGCGCCTTTTGGCCGAGCCTCGTCAGGGTCACCCGCACCGACCGTCCGTCGGTGCGGCAGCGGCACTTCTGCACAAAGCCCTTCTTCATCAGCTTATTGATGGCCACCGTCACCGACGGCAGGGTAATATCCAGCTCCTTTGCGATTCCGCTGATGGTCCGTCCTTCCTCGCCGCAGCGGCCCACCGCTTCCACCAGGTGCAATTCGGAAATGGACAAATCCAGCTTGCTCGTCCGCCGCAGTGCCTTTTCCTCCACCTTTAGTACACAGCGGAACGTGTCTACCAAAACGGTATTCAGATGCTCGCGAAACGCGTCCATAAGATCCTTTCCTTCGGTCGAATGCCTTTCGATATACTTAGATAATTTAAGCAATTATACGACCTTGCCTATTTTTTGTCAAGCAAACCGCGCGCTTCCCGATTGATCATACTTATTCATTTTTATAATAGTACAATTAACAGAAAATGTCAAACAAGTTTTTCCGGCCGGCGCATACCCTTCCCGCTCTCCGGCGATACTAATTCTCGGTGATGACAAATGATGATTACATTAATCCGTACGGTACTGCTGTACATATTTGTCGTACTGGCCATGCGGATCATGGGCAAACGGCAAATAGGTGAGCTGCAGCCCTCGGAGCTGGTGGTAACTCTTCTCATATCCGATATTGCGGCGGTGCCCATGCAGGAAATCGGCATTCCGCTGGTCGACGGCATCGTTCCCATCTTCGTACTGGTGGCGATGGAGCTGATTTTATCCGCCATTATGCTCAAAAGCAACAAATTCCGGCAGATGATTTCCGGCAAACCGGTCATCGTGGTGCGAAACGGGAAGGTGCAGCAAAGGGAAATGCGCCGCATCCGCTTCACCATTGAGGACCTGATGGAGGGAATGCGGCTGCACAATGTGTTTCGCCTGGATGAAATCGCCTGGGCCATCGTGGAGACCAACGGCCAGCTGAGCATCCTCAAAAAACCGGAGCTGCAGCAGCCCACCGCCCAGCAGCTCAACATCCCCACCGACGACCCCGGCCTTCCCATGGTGGTCATCAGCGATGGGGAAATTTACGACGAGGCGCTGAAGATCGTGGGATTCGATACCAATTGGCTCATCAAGACCCTCAAAGGGCAGAACGTGAAGCCGGAAGACGTCTTTATTATGACCACCGACCGGGCGCAGAATTTCCAGATTGTCAAAAAGGAGGAGAAGGAATGAAGCGGGTATGGATCGCCGTGTCCCTTCTCTGCGCCATACTGGGTCTGTCCGCTTTGAGCCTTTACTCCACCCATACCATAACCCAAACCATGTCGGGGCTGTTTGAAGAAGCGTACACCCAGGCCAGCGAAGGCAACCTGGACAAGGCAAGGGAAGCGGCTGAGGAGCTGGAGGACTATTGGGAAAAGACCCACCGCATCCTGTCCACCTATATGCGGCATGAGGAGATTGAGCATGTGCTGGTATCCGCCAATTCCCTGACAAGCTACCTTGACCAGGACAACCTGGAAACCTTCACAGAGGAATGCCAGGCGAGCATGGTCTATCTCCAGCATCTGTGGGATTCGGAACAGCCCTCCATTGAAAACATTCTGTAATAGAAGGCCGGCAAGGCGGCCAATGCCAGCCGGTCTCCCCTTTCGCCCTTTTCCGGCGGCGAAAGACAGCCTTTTCAATCAGCCTGGCCATCACGCCGCGCCTGCAGGGGCCTTCCTTCACCCCCGCCGCAAAGGAAGGCGGGCTGTGCAGGGCCTGAAAGGGTCCGGGGGCAGGACTGCTACGCCAAAGCTGTAATCCCGCTGATATCCTATCCACAACCTGGAGACGGATGGCCAGCCTTTTCAA
>CAJFTS010000032.1 GCA_904420015.1 uncultured Clostridia bacterium
AATTGGCGTATTTTCAAGGGTTTTCGGGGGTTTAATAACACCCGATAACGCCTCTCGGAAGGTGGTGAAATTTCAAAGGGCTAATTGTCATTTTTCTTTCCGGTTATAATTACCATATATTAGGCCAATTTCTATATCTATTATACCTATTTTTTCACATGCATAATTATAATTTCAGCAAATTCGCTTATTTTTCGCCAAGATTTCGCAAAAAGTAGCAAAAATGTGCGGATCTTCTGCATATATTTGATTGCGAAAAATAAGGAAATACTATATAATAAACTGCATAAAGAATCCATCGTCGTGAAAACTTTTCAACAGGCTTTCCACTTTTGTGGATTGCTTCCAAAATACAAACGAGGCGGTGCTGGCCCATGTACGCGAAATCCGACATTGAAATTGCGCAGGAAAATGAAATGCTTCCCATTTCTCAAATTGCCCAATCGGCCGGCATTCCGGAGGACTGTCTCGAACACTACGGCCGGTATAAGGCCAAGGTAGATCTCGGGCTGGCCGATTCGCTGGCATCAAAGCCGGACGGCAAGCTTATCCTGGTAACCGCCGTTTCCCCGACGCCGGCCGGCGAGGGGAAAACCACCACCAGTGTCGGGCTGGCCGACGCATTTCAGCGAATCGGCAAAAAAGTCCTGCTCTGCCTGCGGGAGCCGTCCCTGGGCCCGGTTTTCGGCATCAAGGGAGGCGCCGCCGGGGGCGGCTATGCGCAGGTGGTTCCCATGGAGGACATCAACCTCCATTTTACCGGGGATATGCATGCCATCGGCGCGGCCAACAATCTGCTGGCCGCCATGCTCGACAACCACATTTTCCAGGGCAATGAGCTGGGTATCGACGTGCGCCGCATCACTTGGAAGCGGTGTGTGGATATGAACGACCGGCAGCTGCGGTTCGTGACCGACGGGCTGGGAGGCCGGGTCAACGGCGTACCCAGAGAGGACGGCTTTGACATCACGGTGGCCTCGGAAATCATGGCGATTTTGTGCCTGTCGGGCAGCCTGCACGATTTAAAGGACCGGCTGGGCCGGATTGTGGTGGGTTACACCCGGGAGGACCGTCCGGTCACCGCCGGGGACCTGAAGGCCCAGGGGGCCATGGCCGCCCTGTTAAAGGACGCGCTCAAGCCCAATCTGGTACAGACGCTGGAGCATACCCCTTCCTTTGTTCACGGCGGTCCTTTTGCGAACATCGCCCACGGCTGCAATTCCATTACCGCGACCAAAACCGCTTTGAAGCTGGCGGATTATGTGGTGACGGAGGCCGGCTTCGGCGCCGACCTGGGGGCGGAAAAATTCTTTGACATCAAGTGCCGCTTCGGCGGCTTAACGCCCGCCGCCGCCGTGCTGGTGGCAACGGTGCGGGCCTTGAAGCATCACGGCGGGGCCGGCAAGGACCGGCTGGGAGAAGAAAACCTCCCGGCTCTCAAGCGGGGCCTTCCCAACCTGCTGCATCATCTGGAGAACCTGACCGACCGATACGGCCTGCCGGTAGTGGTGGCCGTCAACCGGTTCCCGCAGGACACCGAAGCGGAGCTTTCCCTAATCCGGGAGGCATGCGCCGAACGGGGCGTGTCGGTGGCCCTGTCGGAGGTTTGGGCCAAGGGCTCAGAAGGCGGCGTAGGACTGGCTCAGGCCGTGCTCGCTGCCATACAGGAAAAAGAAAACCGGTTTGCTCCCTTGTACGCCGACGAGCGTTCTCTGCGGGAGAAAATCGAAACGGTGGCCTGTCAGGTATACGGCGCGGACGGCGTCGACTTTACCCCGGCCGCCGCAAAGGAGCTGGACCGTCTGGAGGCGCTGGGCTTCGGCTCGTTCCCGGTATGTATGGCGAAAACCCAGTATTCCTTCTCCGACGACCCGGCAAAGCTCGGCTGGCCCAAGGGCTTTCGCATCACCGTTAGGGGGGCGAAGGTCTCCGCGGGCGCCGGATTCGTGGTCATCCTCACCGGCGAGATCATGACCATGCCCGGCCTGCCGAAAATCCCGGCCGCCCAATCCATTGACGTGGATGACACTGGGAAAATTACTGGACTTTTTTAAGCGGGGGCGGATCGCTGTGGCTGTCAAAACAGGGCAGCCGCCGTCGGCGCTCCTCCAAAACCCGCTTTTCACCGGATGCGTTCGGATTTGGCATCCGGTATAAACCCTCTTTTTCGGGCTTTTCAAGAAAAAACAGATAAAAAACCAAGAAAGGATTGATGTCGTTTCCTTTTTTCAGACAATTTCTTCTAATTCAATCAGCCGCTTCTTAAAATGTAAAATTTATGAGAAGCTGGATTTTTGATTCCGATCCTTACCTGTGGTCGTTTAACACGTTTTGCAACCAACGAACAGAAGGGGGTGATGGTGTGAACGCCATGCATGAATTGTTGAATTTCTCATCCAGTCTGCCGCTTCGCATCTATTACGTCACCAGCTTTAACGGCACTTGGCATTGCCATCACGAATTAAATCTAATTTTGCCCTTGACCGGGCAGGCAACGCTTACCACCAGCGACACCGCCATTGATATGAAGGTCGGTCAGCTGCAGATCGTCAATCCCATGCAGATGCATCACGTCACCGTGCGGCAGGGGGACGCGGTTCTCCTTTTGCTGCGGGTGGATATGAAAAACTATTATGAGGTGTGGCCGGAGCTCAAAACCATGACCTTTTCCCTTCAGGCGCCCACGGCCACCGATGAAGATTTGGACAATGTCTACCAGCTCTTCGCCGAGCTTTTGATGGAGGCCTCCACACAGAAGGAAGGGTATGCGCTGACGCTGCTGAACCTGTGCAACCTGCTGATCCAGCAGCTGGCCAAATCCTTTCAGGAAACCGAAAAGCGTTCGGCAGCCCTGTCTCTCAAGCCGGACGACCCATTGAGCGTGGTGCTCGATTACATCGACAAAAACTATCTTTCCGAATGGTCGCTGGATACCCTTGCGTCGGTGGCCTGTCTCAATCCGCAGTATCTGTCGCGGCTCTTCCACAAGCGCATCGGCATGCCTATTTCTCAGTACATCAACAGCGTGCGGGTGCGCATGAGCCTGCATGACCTGCTGGATACCAAAGCCACCATCCTTGCCATTTCCCAGAAGCACGGCTTTACTACGGTAGCGGCCTATTATAAGGCGTTTCGCAGCATCTATGGGGAGACGCCTACCCATTACCGAAAAAACTCCGTCAATATGCTGGCCCGCCATAAGCTGCGCGAGGAGCATATCTTCGACGCGGACATGCTCGACGACATTCTCAAAAAGCTTCACTACCAGCCACGGAAAATTACCGTCCAAGCGGGGACGCCTCATAAGATTGTACTGAATATATACGATCGTGGCAAGCCCTTAAATAAGGTTTGGAACCGCATGTGTATTTTTGAGCATGCCAGCGATGGGCTGGGACATGCCTGGAAGGAACAGTTTTCCTCGTTGCTGCAGGAGATTCAGTATGAATACGTCTACTGCGGCAATATGCTCAACTACTACATGCGGGTGTACAACGAATCCCCGAGCGGTACGCCCATGTTCGACTATACCCTGATCGATAAGCTCCTCGACACCATTGTTCCCATGGGCGTCAAGCCGGTCATTGAGCTTGGGCAGACCTCTATTCGCCTGGCGTCCGACTCCTCCCTGGGTGGGGCGAGCCCTCCGAAGAACCTGGAATACTGGATTGAGATGGTGCGGGGCTTGATGCACCACATCATCGACCGGTACGGGAAAAGGCGGGTAACCGAGTGGAAGTTTGCCATCTGGAACTCGCCCGACTCCAAGCAGTACTGGGCCGGGTCAAGGGAACACTTCTATGAGCTGTTCTGCCGGACCTATTATGCGGTCAAAGCATTTGACCGCAACATTCAGGTAGGATGCAGCGGCATCAATCTCTTAAGCTGTTACAACGGATGGCTGGAGGATTTCATCCACTACCTAAACCGGGAAGAAGTGGTCTTGGATTTTCTAGGCTGGAATGTAACGCAGGTGGTACGCCGGGAAGGGGTCCGCCGGGAGGAAATCGCCAACCTTACGCCTTCCACCATGAAGGAGCTGTGCAAATGCGGTAAATTCGTTCTCGGAGATGAAAATACCGCCGTGCGGCATCTATCCACCATCCGCCGGGAAATGGACCGGTTAAACCTCATCTCCCTTCCGGTGCAGATCAGCCGCTTCAATACCACCCTGTTCCCGGACGATCTTCTGCACGACACCAGCTATATGGGACCCTTTGTAGTCAAAAATATGGTCGCATTCAGCGAGCTTGCCTCTTCGGTGAGCTTCTCCAATTTTACTGATATCCGAATTCTAGGCACCAGCATTATGCCGGACGGGTTCTACGGCGGCAGCGGCATGCTCTCGGAAAGCGGCATCAAAAAGAGCTCCTACAATGCCATCTGGCTGCTGACGCGGCTGGGTGACACCGTCCTCTCCGTCAGCGACAACCATATCATTACCACCAATGACGACGGCTGTTATCAGATCCTTTGCTGGAATTACTGCCATTATGACGCTGCCTTTGCCGGGCTGGACCTGACCGGCTTTACCAAGACTGAACGATACGGTATCTTCCAAAACGAAATGCCCAAAACCTTTACCTTCCTGCTCAATGGGGTAAACGGCACCTATCGCGTCAAACGCTACCGAATCAACCGGGATTATGGCTCCGGCTATGACGCATGGCTGAAAATGGGCGCGCCAACCTACTGCCATCCCTGCGATATCGGCATTTTGCGCGCAAAGTCGGCGCCGGATGTCAAAATTAAAACCATCACCTTTGACGGCCAAGCGAAAATTCTCCTAACCTTAGACCCGCATGAAGTCACTTTGGTAGAAGTTTTCAACACTTGACACAAAAGTTACGAGTTATTGACCTCTTAAATTTACATACTGTTGATTTATCAATTTAACCGATGAAAGCCTTCGGTTTTTAGGCAAAAGAGATCAAGTGAAGCAGTTGTAAATTCAAGAAAATCAGGTATAATCATGGAAGTGTGAAATATTTTCACATGAGAAATGGAGGAGGAGCGTGATGAATATGCATCACAAGCTAAAACAGTGCATCATTTCCGACAGGAGGTGCATCCGGGTGGATTACCTGGTCACCGAAGAACATCCCAACGAATTTTGTTTCGAGATCGTCCAGCATCTGCCGGACGGCGGCGAAGAACGGGAGTCCATTCACAACATGGTGATGTCCTCCGATGACGCGTTGGAATTCTTGCACATGTTGGCGCGCAATCAGGTGACGCCAACCACTTTCTGGGATATTCTGCATGATATGCAACTGGTCCGCTCGCTGGGATAGAGCGGCAGAACTCCCTCAAAGGAGCACGCAGCTGACGGAACGATGGGGATCCTTCCGATAGCAATAGTGCCGGAAAGACCGGCCAAAACGTGAGCACACGTTTTGGCCGGTTTCTGTTTTCCTATCCGCATTTCGCCCTTAACCCAGGCGGCATGGCGTTCTCCTATATCCCGCGCAGCTCTTCTACCGTAATAAACCGATAGCCCTGCGCGGACAGCTCCTGCAAAATAATCCCAGCCGCCTCTACGGAGGTGGCGTAAAGATCGTGCAGCAGCACAATAGACCCGTCCTGTACACGGCTGAGCACATGTTCCGCCACCTGCTGGGCGTCACGGTATTTCCAATCCTGCGGGTCGATATCCCACAAGGTCACCTCTTCGCCGTTTATGGAGGTCTCTCCCGGCAGTCTGGCGCCGTAGGGCGGGCGGATCAGCCTGGGCTGGATGCCGCAGGCATTCTCGATCGCCCGGGCACAGCGATCCACCTGGGCGGTTTTATCCTCCTGCGACAGCTTGGTTAAATTCTGGTGGCTGTAGGTATGGTTGCCGACGGCATGGCCCTGGGAAGCCGCCCGGCCGACAATCTCCCCATACTGTTCGACCCGGCTGCCCACCACAAAGAAGGTAGCCTTGGCCCCGTATTGCTCGAGCAAATTCAAAAGGGCGGGGGTGTTGGTCGGATGGGGGCCGTCGTCAAAGGTCAGACACACCACCTTCGCGGTCTGCGCGGGAGGGGTCGGGGTAGTAGGAGCGGCGGAAGACGCGGTGGGCGGCTCCTGGGGAGGCTGGCTTTCCTGCGACTGGACCGCCTCCCTCTTTTCCTTGAGATAGGCGTCAATATCGGCCCGCGGGATGGGAACCTGGACAGTATCCCCATATTTGGACAGTCCGAAGAGGTCTACGTCAAACAGCAGCGTAAGGGTTGTTTCATCCACAAAGAAATCGGAGTCGTCCTTCAGATTGGACCGGATCTTATCCCGGACCATCCCCTCGTCCAGCTCCGGATACCGTTTTTTCACCGCCTTGGCCGACTGCTCGATCAAATAGTCCTTTGCCTCGTCGAATTCCACAAAGTCCTTGAGATACATCCGCTGTGCAGTGCTGGTGTTCATGCACAGGGTAAAGGAGTCATGGATAAACTGGCCCAGCCGTTTTTCCCTGCTCTCGAACACCAGCGTCACGATATCCGCATTATACCGCACCTGCTCGTAATCGATGGTCAGGTAGGTGTCGTTGCGGCTGGTCTCGCTCAAGGCGGAGGCGAGATGCTGCTCAAACCGATCCACACGGCGGTACACCTCGTCCTTTATCATAGCGTCCAGCTCCGGCACCTTCAGCGCCCCATAGAGCACGTTGATGTAATACTGATCCGATTCCTCCCGAAGCCGGATAATCCGCACGCCGTCGTCCTCTCCGATGATCTGCGGGGAGGCGGAGATCTGCGGTAAAACCAAGGAGCTCGGCGAAGAGGAGCTGGACGCCTCCGAAGAGGCGGAGGAAGCCGGTTGTGAGCTGGGAGAGGCGTCGTCCGTACAGCCGGTGAGCATGGTCAGCAGCATAACCGCCGTCAGCAGGATGGAAAGGACCTGTTTTCGCATGAAGCATCCCTCTTTATTCTACAAAGTAATTCACATTCTACTTTAATCTTGGTTAACATACTACCATCCGCTTTTATAAATTGCAATGCCATGCCGGTTACAAATGTCCTACAAATTCGTGTCATTTTTTGGAGTCTCCAACGCCGCAGCCGCATACGAAGTTTCGGTTTCTCTCTCTTCTCTCTCTTGGTTTTTACAGCTTTTGCGCGTATAATAGAGGTAATATGGGCTTTGGGTCCGATTGTAATGTTTAGGGAGGCAGCCATGGAATTCATTGAAACCACCGTTAGTCAGGAATATAAGTTCAAGGGGCGGGTCATCAACACCCGCGTCGACCAGATCCTTCTTCCCAACGGGAAACCCGCCGAACGGGAAGTGGTGGAGCATACCGGAGGGGTGTGCGTGGGGGCGCTGACCAAGGAAGGGGAAATCCTTCTGGTGCGGCAGTTCCGCTACCCTCACCGGCAGATTTTGCTGGAGGTGCCGGCCGGGAAGCTGGAGAAGGGGGAGGACCCCCTCGAAGGCGGCAAACGGGAGCTTCTGGAGGAGACGGGCGGCGTCGCCGTTTCCTACCGGGATTTGGGGCGAATGCTGCCCACGCCCGGCTACTGCGGGGAAACCATCTATATGTACGGCGCGATGATCTCCCATTTTACCGCGCCCCGCCCCGACCAGGACGAATTCGTCGAACCGGTCAAGGTCCCTCTGGACCAGGCGGTTGAGATGTGCCTGCGCGGCGAGATTACCGATGCGAAAACCCAGGTGTGTATTATGAAGCTGGCCCTGCTGCGGCAGCAAGGTGCCCTTATGAACGCGGAGAACGAATAGCAAGCCGAATTTGCACGGGGCCGGACGGTAACCGCCGCCCCGTCCTTATCCAAGAAACAGTAGGAGTGTATGCCGATGCAATGTCCCTTTGATTCCCGCAGTCTTGTCCATCGCTCCCCCTTCGGTGCGGTCAAGGCGGGGCAAAACGTCCATTTTAAGGTCCTCATCCCCCGCAGCAAAAACTGCTCTGGGGTGCGCCTGGTCATCCGGGCGGACGACGAGCCGCAGGCGCAGGTCTACGGCATGTTCTGGTGCGGAATGGAGGGGCTGAACGACGAATGGTGGGAATGCGATTTTGCACCCGCCAAAATCGGCATTTACTGGTACTCCTTTGAATGCGACACCGCACAGGGACGGGAGGAAATCCGCCGGGTACAAGGGGGGAAGGGCGCCTTTGGGGACGGCTCCTTTTGGCAGCTGACCTCCTACGATCCGGATTACCGCACCCCTTCCTGGATGGCGGGGGGAATCCTCTATCAGATTTTCCCCGACCGGTTTGCCAAATCGGACAAGGCCCATGAAGCCATCCCCGCCGGGCGCACCCTGCGGGAGGATTGGGGCGGGCAGCCGGAATGGCGGCCCAACGCCCAGGGGAAGATCACCAATTCCGACTTTTTCGGCGGGGACCTGGAAGGGATCCGGCAAAAGCTCCCCTACCTGCAGGCCTTAGGGGTGACCTGCCTCTATCTCAACCCCATCTTTGAATCCCACTCCAACCACCGCTACGATACGGCGGACTACAGCCGCATCGACCCGCTTTTGGGCAGCGAGGAGGATTTCGCCCGCCTCTGCCGCGACGCGCAGAAATACCGCATCCGCATCCTTCTCGACGGGGTGTTCAGCCACACCGGATCGGATTCGGTCTACTTCAACCGGGAGGGGCGCTATCCGCCGAACGGCGCGTACAATACCAAGGAATCCCCCTATTATCCCTGGTACAAATTCCAAAGCTGGCCCGACCAGTACCAAAGCTGGTGGGGGTTCACCACGCTGCCGGAGGTAATGGAGGAGTCGCCGGACTTCCTTTCCTTCATCTGCGGCAAGGAGGGGATCGCGAGGAAGTGGCTGCGGCTGGGCGCGTCCGGCTGGCGGCTGGATGTGGCCGACGAGCTGCCAGACGGGTTTTTGGAAGTGTTTCGGAGGGCGGTCAAGGAGGAAAATGAACAAAACTTTATCCTCGGCGAGGTCTGGGAGGATGCGTCGAATAAAATCAGCTACGGCACCCGGCGGAGGTTCCTGCTGGGGGATCAGCTGGACAGTGTGATGAATTACCCCTTCCGGCAGGGGATTTTGGAATACCTGCGCACAAGGGACAGCGCAGTTTTAACCGAGGCGGTGCTTACCATCTGCGAGCACTATCCCCGCCCGGCGCTGCGGGTGCTGATGAACCACATCGGCACCCACGACACCGAACGGGCCGTCACCTACCTGGCGGGAGAGCCGGACCAGGGGTACGGCCGGGAATGGCAGGCGAATAAGAAGCTGTCGGAGGGGGAGCGGGCCCACGGGCTTACGCTGCTGCGGCTGGCTTCCCTGCTGCAGTATACCCTGCCCGGCGTCCCCTGCCTTTACTATGGGGATGAGGCGGGGATGGAAGGGTACCGGGACCCCTTCAACCGCGGCTGCTATCCCTGGGGGCGGGAGGATCGTTCCCTGATCGGCTGGTACCAGCGGCTGGGAAGCCTGCGCAGGACCTGTCCGTGTCTGGCGGACGGCGATTTTATCCCCATGGAAAGCAGCGGGCCGGTGGCGGCCTATCTGCGCACCGACAGGCACGCCTCCCTGTTCACCGCCGTCAATGCCTCGGATCAGACCCGTGTGGTTTCCATGCCCCAGGGCTTTCTGCCCCAGGTGACCACCCACGGGATCCGGGTGGAGGGCAACCAACTGATCCTGCCGCCCTTTTCCGGCGCCTGCGGGCAGCTTCGGCAAACAACCCGCAGCCAATCAAGCACGCGCCCGCAAGGGTAATCACTCCGGTTTTATCAAAAAAAGGGCCTCCTCCTGTGTTTTAGACACAAAGACGAGGCCCTTTTTCCGTTGCCAGGCTTATGGGTCGGACAGGGTGCTTCTATGCGGCTCATAAAGAAAATTTCCTTCGTGGTCGATTTCCGTATAAGAGACCTCGCCGCAGCGGGTCCGAAGCTCGATATAGCATTTGTTGTTTTCAAACATGGGAATGTTTGCAATCCGGTATTCTGACAAATCGATGACGGCTTCTCCCGCCAAGTTATAAAACCGGCCGTCTAAATAGAAAACCCCCTCGGAATAAAGCCCGATTTCCCCTTCCGCCTTTAGGCCGGGCTCGGTGATCTCTCCGGTGCTGCTGATGATTTTGACGGGGGCGGGCGTCCCGTTGCTTCCCCGTACCACCAGGTAGCCGTCGTGGAACCCGTTGATATCCGAGCAGGGGCCTGCGTCAAAGCCGATATCCTCCTTTGCATTGTACATCAGGAAGGAGGACAAGCGGTCGCTGGTGGTGGCGTATTTGATGGTAAAGACGCCGTCCCCGAGATAGATGGGCTGCGAGGCCCATCCGCTTTCCACCGAAAGAAAGATATGGTCGGCCCGCAAAGGATGGACCCATTCCCCCTTGTTGTTTATCGTACCGATTTGATAGGAAGCGCCGGAGGGACTATCCTCCTGCTTGACCACCAAATGATAGCCGTCGGCGCCGGCCATCACCCAGCTGTACCCTTCCGGCCTGGGCAGCTTGGAGGCGGCGCCGGGTTCTCCGGCCGCATCCCTGCTGGAGGAGGGAAGGCTGGAATCCTCCTTTTCACGGCTGCTGGAATCCACCGCCGTCTGCAGCGATGCAGAAGCGTGCGGATCAGCCCCTTGCGGCTGGGAGGCGCATCCCGCCGTACCAAGCAGCACGGCTAGTCCCACCGCCGCCAGACCCTGCATCTTTTTGTTGATGACGGCCTCCCCCTTTCCGACCAATTTCGTTTTGTCCAGAATTATAATACCAAAGTATTTTTATAATTGTCAATAATCTTTATATAATAGTATTGTAATTTTGGACAATAAAGAGGCGCCGATCATGCTGCATGAACAAATCCGTAAGCTGCGTTCCTCACGCGGGCTTAATCAGGTGGAGCTTGCAAAGAAGCTGCATGTCTCCAAGCAAAGCATTTCAAACTGGGAGAACAACAACATCCAGCCGTCCATCGACGCGCTGGTCGAGCTGGCCCGCTTTTTCTCGGTCAGCACCGATTATCTGCTGGGATTGGATTCGAGAACCTATATTGAGGTAACCTCCCTGCGCAAAGAGGAAATCGCCCACATCCAAATGCTGATTGACGACTTAAAACGGCGGTCGGCGCCGGATTCCTCTCCCTACGGCGCCAAGCTTTGAATACTCCCCGCAGCCGATAAAAACGCGGCCGGAAGAAAACCTTTCCGGCCGCGTTTTCTTTAGTTCTGTAAAAATTTGCTCTACTTTACCGTCTTTTCCGGTTGATTCACCACATGCACGTCCACCTGGTTATAGGGGATGGAGATTCCCAGACGGTCGAACTGTGCCTTCACCTGCTCCAGCAGCTCAAACTTCAGCTGCCAGTAATCCCCCGTCTTGACCCAGCAGCGCAGCTGCAGGACGACGGCGGAATCCCCGTGCTCCACCATCTGGACGGTGGGCTCCGGCTCCAGGATGGCAAGGGGGTGCTTCCTCGCAAGCATGAGAACGGTATCCTTGGCAAGGGCCACATCGTCCTGATAGCCGATGGAAAAATTCTGATCCAGCCGCCGGGTTTCCTCGGCGTTATAATTGGTCAGGTTGTTGCCGGTCAAGCGGGAGTTGGGCAAGACCACCCGGCTGTTGTCCACCGTGGTCAGGGTGGTGTAGAACAGGCGGATCTCGGTAACCGTCCCGCCGATCCCCTCGGTCTGCACATAGTCCCCAACCCGGAAGGGATGGGAAACCAAAATCAGGATACCGCTGGCGATATTCTTCAGGCTGTCCTGCAGCGCCAGGGCGATGGCGGCGCCCGCCGCGCCGATCACCGTGATGATGGAGGTCATGTTGACGCCCAAGGTGCCGCAGACGGTGACCACCACCAGGATCATCAAGGCCACATAAACCGTGGACCGGATGAAGGAATGGAGGGTAACATCCACCTTCCCCTTTTGGAGCACCTTCATTACCAGCCTGGTCACCGCCTTGGCAAGCCACAGGCCCACCAGCAGCACAATCACCGCAACCAGCAGCTTCGGACCGTATTCCACCACAACCGACCAAAGCCAGTCCATCAATTTCTCCATGTCATCCGCTCCTTTCAAGTGTTCCTTTTCTTCAGTATACGCGAAAGCCATCCCCCGCGCAAGGCGGTTTTTTACGCAAATGCTGTGGTTTTTCTCCCCGGTTCCTGCTATACTCGTGGTAATCAAAATCCAATGGATAGGAGGAGCCCTTATGCCCCATGTCACCATTCTCCGGGGGAACCGGACGGAGGTTCTCTCTGCCTACCAGGGCGAGACCCTGCTCGACCTCTTCGCAAGGTGCGGCCTTTCCTTTTACGCCCCCTGCGGCGGGGGACACACCTGCGGCAAATGCAGGGTAAAGGCTTCAGGCGGGCTTTCCCCCATGGACGGGGAGGAAGCGGCCCTGCTCGGCGGCGTACAAGAGTCCGGTATCCGCTTGGCCTGCTTCGCCCGGGTGGAAGGGGAGACAACGGTCACCATGGAGGAGGCCGCCTTCACCGCCCAGACCGGCCTGCCGGGCCCGGCCGCAGAGGCGGGAAGGCCCCAAGCGGACGAGCCGGTGGGATTTGCGGCGGACATCGGCACCACCACGGTGGTGGTCTACGGCTTGGGGCTGAAAAGCGGGCGGCTTATCTGTGCGAAAAGCGCCTTGAACCCCCAGCGTACCTTCGGGGCGGACGTGATCACCCGCATCGACGCGGCGGCAAGGGGCGCCCTCGCCGAGCTGCGGGCGGCCATTGTGGGGACGCTCAACGAGTTGCTTGCCCAAATCCGGCGGGAGGCGGGGAACAAACCCTTGCAAAAGGGGGTGATCGCCGCCAATACCACCATGCTCCACCTTTTGTGCGGTCTCGACCCCGCCCCCATCGCTCAGGCGCCCTTTACCCCCAACTCCCTCTTCGGCAGGGATTTGACCGCCGGGGAGCTGGGCCTCTCTTTGGACCCGCATGCGCCGGTGCATTTGATCCGCTGCCTCTCCGCCTACGTAGGCGGGGACATTACGGCGGGCATTTTGGCGGCGGACATCGGCAAGCCGGGGGAGAATTCCCTGCTCATCGACATCGGAACCAACGGGGAGATGGCCCTGGGAAAGGGAAAAACTCTTTTCTGCTGCTCGGTGGCGGCGGGCCCGGCGCTGGAGGGGGCGAAAATCCGTTATGGAATGGGGGGAGCCCCGGGGGCGGTCAACCAGGTGGGACTGGACAAGGAAGGGCTTTCGGTCGAAACCATCGGGAACCTGCCGCCGGTGGGGATCTGCGGCTCCGGGCTTCTGGACGCGGCAGCGGTACTCCTGGACACGGGAGCGGTGGACGAAACCGGGCGGCTGTCCGGCGAGGGGCTCATACCCGAGCTTGCCGGCCGGCTCATCGAGCTCGACGGCCAGCCCGCCTTCCTTCTTGACCGGGAGAGCGGCGTGGCGGTCACCCAGCAGGACATCCGGGAGCTGCAGCTGGCCAAGGCCGCCTTTGCGGCGGGGATCGAGATTTTGCTCAAGGAAGCGGGGCTGACCCCGGAAGAGATTGACCGGGTGGTGCTGGCCGGGTCCTTCGGCTGTGCGTTAAACCCCAGAAGCGCCTGCCGGATCGGCCTGCTTCCCCAGGCCTTTCTGCAAAAGGCCCAGGCCGGGGGCAACACGGCGGGGGCCGGGGCGGTAAAGGTGCTGCTCGACGACGGGGCCAAGGCCAGGCTGACCCAGATCGCCTGGGACGCCGCGTACCTGGAGCTGTCGGGGCGGGCGGACTTTAACGACGCCTACGTGGAAGCCATGCTCTTCCCGGACGGGGAGGAATAAGGAAGGAGCGCCCGGCTTAATAGCCGGGCGCCTTTTCATGCAGCGCAATCGATGCAGAATACCTTCCTATCCGCCCGCCGGATTGCCAATGCAGACAAAAGGCGGCCGAAAGCCTTGCACCCGGCCTTTGACGGGCGGGAAGCTTTGCCGGGGCATTCACAATGCCCCGGGCCTGCGTGGCCAGACGCCTTTTGGAGACCCTGCCGCCCAAAAAACAGAAACGC
>CAJFTS010000033.1 GCA_904420015.1 uncultured Clostridia bacterium
CAAAGGGAGACGGGCTGTGCAGGGCCTGAAAAGGTCCGGGGGCAGGACTGCTACGCCAAAGCTGTAATCCCGCTGATATCCTATCCCACAGCCTTTAGAGGGATGGCCAGCCTTCTCAATCAGCCGCCCGAAGAAAGTTTGCGGAAACGTCGAAGTAGCCGCCTTTGGGGTAACGTTACATCGCACCCAAACGGGATGCACATCGATCAAATCATCAAGGATACAATTTCTGAAGCCCTATAACCGGACTCAAGCAGCCCTTTTTGTCCCGCCCAAAGGCTCTTTGGGCCCTGCCAAAAAGGTCCGAAAATACAAGGAAGGCCCGGGGTACCCATTGGACGTACCTCGGGCCTTCCTTTTAAGTAAGGTCTATTTGAGTGGAATTCTTTGCCGATCTCCGGCACTCTGACCGCTTATTTTTCCTTTAAGAGCTTTTTGAGCTCCTCCATAAAGGTATTGATGTCCCGAAACTGCCGGTACACCGACGCAAACCGCACATAGGCCACCTCATCGATCCCCTTGAGCTTTTCCATGGCCAGCTCCCCGATCTGCTGGGAGGTGATTTCCCGGTCCAGGGAGTTTTGCAGCCTTGCCTCAATCTCCTCCACGGCGCGCTCCAGCGTTTCCATGGACACCGGCCGCTTTTCGCAGGATTTGAGCAGCCCGCCCAGCAGCTTATCGCGGTTGAAAACCTCCCGCGATTTGTCCCGCTTGACCACCACGATGGGAAGGCTCTCCACCACCTCGTAGGTGGTAAAGCGGCTCGAGCACTTCAAGCACTCCCTCCGCCGCCGGATCCGCGTCCCCTCGTCGGTAGGTCTGGAATCGACCACCTTGCTTTCTTCGTATCCGCAAAACGGGCATTTCATAGCGACATCCTCCCGCATTTTTTCTGATTTTAGCACACCCCCATGCAAGATGCAAGCGGGCGTTTCCAATATTTCAGGGGTTGCACGGGCTCTCCCCTTTCTGCTACACTGGTGGTATCTGATAAAGAAAGAGGGCATAGACGAGATGGGCGGGCTCCTATCCATGCTGAAGAATATGAACCGGTATGCCGGCCTCCTGATGGCGGCGGGGCTGCTGCTGCCGCTGGTCTTGGCCCTTGCAGGGCTGATCCTCCGGGATCTGGCTCCCCAGAGCGACTTCATCCGCCTGCAAATTTGGAGCAAGGGCTGCTTCGATACCATTCCGGCTGTCTGGCTGTCCTGTTTCTTCTCCGCCTTCGCGGTGGACTTGGTGATGAAACAGGAGCTGGGGGTCCACCACGACGATCCGAAACATTAGCCGATGTCCGTATACATAAATAAACAGCAAGAAAGCCCGGACGGGAATCCCCGTCCGGGCCTTTTCTCCTTTCACCCGCCCCGCCGAAGGGGACTTCTATAAGGCTTTGATAAACCGGGCAAAGGCCGCCCGTCCCTTTTCCTCCCGCTTAAAGACGCCGGCGTCCTCGAGCACCCGCTCGAACTTCCGTCCGACCTCCTGCTGCACGATATCGTGTACATTCGCTTCCGACAAGGCGTTTTCATACCTCGCCTTCATCTCCTGCGCCCAGGGGCGGTGATAATCGGCGACCTGGCCGCTTTTTCCAAGCAGGAACCGTTCCACCTCATCGAGCTCTCCCACCAGCCGGGCAGGCAGGACCGCCAGGCCCATGACCTCGATTAAGCCGATGTTCTCCTTTTTAATATGCTGTACGTCCTCATGGGGATGGAAAATACCCAGCGGATGCTCTTCGCTGGTGCGGTTGTTGCGCAAAACCACGTCCAGCTCGAAATCCTCCCCCTTGCGCCGGGCGATGGGGGTGACGGTGTTGTGAGGGACGCCGTCCGTCTCGCAGAGGATATCCGCATCCGGATCGCAGTAGCCCTTCCACACCTCGTGAATATGCACCGCCGCCTCAACAAGGGCATCCTTATCCCGGCCGGACAGGCGAATTACCGACATGGGCCATTTCACCACCGAGCAGCTGAGGCTTTCAAAGCCCGGCAGCTCAAAATAATAATCGGCGCCCGCTTTGGCCATGGCAAACTCATAATTGCCGCCCTGGTAATGGTCGTGGGTCAGAATGGAGCCGCCGACAATGGGCAGGTCGGCGTTGGAGCCGAGAAAATAATGGGGCAGCCATTCCACAAAGGAAAGCAGCCGGTCAAAGGTCTGCCGTGTGATCGCCATATCCCGGTGTTGGCGGGAAAGGACGATGCAATGCTCATTATAATAAACATAAGGCGAATACTGAAAAAACCACGGCTCCCCGCAGAGGTCCAGCCGGATCATCCGATGGCTGGCGCGGCCGGGATGGCCCACCTTGCCCGCATACCCTTCGTTTTCCACACACAGCAGGCACTTGGGGTAGTTGGTGCTTTTTTGCTGCTTGGCCGCCGCGATATCCTTGGGATTTTTCTCAGGCTTGGACAGGTTGATGGTGATATCCAGGTCGCCGTACTTGGTCGGGGTCTTGTAGCTGATATTCTTCGCAATGCGGCGGGTCTGGATGTTGTTGCTTACCCGGGAAAAGCGGTAAAACTCCTCGGTGGCCAAAGCGGGCGACTGCCGGTAACGCTCGTAAAACCGGGCGTTTACCTGGGAAGGCTTTGGAAGGAATACATCCATCAATGCGCTGGCCAGCACTTCCTTCATATCGAACAAATCCTCGATCACACCGGATTTCGCCGCATACTCGGTCAAAACCTCCAGCAGCTCCGGAATGTCCAAATCCGCCGGTTCCCGCTCCTCGTATTCGGTCAGCCCCAACAGATTTAGCAACCGGTTTCGGCAGTAAACCGCATCCTCCGGGTCGATCAGCCGCTGTACGACGGCACGGTTTACCAGCGATTCAATGGCCTGAAATACATCCATCTGACTTTATCCACCTCACCACGTTTTCAACTGCTCCCTTGCGCAGCCGCATTATTATAGCACGCATTTCTTTTTCCCTGCTATAGACGTTTGCACCTTTTCCTATTGAAAAAACGTCCACCTTCGGCAAAACCCGGAGGGGGACGTTTTATTGTTAACGGAAACCCCGGCTCTGCCGGTGAAGATGTCCCGCAAAAAAGCGTTCGCTTTGAGCATCGAGGAAAGCGAGCTGCTGAAAGCCAGCCTAACGGTGACGGAAGGCTTTCGGTTAACATGGGGATCCGCCTGTTTTTGGGCCGCGGGGCAGGGGATGCAAGGGAAATAAATGTCCGTGCGTCTTGAGACGCTTGCTGGGAATAAGCCCTTCTAGGGCTTATTCCAGCCTTCGGCTTTGCCGGTGGTTTTAACTTTTACAGATCCTCCAGCGAGAAGTCCTCCTGCGAATACTGCGGCAGCATCGGCGCCCGGCGGGGAATCCGCTTGAGCGGGTCGTAGGAAAACCTGCGGCATTTTCCCAGCGGCTCCATAATGCCCCGTTTGTTGCACAGCACCATCTTCCCGTCCGCCGAACGGCTTCCCCAGGCACAGTATTCGCATTTCGGATCAATCCGGCCCCCAAAGGGCTTTTTTCCCACGGCACGCCGCCTCCTTCCCCTTATGGCTTTTTCTTCATTATAGCACGGACATGTTCGAATTCCAACGCGTTTTCCGGCGAAACCAGCACCATGGCGGCGGAAAAAATTAACAGGCAGACCGAAGCCGGGGCGGAGGAGGAGAGGGCGGCGGGCACGGTGGAGGTTTGGATGGCCAGAGTTTCCAGTTCAACGGGGAACACCTGAAGCAGCAGGGCGGTGGCCACCGCCGCCAAGGCGGCCGCAACCGCCCTTCCCAGCCAGAAAGCGGATTTGGAGATATGGTGCCGCAGTCCCAGGGAGAGCACCTGAAAATGGACCGAAAGCCCGCTCCAGCCGGCGGCGGCGCTGACAAACACGATGGCCGCCCCGCTGGCCGAGGCCGCCGCCGCGCAGCCGCTGGTCACCTCCAGAATGGAAGGGAGGACGGCGCGGGCCAATTCCGGGGGCAGATGCAGCCCGTCAAACAGTCCGCTGAGAAAGAGGCCCGCCTGCCCGGTAATCCCCATGCGGGACAGCCCGCCCAGCAGCGCGGCAAACAGCGCCACAAAGGCGCAGACGGTCAGCATGGATTTGGCGGTGTCGGCTACCGCATTCACAAAGGCGTCGACGGCGCTGCGCCTGCGGGGAGCCGGCGGGCGGCAGGCCGGCGCCTCTCTTTTTTCCTTGAAGAAAAAGCGCGAACCGATCCCAATGAGCAGCGAGGCCGCAAGCTGGGAAGCATACAAAATGACCCCCACCTTCACGCTCCCCAGCATATTGGCCCCCACGGCAAAAATCAAAAAAGCAGGGCCTGCATTGACGCAGAAGCAGAACATCCGGCTGCACTGGCCCTCGGTCAGCTCGCCGCTTTCTCTGAGCTCGCTGACCGCCTTCGCCCCTACCGGGTAGCCGCCGATCATACTCATGAGGATGGCGGTGGCGGCGCACCCGGGCAGGCCGAAAAGCAGGCGGGTAGGCTTCTCAAGCACCCGGCCGATCCGCAAAGCCAGCCCTGACTTGACGAGGAAGGCCGACAGCACCATAAACGGAAACATGGACGGGAGGATCACGGTGGCACACAGCGTCAGCCCGTTGTGGATCCCCTCCCCCACCCCGTCCGGGCAGGCAAACAGCATGGCCGCAAACATTCCCGCCGCCGCAAGCAGCAGCACCCAATAGCTCCATCTTCGCATCTTTGGTTTCAACACGCATCTCCCCTTTGCGACATGTATATGTGCAAAGGAACGCCCGTATCCCCGTTAAAGTTTACAGCGAAAGGCGTATACCGCGCCCGGCTCCTACATAGGTTTTAGTGGAGCCATCCGCAGGGCGGCAGGAGCCTTGCGTCGAAAGGAGTATGCCGGATGAAAACAAAACGCAGGCGCAGGCAGCAGCCCGATCCTCCCCAAGGGCAGAAGCTCTCCGTCCCCCAGAAGGCGGCTAAGATGCTGGAGGTTCCCTTATCCGCTTTCGGCGGCATCCCCAGCCTGGAATTGACGGGCAACCGGGAAATGACGGTGGAGGGCTGCAAGGGCGTGCTCGAATACGACGAGGATGTGGTAAAGCTCAATTTGGGGAAAATGATCCTACAGGTGCGGGGACGGGATTTGAACATCAAGGGACTGACCGACGACTCGGCGGTTTTGGAGGGATATTTCCTGTCCATTGAATTTCTCACCTGACCGCTTTTACCGGCCCCGCCTGGGCTTTGAAAAAACACGAAAATGGGTGTGAGTCTATGTTTTTGATTCGGCTGCTGCGTTTTTTATTCGGTTCGGTCCGCTTCGAATCCCACGGCGGGTTTCCGGAGCGGTTTTTAAACTTGTGCGCCCAGGGACACTTCCCGCTGTGGGAGGTCAAGTCCCGCGGCGGTACCATGACGGCCTATACGACGGTAAAAAGCTATAAAAAATTCCGCCCCATCGCCAAAAAGGCGGGGGTGCGGCTGCGGGTAAGGGAACGGCGTGGCCTTCCCTTCCTGGCCCGCCGATACCGCAAGCGCATCGGCATTGCGCTGGGCGTCCTTGTGTTTTTCGCGATTTTGTGGGTGCTCTCCCTATTCGTCTGGTCGGTGGAGGTGACGGGAAACGCCTCCGTTTCCACCGACTATATTTTGAATAACCTTTCCGCCATGGGCTTCCACCAGGGCGCCCTGAAAAGCAACTTCGACGTGGCGGAGCTACAGCGCCGGTGCCTGGTGGAGATGCCGGAGCTCAGCTGGATTGCCATCAACATCCGCGGCTCCAACGCGGTGGTGGAGGTCCGGGAGCGGGATCTGCCGCCGGAGATCATCCCCTCCGACCGGCCCTGCAACATCAAAGCTTCCACCGCCGGACAGATCCTCGAGCTGGAGGTATACGACGGCAAGGCGATGGTCATGCGGGGCGAAGGGGTGACCGAGGGCCAGCTGCTGGTCAGCGGCGTCATCGAAAACAAGCAGGGGGAAAACACTTTAAAGCACGCCCGGGCCAAGGTCATCGCCCAGACCGAGCACACCCTCACGGTGGAAATCCCCTTTACCCAAACCAGGAAGGCCGCCACCGGCACCGTGATCGACAAAAAAAGCCTGGACTTTTTCGGCCTGAACATCCCCATCTCCTTCGGCGGCGCCCCGCAGGGGAACTACCTGCGCTCCTCCATCAAAAAGCCTCTGACCATCGGCAGCTTCTCCCTCCCCATCTCCTGCCAGATCGAGCGGTACGAGGAGTATGAAGAGACTACCGTCACCCTCTCACCGGAGGAGGCGCTGGCCCAGGCCAAGGAGCAGATCGCCGTCATGGAAAGCGAGCAGCTCGACGGCATCGAGATTGTGGACCGGCAGGAATCGACCTCCTCCAGCGACACCTCCTTGACCTATACGATTGTGTATATTTGCCATGAAAATATTGGGTACGAGGAAGAAATTTTGTTAAACTAATTTAGGATAGGGGATGACTTTATCCAAAGAATATGGTATAATACTACAAAATACGGAAGTAAATTCTGTCAGGTTCACTCACAAAAGGCGGATTGGATAAAATATCCGCTTTTCGTTGTGGGTTTTTAACGAAATAAAAGGCAGGGACGTACATGTTTGAACAGAACATCAACATCGACCGCATGGAGCATGCGGTCGCCCTTTTCGGCAGCTTTGATGAAAACATCAAGCTGATCGAACAGGAGTACGGCGTAACCATTCTCAGCCGCGGGTCGGACCTAAAGCTGACCGGCGAGCCGGAAAACGTGGGCCGGGCCGCCCGGGCCATCGGCGCTTTGCTTGCCATGATCAACAAGGGCGAGAATCTGACCGACCAAAGCGTGCGGTATGTGATTTCCCTGGTCAAGGACGGATGCGAGGACAAAATTACCTCCATCACCAGCGACTGCATCTGCATTACCGCAAAGGGAAAGCCCATTAAACCCAAAACCCTTGGGCAGAAACGATATGTGGAATCCATCGAGCACAACACCATTACCCTGGGCATCGGCCCGGCCGGCACCGGTAAAACCTATCTAGCGGTGGCCATGGCGGTCAACGCCTTTCGGGCGCGTTCGGTCAACCGCATTATTTTGACCCGCCCGGCGGTGGAGGCGGGGGAAAAGCTGGGCTTTCTGCCGGGGGACCTGCAAAGCAAGGTGGACCCTTATCTGCGTCCTCTTTACGACGCGCTTTTCGATATGCTGGGGGCGGAGACCTACCAGAAATATCTGGAACGGGGAAACATCGAGGTGGCGCCGCTGGCCTACATGCGCGGGCGCACCCTGGACGACAGCTTCATTATCCTGGATGAAGCGCAGAACACCACCCCTGAGCAGATGAAGATGTTTTTGACACGGCTCGGCTTTAATTCCAAAATCGTCGTCACCGGCGACATCACCCAGGTGGATCTGGGGGACGGAAAACGGTCGGGGCTGGTAGAGGTGATGCGGATTCTCAAGGGGATCGACGACATCGCGATTTGTCAGTTTAATGAAAAAGACGTGGTGCGTCACAAGCTGGTGCAGGAGATCATCAAGGCTTACGAACGGGCCAACGAACGCCGCGAGGATGCGAAACGGAGGAACAACCATGGATAAGATAAAGGTCATGATTGAAAACCGCCAGAAGGAAATTAAGATCCCCACCGGCCTGCGTCTGCTGGTGCGCCGTACCTGCAACGCGGTGCTGACGATGGAGAAATTTGAGGGCTCCGCGGAGATCAGCGTCAGCTTTGTCAACGACAAGCAGATCCAGGAGCTCAACGCCAAATTCCGCGGAAAGGACATTTCCACCGACGTCCTCTCCTTCCCGATGGGGGAAGGGGACGATTATGAAATCAACCCCGCTACCGGCGCGAAAATCCTAGGGGACATCATCATCTCCATGGAGCATGCGGTGGATCAGGCCAGCCGTTACGGCCATTCGCTGCAGCGGGAGGTGGGCTTCCTGACCGCCCATTCCATGCTGCACCTTTTGGGCTACGACCATGAGGACGGCGGCCTGGAAGCGGTGAAGATGCGGGAAAAGGAAGAAGCGGTTCTGATTATGCTGGGCCTGCCCCGAAACGCCAGCTACGCGTTTCAGGACGAGGACGAAATCTAGGGAGCGCTATGAGAAGTCTGCTGCGAAGTTTCCGTTTTGCCCTGCGGGGCATTCTGTTTTGCATCTGCAACGAACGGAACATGAGGATCCATCTGGTGGCCGCCGTCTATGTGTTCACCCTTTCCCACTTTTTTCCGCTTTCCAATGTGGAATACGCGGTGCTGATTATCAGCATTGCTATGGTCATCGCGGCGGAAATCATCAATACCGCCATTGAAGAGCTGGTGAACATCTCCTCCCCCAGCTTTGATCCGCTGGCCCGCATCGCCAAGGATACGGCGGCGGGGGCGGTGTTCGTCACCGCAGTGGGTGCGGTTGGAGTGGCTCTGTGTATCTTCTGGAAGCCCGAGGGCTTTCTCAACATCGCGCAGTATTTTACCGACAATCCGGCCATGCTCGGCATTGCCGGCATCTTTACCGTGCTGGCCCTGCTCTTCATCTTTGCCGGGCCCAACCGGATGCGCACGGTGGTCAAGAGCAACATCAAAAACAGCGAACATAAGAAGGAACGATAATCCCCGGGGTAAAACGGCAGAGAAGGAATATCCTCTGTCGTGGGGCGTTTGGACATGCCCTTGCGCGGCTTCTTCGAGAATAGGTCGTTATGGTTTTCGAAAGCGGCGCAGTCCTCTTTTGGGAAGGAGGTTTTGAGAATGACCCGACCAAAGGCACGCTCGTTTACCCGGCTGCGGATTCCGTGGGTACGCGGCCTGCTGACGGCGTTTATTCTCCTTGTGGGGGCGGTCTGGGGGCTTTTGTCCCCGTCTGCCGCAGGCATCTTCTCCCAGGAGGTGCAACGGGTGATTTATGCAGCCGGCCTTGCGGTGGGCATGCTGGAGCTTTTCTTCCTGCTGGGGCTCAGGCGTTTTTCCTTGGCAAAACCGGGGCTGCTGCTTTGCCTGGGGCTGGAAGGGGTTTATTTCCTCGGTATTAGTATCGGACTCTTCTTTCTGCCGCTTCCGTTGCAGCTCATGCTGCTGTCGCTGGCTGCGGGGGCGGTCATGCTGCTGCTTGTCCTCTCCACGCTGTTTTCCTTGGCAAGACAATAAGCCATAAGCCAATGTCTCCCCTTGCGGTGCAAGAGGCGGGGCGCTTTTCAAATCCATTATAAAAACAACCGGTCCATACGGGGCCGCAAAACAAAGGAGTTTTATGAAAAACCAAACCAATTCTCATCCGAAAACCACCTCGGCTTTTCTTTCCATCGTAGGAAAGCCCAATGTGGGCAAGTCCTCCATCATGAACGCCATGCTCGGGCAGAAGGTGGCCATTGTTTCCCCAAAGCCGCAAACCACCCGCACCCGTATCATGGGGGTACTCACCCAGGGGGAAACCCAGCTGGTGTTTATCGATACGCCCGGCCTGCATAAACCCCGCACCCGTCTGGGCGATTACATGGTCAAGACGGTGAGCGAATCGGTGTCGGGGGTGGACGCCTGCCTGCTGGTGGTGGAGCCGCAGGGGGAATTGACCGAGTCGGAGCTGTCCCTGATCCGGGATTTTAAGAAAAACCATATGCCGGCCATATTAGCCATCAATAAGATCGACCTGCTGGACAACAAAGAAACGCTCTTGTCGCGGATCTTGCAGCTCTCCTCCCTCTACGACTTCGACGCAGTGGTTCCGGTATCGGCGCTGACGGGCGACGGGGTGGACGAGCTGGCGGAGGAGCTGAAAAAGCACGCTTCCCCCGGTCCCCACTTTTTCGACGACGATGCGCTTACCGATATGCCGGAGAAGGTGCTGGCGGGCGAGATCATCCGGGAAAAGCTGCTGGAGCTGCTGGACAAAGAGGTTCCCCACGGCATCGCCGTTTCGGTGGAGCGGATGCGGGAACGGGAGGACGGCAGCGGCATTACCGATATCGAAGCGGTCATCTACTGCGAAAAGCAGAGCCATAAGGGGATCGTCATCGGAAAGCAGGGCGCCATGCTCAAGGCGGTGGGCTCCAGGGCCCGGGCGGACATGGAGCGCTTTTTCGGCTGCAAGATCAACCTGCAGTGCTGGGTCAAGGTCAAGGAGGACTGGCGCAACCGGCAGGGCCTTCTGCGCAGTTTCGGGTATAACGAATAAATTAGAAAGCCGGAACCCGATTTTTTTAAAAACGTTTCACATATTCCCCACCATTTCCCTATAATATCCTAGTAGAGAGCGGTTACAATGAGAATAGAAACCAAAGACGATACGGCAGGGAGGCAATGGGAAGATGGAACGAAACGATTTATGGTTTGCGTTTGAAAAAACCGGCAGCGTACGGGACTATCTCAATTACCGCGGCATTCCGGCGGCGAATTCGGCACAGGGGGATTTTCGCCATGCTTCTGAGCACCAACGGCCTGATTCTCAGGGAACAAAATACCGGTGAGGACGACCGTATTGTCACCATCCTGACCAAAGAACGCGGCGTAATCCGGGCCTTTGCCAACAAAGCCCGGCGCATCAAAAGCAAAAACACCTCGGCGACCTCTTTGCTTTCGTATTCCCGGCTGACCCTTTATTACGGCCGGGACAAATATACGATCAACGAAGCGGAGCCCATCGAGGTGTTTTTTCATTTAAGGGAGGACATCCTCCTGCTTTCGCTGGCGCAATATTTTTGTGAGCTGTGTCTGACCCTGGCGCCCAAGGAAGAGGAGGCGGAGGAGGTTTTGCGTCTGACCCTCAACACCCTGTCCATGCTGGCGGGGGAAAAACGTACGCCCGCTTTCCTAAAGGCGGTATACGAGCTGCGGCTGCTGTCCATGGCCGGGTATATGCCGGATTTGACCATGTGCGAATCCTGCGGCTGCTATGAGGCGCAGGAGATGCAGCTGCTCCTTCGCAGCGGGCGGCTGCGGTGTACCGGCTGCGGCCCGGCGGCGGAGCCGGCTGCAACGCTTCCCAAGGGTGTGCTGTTTGCCATGCGGCACATCGTCTATGCAGACTGTCATAAGCTTTTCTCCTTCTCGCTGCCTGAGAAAAGCCTTTTGACCCTGTCGGACGCCTGCGAGCGGTATCTGCTCGCCCAGCTCGACCGTGGGTTCGGCACCCTGCAGTTTTACCACGGCCTGATCGATTTTGCGGGGCAGTTTCCCGCACCTTAACGGATTTTGTCATAGAAACGGAGATTACATATATGAAGGAAACGAAATTTACCCATCATCAGCGGGCGCTGGAGCTTCCAAAGATTCTCGACATGCTGGCGCGGGAAGCCCCTTGTGAGGACTGCGCCGAGCTCGCCCGGGCGCTGACCCCTTCATGTTCGCTTGCACAGGTGGAGCATCTGCTCCATCAGACCCAGGACGCTCACATGCTCATCGGCCGGTTCGGCAGCCCCTCCTTCGGCGGGCTCAAAAACCTGGCGAACGCCATGGCCCGGGCCAATGCGGGCGGCGCTTTAAGCATGCGGGAGCTTTTGGACGTGTCGGAAAACTTGCGGGTCATGCGCTCCCTGACCGAATGGAAGGCCCATTGCGAAGGGGTAACGACCTGCTTGGACGATCTCTTCGGCGCGATTTTTCCCAACAAATATTTAGAAACCCGCATCAACTCCTGCATCCTGTCGGAGGAGGAGATGGCGGATGCCGCTTCCCCGGCGCTGCACGATATCCGGCGCAAAATGCGGGCGGCCTCTTCCAAGGTGCGCGAGCAGCTCGACAAGCTGGTGCGCTCCCCGGCCTACCAGCGGTATTTGCAGGACCCCATCGTGACCATCCGTTCCGACCGGTTTGTGGTGCCGGTCAAGGCGGAGCATCGGGCGGACGTACCGGGGCTGGTACACGATACCTCTTCGAGCGGGGCGACCGTCTTTATCGAGCCCATCGGCGCGGTGCAGGCCAACAACGAGCTGAAGGTGCTCAAGGCCAAGGAAGCGGCGGAAATCGAGCGGATCCTCTTTGAGCTTTCCGCTGAGGTCGGATCCTTCTCAGAAAGCCTCAGCCGCAGCTACGCGCTGGCGGTGGAGCTGGGCCTCATCTTCAGCAAGGCGCGCCTTGCCTACAGCATGAGGGCCTCTGTCCCGGCGGTCAATGAGGCAGGCAAGATCAACCTGAAAAAAGCCCGCCATCCCCTTATCGATCCCAAACAGGTGGTGGCTACCGACATTCAGCTGGGCTACCAGTTCGATACGCTGGTCATCACCGGGCCCAACACGGGCGGCAAGACGGTGGCGCTGAAAACGGTGGGCCTTCTGACCCTGATGACCATGTGCGGGCTGATGATCCCGGTGTCGGACGGGAGCACGATTTCCTTATTCGACCACGTTTTGGCGGACATCGGCGATGAGCAGAGCATTGAACAGTCCCTCTCCACCTTTTCGGCCCACATGACCAACATCATCGCCATCCTTGACGAAGCGGACGACCGATCCCTTGTCCTGCTCGACGAGCTGGGCGCCGGCACCGACCCCATCGAGGGCGCCGCCCTGGCTATGGCGATTTTGGAAAACCTGCGGGCTATGGGGGCGAAGCTCTGCGCCACCACCCATTATGCGGAGCTCAAGGCCTATGCGCTTCAGACGCCGGGGGTGGAAAACGGCTGCTGCGAGTTCGACGTCAAAACCCTGCGTCCCACCTATCGGCTGCTCATCGGGATCCCAGGGCGCTCCAACGCCTTCGCCATCAGCGAACGGCTGGGAATGCCGGACCAGGTGGTGAGCCGGGCGCGGCAATTGGTCAGCGCGGAAAGTACGAAATTTGAGGACGTGGTGGACCGCCTTGAGCAGAGCCGCCAGTCGATGGAGGAACGCCGGCAGGAGGCGGAGGCTATGCGCCTGGCCGCCGAGCGGGCGGCTAAGGAAGCGAACGAGCGTCTGGCCAGAATGGAGCGGGACCGGGACCGGGAGCTGGAAGCGGCACGGGTGCGGGCGCGGGACATTGTCGAGCAGGCAAAACGCCAGGCGCATCAGCTGATGGACGAGCTCGATGCCCTGCGCAAGCAAAAGGACGCGGCCGAATTCAGCATCCGGGCGGCACAGGCAAAGTCGGAGCTGAAATCGAAGCTGCGGCGGCTGGACGATCTGGCCGACCCGGTCAAGGAGCAGTCGGATGAGGACTATGTCCTTCCCCGTCCTTTGAAGGTGGGCGATACGGTCCTGATCCCTTCCTTGGGGGCAACCGGTACCGTCATCTCCCTTCCCGACGGCAAGGGGAACGTTGAGGTTCAGGCCGGCATCATCAAAACGAGGGTGCCGGTCTCCTCCGTGCGGCTGACGGCGGCAAAAAAGGCAAAGCCCGTCCGGGCGGCCACCCGCCACGTAACCAGCCGCGCCACCGCCAAGGCGGAGACCTCCCTCGATCTGCGGGGGATGGCTGCGGATGAGGCGCTGATGGATTTGGACCGGTTTATTGATCAATGCCTGTTGACCGGCATCGAGGAAATCACCATCATCCACGGAAAGGGGACCGGCGTGCTGCGCACGGCGGTGCAGAAGCATCTGCGCTCCCATCCAAGCGTCCTCACCTTCCGCTCCGGCGTCTACGGCGAAGGGGAGCAGGGGGTCACCATCGCACAGCTGAAATAACGAAAGTAAGCCGCATAACGTCAAAAAGGCCGTCCCTAGAAGCAGAATGCTTTTAGGGACGGCTTTTTTTCCTCTGCGTGGCAGCGTATCTCTGCCGGCCATGCCGCTCCCGGCTCAAACCCGGCAACTGCAAGCTTAGGCGCGTTTTGTTACGATCATGCGGCGCAGCAGCAGGAAGCTGATTATGGCGGCTACCAAAAAAAGCATCAAGCAAAGCAATACCGCTCTGTACATTTCTCCTCCGTCCGGATATCCCCAAAGCGCCGCTACCGTATTCATGAATGCCGCACGCGCCCTCTGTTCCTTTTCGTAGTCAAGCTCATGCAGGATCAGCTGCCAAGAAACCGGAACCAATGCTATCGCTGCGAGAGCGATGAGCTTTCCCCTCGTACCCAGCCGATAGGCGAGCAGGCCTGCCAAAAAGCCCAGCATTAGCAAGGCCGCAAAGGCGCTGAAGTTCCACAAGACGCTTTCAAAAAAGTAGACGGCTCCTCCCAGCTGCGGCCCCTGCATGAAGTGAGAAATGCCGTCTCCTGCCGTATCGTATCGCATCCAAAAGAAGGTGTTGAAGGCAGACTGGCATGAGGTCCAGGGGCTGAGCAGATAATCCGACGCCGTTGCAAGCAGCCCCATCGCCGCAGCCATTAAAAGGGTAATCCATGCATAGCTGCAAAACTGGGTTTTGCGGGAAATGCCGTTTGCCTGAAAAAGCTCAAACGGGCTTCTAACCGCATGAAACCCGAAAAGAAAGGCAAAAAGGAGCGGGATATAGAACCCACCGCCGATTGCAAAATTGCCGCCGAATTGCTTCACAATGAGACCGATAATTCCAAAAACCAGACCGATCAGGTAGTAAGCGCTATAAAAAAGCAAAAACGCTTTGAAACATCGACGTATATAATACCGATTCGCCAAAGTAAAATTCATTCTTTTTCTCCCCTTTCCTCCTTAGTCAGATAAAGGCAGATGCTCTGCAAAGTAAGCCGAGATCGTTCCAAGCCGGGCGGCAGCTGAGACTCGGGGCTTTCCTCGAGGAAATGCACCGCTTTCATACCGCCCAGCTGTTCACTGCCGATAATCTGTTTTCCCTGTGCATACCGGCTGACCAGGCCTTGCGGCCCGGTTACCGTATAACCGCGCTCCATCAGATCCTGCGCCTTTTTACAAAGCACAAGCTTTCCTTTGCAAAGCAGTATCACATTCTCCAACAGGCCCGCCGCTTCCTCAATCAAATGGGTGGACAGAAGGATGGTCTGGGGTCTTTTGACATAATGAGCGAGGAGCTCCCCATAAAACCGTTCCCGATGATTGACGTCCAAACCCAAAACCGGCTCGTCATACAATACAACCGGTGTGTTGCTGCAAAGAGCTGCAACGATGCGAAAAATACTTTGATAGCCGGTGGACAAGGAACCAAGCCTCGCCTTTGTGTCCAAGCCAAATGCATCGGACAGCCGGCCCGCCTCCTCAAGGTCGAAGGTGGGATAGAACATTTTGATTTGGGCAAATTGTTTGCCAACCGACCGGCCGTCGGGATAGAGGTTACGCGCACCCACGAAAAAAATACGGCGCAGCGCCCGGTCGTTTTCCACGACTGACTCCCCATCCAAAAGCACCTGCCCGGTTTCGGGAAAAAGCTGATTGGACATGATTCGCAGAAGGGTGGTTTTCCCCGCTCCATTTGGACCGAATAGCCCGTAAATCTGATTCCCCTCCAGGGAAAAGGTCACGTCCTGCAAGGCATTGTTTTTTCCATACCTCATGGATACTCCCCGAATATCCATCCGACTCATTCGTTAAGCCCCCTTTCCAATAGTGCGACGATTTCCTCTCTACTTAGCTGCAATTGCTTTGCTTCCTGAATCAACGTTTTGACATAGGACTGATAAAACGATTCCCTGCGTTTTTGTAATAATGTCTGTCTGGCGCCCTTGGCTACAAACATGCCCAGCCCCCGCTTTTTGTACAACACTCCTTGTGATACCAGCAGATTAATTCCCTTGAGCGCCGTTGCAGGATTAATCCGATAGGTAACAGAGATCTCAGTGGTGGAGGGAATCTGCGTCTCTTCTGAAAATGCGCCGGAGACGATTCCATCTTCCAGCCCTTGGGCAATTTGCAAATAAAGCGGTTTCTCCTCCTGAAACGAAAGCTGCATACACCAACCTCCCCGCGTCAAGTTATATGGTTATCTACTCATGTAATTAACTATATAACAATCTCTTTGCATTGTCAAGGTAATTTCTGGATTCCTTTAACCTTTTTCAATCCGGTTGCATGTTTACGGATTCCCGCCTATACTAACCGTATGGGAATACCTATGGAAAGGAGCGGTCCTATGAAACAGACCATCTATTACGGCGGCGACATTCTGACGATGGAAGAACCGATCACGGTGGAAGCCGTTTTGGTTCGTGACGGCATCATCGTTCAGGCGGGCAGCCTGCGGGATATTCTGGCCCATAAAGACGATCAAACCGAGCTGCGGCATCTGCATGGGAAAACCCTGCTGCCCGCCTTTCTTGACCCCCACAGCCACATTACCGGCCTCGCCAGTACCATGGGCCTGGCCTCCTTGGAGGGGGCGGACAGCTTTGCAGATCTTGTCTCGCGGCTGAAAGCCTTTGCAGCCAAGAGCGGCCGGCCGGAGGGGAGCTGGATTACCGGCTTTGGATACGATCACAATTTTCTCAAGGAGAAGGCGCATCCCACCAAAGAGGTGCTGGATGCGGCCTTTGCGCATACGCCGGTGCTGATTACCCATGCCTCCGGGCACATGGGGGTGGCAAACAGCGCAGCCTTGGCGGAGCTGGGCATTACGGCGGACACCCGCGACCCGCAGGGGGGAAACATCGGCCGTGTTCCCGGCACACAGGAACCGAACGGCTATTTGGAAGAGACCGCTTTTACCGGACTAACCTCCCAGCTTTCCCAGCCTACCCTGCAGCAGCGGCTCGAGCAGCTGGACGCGGCGCAGCACATCTATCTGCAAAACGGCATCACCACCGTTCAGGACGGAAGGGTGCGGCCGGACGAATGGGCGATACTCAAGGCTATGGCAGAAGCGGGCCGGTTTTTGGTGGATGTAGTGGGATATGTGACGCTGGCCGATCATCGGGCCATTGCCCTGGAAAACCCCGCCTACCGAAAAAAATACCGCAATCGTTTGAAGATCGGCGGCTACAAAATGTTTCTCGACGGTTCCCCCCAGGGAAAAACGGCATGGCTTTCCGAACCCTATGCCAACTCCCCGGACGGATACAGCGGCTATCCGATCTACTCGGATAAGCAGGTGCAGAGCCTGATTACCCAGGCCCTTTACGACAACATGCAGCTGCTCACCCACTGCAATGGAGACGCAGCGGCCGAGCAGCTGATCGCCGGGTTTGAGAAGGCGGCCGCCTCCCATGAAAACGCGGCGGCGACCCGCCCGGTGATGATCCACGCCCAAACGGTACGCTACGACCAGCTGGAACGGATGCACGATCTATCCATGATCGCCTCCTTTTTTGTGGCCCATACCCATTATTGGGGCGACGTGCATCTGCAAAATCTGGGCCGAAGCCGGGCCAGCCGCATCAGCCCGGCCCGTACCGCCGGGAAGCTGGGGGTGGTCTATACCTTCCACCAGGATTCGCCGGTGCTGCCGCCCAACATGCTCGACACCGTCTGGTGCGCCGTCAACCGGATGACGAAAAACGGGGTGGTTCTAGGGGATTGCGAGCGGGTCACGCCGCTCAATGCCCTAAAGGCCGTTACCATCCATGCCGCCTACCAGTATTTTGAGGAAAACCGCAAGGGCTCCATCCGGCCTGGCAAGCTGGCGGATCTGGTGATCTTAGACCAAAACCCGCTGACGGTCGATCCCATGTCCATCCGGGACATCCGGGTGATGGAAACCATCAAGGAGGGAGTCTCGGTCTACACCGCATAAATAAGGCGGGCAAAACCAGGCGTGAACCAAACGGCTTGTACAAACCCCAAAAAGGCATGCGACCGGCTCGCCTCCCAAGAGGCATGGAAAAACCGGCCGGTTTCGTCACCCCTACTGCAACGGCGAAGGCAATTCCATCCTCATCGCTTTATGCTTTGAGCGAAACGGTCGGTTTGATTCGTTTCCCTCTATTGTTTTCTTCTCTCCGGCATAGCGGGGGTTCTTTTCTCTTAACCTACCATACCAAAACACCGCGTTCCCTCCGGACAGGGAACGCGGTGTTTTTTAAGGCTGTAACCGCTTTCTTGCGGAAAGGCGGAAGGCTTGTCGGACCTTAAAAGGAAATGCATTTCATCAGCCGCAGAAAGGTCAGGCGGCAGCGGACATAGGGAGACAATGCCACCGTATCCCCAAGCACTTCCTCGCAAAGGCCGATATCGGACAGGGTGCGGGCGGAGCCGGCCTGTAAAAGCAGGCAGTCAAGCTCCTCATAAGGCGGAATCCCCTCCAGAGCCTCAACAATGTCTCCTATCCTTTCCTGCAGCGCCTCCCGCGAGACGGCGGCGAGAGGATTGGGCGTGTTTTCCTCCAGGATCTGGCGAAGGCGGGCTTCGTTTGCGATTCGGCGGCGCAGCAGGCCGGTCTCAATCCCCTTTGGGACGGACAGGGTAAAGCGCCCCTTCTTGAGAGCCTGCTTTCCCCTCTCATATTCCCGCGCGCACAACAGCAGCCCAACCGACACCTTCTCCCCGTGATAGGCGGACAGGGGACCGTTGACCAGCTCCATCTCCCAAAAGTGGGACATGTGGTGCTCCGCACCGGAAGCCGGTCTCGAATTCCCCACCATCTGCATGGCGAGGCCGGACAGCAGCAGACCGGACAGCAGCGCCTCATATCCGTCCTGCTCCCCGGCGCGCAGCCGATCCAGAGAACCGGTCACCTGCCGCAGCGCATCCTCCTCCATCCGGCATACCCTGGGGCAGAAGGCCTCCCCCGTTACCAAATGGGAAATTTTCCAGTCGGCTAGGGCAATGTATTTTCCCAGCAGGTCGGATACGCCGGAGGCGGTCAACCGATTGGGCGCCTTGGCGATAACCGCTGTATCGGCAACCACGTATAACGGCGCGGCGGCGGGAAAGGTCTTTTTGTATCCCTCCCAGGTCATAGCGGCCACGGTGGAAACAAATCCGTCCACGCTGGCCGCCGTGGGAACGGAGAGAAAGGGAATCCCCTTTTGATGGCCGGCAAAGCGGGTAATGTCATGGATGGTACCGGCCCCTACCGCCAGCAGCACGTCCGTCTCCCCCATCGCGTCGAAAAGGGCGCTCACCGCCTTTTCGTCGGCATGCAGCCCGTCTGCCTGGAGCACAACGGTCGAAATATGAGGCACCAGCGCCTGAACCGCCCGGCCGGCGGCGGAAAGGGTGTTGGTGTCGCACACCAGGGTGGGCTTTTGAAAGCCTTCCCGTCCGAGGACGGCGGGAAGGGCGGAAAGCGCATCCGGCCCGAGAAGGATGTCTTTGGTGGCAAGGGTGTGTTCCCGCCCGCAGACACAGGGGCCGGAAAGCTCCTTGGGTGAAAGGCGCATAACAAAGCCTCCTTGCAAGATATAACAGAATGAAGAGGACGATCGCTTTGGAATATGTCCTTTCCCGGTTTCCAAACGGCGGGAAGGCCGTTCCCTCTCTCTTTTCCCTTTGCCAACGGGAAAAGAGACTATAAAAGAAACCCTTATCCTTTCCAAAAGCGCCCGCTCCCGGCCCGTACCCTACGGACGGCGGCGCCTGGAGCACGGCCGGGCCGTATGCCCATCGATAAGCTTAGAATTTCACCGGTTCCTGATAAATCCGCTCCCCTTCGGCTTGGAATTCTCCCGGCGTCAACCCGGTTAATGCCCGAAGCTCCCGAACCAAATGAGACGAATCGAAAAGGCCCGCTTCCTGGGCGAGAGCCGCCGTGCACAGCGTCCCCTCCTTCATCTGCCGCAGCAGAGCGTTGAGCCGTACCACCCTGGAAAAGGTCTTGATTCCCAGCCCCATTTGCTCATAAAAGACGCGGCTTAAATGCCGCTCGCTGTAGCAAAAATGCCGGGAGAGCTCCTGTACCCGCGTAGTCCCTCCCGTCTGCCGGATGAACCCAACCATCCGACCAAACAAAGCCGACGCGGGAACCGTCTGCACTTTGCGCACAAGCAGGGCGTCCACCTTCTGCACAAAACCGTCGTAGTCCTCCGTCTCCTCGAAGGCTGCGCACAATTCGAAAAACAGGGACGGACAAACCTCTCTGAAATCCAGCCGCCGGTCGGCTAAATCAGCCTGTCCGGAAAGGAAATGGGCCAAGCCTCCCGGCCAGAACTCCACAAAAAAGCGGGCACGGCCGGCGCTTTCGTTTTGCACCGTGACCGCCCTGCTTGCGGCGCCGTAGACCCTTCCGAAAAACCGATTTTCCCCCTCCATCAGGACAAAGCAGCCGCTGGCATCGGGAACCAGCGTCAGAACAGGAGGCGGATTTTGCGGATGCTCCGCCATAAAGGTGTAATGCGCCACATAGGGACGCAGGGCCGGGTGAGGTAAAATATAGGTATGGGTGGCGGTCTGTAACAGTCTGTTGTTAAAGCGATTGTAAAAGCGTCGTTCTTTCAGCATTCTCCCTCCTTTCCCGTCCCGCCGGCCGCACTCCGGCTAATTCCGGTTCTCCCGCTATGCATAGCGCGGGCCAAACTCCTGCCGTGCCGAGCCGGAGCGCTTTACGAAGGCTGGATGGGAATGAGGACGTCCGGCTCCTGTGGACTCATTACCTCAATATTTTTTGCATCCGGCAGCTTCCCCTTGTCTTTTCTTGCTTTCATGGTAGCAAGCTCCGGTTCCTTTGTCAACGGCATTTTCCGCCGGACGGGCGGCACGCGGCCGCCGGCGGAAGAGAGGCGATGAGAAGGGAATGCCCCGCTTTTTTTGGGGAATTCTGAAAAAGGCGTAGCAAAGAAGGGGGCGCTTTCCCGACGGCGGCGGAGCCGGGCGGCAGAAGCGTTTCTCCCGCCTGACGGGAAAAACCGGCACAAAGCCCTGTACACCGGGAAAAAGGTGTGGTATAATTTTTGGGATATTTTAAGGTAGGTCGGCCTTGCTGTGCCGATGGAATAAACCCGCTTTGGATGAAAACGGGACGAGGAAGGGAATGTCTGATTGTATGGCAGTAAACCAGTATAAGACCCATCACTGCGCCGAATTGACGGAGCAGAACCTAAACGAAGAGGTGCGTCTGGCCGGCTGGGTGGACACCATCCGCGACCACGGCGGCGTGGCCTTTGTAGACCTGCGCGACCAGCATGGTGTGACCCAGGTGGTCATCCACGACGACAGCCTTTTGCAAAACGTGCACCGGGAGACGGTGGTCAGCGTTCACGGCAAGGTGGTCAAGCGGGACGAGGAAACCGTCAATCCGAAAATCCCCACCGGTACCTTGGAGGTCATGGTGGATTCCCTGGAGGTTTTAGGAGAATCCAATCCCAACCTTCCCTTTGACATTGAGAATTCCACTGAGACCCGGGAGGACGTCCGGCTCAAGTACCGCTTTTTGGACCTGCGCAACCCGAAGGTGCACGGGAATATTCTGCTGCGCTCCAAGATCGTCAGCTTCCTGCGCAGAAAAATGGAGAGCCTGGGCTTCGACGAGATCAATACCCCCATCCTCACCTGCTCATCGCCGGAGGGGGCCAGGGACTATATCATTCCTTCCCGTAAATACGAGGGCAAGTTCTATGCCCTGCCCCAGGCGCCGCAGCAGTTTAAGCAGCTGTTGATGGTGGCGGGCTTCGATAAGTATTTCCAGATCGCCCCCTGCTTCCGGGACGAGGACGCGAGAGCCGACCGGTCTCCGGGCGAATTTTATCAGCTGGACTTCGAGATGGCTTTCGCCACCCAGGAGGATGTGTTCGAGGTGGCCGAGGAGGTCCTCTACGACACCTTTACCGCCTTCAGTGACAAAAAGGTTTCCCCGAAGCCTTTCCGCCGCATCCCGTTTGAAGAGGCTATGCTCAAATACGGCACCGATAAGCCGGATCTGCGCAATCCCTTGGTAATCACCGACCTGTCCGACTTCTTTATGGATGTGGACTTCATGCCCTTTAAGAATAAGCCTGTGCGGGGCATCGTGGTGGAGGACTGCGCGAAGATGCCCAAATCCTTCTTTGAAAACATGCTCAAATACGCCACCTCCATCGGCATGAAGGGGCTGGGCTACCTGACCATGCTGGAGGGGATGCAGTTTAAGGGCCCCATCGCCAAGTTCCTGAGCGAGGAAAAGCAGAAGGAGCTGGTAGACCGCCTGTCCCTGAAGAAGGACGACACCCTCTTCTTCATCAGCGACGCGAAAACGGTGGTTGACAAGCTGGCGGGCCTCATCCGCACCGAGCTTGCCGAGCGCAAGGGCATCATCGAGAAGGACCGGTTCGAGTTCTGCTACATCACCGACTTCCCCATGTATGAGAAAAACGAAGAAGGGCATCTGGATTTTACCCACAATCCCTTCTCCATGCCCCAAGGCGGGATGGATGCGCTTGCCAACCAAGACCCGCTTACCATCAAGGCCTATCAGTACGATATCGTCTGCAACGGCGTGGAGCTTTCTTCGGGCGCGGTGCGCAACCACCGGCCGGACATCATGGTGAAGGCCTTTGAGCTGGCCGGATACTCCAAGGATGAGGTGGAGAAGCGTTTCGGCGCCCTCTACAACGCCTTCCAGTACGGCGCGCCGCCTCATGCGGGTATGGCGCCGGGCATCGACCGGATGATTATGCTGCTCACCGAGGAGGAGAGCATCCGCGAGGTCATCGCTTTCCCGATGAACGCCTCCGCGCAGGACCTGCTTCTGGGCGCGCCCGGCACGGTAACCGAGCAGCAGCTTCGGGAAGTACACATCAAAATCCGCTGAGGGTAGATGGGAGAAAGGGACATGAATAACGAAGTGCTCGTGAAAATGGAGGAGCTGGCGCTGGTGCGGTTCGGCGAAGGGGAACGGGAATCGGTTCTCGCCGAACTGTCCGACGTGATGGACTGTCTCGACTGCGTCAGGCAAGCCGATGTGTCCGGCGCCGAACCGATGATCTACGTGCAGACGAAAGAGAATGTGTTTCGGGAGGACGAGGTGCACGAATTCCCGAAAATCGATGACATTCTTACGAACGCGCCCGATGAATTGGAGCATCAATTCGTCGCGCCTCCCACCTTCGACTAAACGGCCATAGGAGAGAAAGAAGATGACAAAGCAAAACGCATTGGCGCTGTCTGCGGCCATCCGGGCGGGAGAGATCTCGGTGGCGGACGCAGCCGCGCCTTACATAGATAGCATTCAAGCGGACCAAAGCCTCTTTGCGTCCTTTGACCGGGAAGCGGTTGCCGCACAGATTGCAAACGTACAAAAGCGGCTGGATGGAGGGGAATCCCTCTCCCCGCTGGCCGGCGTGCCGGTGGCGGTTACCGAAACCATCTGCACCCTCGGGGAAGAAACCGCCGCTGGTTCCAAGATGCTCGGCGGGTTTTGCCCGCCGTTTGAGGCCACGGCGGCAGCAAAGCTCAGGGAAGCGGGCGCGATTGTCTTAGGGAAGCTGAAAACCGATGAGTTCGGCTGCGACGGCCTCGGCTGTACGGCTCCTCTCGCGGTGCAAAAGGGACAGGTACTCGTGGGCTTCGGCTGCGATACGGGCGGTTCTCTGCGGGCCCCGGCGGTTCAAAGCGGGGTCTGCTGCCTAAAGCCGACCTATGGTGCGGTGTCCCGGGCGGGGTTGATTGCCTATGCCTCTTCCATGGATCAGCTTTCCGTCTTTTCCGGCGACCTTGCCGCCTGTGAGGCGGGCCTTACGGCGGTAGCCGGGTACGATCCGGCGGACAGCACCTCTTTGGAAGCAGCCCTCTCCCCCAGTGATGATTTCTCCATCCAAGGCAAACGGGTGGGAATCCTGAAGGAGGCTCTGGAGGAAACGGACGAGAGGGGAAAAGCCGCGGTAGAAGCGGCGGCGGATGCCTTGACTGCGGCCGGCGCCACGGTGGTGGAGCAATCGATTCCGCAGGTTAAAAAGGCCCTGGCCGTCTATCTGATCCTCGCTACGGCGGAGGCCAGCGGCAACATGGCCCGGTTCGACGGCATCAAATACGGCTACCAGACGCCGCATTACGAGAACCTGTTTGATCTGTACATCAAATCCAGAAGCGAGGGCTTCGGCCGGAAAATGAAGGAGCGGCTTGGCCTGGGGTCCCTGATGCTCTCGGAGGGGTATTACGAGCCCTATTACGACAAGGCCCTGCGTCTGCGGGGTCAGATCACCGAAGCAATAAGAAAAGCCTTTGAGGAAATGGATTGCCTGCTGACGCCGGTTTTTCCGGCGGATGTGGATTTTGCCGCGGCCACCCTGCTGGGCGGGGAACGGAACAACCGCCTTTTGACCATCGCCAGCCTGACCGGCCGCCCCAGCTTGGTTATCCCGTGTGAGGACGGCGGTATCCAGCTTGTGGGCAAATATTTGCAGGATCTCTCTCTGCCGGCCTTCGGGCGGGCAGCGGTTTCGGAAAGGAGTGGAGCATAAATGGAATACGAGGTTGTTATGGGCTTGGAAGTGCATACCGAGCTTGCGACCAAAACGAAAATTTTCTGTTCCTGCTCTACCGAATTCGGAGGGGGGCCCAATACCCATATCTGCCCCGGCTGCGCGGGGATGCCGGGTACGCTGCCGGTCATGAATAAGAAGGTGGTGGAATTCGGCATTGCGGCGGCCTTGGTCACCAACAGCAAAATCAACCAGTATACCACCTTTGATAAAAAGAACTATTTCTATCCGGATCTGGCCTGCTCTTATCAGATTACCCAGCTGTTCCATCCCATCTGCGTGGACGGCAGTGTGGAAATTGAAACCTCCCAGGGTAAGAAAACCATTGGGTTAAAGCAAATCCATATGGAGGAGGACGCGGGCAAGCTCAAGCATGACCCGTTTACCGACAGCTCTCTGGTGGACTATAACCGTTCCAGCATGCCGCTTCTGGAAATTGTCAGCAAGCCGGATTTCCGCTCGGCGGAAGAGGTGGTGGCGTATTTGGAAAAGCTGCGCTCCATGCTCAAAGCCATCGGGGTATCCGACTGCAAGATGCAGGAGGGCTCCATGCGGGCGGACATCAACCTGTCGGTACGGCCAATGGGGAGCACCGAGCTGGGGGTTCGGGCGGAAATGAAGAATATGAACTCCTTAAAATCCATCACCCGCGCCATTGAATATGAGACTGCCCGGCATATCGACCTGATCGAATCGGGCAACGCCCATAAGCTCAAGCAGGAGACCCGCCGGTGGGACGACGAAAAGGGCAAAACCTACGCCATGCGCTCCAAGGAAAACGCCCAGGATTACCGGTATTTCCCCAATCCCGATTTGCCTCCCATCGTCATCAGCGACGAATGGATTGAACGGGTCCGCCAAAGCTTGCCGGAACTGCCGGAGGCGAAGTTTGCCAGGTATACCCAAACGCTGGGGTTCAGCGAGGCGGACAGCCGCCTGCTTACCGGCATCAAGGTACTCTCCGACCTGTGCGACTACTGCATCGAAGCAGGGATTGCCCCGCAGACGGCAGCCAACTGGATTACCGGCGAGGTAATGAATTTAGCAAGGAACGCCGGTAAGCAGGCCGACGATCTGATTTTGCGTAAGGAAAGCCTGGCAAAGCTCATCGGGCTGGTGGAGAAAAACGTCATCAACCGCAACACCGCCAAGAAGGTGTTGGCGGAGGTATACCAAAAGGATGTAGACCCGGAGGAATACGTCAAGCAAAACGGTTTGGCAATGGTGTCCGACAAGGGGGCCATTGAACAGATGGTCAAAGACGTACTGGCGGCCAATGAAAAGGTCGTGGAGGATTACCGGGGCGGCAAGACCCAGGCCAGAGGCTTCCTCTTCGGCCAGATCATGAAGCAAGCCAAGGGCAAGGCCGACACCAAGCTCATCAACGAAATTTTAAACGAACAGCTCGGCTGACGAGTAAAAAAATCGCCTGGAGGTCTCCAGGCGGTTTTTTTCAGCAGCCAAGCGATCAGGTTACCGAAGAATTCTATAAAACAAACGGGAGCATTGCAATGCAGGGATAATTTCACCTGTTTCGACGCTCGAATACCGAATTTGTGGAGGAAAGGGCTTTCCCTGCCGATGCCGGACGGCGGCTCCTTTTTCACCCCGGTCAAGCGTCGCCGCATAGCTTAGAGGATGGAAGGATAAAATGGCGGGCATCCATTTCCTGCATTTTCCCTTCCGGCCGCCCCGTTCTTTTCCTTCAAGCCTCCTAGGAGAACAAGGCGGCAAAAAAGGCCGGTGAATCCATTGATTCCCGGCCTTTTTCCTTTTTTAAGAACGGATTTCCAACAACTTTTGCTTAAGCTCCCCTTCAATGCGGCCAAGCTCTGCTTCCGCCTCCCGGCGCTTCTGCCGTCCTTCTTCCTGGATACGGAGGACTTCGTCCAGGGTAGAAATCAAGCTTTCGTTGGTGTTGCGCAGCGTCTCGATATCCACGATCCCCCGTTCAGACTCCTTTGCCGTCTCAATGGTAGCCATCTTCAGGGTCTCGGCATTCTTACGCAGCAGCTCATTGGTCATATTGGACACGTCATGCTGGGCCTGGGCGGCCTGCTGGGAATGGACCACTCCCAACGCAAGGACCATCTGGCTTTTCCACAGCGGGATGGTGTTGACCAGGGTGGATTGGATCTTATCGGTCATCAGGGTATCGTTGCCCTGCACCAAACGGATCTGGGGCGCCATCTGGATGGAGATCATCCGCGTCAGCTCCAGATCGTGCAGCTTTTTTTCAAACCGGTTGCACAGCCCCGACAGGTCGTTGACCGCCTGGGCATCCTCCGGCAGGCCGGACTGCCTCGCCTTCTCCTGAAGGGCCGGCAGCTGTGTCTGCTGTACCTCGGAAAGCTTCTTTTTGCCCGCCATGATGTACATGGACAGCTCCTTAAAATAAACCCTGTTGAGCTCGTACATCTTGTCAAGCATGGCGATATCCTTTAACAGCTGAATCTGATGATTCTCCAGGGCCGTGCAGATCTTGTCAATGTTGGCCTCCGCCTTGTCGTACTTGGCTTTCATGGCGGTGAGCTTATTGGAGCTGCGCTTAAAAAAGCCGAAAATACCCTTGTCGTTTTCATCCACATCAAAGCTCTTGAGTTCGGTGACCACGCTGGAGAGCATCTCGCCCACCTCGCCCAAATCCTTGGTGCGCACGTTGCTCAAAGCCGTCTCCGAAAAGTCTGCGATCTTCTTCTGCGCACCGGAACCATACTGGAGAATCATGGCGGAATTGTCCAGCTCAATCTTGGAAGCAAAATCATCCACCATCTTTTTCTCCTCCGCCGTCAACGCCTCCTCCTCGAACACCGGGGCCGGCGGCTGGCTTGGCGCAGTCTGCATCGGGGCGGGCGCTTCCCCTCCAAAGGGTTCAAAGGTCAAAGTCGGGACTTCCATCTTCTCTTCGTTCATTTCGAGTCGTACCTCCTACATTCAGGTCGCAGGCCGTCCTACCGGCGGCCATGGACGGCAGCATTCGATCAGGATACCGGGCCCTTGTCCTGGGATTCTTCAAACGAGTGTCCGGTCAGCCCCTCCTGGGCCAGCATAGTCTGAAGCACCGAAATGTCGGTGGAAATATCCAGCGCATCATCCTCAAACAACCGGTCGAGCAGCTTCTCAAATGCGGCGCTGATGGTATCGAGGGTATCGCGGATCTCCCGCTTGGCGGCAGTGATATTCTCCCCCTGCACCGGCTGCTCCTCAAACTCCCGGTAGGTGTTGACCAGCTTTAAGGTGGTGGGCAGATAATAGCTCATAAACTTGCGGATTTCCGGCAGCTTTTGGGGATGCTGCTGGACATGAGAAAAAATCTTCGCCGTCACATCCTCCAGCCGGAACAGCTTGTTGGAAATATCCTCCCCCGGCATGGCGTCGTTGGCCTCCCGGATCTGCCGCAGGTATTCCCTTCCTTCGTCGATGGTCTTATGCAGCAAGGCGGCATTGGGGTCTTTTTCCTCCATTTCCCGCCGCCGCTGCTCCTCGAGCTGACGCTGCCGGACGCTTTCCTGCAGCTCCAGGTATTGCTCATAGGTGTCCTGATCGGTCATCAGGCAGGTTTCCTGCTCGTCGATATGCCCATCCGGAAACATCCGAAGCCGGATCATCCTGTGCAAATCCTTCGCTACAAAGGCGTGATCCTTTCGTACCGCCGCCGCAAGCTCCCGAATTTCACAAAACGTCCGCCCGTCGAGCACCTTGCAGTAGCATCGATACCGTTTTACCCGGCCCCGCTGCCGCGCCCCTACGGCAACCATAGCGGCGCATCCCGCCGCAATCGGAGCAAAGCAGGCGGTCAGGATCGGGAACACCACGACGCCGGAAAACACGGCGGTCAGGATGGCAAACACCAGCGCCGCAATGGCAAACGGAATTCCAAACACCAGGCCAAAGACCAAAAACAGCACGCCGGAGACCGAACCTGCCGGCATTTTGTTTTTTCGCACCGCCGGCGCCGAATAGGAATAGGCCGGCTGTGTGGATTTCTCCCGGGGCGGCTGGTAAGCGTCCTTGCGATACCCGGGCGGGGTCGTATATCCTTTGTTGGCGGAATCGGCCGCATGCTTCACGTTTTGTGCGGCGGATTTCACCGCGTCCTTTACGGTATGCTTTAATTCGGAAAATTCATTGGAATGCAGCGCGTTTTTTACCGCCCTTCCCACATCGCGTCCGATGTCTGAAAAATTCCGGTTTTCCATCCGCATACCTCCTTGCTGTTTTGTTTCATTATATCGCATTCGCTGGGAAAGTACAACCTTAAAATCTTCCCGGACTTGCCGCTCTCCACCCGGGATTGCACGGTTTTCCCCAATTCTTTGGGATATTCCGCATTCCTTCTGCGCACACTTTTCTTATACCCATCCGTTCGCATCCTATTAGGAGGTTTTATTATGAATATAAGAAAATGCGCCGTCATCGGCTGCGGCTATGTGGGGGCGACCACCGCCTTCGCCCTGCTGCAAAGCGGGCTGTTCTCCGAGATGGTCCTCATCGACCAAAACCGCAAAAAGGCGTTGGGCGAGGCGATGGACCTGAGCCACTCCGTCCCCTTTGTCAAGCCGGTGGAGGTGGTCGCGGGCGACTACCCCGACCTTGCCGACTGCGCCCTGGTTATCATTACCGCCGGAGCCGGGCAGGCCCCCGGAGAAACGCGCCTGGATCTGGTACACAAGAATGTCGCAATCTTTCATTCCATTATTCCCCAGATCATCCGATATAATCGGGATTGTATCCTGCTGGTGGTCTCCAATCCGGTGGATATTCTCACCTATGTGACCCTCCGGCTGTCCGGGTTCCCCCCTCAGCGGGTAATCGGCTCGGGCACGGTGCTGGATACGTCGCGGCTGAAATTCCTGCTGGGCGCCCATTTTGAGGTGGACCCCCGCAACGTCCACGCCTTTATGATCGGGGAACACGGAGACACCGAGCTGCCCGTCTACAGCTCCGCCAACGTATCCGGCATCGACTTCGACCATTTCTGCCAAAGCTGTGACCGCAGCTGCGACCAAGAAACCCTCCGCCGCATTTACGAGGAGGTCAAGAACAGCGCCTACCGGGTAATTGAGAACAAGGGCGCCACCTATTATGCCATCGCTCTGGCGGTTTTGCGGATTGTGGAGGCCCTAATGCGGGACGAGCACTCGGTGCTGACGGTCTCGGTTTTGCCGGAGGGGCACTATGACTTAAACGACCTGTGCATCGGCTTGCCGGCAATCGTCGGGCGCCGCGGCATTGAACGGGTACTGGACGTGCCGCTGGACGAGGGGGAATTCGGCCTGCTGCAAAAAAGCGCCGCCCAGATGAAAAAGGTCATTGGGGAAATCCACTGGGAATCAGACGGCTTTCTCTATCCAAACAGTATAAAACCAAAACAATTTATATTATAGTATATCACGTAATCCAAAAGCGCCTGGGAACCCACTTCTTTCCCAGGCGCTTTTTCGCATATTCGGTTCCTCGGATGCCGTTTTATGGACAAACCCGTTAGTCGAAATGGTATTCTCCAACCACATTGGGGCGGTATTGGCCGGTCCCTAGAAGGGGGCTAAAAAATAGCTTTGCCCGCCTTTGCATCTGGGATGCCGGTTGCAGCCGTCTGTTTCGAGCTTAATTCGATTTAGGAAAATAACCCGATTCCTTTTGTCTTACTGCCTGCTTCCACCCTCCTCTTTGCCAAGGCTTTTTTCCTGCCCCTGGTTCTGCCGGGGCTATGCATAATAAAATTTTGTAGTTGATACGAATTATTGTCTCCTTTTTCTGTTACAGGCAGCGACCATACTGCATCCACAGCCGTTTCAGCCAGTTTTTCTCCTGATACAGCTGCTTGCGGACAGTAAACACCAGATGGGACACCTCCTGTACCTCTTCCCGCTTTACCTGCTGTCCGCTGAAGCAGGCTTTGAGCACCAGCTCCATGCAGCGTGTGCTCTCCTGCAAGGTCAGGGAAGCAAACCGGCTGCTGAGCAGCTCCGGCTCATAGCAGATCCGCTGCGCATCCGGACAGCCTGCGAAGGAAAGCAGCTTGCAAAGATATCCGTAAAGCTTTCGCATATTCCGGTTTTCATCGGTGGTATGGAAGGACCTTCTCCGGCGCTGTCCCACAATGGCCTGCCGGGCGATCACCGCCAGCAAAAGAGCCATAAGGCCCAGCACCCCAAAGAAAATGGTGAGCATCACCGCAGCGGGGCCTCCTCTGCCCGACGCGCCGTTTTGCTGGGGCGCACGGGAGGAGGACGCGGCGGACGCCGCCGTGCTGCTCATAGACGGCTCGGAGGGCGTTTGCGAAGAGGAGGATTCCGGCTGGCTTGTGGAAACCGCACCGCCGAACCCCGGGGTAAACTCATAGGGCACCCAGCCCGCCCCCCAATCATAGACCTCCACCCAAGCATGGCGCTTGGAATCGTCAATGTTCAGGGTATAGTAGGACTCGGTAGACTCTTCCGTTACCCAGCTTCCGTCATCCAAAAACCGCTGGGCGGAGATCGCCGTTTCGGACACCTCGGCATGGTCGAATTCATCCGGGCCAACCAGATAACCCTCGGCATAGCGGGCAGGTAGACCTGCCGCCCGCAGAAGCAGCGTTGCCGCCGTAGCATAATGGGTGCAGTATCCCCGCTTGTTTTCCAAAAGGAAGTATTCGGTGAAATCCTTGCCGCTGGGGGTGGATCCCGGCGTGGTGGTATAGGTGGTATTCTGTGCAAGATACTCCCGTATATTCCCTGCGGCCTCTTCTATGCTGGTGTTTCCACCACAGATGTCGCCCGCCAGCTCCCGCAGCCAGCCCATGCCGTCGGGAAGCTGGGTATAATGCTCCTCTACAAATTCTGCATAATCCAAACTATACGAATGACTGTCCCAGATGGAGGGGCGGGATGCTCTTGCTAACTCGGCGCTGGCCGCGTCCGGATTATGCCCATAAAAGACCTGGTAGGTATTGCCTTCCCCTGTATACAGGGAATACCGGTCGTATTCCAAAAGCGTCTGCCGGCTTTCCAAGGAAAAGTAAGGGAGAAATGCATATTTGGTTCCGGCCCGCACCGATGTAACCTGGATGGGGGTAATCTCCCCTCCATACTGGCCGTGGTAAGCATGGAGCAGACGGTATTGGCTGACCCCTGAGGTTCCATGCTCCTGGAAAACCGGCTCTTCCTCATAAACGGAATCCGGCAGCTGGTCCCAGCTCGTCCCGGTATACACGCTTGCGGTATAGCCTTTAAAATAGAGGGTGGATTCGGTATAGGGCATCTTAATCTGCAGGTCGGTCTTATAATCGTACCGCAAATCACCCGCCGCCCAAAGGTTCCCTTCCCCGAGCTTGGTTTTGGGCAGATTGAGAAAGCCCAGCCAGTCAAAATCCTTGTAATTGAGCCGCAGCGTCTCAAAAGCCTCCGGCCGCTGGTAGTTGGAAGCCGCCAGGATCGCCTGTCCCCCTACCAGGCAGACCGTCATCACCAAACAGAGGATTAGGCTGACCGGCGCGGCAAGCTGCCGGCTGTACGGGGCAGAGATCCGCTTTGCCCGCTTCTTCGCCTTTTTCCCAAACCGGCCTGCCGCCAATACCGCCGCCAACTGGGACAGCAGGCAGGAAAACAGAAGCGCCGCCGCCCACAAGGCGGGTGCTCGGGTAAAATAAAGCCCGATTTCCAGGAAAGGAACCGTCACCAAGACCACCGGCAGGAACATCGGCCTTCGTACGATACAGTAGCCCAGGGCAATGCACAGAAAGAGCACCACAACGACCCACAGAAAGGTCAATGAAGGATAATACTCCACTAGGCGCAGCGTCTGCGGCAGGTTGGGGATGTTGTCCTGCTTTAACACCAGCAGCCCTTCGTTCCACACAGTGGCGCCCATCCCCACCAGGGTGTCCTTACCGACCGCCAGCAGCCCCAAAAGCAGCCCAAAGGAGACGGGAAAGGTCCACGCACCTACACGCTTGGATCGGTAAAGCAACGTGAATCCTACCGAACCGATGGCGATGCTCAAAAAAATCGCCGTGTAATCGCATTCCAAATCATATGCGGTAATAAAGCTAAACAGCGCGCCGGCCACGCCGGCAAACAGAAGCAGAGCCGGCATTACCACCGTCATCCAGGCGGTCGGCTGCTTGGTAAACGCCTTGGCCGCCACGGAACTGGAGAAGGTGATGCCGGACGCCATTCTTTTTTCGCTCGCTTTCTTTTTCTTCATCACGGTCACCTACCATTCCACACCGGCGAGGCTTTCGGGCACGTGTTTCGCCGCCACAGGGATCCGTCTCAAATCCGGCTCCAAAAGGGCCGCACTCCCCTCCTGATCGGTCACCTCAAATATGGTAACCGGATCGGGCCGCCGGTGCAGAGCCGGATGCTGGCAGGCGTCCGGCCGGGTAGTCAGATAGACAAGCCTGCCCTGCAAAATCTCCTCGCAATGCAGCAGGGATAAACATGTCCTTTCCTTCCCTTCTTCGGGAATCTCACTTTGCAGCAGCTCGCTCATCATAAAAGATTGTTCTTCTGCATTGGAAACATCGAAGAACACATCCTGCCCCTCCTTCTGCCGGTACCAGCAGACCCGGTGGGCAATCTGTTGATCGAGCAGCTGCATCGAAAGGGTATTGACCAGCTCCAAAAGCCCGTCCAAAAGGGCGGCATTCCCGTCCCAGGTCAGCTCCACCACCAGGGTGACGGAATTGGCAATGGGAAGGCTGAATTCCTTGACCACCAAGTCCTCCGCCTTGCTGCTGAGCTTCCAATGAATCCATTGGGGCCGGTCCCCGTCCTGATAGCCGCGCACGCCGAACAGCTCGGAAGGATCGTCCCCCTTGCGTTCGGTGGAATACCGTTGAACGTCGCCGGAGGAAACCGAATGGATCACAGGCTGGGCGCTGATCTCCTGTGCCGGAGGCCAGAGGAGAAAGGAAACCGGCTCAGGCTCCTTCCCCTTGCTTTGAAAGAGCCAAAGCCAATCGTAAACACGAATGCGGGAGGCGGACAGCAGAAAGCTGCCGTAATGCTCGGAGGAAATGGTCCCCCTCACCAGCCTGCGTCCCCGGGCCGGTACGGAGAAGCACACAATCTGGCTTTCTTTTGCACCATAAATCCGGTTTTTGCATCCCAGCGTCACCCGGCAGGCTGTAATAGGCAGATGGGAACGGTTCTTCGCCGTGATTTGGTAGCGTACCTCCCGCTTGGCAGCCTCGTCGGTAAATTCCGTAGACAATGTGACCGACAGGCCCCGGCGCATTAAGAGTACCGCCGCCTTGAGAAAAAGGGGCAGAACCAGAAACGCCAAAAACAGCAGCACCGCAAAGGGCCCACGGAAGGCGATGACAAAGACGCCCAGCCCGATCAGCGCCGCCAGATAGATCAGCTTAACGCGCAGCATGGGGGCGGTTCCTTCCTTCCAGCACAAGTGGCATGGGCGTTTCATTCAAAACGGCCTCCAGCAAGGAGGCGGCCGTATGGGTGGCCTTCGCCTTGGCGCTGAGGACCAGGCGGTGGGCGCAGGTATTCAAAAAGACATATTTGACGTCGTTGGGCGTCACATAAAGCCGATCCTGCAGGAATGCGCAGGCTTTGGCCATACGCATCATGGCCAGAGAGCCCCGGGGGCTGATCCCCAGCTTGATGAGCGGATGATGCCGGGTGACGTCCACCAGATGGACGATATACTCATAAACGGAATGCTCCATATGGACCTGTTCGATGGCCCTTTGCATCTGCAAAATCACATTCGCCTGCACGATCTGCGCCACCGACGACAGCGGATTTCCGGTCTGCCGCCCCTTCAGGATGTCGATCTCGCTGCGGGGCGCCGGATAGCCCATACTCAGGCAGACCATAAACCGGTCGAGCTGAGAATCGGGCAGGGGCTGGGTTCCGACTGAGCCGATGGGATTCTGGGTGGCAATGACGATATAAGGCTGGGGCAGCTCATGCGCGACGCCGTCCACCGTCACCCGCCGTTCCTCCATCAGCTCCAACAAAGCCGACTGCGTCTTTGTGGAGGTACGGTTGATTTCATCGGCCAAAAACAGGTTGCAGAACGCGGCTCCCTGTTTAAATTCAAACGTCTGGGTTTGTTTATTGAACATGGTAAAGCCCACCACGTCGCTGGGCATCACGTCCGGCGTAAACTGCAGACGCTTGCACGCAAGATCCATGGCCCTGGAAAAAGCCAGCGCCAAGGTCGTCTTTCCCACGCCGGGTACGTCCTCAATCAAAATATGGCCGCCCGCCAGAATTGCCATGAGCATTTTGACAATGACCTCATCCTTGTCGATGATGACCTTGCGCACCTCGTCGATGATCTGCCTCGCATACCCATAGGATTCCTTGAAGGCCGTTGCGGTGACCTGTGTTTCCATTAGCATCACTTCCCATTTCTAGTGAATTCTAGTGTTTTCGACCGCATTTATCATAACACGGCAATCTTGTATTTTCAATCAAAAAAACCGATCATTTCTGACTGGAAATGATGGAAAAGCTCCAATGCTTTCCCCTTTTTTTCAAAGAAACCTGTTTCTCGCTTTCCTTTCCCTGGTAAGGATACACAAAAGAATCCCATTTCGTCAAGAAGCATTCTGTGAACTTTTTATCCGAACAAACAAAGGAAGGGGGAAGCACCCGCTTCCCCCTTCCTTTGTTATCCGCCGTAGTAGGCGTCCTTGAGAAGGCTTCCCATCTCTTCCTTTGTTACCGCTATGGGGTTGACTCGGGTGGAGCCGCCCAGAGAATGCTCCGAAAGCCAGTCGAAATCCCGCTCAAAGGCCTCCCGCGCAAGGCCGGCCTGCGCCAGGGTCTGCGGGATGCCGATGCGCTCGCGAAGCTCCAGGACCTGATCGATGACGTTTCCTTTCCCCGTCCGGTCCGCCAAAGCCTCCAGCCGTCTTTTCACCCGTTCGTCCTTGCTGTTGAAGGCGAGGACATAGGGAAGCAGGACGGCGTTGAGCAGGCCGTGGCCCAGGTTATACCGCCCTCCGAAGGCATGGGCGATGCCGTGAACCATGCCGAGCCCCGCGTTGGAAAAGGCCATTCCCGCCATGCACTGATAGATATGTACCTTCTGCCGGCTTTCCAGGTCGCCCTGTTCGCAGGAACGGGGGAGATACCGCAGGAGGCCTTCCGCCGCCGACAGACTCAGCGTATCGGTAAATTCGTCACCCAATGGGCTGACGGCGCATTCGAGGGCATGGGTCAGGGCGTCCATCCCCGTTTCGGCAGCCACGTCGGCGGGCATGGTCATGGGAAGCTTGCCGTCGAGTATGGCCAGGTCCGGACGCAGGCTTTCCGCTTTTACCCCCCGCTTGATCCCTTGCTTTAAAAAGGTGAGCACCGAGATATGGGTCACCTCCGTCGCCGTGCCGGAGGTGGAGGGCACCGCCACAAAGGTCGTCTTTCGCCGGCGGGACGGCAGCGGGGTATCCGCCAGCTCCTCCGCCTTCAGGGAGGGAAACTCATACAGAAGGGTCATGGCCTTAGCCGCGTCGATGGGGGAGCCGCCGCCCACCGCTACCACAAGATCGGGCCTCCATTCCCGAAACCGGGCGGTTCCTTTCTCTACATCCTCGGTGGTGGGGTTCTTGCCGATCCCGCTGTATACCTCCGCCTGCCCGCCTCCATGGGCGAGCAGCTTGAGCACCTGGTCGATCACCCCGGTATCGAACATACTAAGCCCGCCGGTGACCACCATCGCCCGCTCATAGGAAAGCGTCTGTAAATGGGACAAGGAACCGGGGCCCGTCACCACCGTGTCTCCATGGAACCGAATCGCTTTCATTTTGTTTTCTCCTTTCTTATGCGATAAGCCCCAGCTGCATTTTCCAGTACAGCACCCGGCGTACCGCCTGTTCCACCTGCCCAAGGGATATCCGCCCCTCCTGCACCGCCTGCAGCACGGCCGGAATCTGCACGTCGAAATCGGTGGCTAGAAGCAGGTCGTTGCCCGCCTCTACCGCCAGTACCGCGGCCTGCTCATTGCCGGTATAATCCCGGATGGCGTCCATCATCAAATCGTCGGTCATCACCACTCCGGTAAATCCCAGCTGACGGCGGAGGACGTCATGCACCTTTGGGGACAGGGATGCGGGAAGGCTCGGATCCATACACGTTACCATGTTGTGGGATACCAACACGCTGTCAGCGCCCGCCGCAATCCCCGCCTCAAAGGGAAGAAAATCCTCCGCCGCAAATTGCTCGTAGCTGCGGGAGTCCACGGCGATGCCGGTATGGGTGTCTTGATTGTTGCCGTAGCCGGGAAAATGCTTGAGGGTGCAGCCCATCTGGTTCTCCCGCATCGCCGTTACCACCGTCCTTACATATTCCGACGTGGCCGCCGCATCCCCTCCAAAGGCGCGGGGATAGATGAAATCCCCCGGGTCGGTGGACAGGTCGCAGACGGGAGCCAAATTTACTTGAATGCCCAGGCTTTTAAGAAAGCGGCATTTTTCCGCCGTATCCTCCGCCACCCGGTCAAAGCCGCCCTGGGCGTAGAGCTCCTGCGGGGAAAGGAACTTCTCGCTGCGAAAGGCTGGAAAACGGCTGACCCGGTTGACCGTCCCGCCCTCCTCATCCACCCCGATGAGAAGGGGGACGGCCGACGCCGCCTGGTAGCCTTCGATCTTCGCTTTCAAGGATTCCGGCGTCTCTCCTTCCACGTCGTTGGCAAAGAGGATATAGCCGGCCGGATGGTACTGCTTAAGATCCGCAAGGGCCGTGTCCTCCCGGCAGCGGACAAAAAACATTTGCCCCACCTTTTCCTCAAGCGTCATCTGCGCCAGGATTTCCTCGATCCGGTCCATCTGTCCGGCAGGAGGCTGCGCGTCCAGGTAAGCGGCGCTGATATACCCTTCGATCCCCTTGCTGCGTACCCGCGTCCATCCCTGGCGGGTCTCATACGCTTCCACCCGCTCCCCTTTTTTCACAACCCTGCGGATGGTGTACGCCGTGCCCGGGCCTTCCCGCAGGTTGACGTCAGCGGCGGCATACCGCTCAAGCGCTTCCTTCCTTTGGGAGGATACGGAGGCGGGCACTGTAGAAGAGGAGGGTTCCTGTATTGGCAAAGATGCAGACGAAGAGAGGGTGGAAGAATCCGAAACGGCGTCCTCCCACGAGGAACAGGAGGTCAATACCAAAACCAGAGCAAGCAGAAACGCCAGCGCGCATGTTTTTTTCATTTTCATCCCTCTCCTAACTCACCTTCGTCTTTCCGACGAACCGTTTGTCCGGCAGACGACGGCCTTTCCCCGCTTTGCAGCAGCCGGGGCGAAATGCCCCCGGGGGATAAGCCAGCCGTTTTTCTTAGTGTATGCCGCTATAACGCCCTCATACCCGGCCGTTACAAGGCTAGTGTACCGTTCCCTTTTTGCCCTGTCAATCGTGTCCGCAGGAATATTCCCGCCTATCCGCGCTTTTTCCCCTCTTTTGAGCGTAATCGGGGCACATTTTCCTGATTTTTCGCATAGAATGAAGAACGAACACCAAAGCATATCGATAGGCTGAGAGGAGATAGACCGATGCGAGAGGAACGATCCTTTCACGAAATGATGCAGCGCTATAACCAGGAGCTGCTGCAAATGCGCCAGCGCTCCCAATCCCGTCCGGAGTCCGCAGCCAAGCGGGAAAGTTCTGCCGCGAAGCCGCAAACGCCTCCCGCCGCCCAGATTGCCTTTCCCGGAAGGGTGGAGCCGCCCGCTCCCCGTCCCTGCCGGCAGGACCGGCCCCAGGACCACTCCCTTACGGTGGGGCCGAACGGACCGGTGCTTGTGGAGGACACCCTGCTGCATGAGACATTGGAAACCTTCGTCCATACTAAGATCATCGAACGGGCGGTTCACACCAAGGGCTACGGAGCCTTCGGCCATTTCCAGCCCTACCGCTGTATGGCCGAGTATACCACCGCCTGCTTTTTGCAGGACCCGTCCCGGCGCATCCCTACCGTCACCCGTTTTTCCTTCGCCGTAAGCAACAAGGGGACGCCGGACACCTCCCGCAATGTACGGGGTTTTTCCACCAAGTTTTACCTGGAGCATGGGGTATTCGACCTGCTTTGCAACCACATTCCGGTCTTTCTGATCCGCGATGGAATGCGCTTTCCCGAGGCCATTGCCTCCCTCTCCCCATCCCCTGTCAACAACCTGCCCGACGGCAGGCTGTTCTGGAGCTTCCTGGCCCGTGCCCCGGAGGCCACCCATTTTCTCACCTGGCTGTATTCCGACGCAGGGACGGTGGCCAGCTTCCGAACCATGCGCGGCTACGGGGTAAACACCTACGTCTGGAAAAATGCGGCGGGAAGGCGCCGGTACGTCAAATACCATTGGATTCCGGCAGCCGGGGAACGGTGTATCGACGCCGCCACCGCCGAACGTCTGGCCTGTGAAAATCCCAATGCGGCGGGGCAGGACCTATGGGACACCCTGGCAGGAGGCGCAACGGTGGAATACGAGCTCAACGTACAGCTGATGGACCCGGAGCGGGAGAAAGCCCTTCCCTACGATCCGCTGGACGATACCAAGGTTTGGGATGAGGAAGCATTTCCGCTGATGCCGGTGGGAAAGCTGACGCTGGAACGGAACCCGGAGGATTACGCTTCCCAAGTGGAGAAGCTGGCCTTTTCTCCAGCGAATCTGGTGGACGGCATCGAGCTATCCAACGACAAGATGCTCCAAGGGCGCTCCTTTATCTATTGGGACGCCCAGCGCAGGCGGCTGGGTCCGGATTTCCGCAGCATCCCGGTCAACCATATGGAAAACTGGAAGCCTGCCGACGCCTTCAGCCCCACCGGGCTGGGACGCTCCGCCTGCGGCGAGCAGGTACGCAGGGACATCGAAAGGGCGGACGATTTCACGCAGGCGGGCGAACGCTACCGCCGTCTGCCGGGTGAGCAGCGTGCCCATTTGGTGGAAAACATCGCCGCCGACCTTTCTCACGCGGCACAAAAGGATCAAGCCTGCGTACTCGGATACCTGCGCCAGGCGGACGAAGCCTTTGCCCAGCAGGTTCGCGCCGCTATGCCGAGAGGTTAGGATAAGGAGGAATCTTTTTGCAGTGGATCGGCCTTCTCATCGGGTTATTTAGCTTTGTAATCATCGGAATATTTCATCCCATTGTCATCCAATGTGAGTACCATTTTACTTGGAAAATTTGGCCTGCTTTTCTGGCGGCGGGATTGATCTGCCTGATGCTGTCGCTCTTTTTGGAGGATGTGTTGTTCTCCTCCCTGCTCAGCGTCCTGGGCTTTGCCTGCCTGTGGAGCATTGGAGAACTTAAAGAGCAAAGGAAGCGGGTGGAAAAGGGATGGTTTCCGGCAAATCCCAAGCGGGCGGCCGAGAAAAGATCCGAAGGGGACAAACGCGAAGGATAAGAACCGAAACGGCGGATCCTTTTTTGAGTCCGTCCCTTTGTTTTATTGTGAACGGATACCACCGGCTCTGCCGGTGGAGATGTCCCGCAAAAAAAGCGTTCGCTTTCAGCATCGAGCCAAGCGAGCTGCGAACAGCCAGCCTGACGGTGACGGAAGGCTTCCGGTTAAAATGAGGATCCGCCTGTTTACAGGCCGCGGGGCAAGTGATGCCAAGTGAAATAAATTTCCGTGCGTCTTTAAGACGTTTGCTGGCAATAAGCCCTTCTAGGGCTTATTCATACCTCCGGCTTCGCCGGTGGTTTTGACTCGGCAGAGAGGGAAAGCCGCCAGGCAAAAGGAAGCTTCCTCCTCTCTCGAAAGCGGCTGCAAATGGAAGGGGGCCTGTCTCGCCAGCCTCAAAGCCATGCAAAAAGGGCGGCAGCTAATTAGCTGCCGCCCTCGTCTGCAAAGGGGATTATTATTCTTCTCTCATGCGTGCAAAGCACTCGCTGCAGTAAACCGGACGATCTTCACGGGGCTTAAAGGGAACCTTGGCTTCCTTGCCGCAGGACGCGCAAACGGCCGTGAACATCTCGCGCTCCGGCTTGTTGGCGTTCTTGCGCGCATCGCGGCAGGCCTTGCATCTCTGGGGCTCGTTCACGAAGCCCTTGGAGGCGTAGAACTCCTGCTCGCCGGCAGTGAAAACGAATTCAGCGCCGCAGTCTTTGCAGATGAGAGTCTTGTCTTCGTACATAATTGTTACCTCGCTTTGGATAATAGTATTTGCCCGCGGACGGATTCAAACCGACACCTTTGTTAACCAACGCTCTTTCTTGAGCTACTAGGGCATATGAAACGGAATTCCTTCCGTTTTAGGAAAAATGAAATGTCTGCAGCTTGCGCCGGATACGTTGCAACGCGTTGTCGACCGTCTTAGAGGTAATACCGAGCTTCCAAGCGATGGCTTCGTATGTTTCGCCGTTGAGATATCTCTCTAGAACCCTGCGTTCCAAATCCGACAGCTTTTCTTCCATCATCCTTCGGATCTGGGAAATATCTTCGCTGCTGATGGTCTGCTCTTCGGGATTATCCTGGTCGTTGACCAGGGTGCAGGCGGGAGAATCCCCGCTTAAAGAGAGATACCCGCTCAGCGGCAGATGCTTTTTTCCGGAAGCAACCCGCCTGGCTGAAGATATCCGCCGCCGGATGCACACATCGGCATAGGTGGCGAACGAGGCGCCCTGCTTTGGATCAAAGGTCAGCACGGCGGAAAACAAACCGAGCATCCCTTCCTGCATCAAGTCCTCCGGTTCGATCCCTGCCACTCCATTGGTTCTCGAATGCCTGCGGACTGCGGGGGTATACCGTTCAAACAGAACGGACAGGGCGGTTTCGTCTCCAGCCCGAACCAATTCGACCAGCCTCGCGTCATCCAACGCATTTTCCGCCTCAAACCGGGGTTTTTCTGTCATAATGCCGCTCCCAAAGAGCCAGATTCAAAATACAGAATCTGTATTTTGTCTTAGTATATCCTACACGCTTCGGAAAGTCAAGCAGAATCCGGGCAATTGAAAATTAAACATTATGTTAACAGCCTGCTCTCCGCTACTCCAAAGCGGCATGTTCCCGAGTGACGTTGGTCAGCCACTTTCCGCTGTGAACCCGCCGTACGCCGAAGAAAACCTTTACAAGTTCATCGCAAATCAGCAGCAGATAAACCACCGGCACGCTTAGGTGAAAGAAAAACGCGCCCAAGGACCCCAGCACCAGCGCCACACACCAAAGGGAGATGCCGTCGAGGTACATGCCGAACTTCGAATCGCCCCCGCCCCGCATGACGCCGATGATGGCGGTGGTATTAAACGACTGCAGTGGGGTATAAAAGGCGAGGATAAGCATCATAGCCATGGTATAGGACATAGCCGTGTCGGACAGGTCGTACATGCTGGCGATGAGAGGGCGGCAGAGCAGGATGATCCCCATGGCGGCGACGCCTGCAATGATTCCCAGCCGCATGAGGGATTTTGCCGCTCGTTTCGCATAATCCTGGTTACCAGCGCCGATGGCCTTGCCTACGATAACCGCGGTGGAATTGGCGATGCCGAACATGACCACCGTCGCCAGCTGCTGTGCCACCTTGGCAATGGAGCTTGCCGCCACCGCCTCGCTGCCCATGTGACCGAGGATAACCGACTGCATGGATACCCCCACCCCCCAGAACAGCTCATTGAGCAGAACCGGCGCCGCATACCGGCGGAAATCCCGCATCAGCACCCCGGCCCTTGCAAACAGGTAGGAGAATTTCAGCCGCACCGCCTTGTTGACAAAGACCGCATACAGCAAGGTCAGCACCGCTTCGAGCATCTTAACCGTCAGGGTGGCCGCAGCGGCGCCCGCGATGCCCATGCGGGGCGCGCCTAGGTTGCCGAAAACCAGCATCCAGTTTAAAAAGATATTGAGCACAAAGGATATGGAGTAAATCACCAGCGATACCGCAACCTTTTCCACACTGCGGATGACGTTGAGATAAAGTATGGAAAACCCGGCAAACAGATAGGATATCCCCACAATGCGCAGGTACCGGACCCCTTCTGCGATAACCGCTTCATCGGGGGTAAAGATACGGAGCACGAATTCCGGGAAGCCCACCGCCGCCACGGTAAAGAGAGCGGATACCAACAGGGAAAACCGCAGCGCGATGCCGATAACCCGGCTGATGGCGTCCTTGTCCCCCTTTCCCCAATACTGTGCGGTCAGCACCGACGCCCCCGACGCCAAGCCGAACACGATAATGGTCAGGATAAACATCAGCTGATTGGCCAGCGACGCGCCCGATAAAGAGGTTTCCCCCAGCCAGCCGGTCATCATGGTGTCCGTCATGCCGACCCCTACATTCACCAGATTTTGTAACGCCATCGGGATCACCAGGGAGAATACCATCCGATAAAAACCTTTTTCCTGCGCCAATTCCTTTCTTCTTCCTTTCCTTTATGGCTGCGTTTGCGGCGGGATCCACAGCGTAGTCCCAACGTAAACCCGGTTGGGATCCTCAATGCCGTTAACCCTGGCCAGCAGGTCCGCCCGGTCGGGCGAGCCGTAATACAATATAGAAATATCACCCAGCGTTTCGCCGGGCGCTACCTGGTGAAACACGCCGCAGTTCCCTTGCCCCGATTCCTCAAGCGCCTTTTCCAAAGCGGCGATGGCTTCGTCCTGCCGTTCTTTTTCCTCCCGCAGGGCGCTGTTTTCCTCTTGCAGCCCCTTCATCTCCTGCTCGAGCGCAGAAAGCCGCTCCTCTAGGGAACTGCGCTGCACCTGCCAGTCGTCCAACGCGGCCGGCTGGACGGGCGGGGCCATCCAATCGGCCGTATTCCACGCGGCCAGCCCCACCGCCGTCGCACACAGTATCAAGCTAAGGACACGCAGATGCTTGACCTGCCTTCGGTTCTTCTCAAGCTGTTCCACCAGCTGGGGCGGGATCGGCTGCTCCTGGGGCTCCTCCTTTTTAACCGGCACCGCCAGCTGCACCTTATTGGACAGCAATACAAAGCCGGGCAGTGCAGTCAGCCCCTCTCTGCCGCACGAGTAGACCCGGCAGCGCCAGAGGTTCGGGTCCATCGCCAGCAAAACCTGTCCCCCTTCGCAAAAGCGGGTGGCGGCAATCTCCGCCGCACCGGCCGGCAGGCTGGCGCAGCCGTCGGGACAGGCACAGCAAAAGCCCACCCGTACCAGGGGCCGGGAAAAGGATTGCTCCTCTTGGAGCATCGCCCGCCAGGCTTTTGCCGAGAGGGTCAACGTTGCAAAGTGCCACTTGGCCTTTTTCGCCCGTTTGGCCTCGCTGATCACCACCCGGCTCTCCTGCCGGCTGCCGTAGAGAATCATCGGGAGCGCGGACTTGGAAAAGGCCTTCATCAGCTTCTTGAGTACCTGTTTTTGAATATATACCTGCCACTCCCCATCGCTGAAGTTCCCCACTGCAGTTTCCTCGACCATGGGGTACCCCCCGGTTTCCTCTAGCATGCCGTTTCCCTCCTTCCGGCCGTATCCCTTTGCACTACGCCGCCTATTTTACACGATTTTAATATAGTACCATAAAATCCGGCTATTTCGCAACCATCCCGCCAGTCATTTCCCTTTCGATTGCCTTCCATTTATGGTATAATAAACAAAAGCAGCCGCTGCTTCTATTGACGAAGGACGCCGTTCTTTTTTCGGCGTCCTTTTTGGAAAGAAGGGATTTGTGATGAAACCGATTCGTTGGGGCATTCTGGGCTGCGGCGCCATTGCCCACGCCTTTGCCGAGGCGGTCTTTCTGGTTCCTCATTGCCAGGTCTTGGCGGCGGGGTCACGCACCCTTGCCAAAGCCCGGTCCTTTGCCGCTTCCTACGGCATTGAGCGGGCCTACGGCAGCTACGAAGAGCTGGTAAACGACCCGCAGCTCGATGCCGTCTACATTGCCACCCCCCATTCCGAGCACGAGAAGCACACCTTACTGGCCCTGGCGGCGGGCAAGCATGTCCTTTGCGAGAAGGCCTTTGCCGCAAATGCCCAGCAGGGGAAACGAATGGTCGAGGAAGCCGAACGGCGGGGCCGGTTCTTGATGGAGGCCATGTGGACCCGGTTCCTGCCGGTCTATGAGGAGATCCGAAAACAGGTAAAAGCAGGCGCCATCGGTGAAGTGACCATGGTAAAGGCGAACTTCTCCATCCGATGTCCCGCCGATCCCGCCTCACGTCTGTACAACCCGCATCTGGCAGGCGGGGCGCTGCTGGATGTGGGAATTTATCCGCTCACCTTAGCGGCAATGGTATTCGGCAGCCGGCCTTCAGCCATACAGACGGCCGCCTGCATGACCCCGCAAGGGGTGGACGGACAGAGTGTTGTCACGCTCGAATACGAACAGGGCCGCTTTGCCGTGCTGACAAGCGGGCTCAACCTTTCCAGCCCCAACGACGGCTTTTTGCTTGGGACCGACGGATACATTCAGATTCCCCGGTTTTGGGCGGCGGATTCCTATTCCCTTTGCCGGGCGGATTCCAATACAGCCATAACCCACACCTGCGCCGTTTCCTCCTTCGACGACTACGGGGACAGGAAGGACAATCCGCAGTGTCAGTTGGTTGAGCGGTATCGGCATCGCTACGGCTATACCTATGAAATCCAGGAAGCCAACCGCTGTATCCGGCAAGGATTGCTCGCGTCCCCTCGGATGCCGTGGAACGAATCCATCGCTATGCTTTCGCTGATGGATGCCATCCGGGCAAGGTGGGGCTTACGTTATCCGTTCGAATAAAACAAAAAGCCGGGTAAACGGTTCTCCGTTTGTCCGGCTTCTTTTATCCGATACAAATGACGTTGACTTCCTTGTTCATAGACCTGGCCATCTCAATTGCAATCGGTAATTCTCCTTTTTCGGTTGGGCTGATTACCACAATCAGCCGATTTGCTTTTTTTATGCAAGCTTCGTTTCGCTTCCGATAGCATCCGGTATAATAACGATCCTTTAAAATGTGTACCTGATCGCACTGACTCAATAGCTCCTGCAAATACTTGTCTTTTTCCATGCTGCGGTTGGCAAAGGCCAGAACCGCTTCCAAAGTTATATTTTCTTGCTGTAATTTTTGTTCAATCACAATCTCTGCCGCCATCATGCCGATTTCAAAGTCAAACCCAATTAAAAAACGGCGATATCCCATTTGGACCGCATCGGTAATCTCTTCTCTTAATCGACCCTCGATATAACCTATATTTTCCCGTTTAAATTCTCGTTTTCCCAGAATAAAGGCGGTTTTTTCCGTCATTTTCTCACCCCCTTGAACACAAAATATAACATAAATCATAATATATCAACATGTTTTATGTTAAGGTAAAATGCAATTAGGAAAGCGGGTGGGTGTTATGAATAATAATAAAAAGTTAAAGATCACCTCCAAGCCGCCGAAGGGCGACGACGGACATCGAGTTTTCTCCATCCGAATCAAGGATGAGCTTTATGGAAAATTGGAAATGCTTGCGGCGAATTCAAATCGATCGAGAAATGAAATCATCGGCATCCTTCTGGACTATGCGGTGAACAACTGTGAAATCGAATCAAAGGGATAAGCTCTGTTTTGCCATAGTTCGCAAAAAATTTCTTATTTCATAAAATTAACGAGCTTTTGTTCGATAAAAACTCGAACAAAGGCTCCTTTTTATTCGATACCATCACATTTTAATTCCATTTTTTATTACTAGTGGAATTATATCACACGGATTACTCCTATGCAACATTAAATTACCCCTACCGTAATATTGCCCTAAATAAGTATATTTTCATCTCCTAAGCCGCTACAATGCGATAAGAAAAGGAGGTGAAAGGAAATGATTCGTATCAAAATTGCTGAATTACTGGCGAAAAATAAGCTGACCCAAAAACAGCTTTCCGCGTTGACTGGTATTCGTGCGGCCACAATCTCCAAAATGCGCTACGAGGAAAACAAACGTATAAGTATTCAGCAAATTAATAATTTATGCAAAGTTCTCCAGTGTCAAGTCGGCGATATCTTGGAGTATGTGGAAGACGAGGAAGCGTAACCCAAAATCTGCCCTTTGCAAAAACCGCTCTGCCTGGAATCAATGCCGGGCAGAGCGGTTTTTCACTATTTTATTTCTGTTTTTTGCTATTGTTTATGTCGAAAAAGGTAACGGAATTCAATTTGTCTTGCACCATCAGGGAAATATCCCCGAACACGCCCCGGTAGGGACATTCCCCCTCCGGCACCCGGCTGCACGGATACCCTTCGCTTAAGCAGCGGCTGAATTGATAGGGCCCTTCCACCGTCTCGATCACATCCTTGAGGGTGATCTCAGAAGGGTCCTTCGCCAGCACATAGCCGCCCTTGGCTCCTTTAAAGGATTGGACAATCCCGCTGGACACCAGCTTGCGCAAAATCTTCAGAGAAAACCGCAGCGACACGCAGGTGCAATCCGCTATCTTTTGCGCGTCCATGCGCTGGGAAGCATTTACCAGGCAATTCACAATCCGAATCGCATAGTCGGCCTCCAATGTAATATGCATAATGCGGCACCTCACAGCAAATATATACTAAAATAATATACTTTAGTGTATCCTATTCCCATATCGCTGTCAAGTGGAAATGAAAGCAAACCGCCTTAATCCAGGAAATCCTTGAGCTTTTTGCTACGGCTGGGATGACGGAGCTTACGCAGGGCCTTGGCCTCGATTTGACGGATACGTTCACGGGTAACGTTAAATTCTTTGCCTACCTCCTCAAGGGTACGGGAACGCCCGTCCTCCAGGCCGAAGCGCAAACGAAGCACTTTTTCCTCCCGGGTCGTCAGCGTCCCCAGCACATCGGCCAGCTGCTCGCGCAGAAGGGTATGGGACGCAGCCTCCGCCGGAGCGGGCGCATCGTCATCGGGGATGAAATCCCCCAAATGACTGTCCTCCTCCTCGCCGATGGGCGTTTCCAGCGATACCGGCTCCTGCGCCACCCGCATAATCTCGCGGACCTTGGCCACCGGCATGTCCAGCTCGAAGGCGATCTCGTCGGCGGTGGGCTCGTGGCCGTTTTTGTGCAGCAGCTGGCTGCTGACCTTTTTGACCTTATTGATGGTTTCCACCATGTGCACCGGGATGCGGATGGTTCTGGCCTGGTCGGCAATGGCACGGGTGATGGCCTGACGGATCCACCAGGTGGCATAGGTGGAGAATTTAAAGCCCTTGGTATAGTCAAACTTTTCCACCGCCTTAATCAGGCCCAGGTTCCCCTCCTGAATGAGGTCCAAAAACTGCATCCCCCGGCCCACATAACGCTTGGCGATGCTGACCACCAGCCGCAGGTTCGCCTCCGACAGCCGCTTACGGGCGCTCACATCTCCCAGGGCGATGCGTTTGGCGAGCTCCACCTCTTCCTCAGAGGTGAGGAGAGGCACGCGGCCGATCTCTTTGAGATAGACCTTGACCGGGTCGTCAATGGCGATGCCCTCGGTGGAAAGGGCCTGCTCCAAGTCCTCCTGGACCGGCTCGGGGTTTGTCAGATCCAGGTCCACCATGGCCGGATCGTCCTCGATGACCTCAATGTTCTGGCTTTCAAACATCTCGTACATTTTTTCGAGCTGCTCGGTATCAAAATCCAGATCGTCAATGACGTCGAGAATTTCCTGCATGGTGAGCTTTCCCTTGCTCTTGCCCATGTCAATGAGTTCCCGGAACGCAGATTTCTTGTCAACGGCTCCCATAGTTATGTGATACTCCCTTTCTTTTTTTGCTCCGCTAGCTTCGCGCCAAAGGCCGCGAATTCCTCTTTCGTCATGGACGCAACGTCCTTTGCCCTCGCCTTCTCCCCTTCGATGAGAAGGGTCTCTATATCTTCTTCCAGCTCCTGGGCGGAATAGAGCGCCCCGGTATTGGGCAAAAGGGCCTGGCGTTTGACCGCCGCAGCGGTTACCGCCCCGATCTCTTCCGCCGTAAACGCGGCCCCCATGTCCGCCAGGATCACCGACAAATCGGACATGCCTGCACAAATCCGGGCCGCCACCGCCTCATAAACCCGGCGGTTGAATTCCGTCAGGAAGGAGCTGGGCGTCAGCCTTTCCTGCACCCGAGGCAAATAATCCGGATTGGCCAGCAGGATGGCAATGATGCCTTCTTCCGCTTTTGCGGCCCTTGGGAACTTCGCCCGCTCGGGGTTGACCCGGTCGGTAAAGCCCGCGGCCTCCTTCTGGATCTCCCGGAACTGGGCCCGCGACTGTGCCGCGGCCTTTTTCCGGGCCAGCTGCTTCATCTGCTCGAGGATGCTGTCCTTGGAGATGGACAGCTCGTTTGCCAGCTTGGTAACGTACAAATCCCGTTCGATGACGTCGTGCAGGTCCAAAAGCACCCGCACCGCCCGCTTGGCATATTCGTACTTGCCTTCCGGCGTCTCCAGATTCAGCCCTTCCCGGCAGCCGGCCAGCCGGTACTCCATGTCGTTGCCCGACTGGGCAAGCAGGAGGGAAAACCGTTCCGGCCCGAACCGGCGCAGAAATTCGTCCGGGTCCTTGCCCTGGGGCAAGGTAAGCATCCGCACCTTCAGCCCCGCCGCGCGCAGGATGTCGATATCCCGGTTCGCCGCTTTGCGACCTGCTTCATCCGCGTCCCCTGCTACAATAACCTCACCTGCATACCGCGCCATCAGACGGGCTTGGTCGGGGGTCAAGGCGGTGCCCAAGGCAGCCACGGCATTTTTAAACCCCGCCTGGTGCATGGCGATGACATCCATATACCCTTCGGCGAGAATCAGCGTCCCGTCGGCCTCATTCTTGGCTAGGTTCATAGCGTAGAGATGGCGTGTCTTTTTATAGACCAGCGTATCGGCGGTGTTGAGGTATTTGGGCTTGCTGTCGTCGAGGACACGGCCGCCGAAGCCGATGACCCCGCCGCGCAGGTCGATAATCGGATAGATCACCCGGTTGCGAAACTTGTCATAATAGCCGCCCCGCCGCCCGGCGATCGCCACATCGGCCAACTGCAGCTCTTCCGGGCGAAAGCCCTTTCCCCGCAGATGCTTGAGAAGGGCGTCCCAAGAATCGGGCGCATATCCGAGGCCGAACCGGCGGATAATTCCATCGGATAGCCCCCGGCTGCGAAAGTATTGAAGGCCTGCCTGCCCGGCGGGAGAAATCAGGGTGGCGTAAAAAAAGCGTGCCGCCTCCCGATTGATCTCCAGGATACGCGCGCGCATCTTGGCCTGGCCGTCGTCCTGGGTATCCTCCGGCATATGCATTCCCGCCCGGTCGGCTAAAAAACGGACGGCCTCTATATAGTCCAAATTCTCGATGCGGCGGATAAAGTTGACCACATCCCCCGCTGCGCCGCAGCCGAAGCAGAAGAAGGAATTGGTTTCCGGATAGAGGGTAAAGGAGGGCGTCTTTTCCCCATGAAAGGGGCATAGCCCCACCAGGTTGCGGCCCCTCCGCCGCAGGTTGACATAGCTGGCAACCACGCTTTCAATGTCGTTTCTTGCCTTGAGCTCCGTCAGGAAGCTTTCCGGCAGCCGCGCCATAAGCCGCACCTCCTCCTTTATTTCATGCGATCGTTTTATTTTTCCGAATTCGTCCCCATCTATACTATCTTCCCCATCCGCGCGGTACAAACAGGCGCTGGAAGGTTTCAATGGCATAGTAGTCGGACATGCCCGCGATATAGTCGAGGGTCGCCCGCTCCTTTCCCTCCTCTTCGCGGATGGCGGCAAACTCTCCGGGAAGCTTTTCCGGCCGGGCGGTAAAAAACTCATAAAGGCGCTTAATCAGGTCCTCCGCCTTTCCTTCCTCCGCCTTCGCGCGGGAATTGAAATACACCCGGTCGTACATAAAGGCGTGCAGCTTGGAAAACGCCTCGGCCACCTGAGGCTGCATCTTCAGCGTCCCTTCGTTACTGTTCTCCACCACCGACTGGGTCAGCGTCCCGATGCGGGCCGAATGCCGCGCGCCCAATACCGCGCGCACCTCGGCAGGAATCTCCTCTTCGGTCAGTACGCCGCCGCGGATCGCATCGTCAATATCGTGGTTGATGTACGCGATCCGGTCGGCCAGCCGCACAATCCGGCCTTCCACGGTCGCAGCCTCTTCCCCGCAGGTATGACAAAGGATCCCGTTTCGCACTTCCCAGGTAAGATTGAGTCCTTCCCCGTCCTTTTCCAGCCGTTCCACCACCCGCACCGATTGCTCATAGTGCCGGAAGCCCAAAGGGCTTACCTGATTGAGGGCCCGCTCTCCCGCATGGCCGAACGGGGTGTGTCCCAAGTCGTGGCCCAGGGAGACGGCCTCGGTCAAGTCCTCATTCAAACGAAGGGCACGGGCGATGGTGCGGGCAATCTGCGCCACCTCCAGGGTATGGGTCAGGCGGGTGCGGTAATGGTCCCCCTCCGGGGCGAGAAAAACCTGGGTCTTATGCTTGAGCCGCCGAAAGGACTTGCAGTGCAAAATCCGGTCCCGGTCCCGCTGATAGGGGGTGCGCAGCGGGCACTCCTCCTCCGGCTGCCGCCGGCCCTTGGTTTTTGCCGACAAAGAAGCATAAGGGCTGAGCTGTTGAAGCTCAAATGCCTGTGTCACCTCTCTTGGCGTCATGAGCGGTCCCTCCTTCCAAAAGGAAAACAACCCGTACACCTAATATATACGACAAAACCATCCTTTTCCCTGCTTTTCTTTTTCAAAACAAGCAAAAACAATTTCTTTTTGGCGTTTTGTAGAAAAAGCTACGGCAAAGGCCGCTTATCCTCTCTTTTTTACCGAAGCCTCCTCCAATTCGCCCGCTCCCTCTTTCCCCGGGTCCGGCAGGAAGCATTCTCCCGAAAAGGCGGGCGTCACGCTGCCGCAGGTGAGATCGGCCAGCTGCTTTTGCAGGCGTTCGGCCGCACCCTTGGGCAGGGAAAAGGTGAGCACCACCACCATGCCGAACTGGGTGTCCTCCACCCGGCCCCCCAGCTGGGGAACCAAGGCGGCAACCCGGCCATACTGGTTGTAATCGCAGGTGATGGTCCCGGTTACGCAAAGGCGCATCACCTGAATCCCTCCTGCCAGCACCCCCAGCTTTGCCCCGTGGGAATAAGCCCGCACAAGCCCCCCGGCCCCCAGCAGCACCCCGCCGAAATACCGGGTGACCACCACCGCAAGATCGGTCAGGTTCTCCTTTTGCAGCACGTCGAGCACCGGCACCCCTGCCGTTCCTTGTGGCTCCCCGTCGTCCGAATACCGCTTCATCTGTCCATCCCGCAGGATGTAGGCGTAGACGTTGTGGGTCGCATCCCAGTACTTGGCGCGCATTTCATCGAGAAAGGCCGTCGCCTCCTCGACGGTGGTTACCGGACGGACCGTTCCGATAAACCGGGACCGCCGTTCGATAAATTCGTCCTGTCCTTCACTCTTGACGGTGCGGTAGGATTCCATACAGACCTCCTCCTTTTTCCAGGCGTCCGGGCAAAAGTATAGGCGGCGCAATCGCTACGCCGCCTTGCTTTCCTATAAAACCAGAGCTTACTGGCCAGCCTTACTGAAACGCTTCTTAAAGCGATCCACACGTCCGCCGGTGTCAACCAGCTTCTGCTTGCCCGTGAAGAAAGGATGGCATTTCGAGCAGATATCAACGCGAATGTCCTTACGGGTAGAACGGGTTACGAATTCCTCGCCGCAAGCGCAGCGGATGGTCGTTTCCTCATACTTGGGATGGATGTTCTCTTTCACTTTATCTTCACCTCTTTCACGAGCGGTATCATTAGTGAATCGATTTTACCACACATTCCATGCAATTACAAGGCCTTTTTTTGAAATTATTTTTCTCTCTTTCCGCCTTTCTGGTATATTTTCATGAATTTTTAATGCTTTTCTTACGGTGATGTGCTATAATAGCACGAGTGTCCTGATATCCTTATTTGGATTCTTTACTTTTGTTACCGTTGCCGGCGGCACATGTAAAGCAGGTCCCGGTTGGAGCCGGGAAAGGAAAACGTTGCATGGGGTTTTGTGCCGGACGGTGAAATGGAGGCCAACATGAATTTACTCAAATCCCTTTTCGGGTCGTACAGCAAGCGGGAGCTCAAGCGGATCGACCCCATCGTCAAGCAGGTCTTAGCCTTGGAGGACAAGTACAAGGCCATGAGCGACGAAGAGCTCAAGGCGGTTACCCCCGCTTTGAAGGCGCGTCTTGCGGCGGGTGAAACCACCGACGACATTCTGCCGGACGCCTTTGCCGCCTGCCGGGAAGCGTCCGACCGGGTGCTGGGCATGCGTCACTTTGAGGTGCAGATCATCGGCGGCATCATTCTTCATCAGGGCCGTATTGCGGAGATGAAAACCGGCGAAGGCAAAACCCTGGTGGCGACGCTGCCCGCCTACTTAAACGGCCTGACTGGCAAGGGTGTGCATATTGTTACGGTCAACGAATACCTGGCCCGCCGCGACTCGGAGTGGATGGGCAAGCTGTATCGGTATATGGGGCTGACGGTGGGCTTAATCCGCCACGAGCAGGACAACAACGAGCGCCGGGAGGCATACGGCGCGGACATCACCTACGGCACCAACAACGAGCTGGGCTTTGATTACCTGCGCGACAACATGGTGATCTACAAGGAGAACAAGGTCCAGCAGCGAGGGCATCATTTCGCCATCGTCGACGAAGTGGACTCGATCTTGATCGACGAAGCGCGCACCCCGTTGATTATCTCCGGCCAGGGGGACAAATCCACCGACCTGTACACCAAGGCGGACAAGTTTGCCAGGACCCTGGCGATGTATAAGGTCAAGGAGCTCAACGACAAAGAGAGCCAGGACGACATTGAGGGCGACTACGTGGTGGACGAAAAGGCAAAAACCGCCACCCTTACCCCGGAAGGGGTGCGCAAGGCGGAGGAGTATTTCGGCGTGGAAAATCTTATGGACGCCGAAAACATGACCCTGCTGCACCACATCAAACAGGCCATCCGCGCCCACGGGATCATGAAGCTGGATGTGGATTATGTCGTCAAGGACGGCGAGGTCATCATCGTCGATGAATTTACCGGGCGCCTTATGTTCGGCCGCCGCTACAACGAAGGCCTGCACCAGGCCATCGAGGCCAAGGAAGGGGTCAAGGTGGAGCGGGAATCGAAAACCCTGGCCACCATCACCTTCCAGAATTACTTCCGTATGTACGACAAGCTCTCCGGTATGACCGGTACCGCTATGACCGAGGAAACCGAATTCCAGGAGATTTACAAGCTCGACGTGGTGGAGATCCCCACCAACCGGCCGGTTATCCGTGTCGACAACCCCGACTCGGTCTACAAGACCGAAAAGGCGAAGTTCAACGCCGTCATCGAGCAGATTATCCAGTGCCATGAAAAGGGGCAGCCGGTTCTGGTGGGCACGGTCTCCATCGAAAAGTCGGAGCTGCTTTCCAATATGCTCAAGCGCCGGGGCGTCAAGCATGAGGTGCTCAACGCCAAGTTCCATGAGAAGGAAGCGGAGATCGTCGCCCAGGCGGGCAAGAAGGGCGCGGTCACCATCGCCACCAACATGGCCGGCCGCGGCACCGACATTATGCTCGGGGGCAATCCGGAATACCTGGCCAAGCACGAGATGCGCCGGATGGAAATCCCGGAGGAGCTGATTTCGGAAGCCACCGGCTTTGGGGATACCGACGACGAGGAGCTGCTCAGCGCCCGCAAGACCTTCCAGGAGCTCGAACAGAAATTCAAAGCGCAGATCAAGCCGGAGGCGGAGGAAGTCCGCGAGGCGGGGGGCCTGTTCATCATCGGCACCGAGCGGCATGAGTCCCGCCGTATTGACAACCAGCTGCGCGGCCGTTCCGGCCGTCAGGGCGATCCCGGCGAGACCCGCTTCTACCTCTCCATGGAGGACGACCTGATGCGCCTCTTTGCCGGGGACCGGATCTACAACATCATGGACAGCCTGGGCATCGACGAAAATACGCCCATCGAGCACAACATGCTCACCAACACCATTGAAAATGCGCAGAAGAAGCTGGAAAGCCGCAACTTCGCCATCCGTAAAAACGTGCTTCAGTACGACGACGTCATGAACCGTCAGCGCGAGATTATTTACAGCCAGCGCGACAAGGTGCTCAACGGCGACGACATGAAGGAATACATCCAAAAGATGCTGGAAGAAACCATCGAAGCCAACGTCAACGCCTATATCACCGGCGACGATAAGGATTCCTGGAACTTCGAAGGGCTGCGGGACCATTATATGGGCTGGCTGACCACGGCCGACGACTTCCGGTTCGACCGGGTGGAGCTAGAAAATACCGAGCGGGAATACATCGTCAAGATGCTTACCGAGCGGGCCAAGGAGCTTTACGCCGCGCGGGAAGCGGACTTCGGCAGCAAGCTGATGCGGGAGATCGAGCGGGTGATGCTGCTGCGGATGGTGGACACCAAGTGGATGGATCACATCGACGCGATGGAGGAGCTCAAGAAGGGGATTTCCCTGCGTGCCTATGCGCAAAAGGACCCGGTGGTGGAATACCGCATCGAGGGCTTCGACATGTTCGACGAGATGATTGCCTCCATCCAGGAGGATACCGTTCGCCTCTGCCTGACGGTGCAGATCCGCAGGGAGGAAGAGCCCAAGCGCGAGCAGGTGGCAAAGCCCATCGAGCCGGCTTCGGACAAGACGGACACCACCTCCCGTACCGTCAAGAAAAAGCCCGGCCGCAACGACCCGTGCCCCTGCGGCAGCGGGAAAAAGTACAAAAAGTGCTGCGGCAAGGACGCATAACCAAATGATTCCGCTATGAAATACGCCTGCCGGTTTGAAACCGGCAGGCGTATTTTTTCGTTCGCGGGGAAGGCTAAATACAAAGACCTTCTTCAAAGAAAATGGAAGCTTAAAAACGACGATTGAAGCAGCTAACAGGCGATTTATCCCCGTTGCGGCCGATTGCCCGGGTATATGTTCCGTTTTTGCGCCTTTTGATGCTTTTTCGCTTGCAATCGCAGGTTTTTATGCTATAATGAGAAAGGTTATGGAGCCCATTTGGATTTCAAGGCCGCCGCCCAAGGATAACAGCCGGATTCGTCCGGCGACGGCCGGGCGGCTTGTGTGTGTTTGGAGCAATCCGGACAGCAATGGATACTTCCCCGACAAAGAAGGAGGTGGGTGTGGTGAGTCCCGACCCTGGCAGTCACCGATGTGACCGATACAATTTCATATCCGGGGCACGCCGCATCCTATCTGTTTTGGCGCGCCCCTAAAGGGGGAACTGCGCTATGATAAGCTATCTCAAGAGCACCAACGGCCGCATTCACGCGGTCAATGAGCGCGAGGAGGGCTGTTGGGTCAACGTCGTCAACCCGACCGAGGACGAGGTAGACCTGCTGGTGAGCGAATTTGAGGTGGAGCCGGAGTTCATCCGGGCCGCCTTGGACGAGGAGGAATCCTCCCGTATTGAGACCGAGGACGGCGTAACGCTCATCATTCTCGACGTACCGATTTCCGAAAAACATGACGAGGCGGTGGTTTACACCACCGTCCCGATCGGCATTATCATCACGCCCCGGCATGTGATTACCGTTTCGCTCAATGAAAATCCCATCCTCAGCGAGCTGGCCAACGGGGTGGTCAAAAACACCCATACGGCCTTAAAAACCCAGTTTGTGCTGCACATCATGCTGCGGATGGCACTGCGGTATCTGCAATACCTCAAGCAGATCGACAAGCTCAGCTCGTCGGTGGAAACCAATCTGCGCAAATCCATGCGGAACAAGGAGCTCATCCAGCTGCTGGATTTGGAAAAGTCGCTGGTATACTTCTCCACCTCGCTGAAGGCGGACGAAATCACCATGGAAAAGCTGATGCGCGGACGGTATCTCAAGCTGTATGAAGAGGATCAGGACCTGCTTGAGGACTGTCTGATTGAAATTAAGCAGGCCATTGAGATGTCCAGCATCTACCTGAACATTCTGTCGGGCACGATGGACGCTTTTGCGTCGGTCATTTCCAACAATCTGAACATCGTGATGAAGGTGCTGACTTCCATCACCATTTTGATGGCCATTCCAACCATCATTTTCAGCTTCTACGGTATGAATGTGGAAGGTCTGCCCTTCGATATGTCCATCTGGTTCCCGACCGGCATTGCGCTGGCCGCGACCCTGATTACCGGCTTTGTGCTGTATAAAAAAGATATGCTGTAAGCAAGTCAAAACCACCGGCAAAGCCGGCGGCTTGAGTAAGCCCTAGAAGGGCTTATTCCCAGCAAGCGTCTCAAGATGCACAAAAATTTATTTCACTGGCATCACTTGCCCCGCGGCCTGTAAACAGGCGAATACACATGTTAACCGAAAGCCTTCCGTCACCGTTAGGCTGGCGGTTTGCAGCGCGCTTCGCTGGATGCTGAAAGCGAACGCTTTTTTGCGGGACATCTCCACCGGCAGAGCCGGTGGTTTCCGTTCACAATGAAACAATGAAAACCGGACAAGGAGAGGTTCTCCTTGCCCGGTTTTTGCATGTATGGACTCGACTCAAACCGCACGGCAGGCGGGCAGCATACCCGCTGGGCCCAGCGTCCGGACGGCCAGCGCCGGGATGCGTAATAGGGGCCGCCGATGGGCGCTCCCTTCCTCTATGGGGCCGTCAAGGGCAAAAGCCGTCTTTGCGGACTGCGTTCCTCCCCCGGCAGAGCACAGCCTGCAACGCCCGAGCGCCCGAGCAAAGCTTAGATCCCATACGCATGGAAAAGGGGGCCGCTTCCCTTACCCAGATCCAGCCCCGCCTTGAGCGCGCCGGTCAGATAGCCCTTTGCCCGGCGGATAGCGTCCTCCATAGAGAACCCGGCCGCCAGGCCGCACGCAATGGCTGAGGACAGGGTACAGCCGGTGCCATGGGTATTGGGATTGTCCACTCGACTGCTGCGAAACCAGGTATACTTCCCGTCGGCATACAAAAGATCGTCCGCCGTGTCGCTTTGATGGCCGCCCTTAATGAGCACACCGCCAGAAAGGCCGCCGGCAATCTCCCTTGCCGCCTGCTCCATCTCCGCCGCGGCCTGGATTTCCCTCCCCCACAGGCACTGGGCCTCCGGAAGATTGGGCGTGAGCAGGTTCGCCAAGGGAAACAGCTCTTCCTTTAAGGCGTCTACCGCATCCTGCGCCAACAACCGGCTTCCGCTGGTGGAAACCATCACCGGGTCGAGCACCACATTCTTCAGGGAATACTCCCGTAGCTTTGCGGCAATCACCCGGATGATGGCCGCCGAGGACACCATCCCGATTTTGACCGCATCCGGCCGGATATCGGACAGCACGCAGTCGAGCTGCTGCCCCACAAAGGCCGGCGGCGTGTCCGCCACGCCGAAAACGCCGGTGGTGTTCTGGGCGGTCAGGGACGTAACCACGCTCATGGCGAACATTTTGTGGACGGTAATGGTTTTGATATCCGCCTGAATCCCCGCGCCGCCGCTGCAATCGGACCCGGCAATGGTCAGTACCTTTTTTACATCGGTCATCTTCGTTCCTCCCACCATGCGCCGATGGCCTGCGGCGCGTCCTGCAGGGAGGGCAGATACAAATCCGCCCTTTCCCTTACTTCATTTTGCTTCTCCTCCGACCCATCGAATACCCCCGCCACCAAAAATCCCGCCGCTTTGGCGGAGCAGATGCAGTAGAGCGCGTCCTCAAACACCAGGGTGGCTTCCTTCGGCGTGCGCAGGCGACGGGCCACCTCTTCATAGAAGGAGGGCTGATCCTTCCCGCACCCGACCTGGGAACAGGAGCAGACAAAGGAGAAGAAAGGGAGAAGCCCGGTACGGGACAACGCCGCCTTCGCCAGCTCCGGATGGGTGGCGGTGGCCACACAAAGGCGGACGCCCCGGCCGGAGAACCACTCCACCAGCCGTTTTGCGCCCGGCTTTAGCGGCAGGCTTTCCCGGTATCGCTTCTCCACATAGCCGTTGAGCCGGGCGATAATCGCCTCCTCCCCCAGCCCGACGCCCAGGCTTTGAAAATACCGGGCGGTCTGGGAGAAGCTCAGAGGGGCGAGAACCTGCCGCAGGTCCGGGGGCGGTTTTATCCCCTGGCTTTCCAAAAAGGATTCCCCCACCCCATCCCAGGCGTTCATGGAGTCGAGAAGGGTGCCGTCCAAATCAAAGACGGCTCCCTCGATGGGCGTCATCGGGTCATCTCCTCCGACAACGCCCGCAGGCGCCGGGTTGCGGCGGCCGCATCGGGGCTTGCGAAGATGGCGGAGATCACCGCAATGCCGTCTACGCCGCTGCCCTTGAGCTTTTGCACGTTCGCTTCGCTGATCCCGCCGATGGCCACCACCGGGATGGTGACCGTGTTGCAGATTTCCCGAAGGGTCTCAAGGGAAACGTCGTTGGCGTCGCGCTTGGTGGTGGTGGAAAACACCGCCCCCACCCCTAAGTAGTCGGCGCCGTTTTCCTGGGCCTTCACCGCCTGCTCGACGGTGTTGGCGGACACGCCGAGGATTTTCTCTTCCCCGATCAGCCGGCGCACGTCCCTTGCCTGCATGTCCGACTGGCCCACATGCACCCCGTCGGCATCCGCCCGCAGCGCGATCTCCAGGCTGTCGTTGACGACAAAGGGGATGTGATGGCGGCGGGCGATTTCCTTGACGGCAAGCGCCTCCTGCAAAAATTCGCCCTCATCCATATGCTTTTCCCGCAGCTGTAAAAAGGTGGCGCCGGACCGGGCGATTTCCTCCACCTGGGATTCCAAAGTCCGCCCGTTGAGCCAAGACCGGTCGGTTACCACATAAAGCTGCATCGTCCTTCTATCGAGTTTCAATGCGCATCCCTCCGTTGAGCAGCGACGGACTCATGCTGCTCATGGCATCCATCAGATAGGTGCGCAGGGAGCCCGTCCCGCCCTCGGTTTTGCGCATCCTTTCAAAGGCCAGCTCTCCGCAAAGGCCCATGGCGCAGACGGCGGCAGCCGTAGCCTCGAGAATCTTGTCGGGGTTTGCGCCGCAGTAGCAGCCCACCACCTCGCTGAGCATACAGCCGGTGCCGGTGATCTTCGACATGAGGGGATGCCCGTTTCGCACCAGATAGACCTTCTTCTCGTCGGCAACCAGATCGATGGCGCCGGTGATGGCGATGACCGCCTGGGTTGCACGGCTCAGTTCCTTGGCAAACCGGATGGCCTCGTGAAGGTTTTCATCCGTCACCGCGTCCTTGAGATCCGCGTCCACCCCTTTGGTGGCCGCCCCGCTTCCTGCCACTGCCTTCATTTCCGACATATTGCCCCGGATCACGGAAAACCGCACCTCCTTCAAAAGCCTGTGTACCGTATCGGTGCGCAGCGCGGAGGCCCCGGCTCCCACCGGGTCCAGAACCACCGGATGGTTCAGGGCATTGGCCTTTTTCCCCGCCAGGATCATAGATTCCACCGTCCTGGCGTTTAAAGTGCCGATGTTGACGACGAGCGCCTGGCAGATGGAGGTAATCTCCTCCACCTCGCCCCCGTCGTCCGCCATGATGGGGGAACCGCCGCAGGCCAAGGCGATGTTGGCGCAGTCGTTGACGGTGACGTAGTTGGTAATGGCATGGACCAGCGGCGTCTTTTTACGAACGTTTTCCAGGATTGCTTCAAACATGGGCGTCTCTCCTCTCATCAAAACACCGGCGGGATTGCTCCGGGCCGGTTGTCATCCTGCATCGGTTAGGCGCGGCCTGCCCCCTTTTTGCGGTCGGCGGGCTTGCGGCGGCCGCCTCGGAAATCCCGGGGCTTCTTTCCCGGATAAGGGCGGCCTTCCCCGCGGGAGCGATAGGAGCGGGGCTTCGTCCCGTCTACCGGGGTAAAGGTCACCGGATGGCTGCGGATTTTACTGTTTTGCATGGTATCCATTACCCGTTTTGCGTCGTCCCGGTTGAGCTCCACCTGCGTATGGTCGTTATATATGCTGATTTTCCCGATGGACTTGGCGGGGATGCCGGTGGCGTCCACAATCGCGCCGACAATAAAATTGGGGGCGATCTTCTGGTTGCGGCCCACATTGACCCGCAGATAGGTTTTCTTGCTGTCGAAAGACCCTTCCTCCCGCCTTAATGCAGGGATTAAAGCCGCCTGTACCGCCGGGATGGCCCTGCCGTCCCTTCCCGCCGCCCGGGCGAGCAGCGCCAGCGCCACCTGCCGGTCGGAATAGCCCTGGGCATTGAGCCGCTCGAGCGTATCTGCAAAAGCTTTTTCTCCCCCCTCCTCCAGGATTCGGGCGAGCTTGGCCGTAAAGGCCTCCCGCCGCTTTTGAAGGATTTCCTCCCTAGTTGGGAGGGGCTTTTCCAAAATGGGGGCTTTGACAAACTGCTCGATTTCCTTCACCCTTCTCACCTGGGCCCGGTTGCAGGCCAGGGTATAGGAGGCGCCGGTCTTTCCGGCCCGTCCGGTCCGGCCGATGCGGTGGATATAATACGCAAATTCCTGGGGGATGTCGAAGTTAAAGACCGCGTCCACATCCTCCACGTCGATGCCTCTGGCCGCCACGTCGGTGGCCACCAGGATGCGCACCCGTCCCGTCTTGAAATCCTGCATCACCTTGCTGCGCGCCGCCTGCTTCATGTCCCCATGCAGGCCGACGGCGGCGAAGCCATGCCGGTCGAGGTAATCCACCAGCTCGTCCACCATCTTTTTGGTGTTGCAAAAGACCACCGAACGGTTGGGCTCCTTGTGCTGCAAAAGGAGATTGAGGGCGTCCATCTTCTGGGAAAGGGGGGCCGGGTAAAAGGACTGCTCAATGGTATCCAGGGTGCGCTGCCCCTTATCCACGGCCACGAGGACCGGTTCCTTCTGGAATTCCTTTGTAATCTTCATAATAGCCGGCGGCATGGTGGCGGAGAACAGAACCGTCTGCCGTTCCTGGGGGGCCTCGCTCAGAATGGTCTGTATATCCTCATAAAAGCCCATATTGAGCATTTCATCCGCTTCGTCGAGCACCACCATGCTCAAATCCCCCAGCTTTAGGGTCCCCCGGCGCATATGGTCCATCACCCGGCCCGGCGTACCGATGACCAGATTGGCGGTTTTGAGCTGGCGAAACTGGATGGGCATGGGCTGTCCGCCGTAAACGGTGGCGATGCGCACCCCCGGCTTATACTTGGCGTACTTGCGCATTTCGTCGCTGATCTGCATGGCAAGCTCCCGGGTGGGGCTTAACACCAGCACCTTGGGCGTTACGTCCGCATCCCCGCGGATACGCTCCACCGCCGGGATACCGAAGGCGGCGGTTTTTCCAGTTCCGGTGCTGGACCGGCCGATGACATCCCTGCCTTCCAAAAGGAGGGGGATGGTTCTGGCTTGAATCTCGGTGGTTTGGTCGTACTGCATATCCGCTACGGCGCGAAGGACCGCTTCGGACAGAGGCAAGGTTTGAAATAGAGTAGGCTGCATAATACCTGCTTTCTTTTGTTTGGGGCGGCTTGGCCGCCAAAATGTGTGTGGTTGTATTCGTCCATTTTACCACATTCCCAGCCGTTTGCGGCAAAATCCGATCCATCTTTTCACTTCTTGTGGTATGTCCCTTGTTTTCCCTCTGTTTGCGATCTCCTTTTTGGCAAGATAAACGGAAAAGCGCCGCAAAAGAAAGCACCGGACAGACCGGCCCGGTGCCTTCTTTCCCCCGGCCGGTATCCGGCCGTTTTTAAGCGCGCAGCGTAAGTTTATCCAGGATGCCGGTGAGCTTGGCCAGCGCCACCCCGTAGTTGGTGATGGGAACCCCCTGCTCCTGCGCCCGGCGGATGCGGGAAAGGACGTACTTGCGGTTGAACATACAGGCCCCGCAGTGGATAATAAGGGAATACGGCGTCAGGTCGTCGGGAAAATCGGTGCCGCTGACTAGATCGATGGAGAGGCCCGGTCCCACCCGCTTTTGAAGCAGCCGCGGGATTTTCACCCGGCCGATGTCCTCGGTTAAGGGCGCGTGGGTGCACGCCTCCGCGATGAGCACCCGCGAGCGCTCAGTCAGGCCGTCGATGGCGGCGGCCCCCTCTTTGAAGGCCCCGATGTCCCCTTTATACTGGGCAAAGAGCACCGAGAAGGAAGTCAGCCAGGTGCCCTCCGGCTTGAGCGGGTAAACGTCGGCAAAGGCCTGGGAATCGGTAATGATGAGCTTAGGCGGCTTTGCCAGGGACTTGAGCGCCAGCGCCAGCTTATCGGTGGTGACGCTCATCACGATGCATTTGCGGTCGAGAAGATCCCGGATGGTCTGCACCTGGGGCAGGATCAGCCGGCCTTTGGGCGCCTGGATATCCTGGGGCATAACCAGGAGGACCACGTCGTCCTCCTTGACCAGATGGCCGGTGATGCTTTCGGCCTCAAAGTCCTCTGGGATCACCCGCACCAGGGCGGCGAGCAGCTCCTTGACCCCGGTTTTCTCCTTGGCGCTGAAGAGGATGGGGGTAAGCCCCCATTCCTCTTTCACCTTTGCGGCCAGCTCCTCGGCGTCTTTGCGCACGTCCGCCTTGCTGACCACCGGGATGACCGGGATCCTGCGTTTTTTCAGCTCCTCAAGCCATTGGGCTTCCTTGGAGAAATCCCCCGTGGAAAAGAGGAGTAGGGCCACGTCGGTTTTCTCCATGGCCTTACGGGTCTTTTCCACCCGCATCGCCCCGAGCTTCCCTTCGTCGTCAAAACCGGCGGTATCGATGAGCATGCACGGACCGATGGGATGAATCTCCATAGCCTTGTACACCGGGTCGGTGGTGGTGCCCGCCACCTCGGACACCAATGCGATGTCATGGCCGGTGACGGCGTTGATGAGGGAGGATTTGCCGCTGTTGCGCCGGCCGTAGATGCCGATATGCAGCCGGTTGGCGGCCGGTGTATTGGAAAGCTCCATATTCGTTTCCCCCTTCCCGTCAGAAGCGGAAGTCCCGCTTGCCCTCGTGCAGCTCGCTCATATGCTCGATGACGAGAGCCTTGACCTTCTCGTTGGGGATGGTGGGGATCTGCCGGGCAATCATCGCTTCCCCCTTGGCCCGTGTTTCGGGGGAAGCATAGTCCTCCAAATATTCCTTGAGGGTCATCAGAGCGTTGGGATGGCAGACGTTGGCGATCTGCCCCGATTTCACCAGCTGCATGAAGCGGTCACCGGTGCGCCCCTCCCGGTAGCAGGCGGTACAAAAGCTGGGAATATGGCCCAAATCCAACAGCCAGCCGACCACCTCGTCCAAGGTACGGGTATCGTTGACCTCAAACTGGGCGGAGTTTTCCTCCTCCCGCTCGGCATAGCCGCCCACGCTGGTGGAAGAGGCGCCGGAAATCTGGGACACGCCCAGCTCAAGCACCTTCGCACGGGTTTCCTCCGACTCTCTGGTGGAGATGATGATGCCGGTATAGGGGACGGCGATACGCAGGATGGCCACGATCTTCTGGAAAATGTCGTCGGGGATGGCGTTGGAGTATTCGTCCAGATCCACGTCGTCCGCCGGGCGGATACGGGGCACGCTGATGGTATGGGGGCCCACCCCCTGAGCCGCCTCCAGATGCTCCGCGTGCATCAAAAGGCCCACAAAGTCGTATTTATACATGTTCAAGCCGAAGAGGACCCCCACGCCCACATCGTCGATGCCGCCTTCCATGGCCCGGTCCATAGCCTCGGTATGGTAGGCGTAATTGCTCTTAGGCCCCTTGGGATGAAGATATTCGTAGCTCTTCTTATTATAGGTCTCCTGGAAAAGGATATAGGTGCCGATGCCCGCCTCCTTGAGTTTGCGGTAATTCTCCACCGTGGTGGCCGCGATGTTCACATTCACCCGGCGGATGGCGCCGTTTTTGTGCTTGATGCTGTAGATGGTCTTAATGCTTTCCAGCACATAGTCGATGGGACAGTTGACCGGGTCCTCCCCGGTTTCCAGGGCCAGGCGCTTATGGCCCATATCCTGAAGGGCAGTGACCTCCTTGACGATTTCCTCCTGGGTCAGCTGCTTGCGGGCAATGTGACAGTTGGAATGGTGGTAGGGACAGTACCGACATTCATTGACGCAGTAATTGGAGAGGTAAAGCGGCGCAAACATGACGATGCGGTTGCCGTAAAAGCGCTGCTTGATCTCCTTGGCCAGGGAATACATCCGGTCAATCAAGTCGGGAATCTCACATTCCAGCAGCACCGCCGCTTCCTTGTGGGAAAGGCCCTTGCAGTCCTTGGCCCTCTCCAGGATGGATTCGATGAGGGCACGGTTTTCCTTGTTCTTCTTGGCATAATCGAGGGTGTCTAAAATCTCTGCGTCGTCGATGAATTCGGCGGCGACTTTGGATTTGGGATTGTACATGCTGTTTCCCCTTTCGTAATGGAAGGCGGCTTAGAGCGGAATCCGTCCAAGCGCGCGGATTTGTTCTTCCAGCTCCCGCCGGTCTTTTTCAATATCGGTATGCCCCAGCTTCGCCGGGTAGATTTCATATCGCTCCTTATAGGGATCCGGGGTGACCTTACGCATGACCACGTTGGCCCCGCAGGAAAAGACGTCGTTTTTCTCCCCGTTGCTGAGTACCCCCAGCGAGGTGGTGGCGGGGAGATTGGCGTCCGGCAGCAACAGGCGGGTGAGCGCCACCGCACGCTTGGTCAGCTCGGTGGAGCCGCTGGGCAGGCCCCGCAGGGGGGTGTCCGGATGGGAAATAAAGGGGCCGATCCCCGCCATATCGCATCCGAGCGCGGCAAGGAGAAGCAGGTCTTTGGCCACCGTCTCCTCCGTCTGGCCGGGCAGGCCGATCATAAAACCGCTTCCCGTCTCATAGCCCAGGTCCTTGAGATTGCGCAGGCATTCCACCCGGTTTTGAAGGGTCCCGTCGGGATGGAGGGAGCGGTAAAGGCCCTCGTCCGCCGTTTCGTGCTTGAGCAGATACCGGTCGGCGCCGCACGCCTTTAAATAGGCATAGTCCCTGCGGGGCAATTCCCCGCAGCTGACGGTGACCGCCATGCCGGTTTTCTTGATTTCTTGTATAATTTCTCCAAGAATTTCCGGCGTGTAATAAGGATCCTCCCCCGATTGCAGGACAATGGTGCGGTATCCGGCGCGGCTGGCAGCCTGGGCGGTCTCAATCATCTCCTGCGGCTGCATCCGGTAGCGGGACACCTTCCCGTTATGACAGTTTAGGCCGCAGTACCGGCAGGAACGGCGGCAGACGTTGGAAAACTCCAAAATCGCACGGATCTGGACCTCGTTTCCCTTGTGCTGCTCCCGGACCTGATCGGCCTGGGCATAGACGTCGGAAAAATCCTCCCTCTTCAGCAGTGCCGCCAGCTCCTGTTGCGAAGGATGAGCGCTATTCGCCATTGGCATTCCCCGCCTTTTGATAGACCGTCTTAATGCTGATTCCGTCGAGCATCCCGATTTTGCCCGCCAGCGAGCTGATCACATCCCCCGGCGCATCCACAATCACGCTGATGATACAGATACCGCGGTCCCGATAGGGCACGCCCATCCGTCCCACAATATACCGGCCGTATTCATGCAGGATGCTGTTGAGTTGTTCCGTTACCGCGGTATCTTCCACAATGATTCCCATCACGGCGATTCTTGTTTCCATATCCGTTTCCCTTCTTTCCGAAACCGGCCGGAGCTCCCGGCCCTTATCAAAATAAAAAATCCTCCAAACGCTCAAAGGCGATGGAAGGAAAACAAAAGGCACGGACCGCCGCAAAGGCCGTCTTTCCGGCCTGCGCCCTTCTTCTCTTTTCGACCTTCCTCGCAGGCAAACCCTTTGACGTCAGGCTATGGTGTCATTTTACCACCAATTTTGTATCAAAGCAAGGGGCATTTGTAAAATCTTCGCCCTTTTCCCTCCGCTTTTCATTCCGCTCTTTTTCATATGAAAAAAATATGGTATAATGGCAATATCGTTATCCCCGCAAAGGGCGATTCCCTTACAAAACCAGGCGGCGTCCGCCGATCCTGCTGCAAAGGAGCGCAAAGGAATATGGATTTTCTCAACCACGATAAAGAGTTTGATGTCATCAGCATGGGGGAAATTATGCTTCGTCTGTCCCCGATGGGGCAGGAGCGGCTGGCCCAGTGCGAAGTTTTGGAAAAGCGGCCGGGCGGGTCGGAGCTGAATGTGGTTTCCGGCATCTCCCTGCTCGGGCTGCGCACCGCCATCGTCACCAAGGTGCCGGACAACGACATGGGCCGGTTTATTAAAAATAAAATCCGGTTTTACGGCATCAGCGACGACTATCTGATCTACGACAGCGCCCCCGATACCCGGGTCGGGATCTACTACTACGAAGGCGGCGCCTATCCCAGAAAGCCGTCGGTCCTTTATGACCGCCGCCATTCCTCCATCAACCACATCTCCTTCGACGAAATCGACGAGCGGATCTTTTCCAGCACCCGGGTCTTTCACACCAGCGGTATTACCTTGGCGCTCGGGCAGAACACCCGGGATACCGCCGTCAATATGATCCGCAGGTTCAAGGAAAACGGCGCTCTGATTTCCTTTGACGTCAACTACCGCGCCAATCTCTGGGGGGAAGAAGAAGCAAGGGAAACCATCCGTTCCATACTTCCCTATGTGGACATTCTTTTCGTCTCCGAGGAGACCTCCCGGCGGATGATGCAAAAGACGGGAACCCTGCAGGAAATGATGAAGAGCTACTGCACCGAATTCGGCACCAAGATCGTTGCCTCCACCCACCGGGTGGTGAAGAGCCCGAAATGTCATTCCTTCAACTCTACCATCTACGTGGCCGAGGAGGACAAATGCTATACCGGCAAGGCCTATGAGGACATCGACGTGATCGACCGCATCGGCAGCGGCGACGCCTATGTGGCGGGGGTGCTTTTCGGCCTGATTCAGTACAATTCGGTGGTACAGGCCATTGAATTCGGAAACGCTTCTTCCGCAGTCAAGAATACCATTCTCGGGGATATGCCCGCCAGTGAATTTGGGGAAATCAAGCGGGTGATCGACCTGCACAATTCCGATCACGACACCGGGGAGCTCAATCGGTGAGACGGAAAACAAGCGTTTGAAAACCAACAAAAGGGAGAAGGCCGTTGGCCTTCTCCCTTTTTAGGCGTTTTCTTTTTGCCGCAATTACAGGTCTTTCTCAATAAAATGGGGCTGATATTTCTCCCAGTATTCCATATAGGTATCATCGCCAGCCCCGTCGAAATTGATCTGGTACATCCGGAAGGTAACCAGAATGTCCTTGGGCTGCCACCGCTCCACATACGAATAGCGATAGGTCATGCCAAGCTTTCTCATTACCGCCGCGCTTCGGGGGTTGTTGACGTCGTGGGTTGCGGTAAGAAAGGGATAGCCCGCTTTCTTTACCCGTTCGGCCACCGCCTGCGCCGCCTCCGTTACCATCCCCCTGTGCCAGTATTCCTTGCAAAGCCCGTACCCGATATCTCGGTTTTCCCCGTCGCTTACCGTCACATACCCGATGGGGAGATTGTCTTCTTTTAAGCAAACCGCATACCGGTAGGCCGAAGGCAGCCCGTAAAAGCGCAGAAAATGGGTTTGCAGATGCGCTTGCGCTTCATCAAGCGTCTGAGTCGGAAACCATGGAAGGAACCGGTTGGTCTCCTCCTCCCCCATGATGCGCTGGTAAGCAGCCGCATCCTCTTTACAAAACCGGCGCAAAAGCAGCCGGTCTGTTTCTAAAATTGGGGTATTCTCCTGAATCATGCGTATTCTCTCCCGTACGTCGCACATAAATTGCGTCATCACATCCGTGCCGGCACAAGCGTTCGGCTCGTTACCGAGTCCCTTTTATTGGTCGGGCTCATGGTGCTCCCTCAAAGCGGTAAGGCATCCGTGTTCTCCCCGTATACAAAGCCGAAAGCCTGCCTACAAGGTAAAATCGCTCCGATCCTGGCGGAAATTCGGATTGTAATAGGGGTCTCCCTTGGCAATCCATTCCTTCCACCTCTGCTGAAACCGGCGTTCGTCCTCCTGGAATCCGCCGACCAAGCCCCCGTCTCCCTTTGCGGTATGGCGGTAAAGCTGGGCATAGGGGGTGAACACATTGTGCTTTCCAGCCCTGCGCAGACGCAGGCAAAGGTCCACGTCGTGGTAGGCCCCCTCATACTCCTCGTCAAAGCCGCCCAGCGCATCAAAGGATTCCCTTGCAAGCATCAGGCATTCCCCCGACACCGCGCTGAAATCCTGCGCGTACATCAGGCGGCCCACGTACCCCAGATTGCCCCGCGCCGCCCGGTAATGCGCCCGGCCGACGCTGCCGCGGATCCCGATGAAAAGGCCCGCATGCGCAATGGTATGGTCGGGAAAGTACAGCTTTGCACCCACTGCCCCCACGTCCTCCCTCTGGGCATACATGAGCATTTCTTCCAGCCATTCGTTCGAAAGAACCTCGGTATCCCCGTCGAGGAATACCAGGTATTTCCCCTTGGCCTGGCCGGCGGCAAGGTTCTGCGCCGCCGGACGGGAAAGGGAAGCGTCCCAGTCCACAACCCGCAGCTGCGGCCCGGCGGGGAGCGGACTCTCCTCAAAGGAGCCGTCCTTTGTCAGCAGAAGGATTTCGATTTTCGGATAGGTGGTCTTTTGCCGGATGGAACGAATGCACCGGGCAAGGGCCTGCCTGTCTCCGGTCTCGGTAAGGACAAGGGAGATCAGCGGCATTTCCTTGAGGGTATATGCAATCCGGTAAAGCAAAGGCGCATCCGGCGCTTCCATCGCCTTTCCCTCGATTCCCATCCGCTTGAGATAATCGTTGAGGGCACGGATTCCCGATGTGATGCAGTAGGGCTTAACGCTGATGTCTCCCGCCGTAGAGCCCGCATGGCTGCGCCAATAGTAAAGAAGCTTCGGGATATGGGCAACATGCCGGGCCTTGGCGGTCAGGCGCAGGATTATTTCAAAGTCCTGGCTGCCGTCGTAATCAGAGGAGAAATTCCCCACCTCGTCGAGCAGGGCGCGGCTGAACACGGAAAAGTGACAGATATAATTGTTGGACCGCAGATTGTCGATGGCAAAATCCGGCTTAAAATGGGTGGAGACCGGCTTCTTTCTATCGGTGGAAAAGGTCATTTCATCGGTATAGATGAAATCGGCCCCCTGCTCCTCAATCACCTTTCGCACCTCATACAGCGCCGCCGGATGAAGCAGGTCGTCATGATCGAACAGGCCGATGTAATCGCCGTCGGCCATGGCGATGCACTGGTTGGTGTTCCCCGATATCCCGAGGTTTTCCGCAAGCGCCTGATAGCGCACCCGCGGATCCTCTTTTGCATACCGGCGGCAGATTTCCCCGACATAAGAGTGGGCCTCGTCGCTGCCGTCGGCCAGGCACAGCTCCCAGTCCCGATAGGTCTGTTCCCTGACTGAATCGATCATCTCTTTCAAAAAGGGTTCGGGGGTATTGTACAGCGGGACCAGAACGCTGAACTTGAGCGGACGGCTGAAAACCGCCCCTTCCTGCCGCCGGCGTTCCTCCTCGGTGAAGCGGTAACGCTGCATAAATTCCTTTTCCCGCCTGAGCCGGTATTGCCGGCTGCTCACCTTTTGCAGGGTGGCGCGCAGCCCGTTGTCTTTGAGAAAATAGATCCCCTTCCGGGCCATCCCGGCCAGGCCGCCGGAATAAAGCCGTTTCGGCGCCCCTTGCTCCTTTTGGGAAGGGACGGCGGCGTTGGATTTGGCGGGGTAATCCCGTTCGTCCTGTTTCAACTGCAATTCGCTCCTCTTAAACCATACGCGGCCGTATAAACGGCCGCGTATCGGTTCCTATTTGTATTTTTTACATGCTTTTATACGCGTCGCAAACCGTCTTCATGTCACCGAGCATCTTCACATGGCCATGGTCAAGCCACATTACATGCTTGCACAGCCGCTCGATTTGTTCGATGGAATGGGATACGATCAGTACGGTGGTGTCGTTGGCCATCAGCTCCTTGATCCGCTCTTCGCATTTTTGCTGGAACAGATAATCGCCCACCGCCAAAATCTCATCCACAATCAGGATATCCGGCTTGGTAATGGTCGCCACCGCAAACCCCAGCCGGGCCACCATGCCGGAGGAAAAGTTCTTAAGCGCCACGTCTACGAAATCCTTGAGCTCCGCAAACTCAATGATTTCCTCAAACTTTTCCTTCATGTGCTTCTTGGTGTATCCCAGCACCAGGCCGTTTAGGATCACGTTTTCCCGGGCGGTCAGCTCCATATCAAAGCCGGCGCCCAGCTCGATGAGCGGCGAAATGGTCCCATAGGTCGTCGCCGAGCCTTCGGTGGGCTTTAAGATCCCGGACACCACCTTCAAAAAGGTGCTTTTTCCTGAACCGTTGAGTCCCACGATCCCAAATACATCCCCCTTTTCGATGGTGACGCTGACGTCTTTAAGGGCGGTAAATTCTTCAAAATGCAGCTGCCGCTTGCAAAGCTTGATAAAATATTCCTTGATGGAGTCCACCTTGTCCTTGGACATGTTGAACTTCATGGTGACGTTGTTGACTTCAATCGCATTCGGCAAAGTCGATTCCCTCCCCTTTATACATACAGAATAAACTTGTCCTGCTTGCGCTTGAACGCCCATACGCCGAGCACCAAAAAGAACAGGGAACAACCGATACAGAGCAGATTCACCTTGAGGCCCGGGACGATTCCATCCATCACCACCCGCCTAAAATAGGTCACATAGTAATACATCGGATTGAACTGCACAATGGACATCAGCGTAAAGCTGCCAAGCTTAACCTCCGTCAACAGGCTTTCCGGATAAATGAGGGGAGTCAGGTACATCCACGCGGTGATGAAAACCGAATAGAGATGCCCTACGTCCCGGAAAAATACGTTTAAGGTAGCCAGCAGCAGGCTCAGCCCCACGGTAAAGACAAAGACATAGAGCATAGGAATCGGGAAAAGGACTACCGTCCAGGAGATCGGCACCCCGTCGATGAGCATCATAACGATCACCGCCACCAGGGAAAACAGCATGTTGACAAAGGCAAACACGGTTTTCTGCAGCGGGAAAATATACTTGGGCAGATACACCTTTTTAATCAATGACGCCCCGCTGATCACCGATGTCAAAGAATTGGAGGTCGCCTCCGACATAAAGTTAAAAATCAGCGCGCCGGTCAGGTAATAGGAAGCAAAGTAAGCCTGCTGAAACCGGAACATCTTGCTGAACACAACGGAGATGACCAGGGCCATCAAAATGGGGTTTAGGACGCTCCAAAGAAACCCCAGCGCCGACCGGCGGTATTTTACCTTCAAATCCCGTGCCACCAGGTCCATCAGCAGATGGCGGTACCGGGCGAATGTCTGTAAATACGCTTTCAAAACGCTTCCCTACCTCATTTATTCAAGTCTTTGAACGCCCCGTTTTTCTTGTCCTTTTCGCTCAGGAGCACTTCCATCCCCTCCGGGATAGGCCATTCAATCCCGATATCCGGGTCGGCATAATAGATTGCGCCTTCGTCGCTGGGGTCATAGAAGCGGGTGCATTTGTACACGAATTCCGCCACATCCGACAGCACCAGGAAGCCGTGGGCAAACCCTTCCGGCACATAGAACTGACGCTTGTTCTCCTTGGAAAGGAGGACGCCGTACCATTTGCCATAGGTCTTGCTGCCGGGACGGATATCCACCGCCACGTCGTAGACCTCCCCTTCGATGACCCGCACCAGCTTCCCTTGGGGGTTCTTCTTCTGGAAATGCAGCCCCCGCAGCACGCCTTTCTTGGAACGGGACTGGTTATCCTGGACAAAGACCATATCCAGGCCCGCCGCCTTAAAGTCGTTGAAATTATAGGTCTCCATAAAATAGCCCCGGTTGTCGCCGAATACCTTGGGCTCAATGATATACAAGTCGTCGATTTCCGTTTTCAAAAAGGTAAACTGTCCCATATGCTTTCCTTCTCACCTTTCCAGGCCCGCCGCCCTGCGGCAAAGCCGCTGTGATATGGACAGGTTCGGCCCTTGCCTGCCTTCGCATACAAAAGCCAAACCTCAATCCTGTGTTTTACTTTCCCGCGTACATCTTCTGGTAATACTTCTGGTATTCCCCGCTGGTGACGTTTTTCATCCAGTCCATGTGATCCAGATACCACTGAATGGTCAGCTTGATCCCGTCCTCAAAGCAGGTTTCCGGGTACCAGCCCAGATCCCTCTTGATCTTTTCAGGGTCGATGCCGTAGCGGCGGTCATGCCCCTTGCGGTCCTCTACGTGCTTCATCATATGCTCGCCCACCGCCGGATCCACATGCTCCTGGATGTAGGCGAGGATGGTCTTGACAATGAAGAGATTGGGCCGCTCGTTGTGGCCGCCCACGTTGTACACCTCTCCGATTTTGCCGTCCCGCACCACCATATCGATGGCCTTGCAGTGGTCCTCCACATACAGCCAGTCGCGCACCTGCATGCCGTCGCCGTAGATGGGAAGGTCCTTGTGGGCCAAGGTGTTGTTGATGATAAGAGGGATGAGCTTCTCCGGGAACTGGAAGGGGCCGTAGTTGTTCGAGCAGCGGGTGATGTTCACCGGGAACCGATAGGTATCGTGATAGGCCTTGACAAAGAGATCGGCGCTGGCCTTGCTGGAGGAATAAGGGCTGTGCGGGTCAAGCGGGGTGGTCTCCATAAAATAGCCCGTTTCCCCCAAAGAGCCGTACACCTCGTCGGTGGACACCTGCAAAAACTTGCAGCCGTCCTTATACCGGTCGTCGCCGGTCTGCCAGGCGAGCTTTGCGTTGTTTAAGAGATTGACCGTACCGAGCACGTTGGTTTTCACAAAGATTTCCGGGTCGGCAATGGAGCGGTCCACATGGCTTTCCGCCGCGAAGTTGACCACATAGTCAAAATCGAATTCCTCAAAGAGGGCGGCCACCGCAGCCTGGTCGCAGATGTCCACCTGCCGGAAAACGTAATGGGGATGGTTCTCCACCTCCTTGAGGTTTTCCAGGTTGCCCGCATAGGTCAGCTTATCAATGTTGACGATCTTCACATCGTCGTATTTCTTGAGCATATACAGCACAAAGTTCGAGCCGATAAAGCCCGCGCCGCCGGTTACCAGATAGGTTTTCATCGTCCTTGTCCGCCTTTCTTACATATCCTTGAGATTGGTCAGATAACATTTCAGGGCCGCCTGCCACTCGCGCATCTCATCCCCCACCGTACACCGCAGCATCCGGTTGTCCAGCGACGAGAAGGCGGGCCGCTTGGCCTTCTGCACGTATTCCTGGGAGGTCACCGGGCGGACCTTACAGTCGATCCCCGCGTACTCCACGATCTTACAGGCAAAATCATACCAGGTGCATTCCCCGGTCCCCGTGCAGTGGTAGACGCCGTACTGCTCGGTAGCCGCCGCCTTGAGGATGTGGTGAGCCAAATCCACGGCGTTGGTGGGATTACCTCTCTGGTCGTTGACCACGGTAATCTCGTCGTTTGCTTTGGAAATCCGCAGGATGGTTTTGACAAAATTCTTCCCCACATAGCCGTAAAGCCAAGAGGTGCGCAGAATGAAATACTTCGGGCAGAATTCCCGCACATACTGCTCGCCCAGGTACTTGCTTTTGCCGTAAATACTCTGCGGATTGCAAAGATCCCATTCCACATAGGGAACGGTCCCGTCCCCGCCGAACACATAGTCGGTGGAAACGTGCACCAGCTTTGCGCCCATCTTAGCCGCCGCCAGCGCCATATTGCGGGCGCCCAGGGCGTTGGCCCGGAACGCCGCGTCCTGGTTGTCCTCGCAGCCCTCCACATTGGTCATGGCGGCACAGTTGAGAATCAAATCAAAGGGATTGCCTTCAAAGAAGCGGCTGACCGCATCCTGGTCGGCAATATCCAGCTCGTCTACGTCTACGCCGGTCACCTGGGCGTTTCGATAGCAGGTGGGGATGCCCCCCAGTTCCGATTGCCCCGCTTCGAGGATCTTTGCAAGCTCATTGCCCAGCTGGCCGTTGCGGCCGGTAATCAAAATCTTCAATGAAACCTCTCCGTCCTTCCTCAAACCTCAATGGTTTCGGCGATATGGAACAGATAATCGCCGTATTCGCTCTTTTTCAGCCGCTCCGCCTGTAAAAGCAGCTGCTCTTTGTTGATGAAGCCCTGGCGGTAGGCGATCTCCTCGATGCAGGATATGTACAATCCCTGCCGCGTCTGGACCGCTTCGACAAAATTGGCCGCATCCAGCATCGCCCGGTGGGTGCCGGTATCCAGCCAGGCCATCCCTCTGCCGAAAAGCTCCACCTTCAGCTTGCCCTGCTCGAGATAAGCATTGTTGACGGCGGTGATCTCCAGCTCGCCGCGGGCGGAAGGGGTAATGGACTTGGCAATGTCCACCACCTGGTTGTCGTAAAAATAAAGGCCGGGAACCGCGTAATTGGACTTGGGATGCTCCGGCTTTTCCTCAATGGAAAGAACCGTGCCGTCCTTGTCGAACTCCACCACGCCGAATGCGCTCGGCTCGCTGACATGGTAGCCGAAGATGGTGGCGCCCTCCTTGCGGTTGGCCGCAGCGGCCAGCCGGCCGGAAAAACCGTAGCCGTAGAAGATGTTGTCCCCCAGTACCAGGCATACATTGTCGCCGCCGATAAAATCCTCGCCCAGGATGAACGCCTCGGCCAGGCCGCGGGGCGCTTCCTGCACCACATAGGAGAACTTCAGCCCCAGATGGCTGCCGTCCCCAAACAGCTCCTCAAACATCGGAAGGTCCCGCGGGGTGGAGATAATCAGGATTTCCTGGATCCCCGCCAGCATCAGGGTGGACAGCGGGTAGTAAATCATCGGCTTATCGTAGACGGTCAGAATCTGCTTCGAGCAGGCGATGGTAGACGGATAGAGCCGGGTTCCCGCGCCGCCGGCAAGAATAATGCCTTTCATCGTAAAACCTCATTTCCCATTATTTCTTTATGCAAACAAGAGCTGCCCGGCCTTGCGGACCAGCCCGTTTTTCCCGTGTCCATGCAAAAGCAGATGGGCCATCCGCTTGAGCTTGCCGTATTCCGGCATCCGCGCGTAGCCGAGCACCAGATCCGCTTCCTCCTTGGGAAGCCGGTCTTGGTACCGCTCATAAAAGCCCGCCGCCTGCCGGTAGGTGTCCGACAACACCTTGCGGATCTGCTCGGTCTTTTTCAGGCGCGCCGCTACATATTTGGGATCGCGCACATTTTTCGCCCCTACCTCATTGTTCCCATGCTGCCGGTAAAGGATGGTAGGCTCCGGTACAAACCCGATCTTTCCAAAGGCCGCCGCCACCAGCGCCAGCCACCAGTCGTGCATAATCGCGCTTTCCGGCGCCCCCCGCGCCAGCTCCAGGAGCGGGCGGTTTGCCAGCATCGTACAGCCGGTGACCACGTTTTGCGCCAAAAGGCGGTTCAGCGTCACCCGGCGGCTGTCCAGGTTTTGCAGCCGGAACATGGAGGAGGCGACGGGACGCAGGTTCTCGTCCACAACCGTCAGGTCGGTATGGACCAAAACCGGCGTTTCCGGCGGGCTTTCCCGCTCAAGCCGCTCCATTTCCCCCATGGTTTTCTCCACCTTGTCGGGGAGCCATACGTCGTCGTGGTCGCAGGTCATGGCATAGTCCCCGCCGCTTCGGGCAAGCAGGCGGAAAAAATTCGCCTGGGCGCTCCCGGAATTAACCTGGTTTTGATATACCTTTATTTTGGACGGGTATTCCGCTTCATATGCCGAAAGGATCTCCATGGTGCGGTCTTTTGAACCGTCGTCCTGAATCAGTAGGCTCCAGTCCGTCCTGGTTTGCTTGAGGATGGATTCGATCTGCTGCCCGACAAATTCCTCTCCATTGTAGACCGCCAACAGAATGTCGATCATGCTTCGGCCTTCCCTTCCTTGTCCGGGCTCATCTTTCTTTTCAGCAAAGTAAGCCCGTATTTCGCATAAATCCCCGTGTACACCACAGCGGTGACAAGGGGGTTGTATTTTTTGCGGTAATGCTTTCGGTAGAACAAAAGCATCGCGTGGTGGAAGTGGTAGATGATGGCTTTGGATTTCTGGTGCAGCCCGCTTTGCCCCTTCAAATGGGTAATGGTCCCGTCGGCGAAATACACCACGCGGTACCCTTTTTCCTTAATGCGGTAGCAGAGGTCCAGATCCTCTCCATACATAAAAAATTCCTCGTCAAATCCCTTTACCGCCTCATACACCCGCTTTGGAATGAGCATACAAGCGCCGGACACCGCATCCACGTCGCTGTTTTTGTCAGGATCCACAAAGGTCTGGTGGTAGGCGCCGTATTTTGGGCTCTCCGGATGCTTTTTGTCCCGGCCGGTAAAGTAGTAAAGGGAAGCCGCCGGGGTGGGAAACCCCCGCTTGCAGCCACAGTCCAGCGTTCCGTCGGGTAGCACGGTGCGCAGGCCCAAAACCCCGATGGCCTCATCCCGTCTGAGATAGGATACCCCCGCGTCGATGGCGCCCTCGTGAACAATGGTATCGGAGTTTAAAAATAAGAAAATCTCCCCCTGCGCCCTCTTCGCGCCATAATTGCAGGCATGTCCGAACCCTCGGTTTGGGACCCCGGAAAAGACCCGAACCCGCTCGTCCTGCGGCGGGGCGTACCGCTCGCTCTCCCGGCTGGAGTTATCCACCACCACTACCTCAAAGGACACCCGATGGGTGGTGCGAAGAACCGATTCCACCGTCTGGGCGGTCAGCTCCTTGGTATTGTAATTGATGATGATTACCGATACGTCCACACGGCACACTCCTGCATGTAAATTCGGGAGGAGGGCTTACTCCTCCGTCGTTTTTTTCGCCTGCGCCATCCGCTCTCCCTTTTGGATGCCTTCGGTCTTGTCCGGCATCATAACCACGCGCAGCGTCAAGATCATCAGCTTCAAATCCAGCAGCAACGAGTAATTCTCAATATAAATCAAATCCATCAAAAGCTTGTCGTAGGCGGTGGTGTTGTACTTTCCATATACCTGGGCATAACCGGTCAAGCCTGCCTTCGCCTTCAGGCGATACGCAAACTCCGGCATAGTCTTTTCATATTCCGCCGCAATTTCCGGCCGTTCCGGACGGGGACCGACCAAGGACATGTCCCCCTTGAGGACATTAAAAAGCTGTGGAATTTCATCGATACGCAGCTTCCGTATGACTTTTCCCACAGGCGTAATCCGGTCGTCGTCCACCGTGGCCAGCTGCGCCCCGTTGCGTTCCGCATCCACAATCATGGACCGGAACTTGAGCACCTTGAACACCTTTCCATCGATGGTCAGGCGGTCCTGGGTATAAAACACATTTTTGCGGTCGTAGGCCCAGATGGCCAGGGCCGTGAGCAAAAAGACGGGGGACAGCACGACAATGCCGCAAAAAGAACCCACAATGTCCAAAAGCCGCTTATACAGCCGTTTTTCATTGGTCAGGCCCTGATTGCGCAGAAAGAGCATGGGGGTATCCACCACCCGGATGTCGGTCGCGCCGTTGACCAGTATATTAGTGATGGCCGGCACCACATACAGGCGCTTGCTCTTTTTGTAGCAGACGTTCATCATCCACTGCCGCATCTCCATGCTGTTGACGGAGAGGACAATGGAATCGAAGGGCTCAATGGCCGCTTCAATGGCCTCTTTCCCTTCGGTGACGTTGATTTCCTTGAGGATGCGGTATTTATCCACAATCCGGTTGAGCTTTCCCTTGATGGCGCGGTTGATTTCATCGTCGTAGATGAGGATCATATCATGGGGCGGGTAAATCTGGTAATAGACCCGGTTGGCGATGCAGGCCCAAAAGGTAACGATAATCATCTGTATCACCGTCAGCCAGACAAAGCCCACGAAGTCCACAAATTCATAGGACAGCAGGGATGCTAAGAAAAACATGACGGTATTGCACAGCCCCAGCGCGATGGCATGGGAAAGAAGGATCTCGGTGATGCGGTTCTGCCCTACCTGATGCCCCTTCATCAAAATGACCGTCACCGTCACGATGAAGGCGTACACCACGGCCAGCAGATAGTTTCCGTTGCGAAAGAAGGGGTTTGGAATATCGCTGTTATAAAGGCTAATCCACAGAAAATAAAACGCACCGGACAATATTACGATATCAAACAACACCATGATGGTGCGGATCGTCTGTTTAAATTGAAATCTCATGTTGTCCTCACTTCACACCTATTCCGCCCGCCCGGATTCCCGGCAAACGGTTGCTTTCATACGTTTTTTCGATTGAGCCTACACGCATGCAAAAACGCGCCGGTTGTGTCTGCGGCGAACGAGGAGTCCCTTGAAAAGAGGAGCGGAATCTGGGATATTTTGTATATCCCCCGCATTCCATAAGCATTATCATACAACATTGCCGCCTTGAATTCAACCTCCCAGACAATTTCCTAGGAGAAAAACCTTCCAGTCCTCTCCTTATTGTCCCGGTGGGAAGGCAAATTATGAGTGCAGGCAGGAGAAAGCTTCCTATGCGTTTCCTTCTCCTCAGGAGGGCAAACCGTCGAAATCGCCGCCGCTTAGCACCAGCTTATCCCCGGGCAAAATTTCGGTGGACCCCTTTGGAACCACCACCTCTTCCCCCCGCTTAATCATCACCACTAGGATTTCCTCGGGAATATCCGCGTCGGCAATGGTTTTGTTCGCAAGGACGCTGTCCGCCTCAATGAGGTATTCCTTGAGCACGGCCCCGGTCTCCTCCTGGTAGTCGGTAAAGGTCTTGAGCACGGTGGAGGATTCCTCCACCAGATCCAGCTTCTTGGCAAAGAAGGGGATCAGAGTCCCCTGGACGGCCACCGAGAACAGGGCGACAAAAAACACCATGTGGAACAGATCGTTCTCCATCCCGGAAATCCGGGTCACGGCCATTATCGCAAACACGATGGAGGCGGCGCCCCGCAGCCCCACCCAGGATACCAGCAGCTGCTGCTTGACGGGGCGCTTAAACCAGCACAGAATCCCAAAGACCGCCACCGGCCTTGCCACCAAAATGAGAAAGAGGGAAACCAGGATGCCGGGAACCAGGACGCTGGGCAGATGGGAGGGGAAGGAGAGCAAGCCCAAGGTAAAAAAGAGCATAATCTGCATCAGCCAGGAAACGCTGTCGAAAAAGCGTACTAGGCTTCTTTTATGGACAATCTTGCTGTTGCCCACCACGATGCCCACAATATAGACGCACAAATACCCGTTCCCGCCGATGGATTCGCACAGCGCATAGGACAAAATCGCGATCGCGGTAACAAAAATCAAATAAAAGCTTTCGATTTCAAATTTGATCCTCTTGAGGATAAAGACCGTCAGCTTGGCCAGGCCGAAGCCCAGACCCACGCCGAACACCAGCTGGCGGACTATCATGAGCACAATCGAATCCCCGCCGCCCGCCGACATCAGCGACAGCACCACCATCGTCATCATATACGCAAACGGGTCGTTGCTGCCGCTCTCCACCTCCAGCATGGAGGCCAGCCCCCCTTTGAGATTGAGCTTGCGGGAACGAAGGATGGAGAAAACCGACGCGGCGTCGGTGGAGCCGACCACCGAGCCGACCAGCAGCCCCTCCAGCCAGGTAGTCCCCAGGACAAAATGACAAAAAAGCCCCGTCAGCACCGCTGTCACCACTACGCCCACCGTAGACAGCAAAATGGATGGCGCCGCCACCGGCTTAGCCATCTTCCAGTTGGTTCCAAGGCCGCCGTAAAACATGATGAATACCAGGCCAAATGAACAAAGCTGCTGCGCTAAGTCAAAATTGTCAAAATAAATTCCCACCGGCCCGTCCGAGCCGAAGAACATACCCAGCACCAAAAAGATAAGCAGGGCCGGTACGCCGAACCGGTACAAAAGCTTGCTGGACGTAACGCAGACGAGCAAAATCAAGGCGCCCAGAATCATCATGGTTGTCATGCCGCCATTCCTCCATCCCTATCGGTCTTTGTTGTTTATCAAATCACACACTTCCCGTCTTGTATGAAAATGCAGAATTTATTATTAGTTTACCATGTTTTCTCTTTCCTCACAATGCGCTCGGGGCAATTGTTCGAAAAAGTTTACATAATGGTCATTTGTCCTCTATTTTATGAAGAGGAAGGCCCATTTGTTCTGAAAAATCGCCGAAAAATCCGAAAAAGATTCCATCGGCAAAGCGCACAAAAGGCAAAACCACCGGCTTTGCCGGAGGTATGAAGCGCCCTAGAAGGGCTTATTGCCAGCAAGCGTCTCAAGATGCACGGAAATTTATTTCACTGGCATGACTTGCCCCGCGGCCTGTAAACAGGAGAATCCCCATTTTAACCGGAAGCCCCCCGTCACCGTTAGGCCGGCTCTTCGCAGCCCGCTTCCCTCGATGCTTATAGCGAACGCTTTTTTGCGGGACATCTCTGCCGGCAGAGCCGGTGGTTCCCGTTAAAGGAAGGACGGCGGCAAAAGCCAAGCCGCCGCCGTCCTTCTTTTTTCTCCTGCCGGCAAAAAATCCCCCTGATTTTGTATGAATACAAAATCAGGGGGATCGCAGACACAATGAAAACCGCCGTTTATTCGGCGAACAGGCCGGTGGAAAGATACCGCTCTCCGGTATCCGGCAGGAGGACGACAATGGATTTGCCCGCATTTTCCTTGCGTTTGGCCACCTGAGAGGCGGCGAAAAGGGCAGCGCCGGAGGAGATGCCGCACAAAAGCCCTTCGGCGGCGGCCAGCTTGCGGGCGGTTTCAAAGGCGGCCTCATTGCCGACCGGAATCACCTCGTCGATGAAATCCCGGTTGAGCAGCTGCGGCACAAAGCCGGTGCCGATCCCCTGGATTTTATGGGGGCCGGGCTGTCCGCCGGAAAGAACCGGGGAAGCGGCCGGCTCCACCGCCACGATTTTCACCGCCGGGTTCTTTTCCTTGAGCGCCTCGGCCACGCCGGTGATGGTCCCGCCGGTGCCCACCCCTGCGACGAAGAAATCCACATGGCCGTCGGTATCCCGCCAGATTTCCTGGCCGGTGGTGTGGTAATGCATCCGGACGTTGGCGGGATTGGTAAACTGGCCCAGCGTAACCGCGCCGTCGATTTCCTTTCGCAGCTCCTCCGCCTTTTCGATGGCGCCTTTGATACCCCTGGCGCCTTCGGTGAGCACCAGCTCGGCGCCCAGCGCCTTGAGCAGGCTGCGCCGCTCCAGGCTCATGGTATCCGGCATGGTGAGGATGACCCGATAGCCCTTAGCCGCCGCAATAAAGGAAAGGGCGATACCGGTATTTCCGCTGGTAGGCTCGATGATGGTAGAGCCGGGGCCGAGGACACCTCTGGCCTCCGCGTCGGCAATCAGGGCGTAGCCCAGCCGGTCCTTGACGGAGGAAAGGGGGTTGAAGCTTTCGAGCTTGGCAAGCAATCTCCCTTCGGCCTCCTCCCGCCGGGCATACCGGGAGAGATCGAGAAGGGGGGTGTTTCCGATCAGCTGGGTCAGGTCTTGTGCAATTTTCGGCATATAAGCGCCTCCTAATCGAGTTTTGAAAAAGCTTGCTCCAGGTCGGCGATCAGGTCGTCGATATGCTCGAGGCCGACGGAGAGGCGGATCATATCCGCGGTGACCCCGGCCTTTTCCTGTTCGCTGGGAGAAAGCTGCTGATGGGTGGTGGACGCCGGATGGATGACCAGCGATTTTGCATCGGCCACGTTTGCGAGCTGGGAGAAAATCGTCAGGCTGTCGATAAGGGCCCGGGCGGCCGGTTCGCCCCCCTTGACCCCAAAGGTAAAGATGGAGCCGGCTCCCTTGGGCAGATATTTTTTCGCCAGGGCACGGTAAGGGTTTTGGTCCAGTTCAGGATAGTTCACCCAAGCGACCTTATCCTGTCCGACCAGATACCGGGCGAGCCGGCGGGCGTTTTCCACATGCCGCTCCACCCGGAGGGAAAGGGTCTCCAGCCCCTGCAAAAGAAGGAAGGCGTTAAAAGGGCTCAGGCAGGCGCCGGTGTTCCTCAAAAGCTGGACCCGGGCCTTGGTGATATAGGCCGCCGGGCTTGTATCGGGAACATAGCGGATGCCGTGATAGTCCTCGTCCGGCTCGGTGAATTCCGCAAACCGCCCGCTTGCCGCCCAGTCAAACCGGCCCGCGTCCACAATCACCCCGCCGATGGAGGTGCCGTGACCGCCGATAAACTTGGTCGCCGAATGCACCACCACGTCGGCGCCGAATTCAATGGGACGCAGCAGATAAGGGGTGGCAAAGGTATTGTCCACAATCAAGGGAAGGCCGTGGCGGTGGGCAATGCCGGCCACCGCCTCGATGTCGATGAGATTGATGCCGGGATTGCCGATGGACTCGATATACAGCGCCTTGGTCTTGCCGGTGACGGCGGCTTCAAAGTTTTTTGGATCGTCCGGGTTTACAAAGACGGTGCGAATGCCCAGCTTTGCAAAGGTGGACTTAAATAAGGCGAAGGTTCCGCCGTAAAGGGTGGAGGCGGCGACGATCTCATCCCCTGCCGAAGCGAGATTTAGGATCGAATAGGTGATGGCGGCCGAGCCGGAGGCCGTGGCCAGCGCCCCTACCCCCCCTTCCAGCGCGGCGATGCGCTTTTCGAACACGTCGGTCGTAGGATTCATGATGCGGGTATAGATGTTGCCCGGCTCTTTGAGGCCAAACAGATCCTCCGCCTGCCGGGTATCGTCAAAGACGTAGGATGTGGTCTGATAGATGGGCACCGCACGGGACTTGGTCACCGGATCGGGCGTCTGCCCCGCGTGCAGCTGGTTGGTTTCAAAATGAAAAGATCGGCTCATTGTTACAATTCCCCCTGTGTGATGATTGATGCATGTATTTTTCGATACACAGGCACATTCGCCGGCTGGTTACCGTGGCTTGACGGGCAAAGGCAGCGTACTGCCGCTTCATGGCCGGTCTCCCCTTTCGCTTTATTTCCTAGTGATTTGATAAAGATTATATCCGCGAATCCTTACTATGTCAATAGGAATTATAAAATTTCTCTTGCGCCGGGTCCCTTTCTGCGGTATCATAACAGCAGATACCAAGCAAGGGAGGGAGAGGAATGAAGCTGTCCACCAAGGGAAAATACGCGGTGGAAGCGCTCTGCTGCCTGACCGTCGTCAGCGGGGAGGGGCCGGTTAAGGTGAGGCGAATCAGCGGGCTTACCGGCATCACGGAAGGGTATCTAGAGCAGCTCTTCTTCCGGCTGCGCAGGGCGGGGCTGCTGACCACGGTGCGGGGACAGAAGGGCGGTTACCTGCTGGCACGGCCTGCGCACACCGTCACGGTGGGCGACGTGCTTCGGGCGGTAGAGGGGGAGCTGGTGCCGGTGGCCTGCATCCGAAATCCGGACGGCTGCCCAAGCGGCATGGCCTGCCGCTGCGCCACCCGCCCGGTCTGGACCCGCCTGGCCGACGCCATCGACGGGGTGGCAAACTCGATTACCCTTGCCGATTTGGCCGCGTCCTTTCCAAAGGAGGAGATTCCATGAAGCTGTCCACACGGGGGCGCTACGGTCTGCGCGCCATGATCGACCTGGCCATTCACGATGAGGGGGAGTATGTCTCCCTGGGTTCCATCGCCCAGCGGCAGAGGATTTCCCTCAATTATCTTGAGCACAGCTTTGCGGCCTTAAAACACGCGGGGCTGGTGCGGGGGATGTCCGGTTCCCAGGGGGGATACCGGCTGGCCGCACCTGCAAACGCCGTTTCCATCCGTCAGGTCCTTGAGGTGCTGGAGGGGGACCTTTCCATTGTGGGGCCTGGGCAGGGCAAAGAGGAATCCCCTTATGCGCGGGTGGTGCGGCGGCTGGTTTGGGACCGGATGGACGAGGAAATGGACGGGGTTTTGTCCGGTCTGACCTTAGAGGACTTGGCGCAGGAGTTCGCGCGGCTGCAAAAAAGGGTTGACAAATGAAAAATAGGCGCATATAATAGCAGCAAATCCGATAGGTGAAATCCGTTGAGCAAAAGTGAGTACTCCGCAACACGGTGTTCAGAGAGCCGGCGGCTGGTGAGAAGCCGGTACATACGCTGCTTTGGAGGAATGGGTTTGTGAGGAGCAAGGGGAAACGGCCTTTTTCAGCGGGCCGGAGTAGCTGCCGCCGTGATCCGCACGTTACGCGGAGGGGGTATCCTGCATTTTTCTGCAATGTACCTTGCCGATTTGCCGCGTACCCTGCAAGGAAGGAGAGCTTTTTTGGAAGGCTCTTGAATTTGGGTGGCACCACGAGTCGATCGTCCCATGGTTTGGACGACCGGCTTTTTTTGTTGTCAAAAACGGCCGCCCCTCCCCTCTTTCCCGCGCAAAGAGGGGGTGCGAGAAAATCCCGCCGCGCGGAGAGAAGGAGCGCAGATATGTATCCGAGCAAAAAGGAAATCCAGGAGCTTTTGAACGACTATGATCTGGCGCCGGTCTTTTACGAGGTGCTTTCCGACACCTATACGCCGGTCCATCTCTTCAACGCCCTCAAGGCAGGCAACGAAACCTGTTTTATTCTAGAAAGCGTGGACAATTCCCAGCAGTGGGGCCGCTATTCCTTTATCGGCATCCGCCCGAAGATGGAAATCCGCATCGAGCAGGGGGAGGGCGTGGTGATCCGCGGCGGCGGGGAGACCCGCCGGAAGGTGGAAAACCCCATCTCCTTTCTCAGGGAGATTCTCGCGCGCACCCATTCCCCCAGCGTCCCCAACCGTCCGAAATTCACCGGCGGGCTGGTGGGCTTCTTCGGCTACGATACGGTGCGGTATCTGGAAAAGAAGCTCAAAAACGTCCCCGAGGACGATCTGCATCTGCCCGACTGCCATCTGTTCCTGTTCGACGAGGTGGTGGCCTTCGACCATCTCAGCAACAAAACCGTCATCATCCTCAACCTCTATAAGGACGGGGATCTCAACGCGCAGTACGCCGCCTGCCAAGCCCGGGCCGAGGCGCTTTCCGAGCAGATCCGCGCCTTCCGCCCCGCCCCGCACAAGCAGCCGGCTTCACAGCCCTGCCGCATCACCTCCAACCTGACCAAAGAGGAATTTATGGAAAACGTTAGGAAGGCCAAGGAATACATCCGGGCCGGGGACATCTTCCAGGTGGTGCTTTCCCAGCGGTTTGAGGCGGAGAATCCCCCCGATCCCTTCGACGTCTACCGGGTGCTGAGGGCGACCAACCCCTCCCCCTATCTCTACTATTTGCAGTGCCCCTCCTACCAGATTGTAGGCGCCTCGCCGGAGATGCTCGTCAACGTCACCAAAGGGGTGGTTACCACCCGTCCCATCGCCGGCACCAGCCCGAGAGGGGTCACTCCGGAGCTGGACGCCCAGAATGAGAAAGCCCTCTTAAGCGACCCCAAGGAAAGGGCGGAGCACACCATGCTCGTAGATTTGGGGCGCAACGACGTGGGCAAGGTGAGCAAATTCGGCACGGTGGAGGTCACCCGCCTGATGCAGGTGGAGCGGTTCTCCAAGGTGATGCATCTGGTCAGCGACGTCAAAGGCATCCTTCAGGAGGACAAAACCGCGTTGGACGCCTTGATGGCGGTTCTGCCCGCCGGGACCCTTTCGGGCGCGCCCAAGGTAAGGGCCATGGAAATCATCGACGAGCTGGAAAACAAGAAACGGTGCCTCTACGGCGGTACGGTGGGATACTTAGGCTTCGACGGGAACATCGACACCTGCATCGCCATACGCACCGCGCTTTTCAAGGGCAACAAGGCTTACATCCAGGCGGGAGGCGGCATTGTGGCCGACTCGGTCCCGGAACAGGAATACCAGGAATCCAAAAACAAGGCACAGGCGGTTATCCACGCCATTGAGGAGGCGGCAAAGCTATGATCTTACTCATCGACAATTACGATTCCTTTACCTATAACCTCTACCAAATGGTGGGCCAGCTTTACTCGGATGTTAAGGTGGTAAGGAACGACGAAATCACCCTGGAGGAAATCGAGGCGCTTCAGCCTGAGGCCCTCCTCCTCTCCCCCGGCCCCGGCTATCCCTCCACCGCCGGCATCACCATCGACGCGGTCCGCCGGTTCTCCGGACGGGTCCCGATTCTGGGCGTCTGCCTGGGCCATCAGGCCATCGGGGAAGCCTTCGGCGCAAGGACGGTGCCGGCGAAGCGGCTGATGCACGGCAAGGCGAGCACGGTTCATCTCGATTCCCGCTGCCCCTTGTTTTACGCGCTGCCTTCGGAGGCGCCGGTGGCACGGTATCATTCCTTAATCACCGAGGAGAAAAGCCTCCCCGCCTGCTTAAAGATCGCCGCCAGCGATGAGGACGGGCAGATTATGGCGGTGATGCACCGGGAGCATCCCACCTTCGGCGTGCAGTTCCATCCGGAATCCATCCTGACCGGCTGCGGCAAGCAGCTGCTGGAAAACTTTCTCGGCCGGGTGGCCGGTCTGGCCATCACCCCCTTCGATACCCCCAAAACGGAAATCGAGCCGGCCAAGCGCAACGCCCTCAAGCCCTATATCTTTAAAGCCATTGATGGGGAAAACCTCAGCCAGGAGGAAGCCTTTGAGGCTATGGACTGCATCATGAGCGGCGGGGCCACCGACGCGCAGATCGCCTCCTTCCTGACCGCCCTTCGCATGAAGGGGGAAACCACCGACGAAATCACCGGCTTTGCCCGGGTTATGCGCAAAAACGCCGTGCAGGTAGGACACTCCACCTCGGTCATCGACATTGTGGGCACCGGCGGGGATATGGCCAATACCTTCAACATCTCCACCACCGCCTCCTTCGTCATCGCTGGGGCCGGCCTGAAAGTTGCCAAACACGGCAACCGCAGCGTATCCAGCAAGAGCGGGGCGGCGGACGTGCTCGAGGCGCTGGGGGTCAGCATCAACATGACCGCGCCCCAGGCGGAACGGTGCATCAAGGAATGCGGCCTTTCCTTCCTGTTCGCCCCCTGCTTCCACAGCTCCATGCGGTTTGCCGCCGGGCCCAGGCGGGAGATTGGGGTGCGAAGCGTCTTTAATATCCTGGGCCCTCTTGCCAACCCCGCCTTCGCATCCTATATCATTCTGGGCGTGTACGACGAGGGGCTGATGGAAACCATGGCCCGGGTGCTGATGAATCTGGGGATCAAGGGGGCCATGATCGTCCACGGCCACGACGGCCTGGATGAAATCACCGTTTCCGATCAGACGAGCATTTGTGAAATCCGAGAGGGGAAGATCATCAAATACGACCTGGATCCGCGGGATTACGGCATCCCCCTTTCGGACAAATCGACCGTTGTGGGCGGTACGGCGGCGGACAATGCGAAAATCACGCTGGACGTCCTCTCCGGCAAGGAAGGGCCCCAGCGGGACATCGTGGTACTAAACGCCGCCTGTGCCCTTTACATCGCCCGCCGGGCCGACAGCATTGCGGACGGGGTGGCCATGGCCAGGCGCTCCATTGATACCGGGGCGGCCATACAGAAGCTTCATTCCCTGAAAGAGCTGACCGGCTCCTTTGCAAAGGAGGGAAAAAGCGCGTGATCTTAGACGACATTGTGGCCGCCCGCCTCGAACAGCTGGCCAGAGAAAAAACGGCGCGGCCTTATCAAGAGATTCGGGCCCAGGCCGAAGGGATAGCCGGCCCGGCCAGGGACTTTGCCGGCGCCCTTCGGGGGGAGCGGCTGGCCGTCATCGCGGAGGTAAAAAAGGCATCCCCCTCCAAGGGGCTCATAAGGCCGGATTTTGATCCGGTGCGGTTCGCCAAAGCCTATGAGGCGGCGGGGGCAAACGCCCTCTCGGTTTTGACGGAGGAGCGGTACTTTCAGGGATGCGGCCGGTATCTGGCCCAGGTGCGAAGCGCCGTTTCCCTTCCTCTCCTGCGAAAGGACTTCATCTTCGACCCTTACCAGATCTATGAGGCCAGGGTCTTGGGAGCGGACGCGGTTTTGCTTATCGCCGCGCTGCTCGAGACCGAACAGATCCGGGAATTCCTGGAGGAGGCAAGGTCGGTGGGGCTTTCCTGCCTGACGGAAGTGCATAACGAGGAGGAGCTCGGCCGGGCGCTGGACGCCGGATGCCCCATCATCGGGATCAACAACCGCAACCTGAAAACCTTTGAGGTAGACCTAGGCACCACCGCGCGCTTGGCGCGTAAAATCCCGTCCGGCCTCATCCGGGTAGCCGAAAGCGGCATGAAGGAAGGGAAAGACCTGCGCTTTGTCCGGGAACAGGGGGCCGACGCGGTACTCATCGGGGAGACCCTGATGAAAAGCGGCGACATCGCGGCCACCCTGTCCGCCCTGCGGGAGGAAGCATGAAGGTAAAGCTCTGCGGCCTGAGCCGCATGGAAGATGTCCGGTATGTCAACGAATTTCAGCCCGATTATGTGGGCTTTGTCTTTGCGAAAAGCCGCCGGCAGGTCACCCCCGCGCAGGCGGCCCTGCTTCGCGGCCGGCTTGCCCCCTCTATACGGGCGGTAGGGGTCTTTGTCAACGAGACCCCGGAGGAAACGGCGCGGATTGCCAGGCAGGCGGCGCTCGACGGCGTGCAGCTGCATGGGGATGAGGACGGAGATTCCATCCGCCGCCTGCGCAGGCTTCTTCCTGCGGGGACTGCCGTTTGGAAGGCGGTTCGGGTAAGGACGCCGCAGGACCTGCAGGACGCAAGCCGGTTTGGGGCGGACCTGCTGCTGTTCGACGCCTTTTCCAAGGATGCCTACGGCGGCACCGGAAAGACCGCCGACTGGGGGCTGCTCGAACGGTTGAGGCCCCCACGGCCCTTTTTTCTGGCCGGAGGGCTAAACGCCGGCAACCTGGAGGAGGCGGTCCGCCGGGTCCGCCCGGACGGGGTGGACCTGTCGGGCGGCATTGAAACCGGCGGCGTGAAGGACCGGGAAAAAATCAAAGAGATTCTGACGATTATAAGAGGGGTTTCGATATGAGCAAAATAGGAAGATTCGGCGAATTCGGCGGGCAATACGTCCCCGAAACCGTCATGGCCGCCGTGCAGGAGCTGCAGGCGGCCTACGAGCACTACCGGGAGGACCCGGATTTTCGCAAGGAGCTGCACGGGTATTACCGGGACTATGCGGGACGGCCCTCCATGCTCTATTATGCACAGAAGATGACCCGGGACCTGGGCGGCGCCGCCGTCTACATCAAACGGGAGGATTTGAACCACACCGGCTCCCACAAGATCAACAACGTCCTTGGACAGGCGCTGCTGGCCAAAAAGATGGGCAAGCGCCGCCTGATTGCCGAAACGGGCGCAGGCCAGCATGGGGTGGCCACCGCCACGGCGGCGGCGCTGTTTGGAATGGAGTGCGAGGTGTTCATGGGAGAGGAGGACATGGAACGCCAGTCCCTCAACGTCTATCGCATGGAGCTGCTGGGGGCGAAGGTCACCGGCGTGTCCAGCGGCACCCGCACCCTCAAGGACGCCATCAACGAGGCCATGCGGGACTGGACCACCAATGTGGAGAATACCTATTACTTAATCGGTTCGGTGATGGGGCCTCACCCCTATCCTACCATGGTACGCGACTTCCAGAAAATCATCGGCGAGGAAACCCGCAGACAAATGCTCGAAAGGACCGGCCGGCTGCCCGACTGCGTGGTGGCCTGCGTAGGCGGCGGCTCCAACGCCATGGGGATGTTCTATGACTTTATCAAGGAACCGTCGGTGCGCCTAGTCGGGGCCGAGGCCGCCGGCAAAGGGGTGGACACCGCTTTGCATGCGGCCACCATCACCAAAGGCACCAAGGGGATCTTCCACGGGATGAAGTCGCTGTTTTTACAAAACGAGGAGGGACAGATCGACCCGGTTTACTCCATCTCCGCCGGGCTCGACTATCCCGGCATCGGCCCGGAGCATGCGCATCTTTTTGAAACCGGGCGGGCAGATTATGTGGATATTACCGACGAAGAAGCGGTGAGCGCCTTCGAGTACCTGTCGCGGACGGAAGGCATCATTCCGGCGATCGAATCGGCCCATGCGGTGGCGGCGGCGCGCAAAATCGCCCCGCAGATGGGAAGAGAGCAGAGTCTGGTCATCTGCCTGTCCGGACGGGGGGACAAGGACGTATACCAGGTAGCGCGATACAGAGGGGTGACCATTCATGAATAGAATCGACGAGACATTTGCACAGCTGAAAAAAGAGGGGCGCAAGGCGCTGATTACCTTTGTAACGGCGGGAGACCCCAATCTCGAGGTGACCGAAGAGGCGGTGCTGGCCATGGACAGGGCGGGGGCCGATCTCATTGAGCTGGGCGTTCCCTTCTCCGACCCGCTGGCGGAGGGACCGGTTATCCAGGAGGCCTCCCAGCGGGCCTTGGATGCGGGAACCACGCAGGTCGCCGTCTTTGACCTGGTTCGCCGGCTGCGCAGACAGACGCAAAAGCCTCTGCTTTTGATGCTCTATCTAAACAGCATCTATCGGTTCGGCAAGGAACGCTTTTTCTCTTTGTGCGAGCAAAGCGGGGTGGACGGGGTCATCGTCCCGGATATGCCCTATGAGGAAAAGGATGAGATCGAAGGGGTAGCCGATGCCCACGGGGTTTACTCCATCCGTCTGATCGCCCCTACCTCTCATGAGCGGGCGGCCACCATTGCAAAGGGAGCCAAAGGTTTTCTTTACTGCGTTTCTTCCACCGGCGTCACGGGAATGCGTTCCAGCTTCTCCACCGATTTTGACGAATTCTTCCGCCAGATCAAGCCTTACGCCTCCATCCCCTGCGCCGTCGGCTTCGGTATTTCCGGGCCCCAGCAGGCGCGGGATATGCAGCGCTACTGCGACGGGGTGATTGTGGGCAGCGCCATTGTCAAGGTAATCGCGGAGAAAAAAGAGGCCGCCGCAGGCCCGGTCTATGATTTCGTCCGGTCTTTGCGGGAGGGAATGGACGGATAAACCGAAAAAACGCGCTCAAAATGGACGGCGGGATCCGGACCATTTTAAGGGACGGCTGTGCGCCGTCCCTTCGTATTTTCTTAAAGCAACGCCCCAAGGGAGCTGCCCATGAAACCGTATCAACGAACAAGCTGAAATAGGGCAGCTGCCATACCGGATGCGAGTCAAAACCACCCGTTTTACGGGTGGTTTTCCTAAGCCCCCGGAGGGGTCGGGCTTTGCCGCCCCGCCTAACCCCCAAAAGGGGCAGGGAGACATCGAACCGTTCGCCCTGTAAGTGGGAAACCAGTTGCAGCGCTCTCATTCATCCGATTCCGTTTGTCTGACTACCGGCTTCTGCTCTTTTCTTTCCCGAGGCTTTTTCCCTACCCCCGGTAGAACCGGGAGGATGCTGTAAGCGACAAGAAAAAGGCACGCGGCTTTAAAAAGCCGCGTGCCTTTTTCTTGTTGTGCCCTCCGCCCTACGGCTGTCAAAAACGCATGTCCGCTCTGGTCCGAAGGACAAAAAGAAAGAATCTTCTATTTCTCCGGTACGATCTCAATCCAGTAGCCGTCCGGATCGCTGATAAAATAAATCCCCATCTGCGGATTTTCGTAGCAGACGACTCCCATCGCCTTATGCTTCTGATACAGCTCCTCATACCGGTCGGTGGTAAAGGCCAGATGATATTCCTTTTCCCCCAGATCATAGGGTGTTTTGCGGTCCTTCAGCCAGGTAAGCTCCAAGCTGAAATCGCTCTCCCCGTCGCCCAGGTAAACGAGGCGGAAGCCCTCCTCCGTATGCTCGCGCACCGGATGCAGATCAAGTGCGTCGGCATAAAACTGCAAGGACTTCTCCAAATCGAGGACGTTGAAGTTAAAATGGTTGAACCGAATCATAAAAAAGCTCCTTTCTATCTTCCCTTGGTTTTTTCATTCTTCTCTGTGCCGGCTTTCGTCACAGTGGGGCCGACAGCCCATAGAGGCGGATGGAGAAGAAAAGCCCTATGCTGCCCACGCCAGATATAGACGCATCTCCCCTCGGCCCATGGGGCGGGTGCATCCGCCAGAGCATAGACGCCGCCTGCAGCCAGTAAAGCAAGCCTCCGGCTGAAAAATCCATCCATGAACAGTCAAACCCCATCCGATTCCTTTTTTACCGCCTGCCTTCCATTCCAAAAGAGGGACGGTCAAGCCCGCCTTTATTCCGGCAGGCCGGTCAGGTCAAAGGCCGGGATAAACTTCGCGGCAGCGGAGGTCCTTTCCTGTACAAAGCCGTTGTCCAATCCCAGCGCAAACAGCCGGTCGAGCACCTTGTCATACTCCCGCCGGGTGACCCGCCGGGAAAGCTCCGGATACCCGTCCAGGTTCCCTAAGGGGGTGTACTGGCACATCAGGCTGACATAGGTTTTGCTGGGCAGCTCGGATTTTATCCATTCGAGCACGGCGATGGAGTCCTTGGTATGCCCGGGCAGAAGCAGATGCCGGACAATCAGCCCCTTTTGCATCATCCCATCCTCTCCCAGCACCGGCGGCCCCACCTGTTGAGACATCTCCAAAATCGCCCGGGAGGCCACGGCAAAGTAGTCGGGCGCCGCAGAATACCGGGCGGACGCCGCCGGATCCACATATTTCAGATCGGGCAGGTAGATGTCCACCAGCCCCTCTAAGGTGCGCAGGGTCTCGGGCCGCTCATACCCGCCGCAGTTATAGATAACCGGTATCTGCGGCCTATTCTCTCGCAGGATTTCCCGAATCACGTGGGTAAAATGGGTGGGGGTAACCAGGTTGAGGTTGTGTACCCCCTTTTGCACAAGATCCGCGAAGCAGGCGGCCAGCTCTTCCTTAGAAAGGGCCTTTCCAAAGCCGCCGGCCGATATCTTCTGATTCTGGCAAAAGCGGCATTGCAGCACGCAGCCGGAGAAAAAGACCGCGCCCGAGCCCCTTGTCCCGCTGAGCACCGGCTCCTCCCAAAAATGGGGCGCCGCCCGTGCCACCACCGGCCGGGCAGGCATCCTGCAAAAGCCCTCTCCAGCCGTTTCGGTGCGCAGGGCCCCGCACCCTCTCGGGCACTGCCGACATAAATACGCTTCCATCTAGCTTCGCATCCTTTGCCGCTTCTTTTTTCCCCGCCTCTGCGCTGCCAGGGCCCGGCGGCCGGGAAACTCTTCTTTGGTCAGCCGAAACACCATCCCGCTTAAAGCAAACAGGCCGATGAGATTGGGAACCGCCATAAAGCCGTTCAAGGTGTCCGACAAATCCCATACCAGCGTCAGCTCCAGCACCGCGCCCACCGCCGTCATCAGCACATACACCACCTTGTAGGGCAGCAGGAATTTCCCGCCGAACAGGTATTCGCCGCACCGCTCCCCGTAATAGGACCAGCCGATGATGGTGGCGAAAGCGAAAAAGATGATGGACACAGCGAGAAAGCCGCCGCCGAAGGAGCCGAATACGCTCTCAAAGGTTTTCTGGGTCAATGTCACGCCGGTAATGTCCGGGTTCTCCCACAGCCCGGCGGAAAGGACCGCCAGCGCCGTAATGGTGCAGACCACCAGGGTATCGGCGAACACCTCAAAGGCGCCCCAGAGCCCTTGGCGGGCCGGGTGAGGGGTATCCGCCGCCGCATGTACGATGGAGGCGCTGCCGAGGCCCGCCTCGTTGGAAAAGACGCCCTTGGAAATCCCCACCTGAATGGCGCGGGCCATAGCGGCGCCGGTAAGGCCGCCCGCTACCGGCTCGAGGGCGAAGGCGCCGGAAAAAATCGCGCCAAAGGCGGCCGGCACCGCCTGATAATGCACTACGATTACCGCACCGGCGCCCAGGATATACAAAATCGCCATAAAGGGGACGATCTTTTCGGTGACGCTGGCGATGCGTTTGATCCCGCCGATGATGACAAGGCCGGTAATGGCCGCAATGATGACGCCGGTGACGGCGGTGGGAACCCCGAATACATTCTGGGAATAGGAGGAAATGGCGTTTGCCTGGGTCATATTACCAATCCCAAAGGAGGCGCAGACGCCGAATACCGCAAAAGCGCCCGCTAAAAACTTGGAATGCAGCCCGTTTTTCAGATAATACATCGGGCCGCCGACCCATTCGCCCCGGCTGTTTCGCTCCCGGTAATGGACCGCCAGCACCACCTCGGCATATTTGGTCATCATCCCGAAAAAGGCGGAGACCCACATCCAAAACACCGCGCCCGGGCCGCCGATGGTGATGGCGGTGGCCACCCCCACGATGTTGCCCACCCCCAGTGTCCCCGCCAGCGCCGCGGACACCGCCTGAAAGGGGGAAATGGCCCCGGCGTCCCGCTCCTTCCTGCGTTTCAAAACGCTGCCGAGGGTGCCGCATATAGCCCCGATTTTGCGCACCTGAAAAAAGCGGGTCCCGATGGTAAACCAAATGCCGGCCCCCACCAGGATGCAGATCATAACCGGCCCCCATATAAAAGAGTGGACCGCGCTGTTTACCTGTTCGATCCATTGTTCCAAACCGTCCAACGGCGACACCTCCGAACCGGATTCTTACCCAATCTATATGTCGTCCTGGGCGCCGAATATCCGGCAAAACCATTTTTTTGTCCATAAGCCGCCGGAGTTTCGGACAAAAGGTCCCCGCAGCGGAGCAACCGTGTCCCATTCCCGCGCGGCAGCCTGATCCCACCCCTGTGCAGACGCATCCCGCCTGTCCTGCTTATCCGCCCGTTTTCTCCTTCTCCTCCTGTTGGGAGGCCGGAAGCCTTTCGAGCACGATGCGCTTGACGGTCACCCCGTCAAACTCCTGCTTAAATTGCAGCTGGACGTCGAATTCCTTCTGACAGCTGCGGCAGACAAAGCCGGCCTTGAAAAACCGCCGCCGAAAGGCCCATTTTCCTTTCCGCCGCATCCGTCTTTGACAGACCGGGCAGGTCACCGCCAGCTCCTGCCGGTCAATCAAAGGAGAGCGGATGTCGTCGATTACCTTATTTTTAAAGGTCAGACGCCGGTAAAAATCCTCCGTCAAGGCATTCTGGACAAAGGAAGCCAGCCGCCCCTCGTCAAACATGCGCGCAAACACCTTTGCCGCCAGACGGCTGTCGTCCAACGCCCGGTGAAGGCTTTCTTCGTCCACCAAAATTTCCAAGGACTGCGCCGCCTTTAACAGGCCCAAATGATTGCCGCCGCCCAGGTTCATCTCCCGCTGGCAATATTTTTGCAGATCCGCGTACCGGCTTAAAAACCGGATGCGGCCGTTTCCATAATAGTAACGAAAATTTTCAACCAGCACAAGCAGATCGGTGTTTCCCCAGGTCATTACCAGATTCTGCGCCTCCCCCACCCACCGGCCGAACCGCTCCATGGCGCGGCAAAAGGTGGTGCCGCTTTTGAGCTCCTGATCGGTGATGCTGGTCAGGTCGCTGACCAGCGTGGTCAGCTTTCCGCTGACACGGGGGCGGATGAGGGCCTGGTATTCGTCGACCACCCTGCGCTCCTCGTCTAAGCGGACAGCGCCGATCTCGATGATTTCGTTGAAATATCTCCCGGTGCGTTTGGACCACGCACCGTTCCACTCCAAATCCAAAATGATGTATTGCATATATTGCTTCTCCAAACTCCCCATCCGATGGGGTGCGGCATTTACCAAGGGTATTCCCTGCCGTCGTAGCTGTAAAGGGCGAGCGCATCTTCGTTTTGCCGGTCGGACAGGAAATACGAAAGGGCCAGCCTCGCCCCCTCTTCCGGCTCCAAGTCCGCCGCCAGGTTCTTTTCTCCCAGCATATAGGTGCGCAGGTATCCCGGATGGTAAAGGCGGAAGGTGTATCCCTTCGGACGCAGGCAGTGAAACCAGATCTGCGTCCCCATGTTGACCGCCGCCTTGGACATGCTGTAGCCGAACGCATTGTCCCGCCAGCAGGCCCCGATGCTGCCCGCTTCCGAGGAGACCACGCAGACCCGACGCAATCCGCTTTGCTCCATCCGCGGCGCAAACGCTTCTAAGAGCAGCACCGGGCCTAAGGCGTTGACCCGGTAATCCCACAGCATTTCGTCGGGATGCAGCCCGCTTTCATACCGGTCGTCCTCATGGCGGCCATAGACGCCGGCGTTGCTGATGAGAAGGTCGAGAGTGCCCACCGTACCTGCGGTATATTTCCCGGCCGCCTGGATGCTGTCCGGATCGGTCACATCCAGCGGCGTGACCCAAAGCCGCTGGGGGAATTCCTCCGAAAGCCGCGGCAAAAAGGAGGCCGTGGAATCATATTCCCCCGCCACCACCTGCCAGTTACGCCGCAGCAAAGACTCGGTTAAACCGAAGCCCAGGCCCCGGCCTGCGCCGGTAACCAGCGCCGTCCCCACCGGCTTTGTACAAAATTGCACGGCGTTTTTCAAAAGCGTTTGAAACCCGGGCGCGCTCCACGACTGTGGGTTATGGGCCGGGGTAACGCAGCAAACCCTTCCAAACCCATATTCCTTCGTCCACACCGCCGGCTGGCTTCCATGCGCGCTTTCCAGGGTTGCGTGCACGGTTGCCGTCCGATCGCAGAGGCGCATGACATAAAACTCATCGGTGATGGGGAACGGGGGCACCCCTTCCATCAGGGGGCTTTCCTCTTCACAGGGGGTCAAGGTGACCGGGCACTGAGCGGGATGGGTCAAAAAGACGCCCCCCAGCAGCCGTTCCATCCGTTCGTTGCCGTCGTAGCAGGTGCCGGAATGAACCGCCAGCAGCCCGCCGCCTTCCTTCACAAATTCCTCCAGCGCGTTAAGGCTCTCCCCGGTCAGCCACGGGGTATCGTCCTCCATCGTGCGCTGGTCCGATTTGGACAGGATGACCAAAGAGTAAGGGTCGAGCCCTTGTGGCGTGAGCCCGCGGCCGTCCTCCCAAAACACAAAGGAAAGCCCTCCTTCCTCCAAAGGCGCCAGCCCCTCTCGGACGGTCTTTCCCGCGTGATAGGTATCGTCGCAAAGCACCAAAACGCGCATCGGTATCCTCCCCTTCCCTTCAAGTGAGTTTATTCTATCATTTCGCCGCCGCCAAGGCAATCCCTTTTCCCGCGCCTCTATTTTTATTCCAGACTTGGAAACAAACGCCTTATAAGAATATTCACAATTCCTTTACAAACAGGCAATCTTATACAAGCGTTTAATATTGACACCTCCGCCGCAGCGTGGTATCATAAATTTGTAATAATGAACGCTTGTTTAACTTTCCAAGTCTTTTAGGAGGTGAGCCATATGCAGGTGCAAAAGGACGATGTGCGCAACAAAATCATCGCCTCCGCTACCGAGGAGTTTCTCAACGCAGGCTACCAGCAGTCGTCCATGCGCTCCATCGCCGCCAAGGCCGGCATTACGGTGGGAAACGTCTACGCCTATTTCGGCGGGAAGGCCGCGCTCTTTGAAAGCATCATCTCTCCGGTATGGGAGTCCCTCAACGAGCTGATTTCCATCCAGGTGGACCCGACGGAGCCCATCACCCTCCCCACCATCCGCCAGATCACCGACCGGATTACCGAGACCTTTCTGGAAAACCGGCCCCAGTTTCTGATCTTGATGAACAAAAGCGCAGGCAGTCCGTATAAAAATGCAAGGGGGGAGCTTTCGTCGCTGGTCAGCCGGAGGCTGTACCGGGAAATTCTTCCCCAGCACGACCCTCTGCTGGCCGACGCCATGGCGGGGGCAATCCTGGAAGGGATCTTCACGGTATTCAACCATTGCGGCGCCGACGCCGGACGGCTGCGCACCCTGATTCGTGAGCTTTTGGGCATGCTGCTGGGCGGCATTCCCTGCAAAGCGCACGATCCGGCATAATGGGGAGGTGGTCGAATTTGGACCGGATTTTGCATTTCATTCTCCACCACCGGATCTTGATCGGCTGTATCTTTCTGGTGATGGTAGCGGCGAGCCTTGTGATGATTCCGATGGTGCAGGTCAATTACGACCTGTCGGAGTATCTGCCGGAGGAATCCACCACCAAGCAGGCCATTACCGTGCTGGAGGAGCAGTTCAGCTATCCCGGCACCGCCTCGGTCATGGTGGAGGACGTATCGCTGCAGGAGGCGGCGGCGATTAAGAAATCCATCGAAGGGGTGGAAAACGTATCGGCGGTGCTGTGGCTCGACTCGGTGGCCGACCTCAACCAGCCGCTGGAGTTTATCGACCAGGCCTACCTGGACGCCTACTATAAGGACGGGGCGGCCCTGTTTACCGTCGAGTTTTCCGAGGGGAGCTATTCCCTCAACACCGGCGCGGCTTTGGAGGAAATCCGCACCGTGACCGACAAGCCGATGTACATCACCGGCGCGGCGGAAGAAAACCGCAACATGAACGGCGTTATGAGCCAGGAGATCGCCACCATCGTGATGGTGGTCATCCCTCTTTGCATCCTGATCCTCATTCTGGCCTCTTCCACCTGGATCGAGCCGTTCATTCTGCTGTTCGTCATCGGCGTGTCCATTGTCATCAACATGGGCACCAACCTTTTCTTTGGGGAGGTTTCCTTCATCACCCACGGTATGGCCGCGATTTTACAGCTGGCTATGTCTATGGACTATTCCCTCTTTTTGATGCACCGGTATCTGGAGGAGCGCAAAAAGACCGATCGTGTTTACGACGCGGTGGTAACCGCCACCAAGGCCTCCGTCTCCTCCATCGCCGCCTCCAGCCTGACGACGGTGGCGGGCTTTCTGGCCCTGGTATTCATGCAGTACTCCATCGGCGCGGACCTGGGGCTTGTACTGGCTAAGGGAATCGTCATCAGCTTTTTCAGCGTCATCATTCTGACCCCCATCATCATCGTGACTTTCCACAAGGCAATCGAAAAGAGCGCCCACCGGCAGCTGATGCCTCAATTCGGAAAACTGGGACGAGGGGTGCTCAAATCCCGCTGGGTCATCATCGGGGTGGTACTGGTGCTTTCGGTCCCCTGCTTCCTGGCCCAAAACAACAACGCCTTCCTTTACGGGGATTCCTCGGGCAGCTCGGCCCAGGGGGAGGTGGCTGTGGCCAAGCAAAAGGTGGAGGACACCTTCGGCATCAGCAATCCCGTCATCCTTTTGGTGCCAAACGACAGCGTCGCAAAGGAAACCCAGCTGGCAAACGAGCTGGAGGGGCTGGACGCGGTGGGAAGCGTACAGGCGTTGGCTACCATGGCCGACCCGGCCATTCCCCGGGATATGGTACCCAAAGCGGTGCAGGATATGTTCGTGTCGGAGGACTACAGCCGTATGATCGTTTCGCTGAACATCGACGGCGAGTCGAACGCCACCTTTGCGGCGGTGGAAGAGATCCAGGCCGCCGCCCAGCGGTATTATCCGGACCAGTGGCTGGCCGCCGGCACCTCCACCAGTGTGTTGGACATTAAGGACACGGTATCGCAGGATATTATGGTGGTCAACCTCTTCTCCATCCTGGCGGTGGGACTGATTATCCTGCTGATTCAGAGGTCGGTGTCCATCCCGGTGATCCTCGTTTTCGTCATTGAGGCGTCCATCTGGATCAATATGAGCGTGCCGTATTTCTCCGGCTCTAAGCTGCTGTTCATCGGCTACTTGGTGGTAAGCTCCCTGCAGCTGGGCGCCACCATCGACTACGCCATCCTGCTCACCACCCGCTATACGGAGTTTCGCAGGCTCCAGCCGCCCAGAGAAGCAGCCGTATCCGCCATCAAGACGGCGGGGCCGTCGGTGGTCATTTCCGTCTTGATTCTGGCGACAGCCGGCTTCTCCTACGGCCTTCTTTCCCAGATCGGGTCCATCAGCGAGATCGGGACCCTGCTCGGACGGGGCGCGGCTCTCAGCGGCGTGCTGGTGCTGACCCTTCTCCCCGTCCTGCTGACGCTCCTGGATCCGGTGATCCGGGTCACCACTCTGGGCACCAAGGAGTTTGTGAAAACCTCCCGTTTACAAAAACGGATGGAAAACAAAAAGAAATAAGCTTCCTGCTGCGGGGCCGTCATCCGGTCCCGCCGGGCAGATCCTCAACGCGAAAGGAGCGATTGCAATGAAACGGGTTTTATCCATCTTGCTCACGGCGGTGCTGCTGCTTACCACCGCCACCTTCGCCTCGGCCTCCACCCCCTCGGTCCAACTGACGGCAGTCCCTGAGCAGACGGAAGAGGAAACGGCGGGCGCAGCCAGTGAGGCGCAGGCCATCGACAAAGACGAAACGGTTTACGTCACGCTCAACAACGACGGCTCCGTCGCCTCCATGTATGTGGTCAATCACCTGGAGACCCCGGCCAGCGGCGTATACACCGACTTCGGCAGCTATTCGGACATCCAGAATCTGACCGACTCGCAGACGCCGGTGGTGGAGGGAGACGCCATCTCCTTTACCCTGGAGGAAAGCGAAAAGGGCTTTTATTACCAAGGTACACCGGTTTCCGGCGAGCTTCCCTTTACCTATGAATTTCTCTATTCCTTAAACGGGAAATCCATCGATCCCCAGGATCTGATCGGCCAATCGGGGAAGGTGGAAATTACCATTCTGGTACATCCCAACCCCAACGCCAAGCCCTATTTTGCGGAAAATTACCTCTCCCAGATTCAGCTGCCTTTAAACCTGGACATCTGCTCGAAGATCAACGCGCCCGGCGCCACCACCGTGATCGTGGGGCGTACCGCCACCTTGGCCTATATGGCTCTGGCCGGGCGGGAGGGCGAATACCACCTGTCCTTTGAAGCGAAAAACTTTTCCATGGACGCCGTCAGCATTACCTGCTCCTATTTCGACGTCAACAGCTTTGTGGATGTGGACACCCAGGAAATCAAAGACGCCGTGAACCAGATGTCCGACGCCACCGGCCAGCTTTATGACGGCACCATCCAGCTCAAGAACGGGCTTTCCGCCCTCTCCGGCGGGCTCGATCAGTTGGCGCAGGGCGCGCAGCAGGCCCAAACGGGCGCCGGCGCCCTCAGCGGCGGCATCGACGATTATACCGACGCGGTCAAGGCCCTGTCAGACGGGTGCGATACGATTACCGCCGCCGTCGACGGCTTCCTCGTGCAGGGAGAACAGATGCTCGGCTCTTACACCGAAATCAAGGAATGGGCGGAGGAAGCCCTCTCCTATGTCAGGGAGCTCATCACCTCCCTGCTTCCACAGGCCATGCAGCCGGAAATCCTGGAGCGTCTCGCCGAAGCGGAGGAACAGCTTGCGGCTATGGATGAAAAAATTACGATGCTTTCCAGCGGCATCGAGCAGCTGGCAGGGGGGATTCGTTCTCTCAACGACGGCCTGGCCCAGCTCAAGGATAACAGCGGCAGTCTGAAGGATGGAGCGGCCCAAATGCAGGAGGGCCTCGCGGCCCTGTCCGCCGGCCTTGACCAAATTTCCACCCAGAGCGCGGCCATTCCCTCGGAGGTACAGAAGCTGGCCGACGGCCAGCAGCTGCTGCACGAGGGGATCGGGGAATCCTCCTCTTATCTGGATCAGTTCGATTTCCTGGAGAAGAGTGGGGAGGCCGCCGTTCCGGTTTCCTTTGTCTCGGACAAAATCGTTCCCAACTCGGTGCAGTTTGTCATCCAAACGCCGGCCCTGTCCCAGGAAACCACGAAGGAAGCGCCGGAGGAACCCCAGGAGGACAAAAGCTTTTTCGACCGTTTGCTTGACCTTTTCCGGTAAACGATCACAGAATAAGCCTTCGCAAATTTATAAACCGGCTTTCCATCCAATAGAGATGGAAAGCCGGTTTTTGCTCCCAAAGTTCCTTTTCGGACAGAGGATGCAAAGGGTGTCTCCTATTTCCCTGCCGATTGTTCTTCCCGCTTTTCCGGCCGCAGCCTTTGTACAATCCTTTTGCGGTTTTGAACGCTTTGCACGGCTTTTGTAATTCCAAGATCCCATAGTCAAAACCAATACAACGGCAAAGCGGCCGGGCCGGATCGTGCCGAAGCCAGCCTATCCGCGCCAAGCGTGTCACAAAGCACGGCATTTTGTCCCTCTTGCCCCACAGCCTGTAACAGGCGGCCATCGCTGCGCCTTCTGCTTTTCTGCCCGGCCGCGGCTGTTCCACCCCCTTGCGGCGGAAAGGAAACCGGTTTTAGCGGCGCCTCATTTCTGCCGGCGCCGTTCTCCGCAAATCAAAACCAGCAGGGGCGGAAGGGCACAGTTGCCAGAAGGGAGGGAAGATAACGGAGGGGTAATGGATTGCGAAGGGGTGCCCTGCGCCGTCCCGTCAATGGGGAATCCCCCCTCCGGTTCCGGCAGTTGAAGCACAACCTGCCATCTTCCGCATTGCAAAAACGGATCCTTTTCCGCAACCCTGATGCCAAAGCTTTCACCGTCCGAAACCAGAACCAGGGGGACATCCTGTTGCCTGCTGGCAAGAATCATAACCACCGGCCGTGCCGGTGGTTTGCACAGGCCCCCTTAGGGCCTTTTGCCAGCCGAGCCTATAGGCTCACTAATAATATTTCTTTTGCATGTGGTGCCCCATTGCTATTAAAAATAGCGGTGGGGTGTATCCCTTTCAGTTTTCCATATCTTTCATGCTCTGCCATTTTGTTTTTGTAACGTTTCCTCGCTTCGCTCGAATATTTTTTCTGGGCATCGCTAAACGCTTTTTGGAACCACCAGCACAGTTGATGGTATTCTATAACAAAAAAACCGCGCGCTTCCAATAAAAGAAAGCACGCGGTTTTTCTTTTTTCCGTGATCGTCTTTTAGATAATGGATTCCAGCTTGGAAAGATAATTCTTCTCCTGGGCGGCGAAAGCGTAATTCATCACCAGCACGTCGTCAATTTGATGCTCGCGGACAAAGTCGGTGATATGGAAGCTGTCGCCGAACACCTTGGACACATGCCGCGGATCCACCACGTACACCTCGGAATAGTGGTCCATCAGGAAGGGGATGAAGGCGTTGCCGAAGGAATCCTTGGTCATAAGCAGCTTTTTGCCGGTGCCGCAGTCGCTGGTAAACTTAATCAGCGCCGAGTCCCCGCAGAAGCAGTCGTAAGCATAAGAAGGATTGTCAAGCCCGGTCTTAACCGCCGGGATTTGATATTGAACCGTGAAATTTGCATCGCCGTAAATCTCTCCACTGTGACTGCTCAGCGGTACATAATAATCCAGGTAATCGGGATTGTCCCGCACCTTGTCGGACTGGGGATAGTTCTTTGCGGCCTTATAGAGGGTCCCCAAGAAATTGTCGTACCGCCCAGTCTGGTATTCGCTCAGGTCGTGGGCCTGGAACCCGGCCGATTCGCAAAAGGCGGTATAGGCGTAGTAGGCGCCCAGCTGGGTCCAGTGGTGGTCGGAGCGGAAATAGATATACTCGTCGGTGTGGTTGCGCAGCTTTCCATAGGCGTTGACCTGGATGACGTCGTCGGACAGGTTCTCCTTGAGGATTTCCAGCGTGCGCAGCTGGGATTTATTCCCTGTGTGATATTGATTGGGGGAATAAAACTCCACCGCCGTGGGGGCCGTCAGCGAAAAGACACGGCATTCGGGCAGCTGCTCCTTGATGGAATTGACCAGCTGCGCATGGATAGGCAGATAGGTGGGGCTGACGGTATACAGCTCCATAATGCGGTCCTTGAGAATAATGGTATAATTTTCCTTGACCTCCGCATCCACATTTCCTTGGATGTCCACCGGCGTGTTGTTGTCCGGCTCGGAGGAGGACGCCTCCTGCGAGGAGGAGGGCGCCTGCTGGGAGCTGGAAGGATCGGAGCCGGACGAGACCTGTGAGGAGGAAGGCGCGGAGCTTTCTTCCTCCCCGCCGATCCCCTCCTGGTTTCCCTTGATGATGGTCATATCATCCCCGGTGGGAACGTAGTAGAGGTTATTGAGAAACTTATTGACCGACAGAAACATGTTCCGAAACGGAAACTGGTCGGTATAATAGGCGTCGAGCTGCTGAAAGTATTCGCCGGAAAACAGCGTTTCCAAAGAAAAGCTGGGCCATTGGGACAGCTCCCGGTTTTCATCCTCCGACACCTGCGCCTGTCCGTCCACCAAGGAAACGACGCCCAGGAAGAGCAGCGGAATGATGAAGGTCAGGCACAAAATGCCGGTAAACAGGCCGCGGCGGCGCCGCCGCGCTTCTTTTTCAAGCTGCAAATCTCGCATGTTGTCCTTCCCCCCTTAAAACCGAAAATAAAGAAACGGGTTATAGCTCTGCCCCACCAACGAAGCGGTGCAGAAAAAGAGCACACCCACCATATAGACAAAGTTGAGCGAAAACTGCACCGCCATGCCGGCATTGCTTTTTTGGCCCATATAATTGACAAGCTTTTTGGCATACTTCGACAGCGGCAGGCAGGCGATCACCGCAATGACGGCGAACAGAGAATTGTTGATAATCAGCGTCTGGGAGGTGGTATCGATCAGGCCGTTGGGACTGGCGAAGAAGAAGCTTTGGAAAAAGGTTCCCAGCTGCCCGAGATCGGTAAAATAGAAGAAGGCCCAGCCGATTAATACCACCAGCAGCGAGTAGGGCCGCTTGACATACCAAGGCATCTGCTCCATCCTTCCCTTGAGCACCACCTTCTCAAAGAAGAGGAAAACAAAATAATAAAGCCCCCAAAGGATGAAGTTCCAGCTGGCGCCGTGCCACAGGCCGGTCAGCGACCAAACCACCAGGAGGTTGAATACCAAATGCCTGCGGTTGCCGCCCAAGGGGATGTAAACGTAGTCCCGGAAGAAGGTGCTCAGGGAAATGTGCCAGCGGCGCCAGAAATCGGTGATGGAGGTACAGATATACGGGTAATTGAAATTCTCCGGATACTGGAACCCGAAAATCTTACCCAGGCCGATGGCCATGTCGGAATAGCCGGAGAAGTCGAAATAGATCTGGACGGCGAACATAAAGATGCCGAACCAGGCCCCCGCCGTGGTCAGCTCCGGCAGGTTGCTGGAAAGAAGCTGCTCACATACCGAGCCGGCATAATTGGCGATAAGCACCTTTTTGGCCAAGCCGGTTAGGAACCGGATGGCTCCGCTTTTAAACCCGGCCAGGGTGGTGGTGCGGTTGTCGATCTGCTCGGCTACGTCGGTATAACGTACAATCGGCCCCGCGATCAACTGCGGGAACAGCGAAACATAGAGCAGAAAATTGGAAAACTTCATCTGTGCTTTGGTATTCCCGCGGTAGACGTCGATGGTATAGCTTAACGTTTGGAAGGTATAAAAAGAAATGCCGATGGGCAGGGCGAATTCGGCATAGGGCAGGTGAGCCGAAAAAAGGCCGTTGATGCTTTGGATAAAGAAGGCCGAGTATTTAAATACACCCAAAAGCCCGAGATTGATGACAATGGAGGAAACAAGCGCCATTTTCGCATATTTGGTTCCCCGGTTTGCCTCAATAATCCGGCCGTTGAAGTAGTCGACAAACCCGGAAAAAATCAGAAGGATCACCCACACCGGTTCGCCCCAAGCGTAAAAGAGCAGGGAAAGGACCAGAAGGATGACGTTTTTGACCCGTATCTTTTTTGCAAGAAAATACAAAATCAGGCAAATGGGAAGAAACAGGTAGAGGAAAATCAAGCTGGAGAAAACCATAAAGGAATCCATTCTGCCGCTGCCGCAGGCGGCGCCCTATGCGGTCGGTTTCTTCGGCCGGATTTGAAACCCCCGATTCTTTGATCCAATCCCGATTTCTCCTACTGCTTTTCGATAAAGCCGCAAAGTTACAGAGGTTAACCGGAAGATTGGAACAAAAGACGGCGCACAGTATCTTAAATTAAAGCATGCCTGCGCTTCATTTTCAATAGCTTGTCCGGTTAAAAAAGGATTACAAAATTCCCGAAAATCTGTCATATTGCGGCGAATATACGCTTGTTCCTCTTCCCCTTGAGTCCGGCTCTCAAAAGAAGAAAGAGCTGCATGAATATTATAAACCAATGTGTTTTTCCAAATTATTGTGTAAAAGCTTTCCCGTTCCCCTTTAAGCAGCAGACTCCTAAAAGACAAAATCAGGGAGATGCGGCATTGATCGGCCGTATCTCCCTGATGTATTTTGCCCTTCCGTCCATAGGCTTTTACAGCTTTTTCCGGATTTTTCCCGTCACCAAAAGCAACAAGGGGATCCCCGCCCCCATCACCAGATTGACCGGCAGCAGCAGGTCGTTGTACAGGCGGCGCAGCTCCAGGGTGTTGGAGCCGAGGGCCAGCGAAAGGATGAATACCAGAATCATAAAGACATTGGCATAGGAATTGGGCTTATGAGAGCCGGATAGGAAGCCGATTAGCTTCAGGCATAAAAAGGAGAGCAGGGTAACAATGACAAAATCTCCCACCGTCAGGGCCGCCACTACGGCCGACTCCACCCGTTCGAAGTTGCTGAACAGAGAAATACTTTTGGAAGCGGCAAAGAAGGGAAAGCTTATCCTCGACACCGTCTCGAAGCCGAAAAGCCCCACCGGCACCGCTATCACCAGCACCATAAATACGGCCAGGATTCCGGTGGTAATCAGCCCGCCCTTTTGAAACCGGTGCCGGTCGCGCAGATTGTCGGAGAAAAAAAGGAGGATGACCATATAGCAGAGGATGGCGGTAAAGATAACCCCTCCGCCGAGAACCGGCAGGGTATCCTTCCAGGAAACGGGGGTGAGGTTTTTCGTCTCCACCGATTGACTGAGGACACCGTAGCAGACCGCATAAATCGCCAAAATGAAGAAGAAAAAGATCGTGCCCGCCCGGGCGATGGATTTCAGCCCCAGCTTTACCGCATAGAGGGCGGCGAACAGCATTACCACTAGGAAGATGGCCACATTCGTTTCGGTAAAGATGGTGGTGATAATCCGTTCGCCGAACTGCCGCAGATAGAAGGCGCACGCAAAGGTCCCCCAGATCAGATAGAGTGCATTGACAACCATTCCCACCGGCTTTCCGAATACCTGACAGAAAGCCTCTGACAAACTTCGCTCCCCCATATGCCGTACCAGATAGGCAAATAGAAAAAACAGGGGCAAAAACAGCAGGCCGCCGGCCAGCGGAATCAGCCAGGACGCTGTCTTTGCGATTTCGGCGGCCGACGGAACCAGCAGCGGCAGGGACGGCACACCCAGAAACAGCAAAAACAGCACGAACATCTGCCGCACCGACAGGGTATTTTTCTCATTCATAAAAGCACTCACACCTTTGTTAAAGCAATGGGGCTCAGCCCAACAGCAGATGGGCAATACTCATTTGGGTGGGGTTGAGAAAATAGGCGATTCCCAGTCCCAGCGCCAGCAACGCAAAAATCAGATAGGTAACGACCGCCCGCTTCTCCCTGCCGCATTCCTTCCATAGGTCGTAGGCGGCGACGGCAGCGAGGGTCAGAATAAAAATGGCCATTGGGCATTCCTCCTGTGGGCTTACTCCTCCATACCGAGGCCCTGGTTGATGGTATAGAAATTTTGAATCTGCGGCTCCACTTCCACCTGAATGGATAGCTGCGGGTAGAGGGACTCCCAATCTTCCTTCACCCGTTCCCATTCGTCCGGATCGCTGCGGTAAAGGTGATCGGCGAGGCCAAGATAATCCACGCCGTCCGACTGGGATTGGGCAATGACCCGCTCCATCTCCCCTTTGAGCTGGTTGGTTAGATCCTCCTCCAGCGCATGAAGGGTCTCTTCGGTAAAGCGCAGCTCCTCTGCTTTCGGGTTTGCATTGTTGCTGACGCGTTCGGTAATGTTGGCGGTCAGGTCGACACGAAAGGTAAACGCCGGCTTTCCATCCTTGGTATCGGTAGAAAGCTCCACGCTGGAATTGAGCAGCTGGGCCGACATTTTCCCAATGTCCTGGGCGTTTATCACCGCCACCGAATACTCAAACCGCCCGGTCAGCAGATTAAACGCCTTCGCCCCATCCTCCTGTAGGAAACGTATCAGCTTTCCGTCATGGAATATGCCGTATCCGACCAGTGAGATGGTGGCGGGGCCGCCTTTGGACTCCTCCTGCTTTGCAATGGTGACGGCGGGCAGGATGGGGACCAAGGTTTCCTCCTCCATGGCCTGCACCACCTGGCGCATCTTGACTTCACTGGAATAGGACATCTCCCCGGCATCGAGCAGCAGCGACTCAATGGCCTCAAAGGAGGTGGCGCCGTCGTCGCTGTCGCAGCGCAGGACTTCCTCAGCCGTCGTGTCCTTTGCCACCACGATATGCAGGTCCATCCGCATGTCCTGGTTGCGGGTGACAAAATCGATGTATTTGGCCAGATCCTCCCTCGCAGCCGCTTCTCCTATGACGAGCAGATCGGTCTGCCCCAGGTAGACGGTGTTGCTTGAGAAAGTCTGGGCCTTCTTGACCGCTTCGTAAAAGGTCTCCCCATCGCTGACGATCACGTTGTTGATCTCCTCGGTGGACCCCTGCAGGCTTTCCTGGTCCCGGCTCATAGCCGGGGCAAAGGTTATCCGCATCCCGCCGCTGCCGTCCTCCAGCTGATCCACGCCGATGGCCTGCACCACCGTTTTGCGGGTAATCTCTTCCCGCCTCGGCATGTTGGTTTTACTGCCGGCATTGACGGAAAACACCAGGGCAAAGACAAAAAGGCTGCCCAGGAGCGCTTTGGTATTCCGTTTCATCCCTTTGACACCCGCCTTGTCTTATTTTTGTTTCCTAAAAATTCCGGCCGTTTCTTATCCTGTACAAAGGGCCGGCGGAAATAGCTGTCCTTCGTCTTGGTGTGCCCCCCGATCAGCGGCGCCATATAGGGCACTCCCAGTACCTCTAGGCTGCAGATGCGCAGGGTCAGCAGGATTGCGCCGATCACCAAGCCCACCAGCCCCAGCATCCCGCTGAAAAGGAGCAGTACGAACCGCCACACCCGCACGGCGTTGCTTAAGTCCTGGCTTGGAAGGGTAAAGGAGGCAATGGCGGTGATGGCCACCACAATGACCACCGCCGGGGAGATCAGCTTGGCGCTCACCGCGGCCTCGCCGACGATAAGCGCGCCCACAATGGAGACCGCCTGGCCGATGTTCTTCGGCATCCGCAGGCCTGCTTCAATGAGCACCTCAAAGGCGATAAGCATGACAATCATTTCAATGATTTCGTCAAACGGGACCTCCAGCCTGGCCTTCATAATGGATTGCACCAGCCTGGAGGGGAGCATCTCCTGGTGAAAGGAGAGGATGGAAACGTAAAACCCGGGCAAAAGCAGCGTTATCCCCATCATAACAAAACGAAGCACCCTTATGGCGGAGGCAAAAACCGAATGGCGGGCGTAATCCTCCGGCGCCTGCATCTGCTGCAGGATGTTCCCGGGCACCAGAAGGGCAAAGGGAAAGCCGTCGATGATGATACCGATATAGCCTTCGTTGATGTCGGCACAGAAGGAGTCGGGCCGTTCGGTGTTGGTCACCTGGGGAAAGATGGAGTTGTCGTCTCCGCAGAGGGCCTCCTCCACAATACCCAGGGAAGAGATGGAATCCACGTCCAGCTTGGACAGGCAATCCTTTGCCCGCTGGACCAAGGCGTCGTCCGCCGTATTTTTCAGGTAGACAACGGCGATGTTGGTCTGCGACTGACGCCCCGCCAATACCGATTCCACGACGATGTCGGGAGAATGCAGCCGGCTGCGTACCAGGGCGGTATTCATCAGCCAGCGCTCTACAAAGGCGTCCTTTCCCCCCTTGGTGATGTTTTCATTGGTGGGCTCGGTCACGCTTCGCACAAAGGTGGACTTGATCTCAAAGGTGTAGGCATCGGCGGCGCCGTCGAGAAAGAGCGCCGCACTGCCGGTCAGCATCTGTTTGATGATATCGTCGGCCTTTTGCTGTTTTTTCTGGTCGGGGCAATAGATCCCGCCTCCGTCAATATAGGCGAAAAGGTCCCCGGCGGTGGCGTCGGCGGCGAACCGGTGCTCCACCAAAGAACGCATGACCAGCTCGCTGAGCTGGCCGGAATTGATCATTCCGTCCACAAAGGCAAACGCCCCGCGGAATTTCTGCCCAATGAGAATGGGGCGCACGCGAAAATCGCTGTTCCTTTGAAGGCGGTCGCAAACCTCTTCAAAGAGCGGCGTTTTATGCTGAAAGTTGGCCTTTTTCTTAAAATCCTCCACGGCCGTCCCTTCCTTTCCTTCAAAAAAGCGCCCCGTAATTCCCTGCCGTCGGCGCATTCTGTCTTTATTGTGTACGGCTTTCGGGCCAAACATGCATATCGTTTCCTTAATTCCCTTTCAATTGGATTTTAAAAGCAGCCGTTTCGGGCCTGGTTTTTAAGCTGATGCGCCACCCACAGCTAAGAACGGCGGCTTCCATTGGCCCTGGAAGGGCCTTTTCCCGGCCGCCGAAAACCTTTTGCCGCTGAAATCCAATGTCCTTTCTCCCGCGAACGGGCTATTTGCCCTCGAACGCATCGTTTTGCTCATACACGCACTTTTGATTAGCGGCCCGCTTCGCTCAAGCCTGGAAGCGAACGCTTTTTTGCTGGATTTTGCCGCCTTCAAAGCCGGCGGTTCCCGAAACAAAGTCAAAACCACCGGCAAAGCCGGCGGCTTGAGTAAGCCCTAGAAGGGCTTATTATCAGCAAGCGTCTTAAGACGCGCGGAAATTTATTTCCCTTGCATCACTTGTCCCGTAGCCCGTAAACAGGCGAATCCCCATTTTAACCGAAAGCCTTCCGTCACCGTTAGGCTGGCTGTCCGCGGCCCGCTTCGCTCAAGCCTGGAAGCGAACGCCTTTTTGCTGGATTTTGCCGCCTTCAAGGCCGGCGGTTCCAGAAACAAAAAGAAAAAGCCCGCGGAACACAAGTCCCGCGGGCCCTTTTTCTTTTTTCTCCGGCTTACACCACGCCGTTTAAAATGTCGTCAATGCTCTTGAGCTCCTCCTCGGTAAAGGTCAGCTTCTCAATGGCCTTGACGTTTTCCTCGATCTGGGATACCCGGCTGGCGCCGATGATGACCGAGGTCATCCGGCTGTCCCGCAGATCCCAAGCCAAAGCCATCTGCGCGAGGGTCTGATCCCGCTCGGCGGCGATGACGTTGAGCTTTCTCGACTTCTCGATCAGCTCCTCGGTTACGGCATTCTGGCCGATGGAGCCGTTCATCGGATGGGTGATCCGGGAATCGGCAGGGACGCCCCCTAGGTACCGGCTGGTGAGCACGCCCTGGAAAAGCGGGCAGAAGGCCACCAGGCCCATCCCCTCTTCCTCCACCACATCGAGAAGGCCGTTTTCAATGTCCCGGTAATGCATGTGGTAGCGCTGCTGCTGGATGGTCAGCGGCACCCCCATCTGCCTGATGATGCGGGCGGCTTCCTTCGTCTGCTCGGGAGTGTAGTTGGAAACCCCTACATACAGCGCCTTGCCCGCCTTGACGATATCCGCCAGCGCACCCATGGTTTCCTCCAAGGGGGTATCCGGATCGGGGCGGTGATGGTAGAAGATATCCACATAGTCAAGGCCCATCCGCTTCAAGCTCTGGTCCAGGGAGGAGATCAGGTATTTGCGGGAGCCATGGTCGCCGTAAGGCCCTTCCCAGCCCTTATAGCCGGCCTTGGTGGTAATCACCATTTCATCCCGGTGAGGCTTGAAATCCTCCCGGAGCACTTTGCCGAACAGCTCCTCCGCGCCGCCGGAGGGCGGGCCGTAGTTGTTGGCAAGGTCGAACTGGGTGATGCCCAGGTCAAAGGCGCGCAGAAGCATCTGACGGCAGTTGTCGTACTGGTTGACGGTGCCGAAATTCTGCCACAGGCCGAAGGAAATGACCGGGAGCATCAGCCCGCTGCGCCCGCAGCGGCGGTAGGGCATGGTATCATACCGGGCCGGGTCTGCTTTATAAACTTCGTAAGGCATGGGAATCCTCCTTTTCTTTGCTGCAAATGGATCAGCGTTCGCTGTTACTATACCACATCTGAAACCGATTTTCCAGAGGGCGGCAAAGCAAGCGTATGGAAATATCTTGCCGGTCATGGGATTGAAAGAAGATAGACTTGTGTTCTGACCCCTTGCTTTTTCGCGTAATCGATGGTGTACTTCGTCCCCTTGGATGCTCCGTCCCACAATGCGACGACCATCTCCGCCTGCTTTACGATTTCCCGATTTCGCACCAAAGGCGCCGCCCGCCCATAACGGATAGAATCGGGGCGGATGTTTTGAACCGGTACGCCGTGTTCTCTAGCCCATCTCTCCGCCAACTGGTCGACGCCGGCCGCCCCGCCGGAAATCAGCAGGGTAATGCCCTGCGGGATATAGCGGCCGATATCCACCTTTATCTTCCTTGATCCAATCACCGCAATTTTCATATGCGCCTCCGAAAAAACAATTCGTCAATACTTAGTCATAATTGCGTCAATATTACAAAATATTATACTGCGGCGTTATGATAATGTCAATCTGATGTCGGAGGCGTATTTTATGGCAGACAATCTTGCTCGCTTCACCTTGCGAATTTCCCCATATCTATTAGAAAAGCTTACTGTTGTCGCCGACTACAATGGCCGCACCAAAAACAAGGAAATTGAATGGCTCATTCGCAATTGCATAAAAGAATATGAGAAGGAATTCGGCGAAATTAAGAGTTCTCATTCCGCTATCGAGTCAAAACCACCGGCAAAGCCGGAGGCATGAATCGCCCTAGAAGGGCTTACTACCAGCAAGCGTCTCAAGACGCACGGAAATTTATTTCCCTTGCATCGCTTGCCCCGCGGCCCGTAAACAGGCGAATCCCCATTTTAACCGGAAGCCTTCCGTCACCGTTAGGCTGGCTGTTCGCAGCCCGCTTCGCTCGATGCTCAAAGCGAACGCTTTTTTGCGTGACATCTCCACCGGCTAAGCCGGTGGTTTCCGTTCCCAATAAAATAAGCCACGGTAAACCGTGGCTTATTTTATTGGGTGTAAGAATGGCTTTTTCCCAGCAAAAAAGTGGCTGCCGTACCAGACGGCAGCCACTTTTCCTTAAGTCTCTTATTCCTCGGTTGCAGCCGGCTCCTCAGCAGCAGGAGCTTCCTCCGCCGGGGCGGCCTCATTCGCATCCTCATCCGCGAAGGGGGACGGCACAATGCCTTCCTCAATCAGCACGCGGGTAGAGAGGGAAATGCGTTTCTTCTCAAAGTCGATATCCGTGATGCGCGCCTTGACCACCTGGCCCACCTTCAGGACATCCTGAGGCTTTTCAATGCGGCGGTCGGCAATCTGGGAAATGTGGATCAGGCCGTCGATGCCCGGAATGATGCGGGCAAAGGCGCCGAAGGTGGTCAGGCCCACGATGGTCACATCGCAGTCGGTGCCCACCGGATAATCCTTCTTGAGGATCTCCCACGGATTGTCCTCATCCTTGCGGTAACCCAAGGAAATGCGCTTCTTTTCCGGATCGATTTCCTTAATATACACCTCCACCGTGTCGCCGATGTTGACGACCTCGGACGGATGCTTGACGCGGCTCCAGGAGAGCTCGGACACGTGGATCATCCCGTCCACGCCGCCGATGTCGACAAAGGCGCCGTAAGAGGTCAGGGACTTGACCACGCCGGTATACTTCTGGCCGGCCTCAGCGGTCTCCCAGAACTTCTCTTCCAGCTTTTTGCGCTCCTCGCTGGCCACCTTGCGGATGGAACCCACCGCGCGGCGGCGGCCGCGGTTGACCTCGATAATCTTAAACGAAGCTTCCTTATTGAGCAGGCCCTCCAGCGGCTCATTGCGGGAAAGGGTGGCCTGAGACGCCGGGATAAAGACGCGCACACCGTGAGACACCGCCAGCACGCCGCCCTTGATGATCTCAACCACCTTGCCTTCGACCACCGTATCCTCCTCGTTGGCCTTGACAATCTCTTCCCAGCCCTTGATCGCGTCGAAACGGCGCTTGGAGAGCATGATGGTGCCTTCCTGGTCATTGGTGCGCATAATGAGAAGATCCAACTCGTCGCCGACCTTCACAAGATCCTCGGGCTTGGCGTTGGGGTCGTTGGAAAGCTCATCCGCCGGGATGTAACCGGCCTGTTTCCTGCCGACATCGACCTGCACCTCGTTGGGCGCAATGGAAACGACAACGCCGTGCACCTTTTCACCTGTATTATAATTTTTGAAAGACGCCTCCAGCGCTTCCTCAAAGGTCATTTCGTCGAAGGATTTCTCGGGCGTTTCCACGGTCTCCTCCACCGTAACCTCAGGGGTCTTTTCGAGCTCCTTCTCGGGCTCGTTGTTCAGAATTTCGGACATGGCGAATAGTACCTCCTTTATGATGCTGGCAGGCGTGGACGCGCCCGCCGTAACGCCGATGCTTTTCGCCCTTCTAATGGGCCCTTGCGGCAATTCCGCCGCGGTTTCCACCAGAATGGTATCGCAGTTTGCCGCGCATACGTCGCGCAGCTTTGCTGTGTTAGAGCTTTGGCGGCCGCCAATAATCACCATCAAATCGGAGCGGGAGGACAGTTCTTCCGCCTCATTTTGACGCTTGGACGTGGCACTACATATTGTATCAAAAATCTTTGCGTTTGTATAGACCTTTTTTGCACTTTTGATGCAGTTTCTCCATTCATTTAGAGAAAAAGTCGTCTGCGCCACGATGGAAATCCGGCTTTTTTCCTCTATTGACATGGTATGAGTCAATTTTTCGAGCTCCTGGGCGTTTTTAAACACATAGGATACGCCTGTGCAATGGCCGCGGATCCCCTCCACCTCCGGATGATTGCGGTCCCCCGCGATCAGAACCGTCCGCCCGACGGCCGACTCCCGGGCTACAATCCGGTGGATTTTCGCCACAAACGGACAAGTGGCGTCGGCGCAGGACACCCCTGCCGCCTCCACCCGGCGCAGCACCTGGGCGGGAACCCCGTGGGAGCGGATGACCACCGTGCTCCCCTCGGGCGCGTCCTCGGGCCTTTCCACTATTTCGACGCCGCGGCCGGCCAGCTCCTCCACCAGCTGGGGGTTGTGGATGATGGGGCCCAGGGTCACCACCTGTCTGCCCTCGTCTAACAGATCATAAACCAAATTGACCGCCCGGTTTACCCCGAAGCAGAACCCGGCGGTTTTTGCAACGGTAATGCTCAATGTCCTTCCTCCAAAAGCTCGCCGATCAGGCGCATCAGTTCCCGGCTGGCATTCCGGATTTCCGTGCCGCTTCCGGTGGTAATCCCCAGCTCCTGCGGGGTCACCGGCTTTCCATACCGAACGGTGTGCTTTTTAAACGGGCGTACCCGCCCCTTGGCAATGATGGCGGCGGGAAGGATGGGGGTATTGGTGCGGTAGGCGATCATCACCGCCCCCGCCTTGGCCTTCAGAAGCGTCCCATCCTTGGAACGGGTCCCTTCCGGAAAAATCCCCATGACCTCCCCGTTTTCCAGCACGTCGAAGGCGCTTCGCACCGACTGGGCGCCGGTGGCCTCCCGGTTGACCGGGAAGGCGCCGAGCGCCGTAATCAGCTTGCCGAACCAGCCGTGGAACAGCTTGTCGTAGGCCATAAAATGCACCTGCCGCTTAATGCCCACCCCCACGAACACCGGGTCGCAGTAACTGCGGTGGTTGGAACAGAGCATCAGCGCGCCCGATGCCGGGATGTTCTCCCGTCCGATCAGATGCAGGCGGAAAAGGAGAAAGGCCAGCGGCTTTACCACACAAAAGGCAAACCGGTAAAAGGGCGTCATTTCAGCTTCCCCCTTACAATGCCCAGCAGCAGCTTGACCGACTCCTCCAGGCTGAGGGTGGTCGTGTTGACCACCGCCGCGTCGGTGGCGGGCTTTAAGGGTGCGACCGCACGGTGGGAATCGTCGTAGTCCCGTTTCTTCAGATCCTCCAAAACCGCGCCGTAGCTGACCGTTTCGCCCTTTTCCAAAAGCTCCCGGTGCCGCCGTTTGGCCCGTTCCTCCGGAGTAGCGGTCAGAAAAATTTTCACCTGCGCATCGGGGAGCACCACCGTGCCGATATCCCGCCCATCCATGACCACGTTGTTATCCTTGGCCATGGACTTTTGCAGCTCAAATAAAAAGGCGCGCACCCCCGGCAGGGCGGACACCCCCGAAGCCGCCATGGAGACCTGCGGCGTGCGGATCTGCTCGCTGACGTCCTCACCGTTTACCAGCACCCTCTGTTCGCCGTTTACAAAGCAAAGGCGCACCGACAACCCGGCCAGCAGCGGGGAGACCTCCTCTTCCTTTTTCGGATCCGCCCCCCGCCTCAGCGCATAAAGCCCGATGGCCCGATAAAGCGCGCCCGTATCCACATAAAGAAACCCAAGCTCCTTCGCCACCGCCCGCGCGATGGTGCTTTTGCCCGCCCCTGCGGGCCCGTCAATTGCAACCGCTGTCATAAAGCTGGCCTCTCCTTCACGTTGTGTCAAATTTTCCCCTTGCGTTCGAGGATTTCCTTGGCCGCCTGGCGGCCGGTGGAAAAGGCAATCTGCAGATTGTACCCGCCGGTATACCCGTCCACATCCAGCACCTCGCCTGCAAAGAACAGCCCCCGCACCAGCTTGGATTCCATGGTTTTGGGGCTGACCTCCTTTACGTTCACCCCGCCGGAGGTTACAATCGCCTCCTCGATGGGGCGAAAATCCTCGATGGTCACCGTCAGGTTTTTCAGAAGCTCCGCCAGCTGCAGCCGCTGCCCGCGGGTAATCTGATGCACCTTTTCCTCCGGCGGAATCAGGCTCAGCTTTATGATAACCGAAATCAGGCTCCTGGGCAAGAGGTCACCCAGGGCATTGGCAAAATCCCGGTTGGAAAATTTCTCAAAATCCCGCTGCAACCGGGCGTCCAGCTGCTGGATGGTCAGCGCGGGCTTTAAATCGATGATGACGCTGTACCGCCCCGGCTCCATCTCCCGCATATGGGAGCTGGCGCTTAGAATCACCGGCCCCGACAGGCCGAAATGGGTAAACAGCAGCTCGCCGAAATCGGTATACACCGTCTGTCCCTTGCTGTTGTCATAGACCCGCACCGATATGTTCTTCAGGGAAAGGCCCTGCACCTTTCTGCACCAGTCGTTCTTGGCCACCAGGGGGACCAGGGAGGGCTTAAGCCTGGTGACGGTATGCCCGGCCTGCTTGGCCAAGGCATAGCCGTCGCCGGTAGACCCGGTGGCCGGGTAGGACATGCCGCCGGTGGCGACCAGCACCGCATCGGCGTAATACTTTTTTCCATCCCCCGTCTGCACCCCCGCGATCCCCACCCGGTTGAAAAGGAGCCGCTGGGCCCGGCCCTGCCGGATTTCGCCGCCGTTTTTGGCGACAAAGCGGGTCAGCGTATCCACCACGTCCACCGCCCGGCCGGACTGAGGAAAAACCCGGTTGCCCCGCTCGGTTTTCAGCCCAAGCCCCTCCTCCTCAAAAAAACAGATGGTGTCCTGGGGGGTGAAATTGGCCACTGCGCCATACAAAAAGCGGCCGTTTACCGGCACCGCCTTGATAAAATCCTGGGCGTCGCAGTTGTTCGTCACGTTGCACCGGCCCTTGCCGGTAATCATCAGCTTTCTGGCCGGGCGTTCGTTCCGCTCAAGCACCAGCGTGCGAAGGCCGCCCTTGGCACAGCATCCTGCCGCCATCAGCCCGGCGGCGCCGCCGCCGACGACAATCACATCATATTCCATCCAATTCCTCCCACACAAAAGAACAAAAGCGGCGTCATTACCGCTTTTCGTAAACCTGGTATTCCTCCCAGAGCCGCTCGAGCTCCTCAAAGGTATCGTTGACCTCCTGCCGGCAGGACATGGCCACCCCCGCAATCACGGCGTTGAGCATACTCAGCGGCGCCACCAGGGAGTCGACAAACGAAACCATGTCGCTTCTCGCCAGCAGCACCTGCCCCGCCCGCTCCGCCAGAGGAGAACGGCGGCTGTCGGTGACGGCGATGACGTGAGCCCCCCGGTCGGCCGCAAACCGCAGCGCCTTGGTGGCCCGCTTGGAATACCGCGGGAAGCTGATGCCGATCACCGCATCCTTCTCGCTGATGCGGAGCATCTGTTCAAAGATCGCCGTTTCGCTGGTGGTATCCACCTGCACCACATTGTCGAACATGAGGTTGAAATAATAGCTCAAAAAGACCGCCAGCGCCTTGGAGCTTTTGACCCCGATGATATAGATGCGCCGGGCGGACGCAATGGTTTCCACCGCCTGGGCAAACTCTTCCCGGGAGGTTTCCTCCATGGTGTGCTTGAGATTCTCCATATCCTGGGACAGGACGCTGGAGATGATGTCCTCCGACCCGATGCGGGTATCGGTCACCTCAATGCGCTGCAAGGAGGTGAGCTTGGAGCGGATCATCTCCTGCATGGCTTTTTGCAGATGGGGGTAGCCGTCAAACCCCAGCTCCATGGCAAAACGCACCACCGTCGATTCGCTGACCCCAACGGTAGCGCCCAGCTTGGCCGCCGTCATAAAGGCAGCCTTGTCGTAATGCTCGGAAATATATGCCGCAATCCGCCGCTGTCCCTTGGAAAAGGTGGGCGAAAGCTGTTCGAGTACGGCCAGTAATCCGCCGTCCATGGTATATGCCTCCCTGTCGCCGGCCTGCATCCGTTTCCTTGCCCGGATGGGGCCGGCCGAAATGATCTTTTTCCATGATAGCCGCCAAAGCCCAAACACGTCCTTTTCAGGCCGGCCGCTTTGATTTTGATTCGTCAACCCAAGAATTGCTCTCCCGCCCGGCGGGCCGCCGCCAGCGCCGGTTCCCTGCGGAGGGCCCGGTCGGGCAGGTCGGTCCCCAAAAAGGGGACGCAGGCGGTCAGGCGGCAGTTGAGGACGCTCATCAAAAGCCTCGTCTGCCGCTCGAGGATATCGCCCCCGCTTTTGTCCACCGATCCCGCCGTAAAAAGCAGTGCCCCCGCCTTAGGCCGCTTGACCGCAGGGCGAAGCCCCAGCAAAAACCGGCGGCTCCAATAGCACTGCATCCGGTCGACGACCGCCTTGAGGGGCGCCGGAAAGGACAGATTGTATACCGGGGTGGCGATCACCAGCCCATCCGCTTCCTCCATCGCCCGGTAGACCTCGTCCATCCCGTCCCTTACGACGCACGACCCGTTCCTTTCACAGCCGCCGCAGCCGGTACAGGGCCGAACCGGCCGGGCAAAGGCGTCGAACACCTCCACCCGGGTATCCGCCGCAAGCCCTTTGCAAAACGCATCCAGCATCGCCCCGGTAGGCCCGTCCCTCTTGGGCGAGCCGTAGAGCGCCAAAACCCGTTTCCCGCTCATTCCACCAGCATCCGCTCGTCGCAGAAGTCGCAGGTGAGCATATCCCCGCTGCCGGAGAATAACCGGGGCAGGTATCCCTCCTGCCCGGTGATGCAGTTGGGGTTTTGGCAGCGGTGCTGGTGGGTGGAAGCGGGGCAGGGCTCCAGCATCCGCCCGCTTCCCTCCAGCATGGTAAGGATGAGCGCCATCCGCGCATACATGCCGTACTCGGTCTGCTCAAAATAGATCGCCCGGGGATCGTCGTCCACCTCCACCGTGATCTCATCCACCCGCGGCAGCGGATGAAGCACCCGAAGGCCGGGCTTGCCCTTTTTCATCTTAGGCTTGTCCAGTACAAAGACCCCCTTCTGCCGCTCATACTCCTGCGGCGAAGCGAAGCGCTCCCGCTGGATGCGGGTCATGTACAGCACGTCGAGAAGGGGCATCGCCTCCTCCAGAGTGGGCACCTCGGTATAGCTTACCCCCCGCGCGTCCATGTAATCCTTTAAGTAGCTGGGCACCCCCAGCTGGGGGGTGGAAATGAGTACGAAGGAATTTCCCGGATACCGGGACATCTGCTTGATGAGGGAGTGGACGGTCCGGCCGTTTTTCAAATCCCCGCAGCAGCCGATGCACAGGTCGGTCAGGCGGCCGGTTTCCTCATTGAGGGTGACAAGGTCCGTCAGCGTCTGGGTGGGATGGAGATGGCCGCCGTCGCCGGCATTGACCACCGGGACCCTCGAATACAGGGACGCCGCCTTGGCCGCGCCCGCCTTGGGATGACGCATGACGATGATGTCGCTGTAGCCGCTGACCACCCGCACCGTATCCTTAATGCTCTCCCCTTTGGCGACGGAGGAGCTGTTGGGATCGTCGAAGCCGATGATCCGCCCGCCCAGCCGAAGCATGGCCGCCTGGAAGGACATCTGGGTACGGGTAGACGGCTCGTAAAACAAGGTGGCCATGATTTTTCCATGGCAGGTTTCGGCAAACCGCCCCGGTACCCGCCGGATCTCTCCCGCCAGGTCCAGCAGCTCCGAAAGCTCCGCCTGCGACATGCTGTTCAGGTCGATCAAATGTCTGTTTGTCAAGACCGCTCACCTCAAATTTCATTTTTGGCGCCTGCCGCGTCCGCCGTGCCTGGGCTCAAAGCCGCAAAAGAACGCCTTTTTCGCCCGATATTTTCAATATCATAGCATTTTCTTTCCCTTCCCGCAAGACCAAATAATGAAGCGGACCCGATTTCTCCCTGCAAAGCCGCCGTCTTTTTCTCCTTCTTCCTCCCAGGACACGGGCAAAACCCCCGGGAGGGGCCGTCCTGCCGGGAGGGCCGCCCTTGTAAGTCATAAGCCACCGGCTTTGCCGGCGGCTTGAACCGGCCTTATAAGGGCCGATTACCGGATGGGTCTCAAGGCGCTGGAACAGCGGCCGGACGTTTAGGGGCAGCAGGGCGAGTGAAGCGGGCTAAAGCCTTCATCCCTGATAACTCCCTTCGCCCGGCGCTTGCAGCGAACGCTTTTTACGGGGCGCCTCAGCCGGCATTGCCGGTGGTTTCCCTTAGCAAAAAAACGGCGGGGACAACACCAGATTGTCCCCGCGCCTTTATTCCGGATTCATTCAAATCCCGTTGAGAGAAAAACAGCTTGTTAGCCGTTGTTCTTAATGCCATCCTCGTAAGCCTTGATCATTTTCTTGACCATCTGGCCGCCGACGGAACCAGCCTGACGAGAGGTCAGGTCGCCGTTGTAACCCTGCTTGAGGTTCACGCCCACTTCGCTGGCGGATTCCATCTTAAACTTATTGAGGGCCTCGCGGCACTCCGGCACTACTAAATGATTGCTTCTGTTAGACATAATCGTGTTACACTCCTTAAATCGATTTGAAAAATTTCTTTTGCGTTTGCAATCATAGTGTACACCGATCATCTACAGATATAAGAAGAAATTTTTTGGTTTGTTTCCAAATAAAAGAACTTATGCCTCCCGGGCCAAATCCCCCACGCCGTTTAGAATATGCCGAGGCCGATAGGGGAAGGTGCGGATGGTATCCCGGTTGGTCACACCGGAAAGCACCAGCACAGTGTCGATTTCCGATTCAATGCCCGCGATGATGTCGGTATCCATCCGGTCGCCGATGATGGCCGCATCCTCCGGCTTACAGCCCAAAAGCCGCAGGCCGGTTTTCATCATTAAGGGATTTGGCTTTCCAATATAATAGGCGTTGTAGCCGGTTACCATTTCTATGGGGGACATCAGCGCCCGGCAGGCGGGGACAATCCCGTTTTCCACCGGCCCGGACAGGTCGGGGTTGGTTCCGATGAGCTTGGCGCCTGCCTGCACCAGCTCTACCGCCTTGACGATGCTTTCAAAATTATAGCTGCGGGTTTCGCCCACCACGACGTAATCGGGATTGACATCGTTCATGGTGATGCCCGCTTCATACAAAGCGTTGAGCAGGCCCGCCGCGCCGATGCAGTAGGCGCTGCAGCCGGGCATTTGGTTGTGCAGGAATTCCGCCGTAGCCAAGGCGCTGGTATAAAAATGGCTTTCGTCTACGTTGAGCTTCATCCGGGAAAGCTTTTGGGACAGCTCCTTGGGCGTGCGCTCCGAGCTGTTGGTCAAAAACAGAAAGTTCTTGTTCTCCCGATAGAGCCAGTCGATGAAATCCGTCACACCCGGCAGCACATGGTCGCCGTGGTAGATGACACCGTCCATATCGCAGAGGAAGCCTTTCTTCTCTCTTATTTTGTCCATACCGCTTTTCTCCATACCGCACTCCATTCTCCATGCCGTTTCTCATGGGACTGTGTTTTTCCTTATTATAAAGGTGCGCTCCTCTAACATCAACCCAATGCAGGCCCTCTTTTGCATCTTTAGCTATTTTCCCTTATCCATCAAAAATGCTACGATTTTTTGTATAAATTGAAGTGTTTTTTCGATGGCATCTATGTGCAAAACAATGTATACTTTGGATACAATCTGGTTCTTCGGAACAAAAAAGAGGGGATTTTGATGAAAAAGAAAGCGGCAACCATATTTTCCCTGGCACTGGTCCTCTGTCTATGCCTGGTTTCCTTGAGCGGCTGCTCGCCGGACGTTTATGAGATGTACATCCAGGCGGCGGCGAAAAACAACCAGCTGCAACAGATGGATGTGGACGTGGATATCGACGTGTCCATCGGAATCGCCGGCTCCACCTTCCAGACCACCGTCACCGGCTCCGCCAAGGCGGACAATTCCGGTCCTTCCCCCGTGATGGACATGGACCTGAGCATGTCCCTTCTGGGGCAAAGCATGGATATGCAGGTCTATTATGCCGACGGTACGGCCTATTATGACACCAACGGCGTCAAATACAAAATGGCGCTTCTTTACGACGACCTGACGGCGCAGGACAACCCCGTCGACACCAAGCTGCTGGAATTTGAGGAAAGCGCGGTACGCAAATCCAGGATGGAATCGACGGCGGACGGAACGCGCTACACGGTAACGGTTTCCGCCGACGCCGTCAACGATTATCTGAAAGACGCCATGGGCAAGTCGATGCAAAACAGCAGCTTTGATTCTTCGATGAATCTGGACAGCCTGGAGATGAGCTTCTCCGACGTGGACGCCTCCTTTCTGATCGGCAAGGACGGCTATATCCACGAACAAACCCTGCTTTTCACCTGTACGGCGGATATGAGCGCCATCAGCAGCGGCGCTCTCACCGGGGAGATGGAGATGACCTATGACGCCTCCCTCACCTTCCGCGAGCCCGGCGAGCCGGTAACCATTACCCCGCCCAATCTCAACGATTATCCCGCCTATGAAGATTTGCTTTCCGGCGCCGCCGTCAGCTGATCCCGCCTGTTTTTCCGCACCCGCCCAAGAAGGCCCGCCCCATAGAATGTGGGCGGGCCTTCTTTTCGGTTTCCAGCGCTCCTATTAAAACGCAGTCGTTTTCCGGCTGCGGCCTGCTCCCATCTATCCTTTGTTCGTATTTTGCGCCGAAAATCCCGTAAAACTGTGATTTTTCTCCCAATTCGGCCTTTTATCAGGGGGGAAAACCTGCTATAATAAACGATAATCGCCAAGAACGCACATGGGCGACCAAGGCGGATGGCCGGTTATATTTTTAGAAGGGATGTGGTCTTGTGCATGAGGAACTCAAACAGATTCCCGCAAGGATCCGGGAGCTGCGTGAAATTTTAGACATTGGGATTTCCGATATGGCCCGTATGGTAGAGGTTTCGCAGGAAACCTATCAAAAATACGAAAGCGGCGAACAGGATATTCCAATCAGCATGCTTTATAAGATTGCGGCGGTTCTTCATACCGACATGACGGTGCTTATTACCGGGGACGCGCCCCGCATGGAGCATGCGTCGGTGGTGCGGGCAGGCACGGGCGTCGACGTGGAGCGTTTCCCGGGCTACGACTTTTCTTCCCTGGCTTACAACTTCAAGGGCCGGGTAATGGAGCCGCTGCTTGTCAATATTGATCCGTCCAACGAAACGCCTCCTTTGGCGGTGCACGGCGGACAGGAATTCAACTATGTATTGAAGGGAACCGTGAAGGTTGCCGTCGGCGCGCGGGAGTACCTGCTCAAGGAAGGCGACTGCATCTACTTTAACCCGCAGTTGCCCCATTCGCAGACTGCGGTGGGAGCGCCGGCCACCTTTTTGACGGTAATCCAAGAATAATGGTGAGGATAAAATATGAGTGAATTATTAAAACGGTACTGTCCTCGTACCGAGTTTGAATCGTATGAGGATTTTTTTGAACATTACACCTGTGTGGTTCCGGAGAACTTCAACTTCGCCTACGACGTGGTGGACGAATGGGCCCGGATCGACCCGGAAAAGCCGGCGCTGGTATGGACCAATGACGCCGGGGATATGAAGCGCTTTACCTTCGGCGACATGAAGCGGCACAGCGACCAGGCGGCCAACGTTTTCGCCGCCCACGGCATCAAACAGGGCGACGTGGTGATGCTCATTTTAAAGCAGCGCCCGGAGGTGTGGATGTGCATGGTGGCGCTGATGAAACTGGGCGCCAAATGTATCCCCGCCACCTACCAGCTCACCCCCAAGGACATCGTCTACCGCTGCAACCGGGCGCAGGTAAAGATGATCGTCTGTGTGGACGACGACGTGGTTCTCGACCATATCAAGAATTCCATCGACGAATGTCAGACCTTGGAGACCGTCGCCACGGTAGGCACCCATCCCCATGAGGGCCTTGTGGACTTCTGTAAAGAGCTCTACTCCGCCAGCGACGTGTTCCCTCGCCCCACCGGCGACGCGGCGACAAAAAACAGCGATCCGATGCTCATCTATTTCTCCTCCGGCACCACCGGTATGCCCAAGATGGTCTGGCATGACTACGCTTACCCGCTGGGGCATATTGTCACCGCCAAATACTGGCAGTGCGTGCAGGACGGCAAAATCCACATGACCCAGACCGATTCGGGCTGGGCGAAGTTTGCATGGGGCAAAATTTACGGCCAATGGATCTGCGGCGCCTGTATCGGCGCTTACGACACGGAAAAGTTTAAGCCCCATTCCATGCTGGAAGCCATCCAGCGCATCAAGCCCACCACCTTCTGCGCCCCGGCCACCATCTACCGCTTTTTGATAAAGGAGGACCTGTCCGGATACGACTTCAGCTTCATCAAGCATGCGAGCATCGCAGGGGAGCCGCTGAACCCGGAGGTTTATAAAAAGATCCAAGAGCTCACGGGGCTGGAGCTGCACGAGGGCTTCGGCCAGTCGGAATCCTCGGTGCTTCTGGCGAATTTCCCGTGGATTCAGGTGCGCCCCGGCTCGATGGGAAAGCCCGCGCCTCTCTACGGCATCAAGCTGCTCGATGAGGACGGAAACGAGTGCGAGGACGGCGTGACCGGCGCCATCTGCATCACCGGCACCGATAAACAGCATCCCACCGGCCTGTTCCGCGGCTACTGGAAGGATGCGGAGATTACCGACGCCTGCTGGCACGACGGGGTGTACTGCACCGGAGATATGGCCTGGCGGGATGAGGACGGGTATTATTGGTTCGTCGGACGCAACGACGACGTGATCAAATGTTCCGGCTACCGCATCGGCCCGTTCGAGGTGGAAAGCGCCCTGCTCGAGCACCCGTCTGTGCTCGAATGCGCGATCACGGCGGTGCCCGACCCGGTCCGCGGGCAGATCGTGAAGGCCACGGTGGTGCTGGCCCGGGGCTTCTCCCCCTCCGACGCCCTCACGAAGGAGCTGCAGGACCATGTTAAAAAGGTCACCGCTCCCTACAAATATCCCCGTGTGGTGGAATATGTCGACGAGCTTCCCAAAACCATCAGCGGCAAAATCCAGCGCAACGTCATCCGCAGGAACGACATGGAAAAGAGAAATTAAAATCCGCCTGAGAAACGGAAAAGCGGCGTGCACAAAAAACGTGCACGCCGCTTTTATTTTGAACGAAAGCCGCCCCCGATCTCCACTGTGCACAAACGTACCCGCCGTCCCGCCAAGCAGCCATTGCAAAAGCCGAGGGAAATGATGGGCTGCCTTTTTCTCGGGTCCATCAAAGATAGCGGCACAAAATACAACTGTGAATCCCGTTAAGCCAAGGCTTTGTGAGGGATTGCAAAGATGAATGGTATTTTATGGAAAATACTGTATCAGAAGCACTGGGCGGCACGAGATTGCCGCTAAGTTTGGATGCATCCGAAAAAGCCTCCTTGCAAGCTTCGCCTTTTCCCGCCGATACCGGCCGCCGCGTGAAAGGCCGGCCCTTCAGGCCAAACCGTCAATCCCCTCTTGTAGCCGGGCGGCGTTTTTGATAAAACCGCTTCTCCATCTGTCTTACCGCTTCCTCCGGCCGGGAGGGGAATGGATCGGGGTACCCCTTCTCAGCCGCCCGGATTCTCCCCTGTGCCCATTGAACCTGAAAAACAGAGCGCAGCCCCTTCTGCCTGCACAGCCATTTGGCCGCCTTCTCCCGCGTCGCCTCCCGGTCCCGCACGGTCAGAAAGGAAAGCCCGTCATGGGCGGTGTCGTCGAGCACATCCACACGGATGGACGCAGAAAAAGGGGCGCTTTCCAGCCGCCTTTTCAGCCGGGCAATGTTCTCTTCGGTGTCCAGCGTCATCAGGCAAAGGGGCGCGGCCTCCTTCGGAGGCGCCCCGTATACGCTGCTTTGATGGGCAAGGGTGCGCATGGAATGGTAGAATTCCTCCTCTTCGGCGGCGGTAAAATCCCCGTGAAAGATATGCAGCACCTCATGAATCACGGTGTAGACAAAGGGCGTGCGCCCATGCTCCTGCAAAACGGCCAGAGCCTGCTGGGCGGCCTGCGTATCCAGGGGGACGGTATGAGGATAGGTCTTTTCCGCCGCGTCGAACAAGGCCGCGCCGGACAGGACGATGGCCGGAAGCTTTTGCTCCACCCCCTCGCTTTTCGTCAGCAGGGAAGCAGGCGTCCGGGCGGTGGAAAGGACAATCGACGCGCCCCTTCCAACCATCTGATTGAGCTTCACCTTGCAGTAGGAGGGAATCGCCCCCTCCCTAAGGAGGGCCGCATCCTCCACCACCATCAAAAGCCCCCGATCCCTATGCCGGGGCAGGTGGAAGGAGTTTACCCCCAAGGAAACAGCGATCCCGATCAAAGTGTCGACCATGCGGTCCACCGCAAACAGATAGGGGTTGACGTCCGCTCCGTGGGATACGGTGATGGACATAAACACCACACAGGTAATGTAGGACGCGGAGGATTTCTTGACCAGCAGGGTAATATAGATCAGCGGAATAATCACCAGGGAAATGACCGCATATTGCAGCACCGGCAGGTCGTGCGGCAGGCAGCTTTGTTCAAACAAAAGCACCAGCATCCCGAAAATACCGCCGATAAAGGTCCCCACGGTGCGGTTAAGGGCTACCTTGATGCTGCCTGAAACATACGGCTGCATGCAGAGCACCGCTGCAATGACGGAATAAAAGGGCATTCCCTGCCCGCGCAGCAGATAGACGGCAAAGCACAAAAAGACCGCGATCGCGGATTTGACGATCCGCAAGCCGATGGGCGGCAGCCTGTTTGCCTTTTTCATTCCTCGTCCTCTCCTTCCGCATCCTCAAACAGGAAGCCGAGCGCATCGTCAAAATAATATACGGTGTATTCCGGCTCAATGGTCGCATGCCATAAGGGCAGCCCCGCATTCTCGTACACCCGGTCGACCAGCTTGTCCCGCTCCCGCCGTTCGGCCCGCTGATGGCTGCTGTCGTCGAGCTCAATGCCGCATAAGGGCGCAAAGCTTTTGGGGTCGCAGAGCAGGAAATCCACATGCTTGCGGTTGATCCGGTTAAAGTAGCTGAGGGTTTCCTGCCCCGCCGACCGGCTCACCTGAAACACGTCCCGCAGGGAAACCTTTGCGAATAGGGCCAGCCGCCCGCCGATATAGCTGTCCAGATACCGGTAAAAGCGCCGTTCCGCCGGGGTGAGGAAATTGCGGTTGATCTCGTAGGGAAGGGTCCGCAGGCCCAGGTCGTACCCGTCCTCCTCTTCCTTCGCCTCCCGCCGGCGGCGAAAAAGAGGCGGCAGGGAGATCAGCAGGATGACCGCCAGCACCCCCAGCAGCAGAAAAAAGACCAGGAGAGGCAATACGCCGCTCAGCTCGTCCCACCATTGCTCCAGCATCCCCATCCGTTTCCCTCCCTGTCTGCACGTTCCTTCCAAACGGCTCCCGGACAAAAGCCATGCCCTGCTCTTGCGCCCGGGGCCTCTATGTGCGCTTTTCCGGACAAAAAACCAGGTAAGAACACGTTCTTACCTGGATCTCAGCCTACCGCTTTTCCATTATTATAGCAATGACGTCCGCCGCCGTCAATCGGGGGACTGGAAGGAACTCCCTTGGTTCAGGCATCTGTTCCAAATAATGGGCGTCCGAATCCCGTAAAATCCGCATGTTCTGCAAAACCGGATGGGCCTTCAGCAGGGCGGGGACGTCCCCGCGGCCGCTTACCTCCGCCGCGGTGAATTCCGCCTCCGGCGGGATTTCGCCCAGCGCCGCGAGGACGCTGAAGCTCGGCTTGTCGATATGAGCCGGGAAGCAGGCCCCGTCCAGCTCCCGCACCAGCCGGGCCGCCTCGGTAAGGGAGTACCGGCAGGAGTTGACCAGGAGGATTTCCTCCTCCCCGATCTGCTCGTCGTTTTCGTCCAGAATCCGCTGGGGGCCAAACACCTCCGGCCGGTTTGGGATCGGCGGCATCGCCTCGCGTACCAATCCCGACAGCTCCAGCGCCCGTTCCAAATCCGGCAGAAGGCAAACCATATGGATGTCCTCCGCCGTTTGCAGCTCCATCCCCGGGATGACCAGCACCCCCGCCTGTTCCCCTACCTTCACGGCGGCCGGACAGTTGAGGCAGGAATTGTGGTCGGTCAGGGCAATCACATCATAGCCCTGCAGGGCCGCCATATTCACCAGGTTGTTGGGCGTCATATCCTCGTCGCCGCAGGGGGAAAGGACCGAATGCATGTGAAAATCATACCTTGCATTCATGAAAGCAGCCTTCCAATTGCAACGGCCAGATCGTAGGTGGGCCGGTCGCTCTGCAATACCGTTACCCCTTCCTCGTCCGCCTTCCGCCGGGCGTCCTCATCGAGCACGGCGCTTTCCGACAGCAGGATACAGGACACGTCCGCCAGCACCGCCACCGCGATGGCGTTCAAATTCCCCATTACGGTAATCCAAACATCGTCCTCCTTGGCCCGGCCCATCACCCAGCTGAGCAGATCGCCGCAGTATCCCCCCGTCACCAGCCGGTCAAGGCCTTCCTTTCCCGCCGCCAGCTTCAAATCCAAAAGCTGCGCCATCTGTGCCACCGTCATTCCTCTTCCTCCTTCCCGGCAGACTCCCGGTTTTTGGGCAGATACCCTTCCATCTCGATCAGCTGGTCGGCAATCACCTGGATTTTCTCCCGCATCTTGAAAATACAGTCGCTCTCCTTGGCTTCTCCCAGCACGATATCCTCCGCCAGCGACCGGCAGGAGGGCGCCCCGCAGGAACCGCAGTCAAGCCCCGGCAGCCGGTCGGTGATCTCCTCGACCATGCTCATCCGCTTCATGGCTTCCTCCACATTGTCCGCCAAATTGAGCACCGGCGCAAACTCCAGCTCGCCGGTCCATTTCATCCGCTCCGGCACCTGTCCCTCGGGCAGATGGTTGCAGGATACGGGCAGGTACTTGCGCAGCCGCTGGATGCGCGCCTGGGCCACATAGGGGTTTTCCACCGTGAACACGCCCCCCACGCAGCCGCCCGGGCAGGCGTTTAATTCGATGAAATCCAGCTCGCTTAAACGCTCGTCCTCCAAATCCTCCAACACCTTGATGACGTTTTCAATCCCGTCGGCCGCCAGATGCTTCTCATTGAGCAGGGCCGCCGCCTCGCCGCCGATGCCGGCCCAGCTGACCCCGATGACGCCGGAATTGGAGATGGCTTCCGGCTCCTCCACCTTATTCATGCAGCCCACCAGCTGCGGATAGATTTCACTGATCGCAATGGCCCCGTCCACCGACGATTTATCAATGCCGATGGGCACCTTAATGTCGGTGACCTTGGCCGCGCAGGGGGTAATGAAAAAAACGCCGATGTCCTCCGAGGGAAGGCCGGTCTTTTTCATCGCCTCCTCACGCGCCATCCGGGCCGCGGTCTCCATCGGCGCGCGCAGGGCGAGCACATGGTCGCACAGATCCGGGAAGCGCACCCGGATCAGCCGCACCACCGCCGGGCAGGCCGAGCTGATGACCGGCTTTTGCAGCGTGCCGCCCGCCATCAGACGCCGGGTAGCGTCGGATACCATTTCCGCCCCCCGCGACACCTCGAACACCTCGTCAAAGCCTACCATCTTCAGGCCGGTCAGCACAATATCGATGATATCCAAATTATTAAACTGCCCGTATAAAGCCGGCGCCGGAAGGGCGATTTTATACCGGAAGTTTTTCATCATCTCCAGCGGGTCCGACTTGGCTTTCTTCGCATGATAAGGACACACCCGGATGCAAACCGAGCAGTCGATACACCGCTCCGGGGTGATGACCGCCTTGCCGTTTCGTACCCGGATGGCTTCCGTGGGACAGCGCTTGATACAGTTGGTGCAGCCTTTGCATTTGTCTTTATCCAATGTAACCGAATGAAAAAAACGATCCATCGGAATCACCTCGTTTCTCTGGAAAAAGGCCCTGCTTATTAGACAAGGATGACCATAAATACCTTTGTCCCCTTGCCGATCTCGGTTTCAATGCGCATTTCATCGGTGTATTTTTTAATATTGGGCAGCCCCATCCCCGCGCCGAATCCCAGCGACCGCACATGGTCGGGCGCGGTGGACCACCCTTCCTTCATGGCAAGCTCCACATTCGGGATGCCGGGCCCATGGTCGGCGAGAACAATGCTGATCTTGTCCGGTTCGATCTCCACATCCGCTTCGCCGCCGCCTGCGTGGATGACCATATTGATCTCCCCTTCATACATGGCGATGGCCACCCGCCGGACGGCGGACGGGTTAAAACCCATTTGCTTTAATTTGCGCTTGACCGCGCCGGAGGCTTCCCCCGCCCGGGTAAAATCATCCCCCGGAACGTCGTAATGCAAGTGTAACGCTTGACTCATTCCTTTTCACAGCCTCCCCTCAGCCCCCGCTGATAGAGGCGGCCGCAGGCGGTAAACATACGAAACCGGGTCTTGAGCAGCACGATGTCCCGCTCCTTGGCCAGCTCAATAATGGAATCGTCCGGCACCTTGCCGCGTACAAATACAATACAGTGCATCTCCATCATGTCGGCCGTGCGCACCACCTGGGGGTTGACCAGCCCCGTCAGCAGCACCGACTGGTCCTTGACAAAGGCCAGCACGTCGCTCATCATATCGCTTCCGCAGGCGGTGTGTACCTCGGCCGCAAGACCGGTTTCACTGGCCCAAATGATATCGGCCTCTAAGATTTCCATAATGTCGCGAACAACCATACAGCTTCCTCCTAGATTTGAAGTAGCGCGATGCAAATCGGCCGCCGGCTTTTACAGGCGGCTGCGGCAGGCTTTATAAAAAACAGCTGCCGGTTACATACAAGTGTATTCATTGTACCATTTTTCCCATACAATTGCAAACCCTTTTCTTGCTTTTCGCACAAAATTCATGATATTTATTTCAAAATCATAGACAAATCCGACAGGTTCGTTATTTTTGTGACAAAGAATGCAAAAACATCCGAAAATGGATTGACGAATGTTGCCGAAACCGATAAAATGATAAGTAATATCGTTTCGCACCCAAGGCAGTTTCCCTGCGGTGTTTATTGGAAGCCGTCTTTGATCGGAACACATCAGTATGGAGGTAATCAGATGAGCAGAGTGTACAATTTTTCGGCAGGGCCTTCCATTCTTCCGGAGAAGGTTCTTCAGAGAGCCGCCAGCGAAATGCTCGATTATCAGGGGTCCGGCCAGTCGGTGATGGAAATGTCCCACCGCTCGAAGGTCTACGACGCCATTATTAAGACCGCTGAGGCGGACCTGCGTGAAATCATGCAGATTCCGGACAATTATAAGGTCCTCTTTTTACAGGGCGGCGCGTCTTCCCAGTTTGCCATGGTGCCGCTGAATTTGATGAACGGCTCGGGCAAGGCGGATTACGTCATCACCGGCCAGTGGGCAAAGAAGGCGGCCGCTGAAGCAGCCCGTTATGGCACGGTCAACACCGTCGCTTCTTCTGCCGATAAAACCTTCTCCTATATCCCGAAGCTTGACCCCGCTACCTTTGACAAGGATGCGGATTATTTCCACATCTGCATGAACAACACCATCTACG
>CAJFTS010000034.1 GCA_904420015.1 uncultured Clostridia bacterium
ACGCCCCCGGTATGGCTCCGCCAGGCCCCGACCCCGGGCGCGCCAGCGGCGCAGTGGGCCGGCGCTAGCCGCCCGCGAAGGAGCGCGGCCGCGCATCACACGCGAAGCGCCTCCATTCTTCACGAGAGGGCACGGGTTTCATTCCCTGAAAGGGCGGCCTGCCGGGCGGCGGCCGGGTCTTTTTCAAAGGTCCCGTAGGCCAAGGAAAGACGAGCGTAGGCCGCTTCGGGCGTCTGGTTGTAAAGAGGGAGTGCCCCGGCCTGTTCCAGGATGCCGGTGGAGGGATACCGGCCCGCCTTCCCGGCGATAGGAGCTAGGTAGACGGGGATTCCCCGCCGGGTACAGTCCCGCACAAAGGCGGCGGCGTCCGAACCGGGGCCGAAGGGCGAGAGGGTGCAGGCGGTGGCGGAATGATAGAGCAGATGAAGCACCGCCTTGGGCGGGTGATCCGCGAAGGAAAAATAACGGTATTGGAGCCCTGGATGGGGCAGGATGGTCACAATCTCCCCGCTGGCCTTTGGGTCTGGGCCGAAGGGAAGGCAGGCGGGGGAAGGGGCCTTCCGCCACAGCGAGACCTTTCCCGCCTCCCATCTTCCGGCCGGGCCGCCCGCGCTGGAAAACAGGTGGGTGAGCCCCTGGGCTTGCATCAGCCGGCTCCCCTCGTGGTAATGGGTCTCCCCCTGCTGGCAGATGGGGACATACACTCCGGGAGCGCCGGCTTGCAAAATAAAATCCACTGCGGCGCGGAAATTTTGCCGCCCGTTCTGCCGCTCGTCCTCCAGGGGATAATGGCTGGACACCAGCAGCACCGGCAGGGATAGGTCGCACAGCAGCAGGGACAGGGCCGCAGCCGAATAGGCGAGGGTATCCGTCCCGTGGGTGAGAATCACACCCGCCAGTTCCAACAAAGGCAGAGCCCGCACCGCCCGGGCCATGGCGATCCAATGCTGCGGATGCATATTTTCGCTCAAAAGCTGAAGCGGTTCCCCTGTGAGAAAGGATACCGGTTGCCGGGGGCATTCCTCCTGGTACTGGGTCAATAAGGTATAGGGTACTTTTCCTAAATCCAGCGTCTGGGCGTCTAATGTCCGGCTGCCGATGGTGCCGCCGGTAAACAACACTGCAACTCGCTTCATTTGACTCTCCTCCTCTCTTTCTAGGATATCCTGTTTGAAGATAAAACAAACAAAATCCGCCGCGTCCGCTCTCTGCCGCCCCTTTTTTCGATCTCCGTCCGCCCTTTTTGCGCCCATCCCACGGCCGTGGTTTTTGAGACGGGCAGGCCGCCACGGCGATGGAGTAGGCCGGGCGCCTTCGCCCGCTGTCAGCGAAACGGTATTCATATCTCAACATCTTTTCCCCATTCTGCTTTTTAAGGGATGCCGGAAGCTTCTGCGGCCAAGACGGGCAAAAACCTGTCAGAAGCAGGTCCCTTTATAGACGGTGACCATTTCAACGAACACATATCCCTGAAGCTCAAAAACAGGCGGCCGTCGTTTCAGAGGCAGTGTTCCGAAACCGCAGGCCGGAAGTCAGAACCCTTCCTCCGCTCCATGCGTTTCTGCGGGCATCTTCCGGCGGCCTATCTTTTCCGCCAAAGAAAGGGTTCTCGCAGATGCTAGAGGAGGCAGAGCTTGCCGCCTTCAAGGGGATATAGAGGTCCCATCCCCTCACCCGGCCTGACAGCCCATCATCAAGGGGGACGTACTCCACCCTTTCGATTTCGGCGTAACCGGGACAAGAGAGCCGTCCCTTTTCGCAGCCCATACGCCGATTCCTCTTCATAATCGTTATGCCGAGGCTTTTTCATCCCCCGGCAGAGCCGGCGCGGCTTTTCCCTGCCGGCAATCGAAACCGACAGTAAACCAGCGGAATCACAGGCCCCAGAGGGGGCAGTCCTTGCCAGCCCTAAGAAGGGTACCTCCACCGGCAAAGCCGGAGGCTTGAAGTAAGCCCTTTCAGGGCTTATTCCCAGCAAGCGTCTCAAGACGCACGGAAATTTATTTCCCTTGCATCACTTGCCCCGCACCCCGTAAACAGGCGAATCCCCATTTTAACCGAAAGCCTTCCGTCACCGTTAGGCTGGCTGTTAACAGCTCGCTTCCCTCGATGCCCAAAGCGAACGCTTTTTTGCGGGACATCTCCACCGGCAGAGCCAGTGATTCCCCTGCAAAACAAGAAAAAGCCTCATCCTTTCGGATGAGGCTTTTATTGAGTTGGCATCGTCCTATTTTCCCAGGCCGTCGCCAGCCAAGTATCTTCGGCACCGATGAGCTTAACTACCGTGTTCGGAATGGGAACGGGTGGACCCTCATCGTCATTAACACCAACCGATGTGTCGTTTCTCTTATCAGAGGCGACGCATATTACTATATCACAGGCTTTTACAAATTGCAAGCCCTTTTTTCAAAAAAGTTTCTTTTTTCCCGCGCGTTCTTTCCCCAATTTCAAATGCCTGTCCAAAACCGGTTTGAGCCGCCGTCTCCCTTTGCCCATTTGCAGCTGTGTTTTCCCGGCCTAAAGCCCGCTGAAACTAGAAGCGAACCCAGTCAGCCGTCCTCCTGCTCCCCGCGCAGGCAGATTAAGCCGCAGTAATACACCCTCGGCCCGCTCCAGGAGCAGGGCAGCCCGGCTTTTTCGGTCAGGGCCTGCACGTCCAGTCCAAAGCTCTCCACCGACGGGATGGCCAACTCCGGATACCGGCAGGGCTCGTCCGGATAGGTACAGGCTTGGCACAGCGAGCAGGACCCGGCGCCCAGTAGCAGCGCGTCGGGACGAGCCTCTTTCACCGCCTTTTGGATACGCTGCATCAGCCGGTCAAAAGCCTTTTGTCCCTCCGTCATCCCCTCTACATCCAAACTGTCCTCCAGCGGATGGATCAGTTGTACCACCACCGCCTGCCGATACGCCTTCAGCCGCCTGGCGCATTCTTCCAAAGTTCCGCAGCCCGGCGGACAGGTCCAGCTTTTCGCATACCGGCCGCAGTAGTTGAGCGCACACAGATCGCGAAACTGCGGGTCCGGTTCCACCCCAAGGAGAGAGATGGGGCTTGCACCGGTGGCGCCCAGCTCCAATACCCTGCGGCAAAGCTCCGCGATGTCCATAATCCTCCTCCTTCTTCCGCGCCGGCTTAGGGCTGGGACGGGTTCCTACCCGGATGCTATTCCCCTTCTCAGGGAAGATTTTCGGCATTACTCTACCACATTCTCAGAAGAAAAGCAAATATACAGTTCCTTTTTGCTGTTCTGCGCCCAAAAAGAATTGCCGGGCCCCGTTGACCATGGTATAATAGGAATACTTGTATCCGAAATTCTGGACAAACCGCCGGGCCTGCCCCGGTTTTGGCTGGGCTTAATACGGAAAACATGAAGGATTAGGGAGGTCAACCATTATGCAGGCATCCCCTCTTGTCAAAGAGCCGAACCGGTATCTGCGGGTCTTTTTGATTGCGCTGGGAACGGCGGCCGTCATCTTTTTGCCCTTTGTTATCATCGACCAGGGGTATTTTATTTACTACGGGGACTTTAACGTTCAGCAGATTCCCTTTTACCAGATGACCCACGACGCCATCCGGGAGGGAAATATTTTTTGGAGCCCCACCACCGATCTCGGCGCCAACTTCATCGGCTCCTACAGCTTTTATAACCTGGGCAGCCCCTTTTTCTGGCTGACCCTCCCCTTTCCCAGCGAGATCGTCCCCTATCTGATGGCGCCGCTGCTGGTGCTGAAAACGGCGGTGGCCGCCCTGACCTCCTACGCCTATCTTGCCCGCTTTGTGCGCAATAAGGATTACGCCGTCATCGGCGCGCTCCTTTATGCCTTTTCCGGGTTTACCACCTACAACATTTTCTTCAACCATTTTCACGAGGCCATCGCCTTTTTCCCGCTTTTGCTCATCGGGCTGGAGGAGTTCATGCAAAACGGCAGGCGGGGCGTCTTTTGCCTGGCGGTGTTCCTAAACTGCTTTGTCAATTACTTCTTCTTTGCGGGGGAAGTGGTTTTCGTCATAATATACTGGTTTTTGCGTCTGCCCTCCAAGGACTGGTCCATCCACCTCAAGAAATTCTTCTGGCTGGCGTTTGAAGCGGTCTTGGGGGTAGCGCTGAGCGCCGTACTGTTGATTCCCTCGGTGCTCGTGGTCCTTTCCAATCCACGTACCGACCAGCATTTCACCGGCTTCTCCGCCCTCTTCTACGGGTGGGTGCAGCGGTACGGGCTGATTATCGAATCCTTCTTCTTCCCGCCGGATATCCCCGCTAGGCCCAACTTCTTCCCCGATTCAGAGGCCAAGTGGGGTTCGGTGGCGGCATGGCTTCCCCTTTTCTCCATGTGCGGCGTCTTTACCTTCATGTCCTACCGCCGGGGGCACTGGCTCAAGCGGATTCTCGGCACCCTCTTTGTGATGATGCTCGTTCCCCTCTTCAACAGCGCCTTCTTCCTCTTCAACAGCTCTTACTACGCCCGGTGGTTTTATATGCTCGTGCTGATGATGGCCCTGGCCACCACCATTTCGATGGAGCAGAACCGGAAGAATTACGCCACCGGCATTAAAATTACCGCCGGCTTTACCGCAGGGTTCGCCCTTCTCATCGGCTTCCTTCCCGCCTCGGTGGACAAGGGAGAGGAACAAACCTACGGCTTGATGAACTATCCGGACCGGTTTTGGATTTACGTGGCCATTGCGGTGGTCAGCCTGGTTTTGCTGGGGCTGCTTATCCGCAGCTTCCGAAAGGATCCCAGGCGCTTCTGCCGGGCCACTACCGCCACGGTGGTGGCGATCTCCGTGATTTACTCGGTCTATCTGCTGGCCCTGGGGAAAACCAGCCTGGCCGATTCGCGGGACTTCATCATTCCCTATAGCCTCAACGGCGGGAAGGACATCACCATCCCGCGGGAGGACAATTACCGCATCGACGTGCTCGACGGGGAAAACCTGGGGATGGACAACCAAGGCATGTTCTGGCAGATTCCCACCATCCAGGCCTTCCACAGCATTGTGCCCGCCTCCATTATGGAATTTTACCCGGAGGTGGGGGTTACCCGGGATGTGGGAAGCCGTCCGGAAAAGCGGTACTACGATCTGCGGTGCTTTCTTTCGGTCAAATATCTCTTCAACCGTCAGGAAATGGGGCCGGAAGATGAGGATTACTATCATTACGATCTGCGCAATTGGGAGAACGGCTATTACGTCTACGAAAATCGCAACTATATCCCGATGGGCTTTACCTATGACAGCTACATCACCCGGGAGGAATTTGTAAACCGATCCGACGCCGCCCAGCAGCGGCTGCTGCTGGCCACTATGGTTTTAGAGGAAGAGGGAATCGCCCGCAATCAGGATATCCTGTCCCATTACGACGTCTCCTCTCCTTTGTCCATGTCGGACGCCGGGCTGGAGGAATACTGCGCGGACCGGGCCGAGACCTCCTGCAAGACCTTCGAATACGACAACCTCGGCTTTACCGCCACCATCGATTTAGACCGGGAGAATCTGGTCTTTTTCACCGTTCCCTGGGAGGAAGGGTGGACGGCGGAGGTCAACGGCCAGCCGGTGCAAATCGAAAAGGCCAACATCGGCTTTATGGCGGTGCGCTGCCCGGCTGGGGAAAACATCACCATCCGCTTCCATTACAGGACGCCCGGCCTGTTGGCCGGGGTGACGGTAACCGGTACGGCTGCGGTGGTGTTCCTTTTGTACTTCTTCGGTATGGGTGCCCTTGACCGGCGCAAACGCCGGCGGCTGGCGGAAATGCAAGAGGAATCCGACGACTTCTTGCGCGACCTTCCGGTTCCCGGCGAAAACGGGAGTGGGATCCAGTATGACTATTATCTCAAGGACGTCTCCATCGTTTTCCCGGAATTTGAGGAGGACGTTCGAGAACCGGCTGCGGAGGAAAAATCCCCCGGGGAAGAGAGAATGGTGGATCTCGGCGATTTGGCTTCCCAGCCCTTTTCCCCTTCTTCGAAGGAGGAAACGGAGGGCAAGGTTCCAGTCCCCTTAGAGGACCAAGCGGATAGAAATCCGGTAAACGAAGATCCCTCGGCGGATACCGCCACCCTTAACCAGGAGGAGGAACCGCCTCAAAAGAAAGGAGAGTGAACGGCTTGTCGGTGGTTTACTTTGTCATTCCCTGCTACAACGAAGAGGAGGTGCTGCCGGAGGCGTCCAAGCGGATGATCGCCAAGCTCGAGCAGCTGATCCAAAAGGGGCTCGCCTCAAAGGAAAGCCGGCTGCTCTTTGTGGACGACGGCAGCCGGGACAAAACCTGGGAGCTGATCGCCGGGCTGCATGAAGCCTCGCCCTATGTCTGCGGCCTCAAGCTCTCCCGCAACCGGGGGCATCAGTATGCACTGCTGGCGGGGCTGCTGGCGGCAAAGGAGCTGTGCGACTGCGCCATCTCCCTGGATGCAGACCTGCAGGACGACATTGAGGTGCTCGACGAATTCCTCACCCATTATGAGGATGGCTGCGACATTGTTTACGGCGTGCGCAAAAGCCGGGAGACCGACACCCGCTTTAAGCGGGGAAGCGCGCAGATGTTCTATAAGTTCTTAAACCTCATGGGGGTAGAGGTGCTCTATAACCATGCGGACTACCGGTTGATGTCCCGCCGGGCGCTTGAGGCCCTTTCCGAATATAAGGAGGTCAATCTCTTCCTGCGGGGTATCGTTCCTTTAATCGGCTTTAAAAGCGCGGTGGTCTATTACGAACGGCATGAACGGCTGGCGGGGACTTCTAAGTATCCGTTGTCGAAGATGCTGTCTCTGGCGGCGGACGGGATTCTTTCCTTCTCCATCAAGCCCATCCGCATCATATCCTCGCTGGGCTTTCTCATCGCCGTGTGCAGCGTCATCGCCCTGCTCTACGCTCTTATCAGCAAGCTGTGCGGGGCGGCGGTATCCGGCTGGACGGCCATCGTGGTGTCCATTTGGCTACTGGGCGGGATTCAGCTGCTTTGCCTGGGGGTCATCGGGGAATACATCGGCCGGATTTACAGCGAGGTCAAGCAGCGCCCCAAATACATCATCGACCAATTTCTGAAAAAGTAAAAGTTTGCCTTTGCGCCCTCCCGTCTTATGCAGGAGGGCGTTTTTTCGATTTCCTATGCGCTTTTGCTGAGACGCCTTCCTGGAGGGCCTTTTCCCCTGTCTCCCGGCTCTCCCGCCGGCATGCAAGGAAAAAGCCGGGAACCCGATTGTTTGGGTTCCCGGCTTTTCTTTTTTCTTACCCTTCCTCAAACAGCGGGGTGGACAGATACCGTTCGCCGGTGTCCGGCAACAGCACGACCATGGTTTTCCCCTGGTACTGTGCTCTTCGGGACAGCTCTACCGCCGCGTGCAGGGCCGCGCCGGAAGAAATGCCGCAGAGCACCCCTTCCGTTTTCGCCAGCATCCGTGCGGACGTGTAGGCCTCCTGGTCGGTCACCGTCACCACCTCATCGATCAGGGCGGTGTCGAGCACCTTGGGGACGAAGCCTGCGCCGATCCCCTGCAAGCCGTGGGGCCCCGCCTGCCCGCCGGACAGCACCGGCGATCCGGCCGGCTCCACCGCGATCAGCCGTACCGCCGGGTTCTGTTCCCGAAGGTACTCCCCCACGCCGGTCAGCGTACCGCCGGTTCCTACTCCCGCTACAAATACATCCACCTTCCCGTCGGTATCCCGCCAGATTTCCGGCCCCGTACCCGCCCGGTGCGCGGCGGGATTGGCGGGATTCTCAAACTGCATGGGAAGAAAAGCGTTTCCCGCCTCCCTTGCAAGCTCGTGCGCCTTCTCGATGGCACCGCTCATCCCCTTCTCCCCTGGGGTAAGCACCAGCTTCGCCCCCAGGGCCCGCAGCAGCGCCATCCGCTCCCGGGACATGGTTTGGGGCATGGTGAGGATTAGAGGATATCCCTTAATGGCCGCCACAAACGCCAGCCCCACGCCGGTGTTGCCGCTGGTAGGCTCGATAATGACGCTGCCGGGTGAGAGCAGCCCCTTCCTTTCCGCATCCTCGATCATGGCCAGGCCCACCCGGTCTTTGGCGGAGGAGCAGGGATTGAAGGATTCCAGCTTGGCCAGCAGCCGCGCCCCGGCCTGCGCCTTTCGTGCATAACGGGAAAGCTCCAGCAAGGGGGTGTTGCCGATGAGCTTGGTGAGATCTGCCGCGATGTTTGCCATAATGCCTGCCGCCTTTCCTCCGCCGCCGGTTGCCGGCGGCAGGGTTATTTGCTATCATGGTAACACATCAAGCCGGGATTTTCAATTTCCCATTAGAAAGGATGCCATGTATGACCTTTTACGACGCCGTCCTTGAAATCGTCCGCCGTATCCCCAAAGGGAAGGTTGCCACCTATGGGCAAATTGCCGCTCTGGCAGGAAGCCCGCGGGCCTCCCGGATAGTGGGCAGTGCTCTTTGCCGGTGCAAGGACCCCTCCGTTCCCTGCCATCGGGTGGTCAACCGCTTGGGCGGCATGGCCCCGCAGGGAACCTTCGGCCTGCCGGGAGAGCAGGAACGGCGGCTGCTGGAGGATGGGGTCTCCCTCCGCCCGGACCATACGGTAGATTTAAAGGCCCATCGGTGGCAGCCGTAATCCCCGCCCTTCCCAAAAATCTGACATGAGCGCTCTCGTTGGGACATATAGTTGATTGATGCCTTTGTACCAAAACCGGAGGAATCGTGAAGGTGTGAATCGATGAAAAAACGAGCGTTTCTGATCAGCGGTTTGGTGATGACCGCCACCGCCCTGTTTTTGCGGACGGTCGACATTTCCTATACGGTCTATATCTCCAACAGAATCGGTGCGGAGGGGATGGGGCTTTACCAGCTCATTCTGTCGGTCTATATGTTGTTTATCACCGTGTCCACCTCCGGCATCAGCCTGGCCGTCACCAGGCTGACCACCGAGGAATCGGCCAAGGGAAACGAGAATACCGCCCGCTACGCCATGCGCAAATGCATCGGCCTAAGCCTTTTGCTGAGCATGACGGCAGGCACCGTCCTCTTTTTTACGGCAGGGCCGATCGGGACCCTTTGGCTGGCCGATCCCCGCACCGTCCTTTCCCTTCGGGTGCTGGCCTTCGCCCTGCCCTTCTTGGCGGTCTCCTCCTGCTTTAACGGCTACTTTCTCGCCAAACGGCGGGTGGCCAAATCCTCCGCCGCCCAGGTTTTCGAGCAGTTTGCCGGGATGATCGCCACCATCCTGGTCATCACCCTTTTTATGCCCGATTCGCTTGAATACGCCTGCTGCGCCATCGTCATCGGGTCGGTGGTCTCTGAAATTCTATCCTGCCTCTTTGTCTTTCTTCTCTACTACCTGGAAAAACGCCGGGCCGGAACCGATCAGCCTACCAAGCGAGGGGTGTTCAAACGGATCTTCGCCATCATCCTGCCGGTCTCCGCCAGCTCCTACCTGCGAAACGGCCTGATTACCCTGGAAAACACCATGATTCCCGCCGGCCTGAAGCGGCACGGCGCCAGCAATGAGAGCTCTCTCTCCGTGTTCGGTATGCTTAAGGGAATGGTGATGCCCATTCTCTTCTTTCCGGCGGCCTTTCTTTCCTCCTTTACCAGCCTTCTGATCCCGGAAATTTCCGAGGCCAACGCCATTAAGAACAAGCGCCGCATCAGCGTTATCGCCTCCCGCGCCTTTCAGATTACCCTGCTGTTTTCCATCGTCATGACCAGTATCTACATCTGCTTCTCCGATGAGCTGGGGCTGGCCATTTACAATTCCAAGGACTGCGGAAACCTGCTCAAGCTGCTCGCACCCCTGGTGCCGCTGATGTATTTGGACAACGTGGTGGACGGCATGCTCAAGGGCCTGGGGGAGCAGTTGAGCACCCTGCGCACCAATACCATCGACTCGGTCATCCGCATCGGCCTGATCTGGTGGCTGATCCCGATGCGCGGGGTGGAAGGATACCTCATCGTGCTGTATTTCAGCAACGTACTCAACTCGCTGCTGAGCATCAGCCGCCTTGTCAAAGTGTCGCAGATTAAGCTCAACGTTTCCTGCTGGATTTTGCGGCCTGCCCTGTGCGCCGCCCTTTCCTCTCTGACGGTATCCCTTTCCTTCCGCCTGATCCCGCATTTTCTTTCCCAGCCAGCTTGGTTCACGGCCATCGAGCAGATTGCGGCTACCCTGCTTCTTTATGTTTTGCTGCTGCCCATCACCGGCTGTTTCAACGGGGAGGATCTGCGCTGGTTTCAGTCCATTTTCAAAGCGTCCGCCGGCCGCCGCGAATAACCTTTCCCTGTTTTCGGTACAATAAAAGGAGGCGTTCCCTAAGAGGTTTGACAAAGCGGGCGGGGACGGGTATAATGAACACACAGATACCGGTATACCGCGGACCATCCACAGCGGGTTGATACCAGTCGAAGGTTTTGTTGGCGCCCGCTTTGTTTGCGGGCGCCTTTCTGTATTTTGGTAACCAAGCCTGTCCCGACAAATAATAAGGAGGATTGGATCGATGGATTTTACGCAGGAAATGAAAAAGGTCCTGTTGGCCGGCATTGGCGCAGTGGCCTGCACGGCGGAAAAAGCGAGCAGCCTGGTGGATGAGTTTGTCAAAAAGGGCGAGCTGACGGTGGAGCAGGGCAAGGTGCTCAACGAAGAGCTCAAGCATAAGGTGAACGAGGCGGTCAAGGAGCACGTTCACGTTACGGTGGTAAAGGAGGAGCCTGCCGAACCATCGGCACAGGATATTCTCAACAACTTGGACAAGCTGACGCCGCAAGAGCGGGAGGAACTGAAAAACAAGCTCAGCGAGATGGAGAAAACCGATGAGTGCGAATGCGCCGACGACGAAGAATAAGGAAAACCCTACCCGCCAGCGGCTGAAGGAAATGCTGGCGATCATGGGAAAGCACGGCCTGGTCAAGGGAATGACCCCGGAGAAGCTGCGGCTGATTTTGGAGGATTTGGGGCCGACCTATGTAAAGCTTGGGCAGATTATGTCGATGCGGACCGACATCCTGCCCGAGCGGTACTGTACCGAGCTGACCCGGCTGCGTGCCGACGTCAAGCCGTTTCCTTTCGAACAGGTCAAGGCGGTGATGGAGGAGCAGTACGAAAGGCCGCCGGAGGAGATTTTTTCCTACATCGACGAAAAGCCTCTCGGTTCCGCCTCCATCGCCCAGGTACACCGGGCCACCCTTCTCGACGGGTCGGAGGTCGTCGTCAAGGTCCAGCGGCCCGGTATTAAGGAAACCATGTCCCGGGACATCCGCTTGATGCAAAAGGCGGTGGGGCTGCTTCATTTCGTCAGCGGCCCCGCCGGGGATGTGATTGATTTGAAGGCGGTGCTGCGGGAAATGTGGAATGTGGCCCAGCAGGAAATGGATTTCCTGGTGGAGGCCGATCACATCCGGGAGTTTTCCAAGTGCAACGCGGGGATCGCCTACATCGGCTGGCCTCAGGTGGTATGGAAGCTGACAACACCCCAGCTTTTGGTGATGGAATACATCGACGGGTATTCCATTGACGATACCAAGGCACTGGAGAAGCAGGGCTATGATATGGAAGAAATCGGGATGAAGCTGGCGGAAAATTACGTCAAGCAGATTCTCGACGACGCATTCTTTCACGCCGATCCCCATCCGGGGAATATCCGGGTACGGGGCGGCAAGATCGTCTGGCTGGACTTAGGGATGATGGGACGCCTCTCCGCCAGGGACCAGGCGTTATTCCGCAATGCGGTGAAAGCCATTGTCACCTCGGATGTATATGAGCTTAAAAACATTCTCCTTACCCTCGGCAATCACAACGGCCGCATCAACCATTCCCGCCTCTACACCGACATCGACGACATGCTCACCAAATACGGCAGCATGGAGCTGGGAAGCATGGACCTGGGCAAGGTGGTCACTGAGCTGACCATGCTTGCAGCCGACCACAACATCTCCATGCCCGCGCAAATCACCATGCTGGGCCGGGGTGTGGTCACCATCGAAGGGGTGCTCAGCCGCGCCTGTCCGCAGGTCAATTTTATTCAAATTATGGCCAACCACCTTTCCGGCAGTCTGCTGGAGGAATTCGATCTGAAACGGGAAATCCGGCATGCAGGCCGCTCCTTTTTGGCCACCTCCCGCAAGTCCCTGGACATTCCCGCCCAGGTATCCGACGCGCTGAAAATGGCCATTAAGGGACAAAGCAAGCTCAATCTGGAGCTGACCGGCTCGGAGGAGCCGCTCAATCAACTGGATAAGATGGTCAATAAGATCGTCATCGGCATGATTACCGCAGCCCTGCTGATCGGGTCGAGCCTTATCTGCACCACACAGATGCAGCCGCAGATTTTGGGCATTCCCTTCCTCGGCATTCTGGGATACTGCGCGTCGATGGTGCTGTTTATCTGGCTGTTTATTAAATTTATCCATAAAAAACGCCGATAAAGGCGGATATCTCGCCACTGAACTGGGAATACCTACTTGACAAGCCCTTGATCCATTGCTATAATATTTTAGTCGCTTTGTGACCCATTAGCTCAGTTGGCAGAGCACTTGACTTTTAATCAAGGTGTCCGGAGTTCGAATCTCCGATGGGTCACCACACCAAAGACCCCGGTAAACTTGTGTTTACCGGGGTCTTGTTGTTTATGGAATATTCCGGTCAGAGGGGGGCTATTCCCCGCCTGATGCCGGTCATTTTGCAGGGCCCCCGCCGGGCAAAAAACTCGGCGGGGGCCCTTATGATGCACTTTTATAGATTTCTAGCGAGAGATACTGACCTGAAGAGTCTGGGTATCCTCCGCCCACACCAGGTCGGAGCCCGCAACCTTCACCGTGAAGGTGCGGTTACCGGTGCTGCCCACGCTGAGCACATAGGTCCAGGTGCGCACGCCGCCTTCGTCCACGTAGGTGCAGCTGGTGGGCGCAAGTCCCACGCCGTTCTCGTTGAAGAGACGGACCTTCGCCACGTTGGTGGAGGTCTGAATGGTGGCCGTCATCGGCTCGTTGACCTTAGCAGTCGCATCCATCTCGGCGCTGATCAGCTTGACCTCGCCGCCCTCTACTACCGTTGCGTCGCCGATCTTGAAGCTGACGTCCACGCCG
>CAJFTS010000035.1 GCA_904420015.1 uncultured Clostridia bacterium
ATTCTTGCGGCAATTCCCATGGTACTGCTGATGGTTGCAATAGAAGCCGCCGCCCATATACCGGCATTTTCTTGGATGGATAGCTATCAACCAGAGGATTTGATAATTCAGGTACCGATTTTGGCGATAGGTTTTATTTGCTATGGAGTGATTATTACATTAGCATATCGGACCGCTGCAAAACGCTTTGAAAAAGTTGATCTGTAATACAAGGATTTTTCAGCCATCGACTTATTTCATCAAACAGTTAGTGGTGAGATAATGATATTACGAATCTGAATAATAATAAATAAATATTTATAACTTCCCAAAATAGAAAGAGCCGAGGATTTATCCATTAAGAAACCTCTCGGCTATGTATTATGCATCTTTTAGCCTTTAATTATTTTGAAATTCATAACGCAAATCATATACAATGTTGATGGCAATACGCCCTCTTGTCAAGCTATATAGATTTGCTTGCCATTGATTTCAAAAGCTTAGCTTGGTTTGTAGACTTGTGCTCAGGATTCCTTTATTGCATATCCTCTTTAACAAGTTGACACAAACGATTCAGTTCAAACTGCGGCATTTCTGAAATCTCTTTTAATCAGCGGTACTATTCTCAGAAATGAGAAGAAGAACCTTTTATAGAAAAGGGAAGAGCTGGGTGGCTGGCCCAGCTCTTCTAAGACGAATGCCTTTCCCCTCAGGTAGGAAAGACGGGAAAAATCAATTTAGTTGGTTTCAGTAAGGGAGGCGTAGAGAGCGTCCTTAAGCGCATAGAGGCTTTCGAGCGTATCTCCTTTCAGGGAGGAACGGATGGTGACCACCGGCTCTAGAATCCGCATTTGTTCCATTTCCTCCAGTAAGGCGCGCATCTGCTTGGCGCAGCTGGGCGCCCAGGAGCCGTTCTCCAGCAGGGCCACGGTGCGGTTTTGCAGCTGGAGGGCCTTCATATCATGCAGAAGGTTGAGCATGGCGGGGTAAATGCCGTTGTTGTAGGTAGGTGCAGCTAAAACCAAATGGCTGCACCGGAAGATTTCCCCGATCAGCGTTGAAACGTGGGTGCTCGAGCAATCGTAAACGGCGATATTTTTGATGCCGGCCTCCGCCAGGCCTGCGGTTAGAATGTCGACGGCATTCTCCGTATCCCCGTACATCGAGCCGTAGATCACCGTCACCGCCCGCTCTTCCGGTTCGTACCGGCTCCAAAGATCGTATTTTTCCAGCAGATACCCCAGATCGCTTCGCCAGACGGTTCCATGCAGCGGGCAGATGGTATCGATGTCCAGGCCGGACAGCTTTTTGAGCGCCGCCTGTACCTGTGGACCGTATTTTCCCACAATGTTCCCATAATAGCGCCGCGCATCTGCCAGCCAGTCCCGGTCGAAGTTCACCTCGTCGTTGAACAGGTTCCCGTTAAGCGCGCCGAAGCTGCCGAAGGCATCCGCCGAGAAGAGGATCCGCTCGCTTTCTTCATAGGCTACCATGACCTCCGGCCAGTGTACCATAGGGGCGAAGTAAAAGCGCAGCGTATGCTTTCCAAGCGACAGCGCGTCGTTTTCCTTCACCGTAACGGTGCGGCCCTCCAGATTAAGATCGTAGAATTGCTGAATAAAGGTAAAGGTCTTAGGATTGCCGACAATCTTCAAATTTGGAAAACGCAGCATTAGATCCTCGATGTTGGCGCAGTGATCTGGTTCCATATGGTTGACCACCAGATAGTCCAGCGGCCTTCCGTTCAGAGTGGCAAAGATGTTCTCAAAGAATTGGCGGGAGATGGAGGAATCCACCGTGTCGATGAGCGCCGTTTTCTCATCGAGAATCAAATACGAATTGTAGGCCACCCCTCTGGGGATGGGAAAGAGGTTTTCAAACAGGGCCAGACGGCGGTCACAGCCGCCCACCCAAGTGACAGAATCGGTAATATTACGGGTACAATGCATCTGCGCTTGCTCCTTTCCGTTTGGGGGCTATGCTTCTTTCTTAGCCCCTTGGTTTTTGACTGCCAGCATTTTTTCCTCAATGAGCTTGGCGTCGCCGAGATAGCGGTGCCCCACCGCCTGCATCTGGTCATTGAGTTCATAGACCAACGGAACCCCAGTCGGAATATTCAAATCCAAAACTTCCTTTTCCGACATATGATCCAGATACATCACCAGCGCACGCAGCGAATTGCCGTGAGCGGCAATCAAAACCCGTTTTCCAGATTTCATATCCGCTAAGATCTGTTTTTCATAGTATGGGATAACACGGTCGATGGTATTCTTCAAGCTTTCCGTCAGCGGGAGCGAATCGATGCCGATCCCATGATAGCGTTCCTGCAAAGCGGGATTGCGTTCGTCTGTTTCGGCGAGAATGGGAGGAGCGATATCAAAGGAGCGCCGCCAGAGCTTAACCTGTTCCTCGCCGTATTTTACGGCCGTCTGGGCCTTGTTGAGCCCCTGCAGCGCACCGTAATGCCGTTCATTGAGATTCCAAGTTTTTATAACTGGGATCCATTCCTCGTCGAGCTGCTCGAGCACAAGATTGGCGGTGTGGATGGCGCGTTTGAGATAGGATGTATAGCAGACATCAAAGGAAAATCCAGCTTCCTTCAGAAGGATGCCTCCTTGCACCGCTTCCTCTCTGCCGGTATCCGATAGGTCCACGTCGGTCCAGCCGGTAAACCGGTTTTCCCGATTCCAAACGCTTTCTCCATGCCGAATCATAACCAATTGACAACGCATACGAATGCCTCCTTCTGTCTTAGAAAGAAAACGATGGACCATCCTCCTTTTTGCATTGGGTTAGTTATAACTAACCCAATAACAGCATACACGCATCCATGAAAAAAATCAAGATCCGCCGCGAAAATTGTTTTTGATCTCGATACCGCTGTCTCCCCATATGGGGGTGATGGGATGGAATCCATCTTTGGATCCGATACAATTATATCCAAAACCCGAATAAGCCGAAAAAGGGCGGTTTTTTTCAGCACAAAAGGTTAGCTTGAAACGAACAAAACGAGAAAGGCGGAATTCTGTGGATTGGGAAGCTGTATTTCCATACGGGGTGGTACGCAAGGATCATCCCGATGGAGCCGTGGCTTTTTGGATGGATTTTCCCGACGGCTACGGTTTGAGGAAAAAACGCCTCTTCGCCATGGACAGCGCTGTCAGCATTTTGCTCGCCTGCATCGACGAGAGGGGACAATGCGCCGCCGGGAGCCCGACGGCAAACAGAACCCCCAAATGAAAGAGGCGGCGAAGCCAATCCCGGCGTTCGAAGAGAATGGGGAGGTCCCCGCTTGTATTTGATAGAAAGAAATGCTATAATGCAACAAGGTTAGTTATAACTAACCATAATCAATATGCTTCCATTTCGGATGCAAGGACAAACAATGGCTTAGAAAGGTAGGGCGAAATTATGCATTCTCTTTGTATTGCAGGTGTTAAAGGGCGGGAAATCATTGATTCCCGCGGAAATCCAACGGTGGAGGCGGAGGTCCTTTTGACGGATGGAACGATCGGCCGCGGCGTTGTGCCGAGCGGTGCGTCCACTGGTGAATTTGAAGCGCTGGAGCTGCGGGATGCAGACAAGAGCCGATACGGAGGAAAAGGCGTTTCTCTGGCGGTAAATCACATTAATACGGTGATTCAAGATGTGCTCAAGGGAATGGATGCGTCGGACGTCTATGCAGTGGACCGGTCGATGATGAACGCGGATGGGACAAAGGACAAGTCCAAGCTCGGCGCCAACGCGATCTTGGCGGTCTCCATTGCCAGCGCAAAGGCCGCCGCCTCCTCGCTGCAGCTGCCGTTGTACCGCTTTTTGGGCGGCCTCAATGGAAACCGGCTGCCGGTTCCCATGATGAATATTTTAAACGGCGGCGCCCATGCGGCCAATACCGTAGACGTGCAGGAATTTATGATTCTGCCTACCGGCGCCCCCAGCTTCCGGGAGGGTCTGCGCTGGTGTACGGAGGTCTACCATGCATTGGCGGCGCTGCTCAAGTCCAAAGGGCTTGCCACTTCGGTAGGCGATGAGGGCGGCTTTGCCCCGGACCTCAGCAGCGACGAGGAGGCCATTGTTTCCATCATGGAGGCCATTGAAAAGGCCGGCTATGCGCCGGGCAAGGATTTCGTATTGGCGATGGATGCCGCCTCCAGCGAATGGAAAGGAACGAAGAAGGGCGAGTATCTCCTTCCGAAGAGCAAAAAACAGTTTACCTCCGAGCAGCTGGTTGCCCACTGGAAGACCCTGTGTGAGAAATACCCGATCTATTCCATCGAAGATGGACTGGATGAGGAAGATTGGGAAGGCTGGAAGCTGCTGACGAAGGAACTGGGAGGTCGGGTACAGCTGGTGGGCGACGATCTTTTCGTCACCAATACCCAGCGCCTGAAAAAAGGCATTGAGCTTGGCTGCGGCAATTCGATTTTAATTAAGCCCAACCAGATCGGCTCGGTGTCCGAAACGCTTGAAGCGGTCAAGATGGCTCACCAGGCTGGCTATACCGCCATTGCCTCCCACCGCTCCGGCGAGACGGAGGATACCACCATTGCGGATTTGGCGGTGGCGCTCAACACCTGCCAGATCAAGACCGGTGCTCCCTGCCGGAGCGAACGGATCGCGAAGTACAACCAGCTTCTTCGGATCGAAGAAGAACTGGGAGAAAGCGCGGTTTATCCCGGCTTTGGCGCCTTTCATCTGACTCGATAGGCCTATACAAAGGCGGGGGGGAAGCGAGGGCCGTACGGCGGTGTCCAACCTTTCGGTTACCAATTCAAGAAGGACCGGCATAGCACCTGCCATGCCGGTCCTTTTTCTATTGATTTTTCCCCAGAAACATTTGAATTTGATAATTCCATTGCAGGATACCCGTAATCACCACCAGCTGTATTACAAACTTTGGGGAAATGTCGTAGCGCTTCTGCGCCGCTTCGGTCAGCCTTTTGAGTGTTTCTTCACGGGTTTCCTCGGTACAATTCGCACACAGATATCGCCCCGCCGGAAGAATGGTCAGCCCCCTTGTATCCGGGTAGCGTAGACACAGCGCGAAAAGCTGGGATTTGCCGCCGCAGGAATAGATTCCCGCAATGTCCTCGAAAGCAAAGGCATCCCTGCGGCTTTCTTCGATTTGATCGTAGAAATGGCTGTGGTAGTGCCACAGGTTGTCCAGGGAGGGATGCTGCATGGTGTCCGACAGCAAGATCACCCGCTTGGCAATGTGCTGGGTAAACATGTCGCCGGGGTTCAAAGGAGCGGATCGTTTTTTCTCGTAGTCCGACCGAGCCAGCCCGATTTTGGTCTTTGCATACTGTAGCCGTGCGATTTTCTCATCCGCGCTTTGCTCCGCCTTTTTCAGAAAAGCGATGATTTTGTCCAAATCGTCATATTCCAGTATTTCCTTGATTTCTTTCAAGGACAAGTCCATACAGCGCAGCGCCTGAATGGTGTTGAGCCGGATGATTTCCTGCTCGCAGTAGTAACGGTATCCTGTCCAGGGATCCGTCTCATGGGGTTTAACCAAGCCGATCCGGTCGTAATGGCGCAGGGTTTCCGCAGTCGTATCCGCAATCCTTGCAGCCTCTCCAATGGTAAAATGTTTTTTCATAAAACCCCTCTTGACTTTTGTGTTACACAAAGGTTTATACTCGGTATCGTACCAGAGAACGGCTCAAAAAACAAGCCCCCTGTTCCGAATAGAACGGCTTTGCAAAAAGGCTGCCTTTTTCGTTCTCTGGAGAATTCGTATCCCTGCCTGCAGGGATTTCATTACCGGGAACATCGACCCTAAGAAAACGAGGAGGAAACACGATGAAAAAAGCGCTGACCTGGATGCTGTGCCTGCTGATTGGCCTGGGGCTGTTGACGGGGTGCTCCGCCAGTCCTACCGCCTTTGAAGAGAAAAGCTACACGGCGCAGGCTTCCATTACGGCTCTGCAAATCGACGTCGCCGATCGGAAGATTGAGATTGAACCCTCACAGGACGGAAGGATTCACCTTATCTATCGGGAAAACAACAAGGAATTCTATGAGATATCGCAGACCGACGGCAATACCTTGGTAGTGACCGGAAAGGAAAACAAGGAGTGGAGCGATTTTATCGGTACGAATTCTTCCCTTCAAGACCGTACCATCCAGCTTCAGATTCCAGAAGAGGGCTTGTCCTCGCTTCAGATTTCCACCACCAATGAGGACCTTAGCCTTCCAGCCCTGTCTGTAACCGACCGTGCTTCCATTACGGTCAACAACGGCAGCATTACCGTCGAGCGGCTGGATGCGGGATCAGCCATCGAGCTGC
>CAJFTS010000036.1 GCA_904420015.1 uncultured Clostridia bacterium
CATCGAGCTGCAAGCGAAAAACGGAAGTGTAACCGGAACGATTGTGGGAGGCTATGATGATTTCGCCATCTCCTGCGAAGTCAAAAAGGGAGAAAGCAATCTGCCCGAAAAGAAGGAGGGGGGAGAAAAATCCCTTCTTGTCTCGGTCAACAACGGGGATGTGAATCTTGACCTGCAAAGCAACGCCGAGCAGTAAAGCTTATTCCTAAAACCGATCATCTCGTTTGACCGTTGGAAGCCGAAGGGGGGTGCATAGCTATGCAACCCACCTTCGGCCCTTGTCCGTTGAACGGGCTATAGATAATTTATGCGGAATATGCCCCTGTTTTTCCATGGATAGCCTTTGATTGCGTTGACAAGTCGAAAAAAGGGTGTTAATATTTTACTGTAGTTAGTCTATTCTAACATATTGAAGGAAGAATTTTTTACGCGGTACAGATCCGGCCATCTGCCGTTGGGCAGATACTCAACCGGCTTGCGGCGCAACAGAAAGGACGTTTTTTATGTTTACGTTCATCAAAAAGCTGTTTTTCCTTGTCCTGTCCTTCTTTTTGCTCCTGGTTGCCTTTGATTGGCTTCGTTCCCGCTGCGGCGCCTTGCTTTGCAAAACGGCGGCTGGAAAAAAGAACGGTTCTCTGTCGTAGCAGGCGGCACCGGCAGGCATTCCTTTGAAAAGGAGGGAAGCGGCATGAAACAGCATCGGTTTTGGGCATGGGCGGCGGTTGTATGTTTTGCAATGCTTTTTATCACCGGATACAAGCAGAAATAAAAGGAGGAAATTAGGATGATAAGTGCATCGAATATGAAGAAAATCGGGTTGTTTTTGGGTGGAGTCCTCTTCGGCACGGCTGGAATCAAGATTCTTTCCAGCAAGGACGCCAAGAAGGCGTATGTCCATTGTACGGCGGCGGCGCTGCGCGCGAAGGAGAGCGTGATGAAGACCGCCACGACGGTTCAGGAAAACGCGGAGGATATTCTGGCCGAGGCCAAGCTCATCAATGAAAAGAGAGCGGCGCAGGAAGCCGAGCAGGCTATGGAGGAAACCGAACAAAAAGAGGAAGAATAGCGGATTACTGCGGGGCTGCATAAGAAAACAGCCCCGCTTTTCTGCCGCGGGCCTATGGCGGCGGAAAACGCTCTCATGGAGGAATCAGCGTGAAATTTGTCATCAAGCATGAGATCGAAGGACGTATCCGGATTCATCTGGTACAGCCTAGGATGTCTTTTCATCAAGCCGATACGCTGCTTTATTATTTGGAAAACCTCGATCAGGTCGTAAGCGCGAAGGTGTATGAGAAAACGGCGGATGCGGCCGTCGTCTATACTGGGGAAAGGGCCAAGCTGCTTGCAGCGCTCAGGCGGTTCGACTACCGCACGGCGGCGGTGCCGCAGGGTGCTTTGGAGAATTCCGGCCGCGCGCTCAGTGCGGCTTATCGGGAAAAGCTGATTTGGAAGGTCGTTTGGCGCACCTGCAGCAAATGGCTTCTGCCCGCTCCGGTACGGGCCGCTTATATTGCGCTCAAGTCCATTTCATATCTTCGCAAGGGCTTTTGCTGCCTGGCAAAGGGCAGACTGGAGGTCCCGGTGCTGGACGCAGCAGCCGTCGGGGTTTCCATTCTGCGCGGGGATTTCAAAACGGCAGCGTCGGTGATGTTCCTGCTGGGAATTGGAGAGATTTTGGAGGAATGGACGCATAAGAAGTCGGTGGGGGACTTGGCGCGGAGCATGTCTTTGCATGTAGGGAAGGTTTGGCTGCTGCAGGACGGAAAGGAGATTCTCACCGACGCCTCCCGTGTCCGTCCGGGAGACCGGGTGGTGGTCCATATGGGCAGCGTAATCCCCTTCGACGGCACGGTTGCCGCAGGGGAGGCTATGGTCAACCAGGCCTCGCTGACCGGCGAATCCCTGCCGGTTCAAAAGGAAGCGGACGGTTATGTTTACGCGGGAACGGTAGTGGAGGAAGGCGAATTGACCGTCCGAGTGAAGGAGGTCTCCGGTTCCACACGGTTTGAAAAGATCATTGCCATGATCGAGGAATCGGAGAAGCTCAAATCAGCGGTGGAAAGTAAGGCGGAGCATCTGGCGGACCGGCTGGTGCCCTATACCTTTTTCGGAACCGTTTTGGCATGGCTTCTCACTCGGAATATTACCAGAGCGCTGTCGGTGCTGATGGTGGATTTTTCCTGTGCGCTCAAGCTAGCAATGCCGATTACCGTCCTTTCTGCAATTCGGGAAGCCAACCATTACCGCATCACCGTAAAGGGCGGCAAGTATCTGGAAGCGCTGGCGGCAGCCGACACCATTGTTTTCGATAAGACCGGGACGCTGACAAAGGCGCGGCCGACAGTAAAAGAGGTAGTCCCCTTTTCAGACGGCAGCGCCGCGGAAATGCTGCGGGTGGCCGCTTGCCTGGAGGAGCATTTTCCGCACTCCATGGCGAAGGCGGTGGTGCGTGCAGCAAAGGAACAACAGCTTGAGCATGAAGAGATGCACTCGAAGGTGGACTACATTGTGGCCCACGGCATCGCCTCCTATCTTGGGGAAAAGCGGGTGGTAATCGGCAGCTATCATTTTGTGTTCGAGGATGAGGGCTGCACAATCCGAAAGGAATTCCAGGCCCGGTTCGATCAGCTGCCGACCGAATACTCCCACTTGTATCTGGCGATTGATGGGGAACTGGCGGCGGTAATCTGCATCGAGGACCCGGTGCGGGAGGAGGCCGCGCCGGTGATTGAGCAGCTGAAAAAAGAAGGCTTAAAAGTGGTCATGATGACCGGTGACAGTGAACGCACCGCGGCGGCCATTGCCGCAAGGGTCGGGGTGGATGAATACGATTCCGAGGTTCTTCCCGAGGATAAAGCAGGCTTTATTCAAAAGGAGCGGGAGGCCGGAAGGGTGGTCGTCATGGTTGGTGACGGAATCAACGATTCACCCGCGCTGTCGGCGGCAAATGTGGGCATTGCCGTCAGCGACGGGGCGGAGATTGCCCGGGAAATCGCGGATATAACGATAGCGGCGGATGATCTCAGAGGGCTTGTGGCGCTGCGCCGGCTGAGCAGGGCCATGATGAAACGGATTCATCAGAATTATAAAGCGATTTTGGGTATCAACGGCGCCCTGATCCTGCTGGGAATGGGCGGTATGATTCAGCCGACGGTTTCCGCGCTGCTGCACAATACTTCTACGCTGGCAATCAGCTTGCGCAGTATGAGAAACCTCTTGCCGGCTGAGGAAGAGGGCGTTGAACCCGCGGCGGTACCGGCGGCTGCAAATCCGTAATTCGCCGTCTGCTGGAGGGTTTGCCGCAAATGGCAATTGAACCGTAAGAAAGGATGGTTTGTCATGCAGAAGATAACCATGCAGATAGACGGAATGCAGTGCTCCATGTGTGAGGCGCATGTTAACGATGCAATCCGAAATGCATTCCCGGTCAAGAAGGTAACGTCCTCCCACAGCAAGGGGCAGACCGTCCTGCTGACGGAAGCGGACGTTGATGAGGAAGCATTGAGGAAAACTGTGGAGGACACAGGCTATCAGGTTTGCTCCGTACATATCGAGCCGTATGAGAAAAAGGGATTTTCTCTTTTTCACAGGAAGAAATAAACTATTTTCGGATAATTAAGAGAAGCAAACGATGGGAAGAGAGCCGGTCGAATGAAAATCGACCGGCTCTCTTTTGTGAAAAATATTTGATATTAGGGGAGCCCCTTCACCGCTTATGCAGGAAATTAGGAGAAATATGAAATTAACGCCTTATATTTATAATCTCGCTTAAATATATTCTATTTTTATTGATTCTATAGACGAAAATTATAAATAATATGATGATTAACGGGTTGGCAGAAGTGAAGAATGGCGTCTTATTGCGGCAATCCGATATCGTCGTAGTTTTTGTGGTCAATTGCTTCGGTGTTAGAGAAAAAGGAGGGAGTAAAATGAAAAAGCATGTAACCAAATTCTGTATCCTGGTAAGCATGTTCGCCTTTCTGGGCACAACACCCGCCCTCGCGGCACCAGCTGTTGAGGCTTCCGGCTTCCAGTCCGTTGCATCCAGCCGACTTCGAAGTTTGGAGTATCTTGACCGGGGCTTGGTAGCCGCTGAGACAGAGGATGGTATCTTCTTAAGCTGGCGTTTCCTGGGTGACGAACCGGACGGAATTTCCTGGAACATCTACCGAAAAGACAGCGGGGATACGGATTTTTAAAGGATTGCCACAGTCAATCCCCGTGGCGTTTCGCCCGAAAGCAATTATGAAACCAATCCCGGCATTATCAAGGAAAATTCCACCCCTTCCAACTATACCGATCCCAACGGCGCTATTACTTCGGAATATGAGGTGGACCCGGTGATCAACGGCGCAAAGGGATGCAGGCAAGGCATGTCCGTACCGATGCTCTCCTCCTTGTCCGGAGATGAGGGGCAGCAGGACAGAGGTGCGGTCCATTACATTCCGCTGAAAGTGCCGGAACCGGTACCGGTCGCACAGTTCCATTACCGCGGCGAGAATTTCGGCGCGGGTGTCCGTCCCTATGGCGGAAAGACAGATAGCGCGGATAATTTGGATGTTACGGTAGACATCGATCTGTTTTATGCTTTCCGTTGCGCCTATAATGATACGACAGTGGTCACCCAGGGCCAAATGAACGGGTGGGTAAATACGCTTAGAGAATATACCGGCGATACCGAATGGGCACTGACCAATGCTTTTGTTGGTCCTGCTGCTATCTCCGACGCCCAGTACGCTCAGTTGAATGAGAAGTACAAGCAATATTACGAAAGCCTGGCAAGCTGGGAAATAGTGGACATGGATCTGCTCCGGGCTTTCCGGGAACCCTACGAAAACAAAACGCCGGTCACGCCTCAAGAACTCAACGGCTGGGTGGGCAGATTAAACGCCTATAGTGAAACGCCCACCCGGGTGGACGTGGCCTGTCCAAAAGACAAACGGGCCAAAAGAACGGAGCTACTGGATTGGATCAAGCTGGACGCGGCTGCGGGCCGGAACTTTTTAAGGATGGAAAAATAAAACGCCGTATGGTATACTTTTCCTGCGGTTTTTTTCTAATTGACACAGAGGTAAACGGTATCCAACCGTTGAAAACACGCCGTCGGATATTTTTCATTCGAAAGGGGAGAAGAGCGTATGTTCAGAGCAATGAGAAGAAAGAAGCAGCTTTTGCCACAGGAGGAAAGCATCCGGATACTCCAAAATGCAACCTCGGGAGTTTTAGCCGTGCAGGGAGAGGACGATTACCCTTATGCGGTGCCTTTGAGCTATGTCTACATGGATCATAAGCTTTATTTCCACTGTGCAAAGACCGGACATAAGCTGGATGCGATTGCCCGGCAGCCGAAAGCGTCCTTTTGCGTTGTGGAACAGGATGTTGTGATGCCGAAGGAATATACAACCTATTTCAGAAGCGTGATCGTCTTTGGAAAGGCCCGTATTTTGACGGAGGAGTTGGAGGTCAAGAACGCTATCTATGCGCTTGCGGAAAAATATGCCCCTAAAGACACGCAGGAAAACCGGGACCGGGAAATGGAACGGGAGTGGGCTGCGCTGTGTATGTTTGTATTGGAAATTGAATCTATGACGGGCAAAGAGGCAATCGAGCTTGCAAGGGAGAGGGCGCGCTGAGAAGAAGTGCGCGGCAATGGGAGCATTTGTAAGGGGCTGAAACGGAGGGTTCCCTTGAGCAGGAACATGAGAGAGCAGGCGTCGGGCCAATAAAAGATATTATACGAGCGGCTGCAAAAGGAGAAGGAGGTAACTTCATGGAAGTCTCCTTACCCTTGCCTTTATCCCTTTGTTTGTAAAATTATTTTTGAAGGATTATAAAATAGCTCTTGCATTTTTGTTTTGAAGCCGTTATAATAAAGGGCGAACGAAGGCGTTCCGGCAATTGCTGGAGCGCCTTTTTTTATCTTTTTTGAAAGGATGGTTGGTATGAGCTCAGGGGATAACGGCTTTGTTCTGATTTGTGCGGCGTTGGTGTTCTTTATGACGCCCGGCCTGGCCTTTTTTTACGGAGGCCTAGTCCGCAGGAAGAACATTGTCAATACCATTATGGCATGCGCGGGGATCATGGGACTTTCGGTAGTCTTGTGGGTGATATGCGGATTTTCCTTGTCCTTTGGAGCCGATCACGGGGGAGTAATCGGGGGGCTGGAATATATTTGCCTGAATGGTCTGGATTTTAACGAGGCGTTGTCGTATGCGCCCTCTCTTTCCTCACTGACCTATGTAGTCTTTCAGATGATGTTCGCTATGATTACGCCGGCGCTGATTACCGGAGCGGTAGCGGGACGGATGCGTTATAAAGCGCTGTTCCTCTTTATCGCTCTGTGGTCGCTGGTGGTATACTACCCCATGGCGCATATGGTGTGGGGAGAAGGCGGATTCCTGGCGCAACTTGGTGCCGTGGACTTCGCTGGAGGCAATGTGGTCCATATCAGCTCCGGCGTCAGCGGCCTGGTACTGGCAATTCTGCTGGGCAGACGCAGAGGGGTGGAGCATACCTCCTACCGGGTACACAACATCCCCTTTGTCTTTTTGGGTGCGGCCATGCTTTGGTTCGGCTGGTTCGGGTTTAACGCAGGTTCTGCGCTGGCGGCCGACGGCCTCGCCGCCCATGCCTTTTTGACCTCGGCACTCGCTTCCGGTGCGGCGCTTTTGGTCTGGATGCTTCTTGATATCATCAAGGAGGGCAAGCCCACCTTGGTCGGCGCTTCCACCGGCCTGGTGGTGGGCCTTGTGGCCATTACCCCGGGCGCGGGCTTTGTTCCCATCTGGTCGGCTCTCATTATCGGCGGTTTGGTCAGCCCGATCTGTTATTTTATGATGGGCTTTTTAAAGAAGAAGCTGAAGATCGACGATGCGCTGGACGCCTTCGGCTGCCATGGGATCGGCGGCATCTGGGGCGGTATTGCCACCGGCTTATTTGCCCGCACGGATATCAATTCCGTGGCTCAATGGAACGGCCTTATCTATGGGGAAACCGGCCTCTTTACGGCCCAGCTGATCAGCATTGTGGTCACCATAGCCGTGGCGGTAGTAGGAACGCTGGTCTGTGTTGGGATCACTCGAATCTTTACCAAGCTGCGGGTGGATCACAAGGAGGAGCTTTTGGGGCTGGACGCCACCCAGCATGGGGAGAACGCCTATCCGTCCTTTAACGGCTTTGACGAATAAGGGGGCTGTGAAGTCATGATGTATAAGGTAGAAGCGATCATCCGGCAGGAAAAGCTGGAGGATATGAAAGAAGCGCTGCATGAAATTGAGGTAAACGGCGTGACGGCGTACCAGGTGATGGGGTTCGGCGCCCAGCGCGGCTATACCACCGTAGTGCGCGGACAGGAGATCGACGTGATGATGCAGCCGAAGATCAAGCTGGAGATCGTCGTATCTTCCGAAGAGTGGAAGGAAAAAACCATCAAGAAAATCCAGGAGGTTGCCCACACAGGCGAGGTAGGCGACGGAAAGATCTTTGCCTACGAAATCACCGATGCGGTTAAAATCCGCACGGGAGAGACCGGATACGATGCGCTCCAGTCTGCGCAGGATTAATGACAGAAACGGCGGGGAAGCTGTCCTGGCTGCAACGGGGCCGCCGTATAAAACAGAAGAAGCCCTCCCGAGCTCGGGAGGGCTTCTTCTGTTATACCGCTGTCCTTTCCAGAAGGGGAGGCGTCCTTGTCAAAAGAGGCAGATGCCCCTTATCCCCTACCCATTCTTCCACCTGGCCGGGCAGCAGCACAACCGGCATCCGGTCGTGGACGTCGGCCACCGATTCGTTGGCGGCGGTCGTCAGGATCACATAGCGCATTTCCCCTTGAAATTCCCGGTATAGCCCCGCCATGTAGAGGATCCGGCTGCCCGGGAGACGGAAGCGGTATTTGATCTTTTTCTTGTCCTGGGACCATTCGTAAAAGCCGGTGGACGGTACTACGCACCGGCCGGTTTCCAGGCTGCGGCGGAACATAGGCTTTTCACCGGCGGTTTCCGCCCGGGCGTTGATGATGACGCCCTTTCGTGGGCCAAAGCCGGGAAAGCCCCAGACCTGCACCTGCGGCGTCAGGCGGCCCTGCCGAAGCGTCAGGACCGGCGCCGGATTGGTGGGATAGATTTCCCCGGTTTTGCTTTCCTGCCCCTGCCGGTGGACGGCGTTTAAGATATCCCGGATTTCCGTTTCTTCTAGAAACAAAGAATAGCGTCCGCACATGTTTTTTCACCTCGCCTTTAGTATGCCCTTGCCGGAGGTAATTTTTCACGGTGACGTTTTCCACCGGAATATCGGCTTGGATCGTGCTATATTACTTATAGAACATATGTTTAGGTGGTGCTTATGCAACGGGTTATCTTACACAGCGACTGCAACAACTTCTATGCCTCGGTGGAATGCCTGCACCGCCCGGAAATCCGGGACAAGCCGGTGGCGGTGACCGGGGATGCCGAGCTGCGTCATGGGATTGTTTTGGCGAAAAACGACATAGCGAAGAAATACGGCGTACAGACGGGGGAGCCCATCTGGGCGGCGCGGCAAAAATGCGCCGGCTTGGTGCTGGTTCCAGCGAACTTTCCGCTTTATCTTCGCTTTAGCCGTCTTTGCCGGCAGATCTATCTGGACTACACCGACCGGGTGGAGCCCTTTGGCCTGGACGAGGCTTGGCTGGACGTGACCGGCAGCGCCCGGCTTTTGGGAGACGGGCGGCAAATCGCCCAGGATATCCGCAGGCGTATCCGGTATGAGCTGGGAATCACCGTGAGCATCGGCGTCAGCTACAACAAAATCTTTGCAAAGCTGGGCAGCGATCTGAAAAAGCCGGATGCGGTTTCCGTTCTGTCCAAGGACAATTATAAGCAAAGGGTATGGCCCTTGCCGGCGGAGAACCTGCTCTATGTAGGCCCCGCCACCAAGAGAAAGCTGTCCGCCTTCGGCGTTCATACCATCGGCGCCGTTGCCAATACCCCCGCTAAGGTCCTGCGGGCCAAATTCGGAAAATGGGGCGATATTCTATGGTGCTTTGCAAACGGCCTGGATACCTCGCCCGTCGCCGCCTTCGATGCATGTACGCCGGTCAAGTCCATCGGCAACTCCACCACTGCGCCCCGGGATCTGCAAACGCCGGAGGATATCGCCGTGGTCTACACCGTCCTGGCGGACAGTGTGGCCCGCCGAATGCGCGAACAGGGGGTTTGGGGGCGTACCGTGACCATCTGTATACGGGACAATCAGCTGTATTCCATTACCCGGCAGTGTCGGATGGAGCGGTACAGCGACCTGACCAGCGATATCCTGCACACCGCGATGGATCTGTTTGGGAGGGTCTACCACTGGTCCCATCCGGTACGCAGCGTGGGGCTGTCCGTATCCGATCTGATCCCGGCGGCGGGGTGGGCACAGACCGACCTTTTCCGCGATGAGCATCGGCGGCTGCGTCAGGAGCGGCTCAACCGATCCGTTGATTGGTTAAAATCCAGGTTTGGCTCTTACTGTGTGCGTCCCGCCGTCCTGCTGACCGACGAAACCCTTTCCCGCTTTGACCCTAAGTCGGAGCATACCATCCATCCAGTAGGCTATTTCCGGAGGTGAGCCGATGCGCAAGGTATATGTGAAGGTGACCGCCGATTTCGACCCCCAGGGCCGGATTATCCCGCTCTGCCTGACCTGGGAGGATGGGGCCCAGTATTTTATCGACCGGGTGCTGGACGTACGGCCGGCGGCGTCCATGAAAGCCGGCGGCGCCGGAATCCGTTATACTTGCCGGATACAAGGCAGGGAGAAGTATATCTGGCTCGAAGAGAACCGCTGGTTTGTAGAAGCAAAAAGATAAGCCCCGGAGCCGTATGGCCCCAGGGCTTGAACCCGCCGCCGCTTTGCCGCGGCGGCGCAAGCCCCCTGTATCCGCTTTCGGCTGATACAGGGGGCTTGGTTTATCTTTCCTCTACAGGGGGATCCGTATAAAACGCGTCGTTGCGCGCGCCGCTTTTGAGCTGCATTTTGGAGGCCACAGCGCTGACCGCAAAGCAGAGAATGAGGGAGATCACCATAGCCGCACAGGCATAGATCGGGCCGTAGGGAGTGGTGAACCCGGAGACGGCCACCGGCACGAAGGCGGTCAGGAACCCGCCGAGCATTCCAGCCCATGCACCCGCCTTGTTGATCCCCTTCCAGTACAGGGACACCGCGTAGGGAGCCAGGAAGGAGCCGGAAATAATCCCCCAGGAATAGGACATCATATCAAGGATGGGGGTATCCGAATTGGCGATGAAATAAGAGAGGATAATAAAGATCAGGCAAAAGACACGGGTAAAGGTGGCGGTGGTATTTTCGCCCATGCTTTTGAGGATCTTGGATTTGACCAAGTCCATGGAAACCGTAGAACTGGCGGTGATGGTAATGCTCGACAGGGTCGAAACCGAAGCGGCGATGAGCAGGACCAAAACCACGCCCAGCAGGATGTAGGGAAGACCGGCGTCGTTGAGCATATTGGGAATGATGTAGTCCTCTCCGCCGGCCGGCAGACCGTTCTCACCGCCGGTAAAGGTGAACAGATGGGAGAAAGCGCCGATGGCGTAGCCGCCTCCCGCGACCAGCAGGCAGAAGAAGGTGGAGATGACAACGCCGCGCTTGACCTCATGATCGTCCTTGATGGCATAATATTTGTGAATCATCTGGGGCAGCCCCCACGTTCCAAAGCTGGTCATCAGAACCGTCGCCCACAGGGAAACGAAATCCATCGTTCCCATGGGATGCTCGGCCATGTAGGCCTGCATCCGCTCCACGCCGGCGGCGATACCGCCCACCTGCTGGCAGCGGAACACCGCGAAGAGGAGGGCCGCCACGCCGAACATCATGATGATCCCCTGAACAAAGTCGGCCTTGAGGGTGGCCACATAGCCGCCCAGGATGACGATGAGCGCCGAGGCCACGGCGATGATAATCATACAAATAGTATCGTCCACCCCCAGGAGCACCGAACATACGCTGGTAAGCCCCTTATAGACCGAGGCGGAGTAGGGAAGCAAAAAGACAAAAATGACCGCAACCGCAAACATTTTCATCGACTGGCTGCCGAAGCGCTTTTCAAAAAGCTGCGGCATCGACTTGATATCGTGCCGGCGGGTGACCTTTCGGGTGCGTTTGGCCAAAACCAGCCAGGCAAGCATCGCGCCGATGACGGCGTTGCCGATACCAGGCAGGACCGCCCACAGCCCATACTTCCAGCCCGAGCCGCCGGCATACCCGACGAACATGACCGCAGAAAAATAGGACGTACCGTAAGACAGGGCGGAAATCCATGCCCCGGCGTTGCGCCCGCCTACGGTAAAGGTGGAAATGTCTTTGGTGTTGCGGGAGTTGATGATGGCAATGACGAGCATAAATACCGCGTATACCGCAATAACCGCCCATATGGTCATTTCCTTGCTCAAGAGTAACCCCTTCCTTCTTCGTTTATTCACCCCATAAACACTTTAAAGCTTTAAAGCGTTTAATTATTACTAACATCATACAAGATTTTCTTGCCGATTGCAAGACCTAATTTTCGATTTTTATCGCTTTGGCTGAAAAATTTGAAAGGAAGGGAAGAACATGCTAAAATAAAGGCATTTGAACGGAAAAGAGGGACAACTATGGATTTTTTACTTCGTCCTTGGAAGGAGAGCGACATTGAAAGCGTCGCCAGGCATGCGGACAACAAGAGGATTGCAGACAACCTGCGCGACGCCTTCCCGCATCCTTACCGATATGAGGACGCGGCGGCGTATGTATGTTCCTGCCTGAACGCAGCAGAGGACCGACAGTGCGTGAGGGCGATCGAGGTCGGCGGCGAGGCGGTGGGAAGCATCGGCCTCTTTATCGGCGAGGACGTTTGCTGCAAAAGCGCGGAAATCGGCTATTGGCTGGCGGAGGAACTATGGGGCAACGGCATCATGAGCCGGGCCATCCGGCAGCTTTGTCAGGAAGCGTTTGCGCGCTATGACCTGGTGCGCATCTATGCGCAGCCCTTTGCCCACAACATCGGCTCCAAGCGGGCGCTGGAGAAGGCGGGGTTTGAATGGGAGGGGACCCTGCGCAAAAGCGTGTATAAAAACGGCAAGCTGTTCGATTCCTGTATCTACGCCTGCCTGCGCTGAGGAAAAAGCACTATACAGGCTGGCAAAAAGACGTATTGTGTTTTTTAGAGTAAAATGGTATAATATAAAACGAACCTAGTTTCGTTACCGGAAACCAGATGCCGGGCATGCTCCGGCCGGACGCAGAAATGAGAGAGAAGTGACGACACATGCTGGAACTCAAACATGTTTCCTTGAGCGTGGACGACGGCAAGGAAATCCTGAAGAATATTGATTTGACCATCGGTGACGGCAAATTTGTCGTAATCACCGGCCCCAACGGCGGAGGAAAATCAACGCTGGCCAAGACCGTTGCCGGGATCCTTTCCCCCGCCCAGGGAAGCCTTTTCTTTGACGGAAAGGATATTACCAACTGCACCATTACCGAACGGGCCAATTTGGGCATCGGCTACGCCTTTCAGCAGCCGGTGCGCTTCAAGGGGATTACGGTGCGGGACATGATCCGGCTGGCGGCCGGGGGCGAGCTGCCGGAGTCTCAGCTTTGCACCTATCTGTGCGACGTAGGGCTGTGCGCGAAGGATTATATCGACCGGGAGCTCAATGCAAGCCTTTCCGGCGGAGAAATCAAGCGCATTGAAATCGCCATGTCCCTGGCGCGCAAATCCAAGCTGACCATCTTTGACGAGCCGGAGGCCGGAATCGACCTGTGGAGCTTCCAAAACCTCATCGACGTGTTCCGCAAGCTGCGCCGGGAAATTCAGGGCTCCATCCTGATTATTTCCCATCAGGAGCGGATTTTGGAAATTGCGGACGAAATCGTTGTGCTGGCCGACGGGCAGATCACGGCACAGGGCCCGAAGGAGGAAATTTTGCCGAAGCTTCTCAAGGGGGAAAGCTGTACGTTTTGCCCCAGACAGGAGGAATTTTGCCATGAATGAGATTACAAAAGAGCTGCTCGGTCTGGTGTCCGACCTGTTTGGTGCGCCGGACGGGGCTTACAACATTCGGGAGGACGGTCAGTGCGCCGGACGGCAATCGACCGAACACATTCAGATCAACTCAAAGACCGACAAGCCGGGTATCGACATCATTGTTCAGCCGGAAACAAAAGGGGAAACGGTCTACATTCCCGCCTGCGTGACCCATTCGGATGTCAACGACCTGGTGTACAACGACTTTTATATCGGTGATGACGCCGATGTTACGGTGGTCGCCGGCTGCGGCGTACACACCGACGGGGAAGAGGAATCCCAGCACAACGGCATCCATCGGTTCTTTTTGGGAAAAAACGCCCGGGTCAAATATATCGAAAAGCACATCGGGGTGGGAGAAGGAACCGGAAAACGGGTCATCAACCCCCGCACCTATGTGGACATTGCCGAAGGCGGCTATCTGGAAATGGACACCACTCAGATCAAGGGGGTAGACTCCACCAACCGGGTTACCAGAGGCGTTTTGGGAAAGGACGCAAAGCTGGTGGTTAAGGAAAAAATTATGACCCATGGGGATCAGACGGCCGAAACCAACTTTGAGGTGGACTTAAATGGGGAAGGCTCCGGCGTGGACCTGATTTCCCGCTCGGTGGCGCGGGACCATTCCGAGCAGGTGTTCCGTTCTAAAATCAATGGGAACACCAGCTGTTCGGGCCATTCGGAATGCGATGCCATCATTATGGATGAAGGGGTAGTCAGCGCAATTCCGGAATTGACGGCCAATCATGTGGACGCCGCCCTGATCCATGAAGCGGCCATCGGCAAGATCGCAGGAGAGCAAATCATCAAGCTGATGACGCTGGGGCTCACCGAGGAAGAAGCGGAAGCAAAAATTATTGAAGGCTTCCTAAAATAGAGAATAAAGCGTTTTTTTCGAGGCCGAAGCGTATCCGTTCAATAGAAAAGAGCAAGGCCCTCGGCCTGAAAAAGCCGGGGGCCTTGCTTTCGTTGTATAGGGAAGCCTCCGGCTTTGCCGGTGGAGGTGTCCCGTAAAAAAGCGGTCGCTGCAAGCTTCGGGCGAAGCGAACTGCAAAAAGCAAGTTGTCGGGGATGAAAGCTTTGGTTTGCATCACTTGCCCCGCTGCCCGTATACGTCCGACTGCTCTTCCTAGCGTCTTGAGACGTATGCCGGTAAAAAGCCCTGATAGGGCCAACTCAAGCCTCCGGCTGCAAAGGGGCCGGCCCAGGTGAAAACGGAGTTTTCCGGGATAGATTATGAACGGTAATCAGGCGTCCATCGGGAAGGTAAAGGTGGAAAAGGTTTCCCCCGAGACCGTATCCTGCAAGGACACGGTAACGCTTACCTCATTGGCGTCCACGCCGTGAAACAGCTGATACAAAACGGCGGGGATACCGACCGAGGCCGGTGCGGAAGAGTCGTGGCTATCCTGATACGCCTGCTGATCGGCGAGCAGGACAATGCTGCGGTATCCCTCATCCGCCTGCGCTTGCTGGATGGTGGGGAAATCCGACCCTGTCTGGAAGGAGGCGAGCAGGCTCTCCATATCTTCCTCGGTGCTTTGTGCCATCCGGTCGTAAACCGTCTGGGTCATGCGATAGGTAAGGGAGCCGTCGTCGTTTTCTATAATTTCCGCTACCCCGTTGGAATAGGCGTTTTTCTTCGTCTGTTCTAGGTTGGCCCCTTCCAGAAGCACCGATGGAAGGGTAACGGAGAGGTCGGCGTTGGATGGGGATTGGGAAACGATGGAGGAAGGGGAGGCGCTTTGGGATTTTGAGCCGTCTTGCGTGGAACAGCCGGCCAGCGTCCAGGCCGATATCAGACAAAGCGCCAGCAAGACGGCGCCATGTTTTCTATGCATTACATTCTCTCCTTTGCCGCTTTTGCGGCACATTTTTGAATCACATTCAATGAGCCCTGAAAAGAGAAAGGAAGGTGTTTTTTCATTTGCCATGGATATTCAGATTCATTATACCACAGCGAAAAAGGGTTCGTATAGAGCAAACGGGACGGATTTTTATGAAAAAGCAGTCAAAAACAGAATTTGTTTCGATTCTTCGGTAAAATGTTTGTGCAACATGAATGAAATAAGAATAAAATGTGGTTTTTTTCGGAAGAAAGATTGAAATTTCTGTGAATGCATGGCATAATCAACGAATGAAATTGTTCTGAACGTCCTGTCGACAAGCACATACGAAAGCAGGGCGCAAAAAAGAAAAGAAAAAGGATGTCGGTCATGAAAGAACGAAGTAATTTTTCCAGCAGAATCGGCTTTGTGTTGGCTGCGGCAGGTTCCGCGGTGGGGTTGGGGAACATTTGGAGATTCCCTTATTTGGCGGCGAAATACGGCGGAGGAACCTTTCTGCTTGTCTATATCCTTTTGGCAATCACCTTCGGTTTCACGTTGATGATTGCGGAAATCGCCTTGGGCCGAAAAACCGGATTAAGCGCCATCGGGGCCTACCGTACATTGAATAAGAAGTTTTCCTTTCTCGGCTGGCTTACCTCCATCGTTCCCATGATTATCTTCCCCTATTACTGCGTTATCGGCGGCTGGGTGGTCAAATACTTTGCCTCCTATGTAGCCGGAGACGGCAAGGCGGCGGCCGGGGATGAATTTTTCTCAAGCTTTATCGCGCAGCCGGTACAACCGATCTTCTGGCTTTGTGTCTTTATCGCGCTGACGGCGATCATCGTATTATTAGGCGTACAGAAGGGGATTGAAAAGGCCAGCAAAATTATGATGCCGATTTTGGTGGTTCTTTCGGTTGTGGTGGCGGTTTATACCATTACCATGCCCGGCGCCATGGAAGGCGTTCTCTATTACATTACGCCGGATTTCAGCAATTTTTCTCCTATGACGATTTTGGCCGCTCTGGGTCAGCTTTTTTATTCCATGTCGCTGGCAATGGGCATTATGATAACCTACGGTTCCTATATGAAGAAAGAAGCGAACCTGGAGAAATCGGTCAGACAGATTGAGATCTTCGATACCGGCATCGCTCTGATCGCCGGCCTGATGATTGTTCCGGCGGTTTTTGTCTTTTCCGGAGGCGATAAGTCTCAGCTTCAGCAGGGGCCGAGCCTGATGTTTGTTACCCTGCCGAAGGTATTTGAGAATATGGGAGACGGCGGCCTCATTGTGGGCGGCGCCTTCTTCCTGCTGGTTCTTTTTGCCGCGCTGACCTCTGCAATTTCCCTGATGGAGACGGTGGTATCCATCCTTCAGGATAAGCTGCATTGGAACCGGAAGGTCACCTGTCTGGTGGTGGCGCTGGGTGCGATTTTAATTGGGATTCCCTCTTCTCTGGGCTTTGGGATTTGGGATCATATTCAGATTCTGGGTATGTCCATCCTGGATTTCTTCGATTTCCTCAGCAACAGCGTTATTATGCCGATTGTAGCGTTCTTTACCTGTATTTTTGTTGGATGGATCATCAAGACCAAGGTTATCTCCGACGAGGTCAAAATTTCCTCCCGCTTCCGGGGTGAGAAGATGTTTGTGGTTATGATCAAGTACATCGCTCCCATCATGATCATTGCGATTTTGGTCAGCTCCATCTTAAACGCCACGGGTATTATGGTAATTTAGTCGTTATTCAAAAGATATTTGCGGCAGTTAAGGCCCGCAGCGGATCTGATTCCGCTGCGGGCCTTTCTCCTTATAGTTGGGAAACCGCCGGCTTTGCCGGTAGAGGAACCCTGCAAAAAGCGTCCGCTTCCAGGCTCGGGCGAAGCGGGCTGTAGGTAAAAGCCCGTATAGAAGACGCAACGATGTGTTCGCAGGTAAATGGCCCGTTCACGGGCGGCAGGGGATTGGGCGCAGGTTCATAAGGCTTTGTGCGCCTTCCGGCGCAAGCCGGTAAAAAAGCTTTCCGGCGTCTATATAGACTACCGCTTATCAAACGGTTGCAGGAAGGGCGGCTGCAAAGAAACCACCCCTGAAGCAGGATGGGGCGGAAAGAGGGGAGATAGCGAGAAGATCGGTTCATATCATACCATACGATAAAAAATGGATCAGATACATCAGGATGGATACCGATGCCGGGAGAATTCTAAGAAAAGTTGTATCCAAATTGTGAAAAAAAGAAGAGTTGTCTGGATTTATGTCAACAAATTCGGTATAATGGGACTAAGTTTTCGTAGGAAAAGGAGCCGACACCACCGTTGTGTGAGGGATTGCTGATATGAACCGGATTTTGATTGTAGAAGATGAGATCGCCATTGTTGAATTGATCCAGGCCGGCCTTGCCAAGGCGGGCTACGCTTACGATTATGCCCTTGATGGAGCGGCGGCGGCGGAGAAAATCGAACAGGATGAATATGACCTGATTCTGTTGGATATCATGCTGCCTAAGCTTGACGGCTATGAGCTGATGGAGTATATCGAGCCCCACCGTATTCCCGTCATTTTCATCACCGCCCGCAGCGCTACCAGCGACAAGGTGAAGGGGCTTCGCATGGGGGCTGACGATTATATTGTCAAACCTTTTGAAGTGGACGAGCTGCTTGCCCGGATTGAAACGGTACTGCGCCGGTATAACAAGAGCCAGACACAGCTGGTGCTGGAGGATGTGACCATTGACATTGAAGCGAGGAGCGTAATCAAAAACGGGATCTCGGTGGAGCTGACGCCCAAGGAATTTGATTTGCTCTTGATGCTTGCCCGCAACAAGAATACCGCCCTTTACCGGGAAACCTTGTTTGAGAGGGTCTGGGGAGAGGAGTTTATGGGCAACACCCGTACCCTGGATTTACATATTCAACGTCTTCGCAAAAAGCTGTCTTGGCAGGATAAGATCAAGACCGTTTACCGCATCGGCTACAAGCTTGAGGTCGAGTCATGAGGTTTTCTCTCAAGCTGGTGCTGTGCACCACCGTTATTACGGCACTGCTTTTTTCCATCTGCGGCACCATTATGGTCAAGGAGAATTTCGACCGGTCGATGGATTCGGCGGTCAAGCAGAACGTCAATCAACATACCCTGGAACGGTATGCGTTGGAATCGAACATGCTCGGCTATATCCTGAGCGGCGAAGAGTTTACCGACGAAAAGCTGGCGGAATACGGATACCGCTTGTCCGGCTATACCGGGGACAAGGCGCGGCGCATCGCGATCTTTACCGGAGACCGGGAAGAAATTTATTCCAATTTTCCCCAGGAACTCACCGGGGAAGCAGTGGCCGGGGTACTCAACCAAAAGGGAGACGACTATCAGCTGGAGCAGGCGGGAGACGAAATCTATATGATTCTCGCCTCCTATTTAAACATCGAAAGCCATCCCGTATATGTAGCAAGCGCCTATGACGTCAGCCGGATTTTTACCGAACGGGACCGGCAGCTGCGTACCTTTTTGCTGCTAAACGGTATCATCATCGCCATCTCGCTGCTGGCCATCTTTCTGCTTTCCATGCTGCTGACCGCGCCCATTAAAAAGCTCAACGCCGCCAGCCGGAAGATTGCCAAGGGGGCTTACAGCGAGCGCACTCGTATCCGCTCGGACGATGAGGTTGGGGAACTCAGCCGCAGCTTTGACCAGATGGCCCAGGCGGTGGAGGATAAGATCGAAGACCTAAACGCGGCGTTAAAGCAGAGGGAGGATTTCATCGCCAGCTTTTCCCATGAAATCAAAACGCCCATGACCGCCATCATCGGCTATGCGGATATGATGCGGCTGGCTCCCTGTGAAAAGGATACGCAGCTTAGATACGCCAACTACATCTACAGCGAAAGCAAACGGCTTGAAGAGCTGTCCCGCAAGCTGATGGACCTGCTATCGCTGTCGGAGGAGCCGGCGGTGCTCAGGCCGGTGGACGCCGAACGATTGTTCTATAAGCTGAAAAAGCAGATGGAGCCGGTACTAGGAGAGGTTTCGCTGGATATGCAAGCGGAAAAAGGATACGTTCTGGCGGAAGAGACCCTCTTAAACTGTCTGCTGCGCAATCTGGTGGTTAATGCGAAGAAGGCCGGACCGAAGGACGGGCAGGTTCACGTGACCGGAACAGCGGAAGGGGAGGAATACCGCATCCGCGTAACGGACAAGGGCTGCGGCATCCCAAAGGAAGAGCTGTCTCGGATTGAAGAACCCTTTTATATGGTGGACAAATCACGGTCCCGCGCGTGCGGAGGCGCAGGCTTGGGGCTTGCCATCTGCCGCAAAATTGCCGAGCTGCACGATGGGAAGCTAAACTTTGAGAGTGAGCCGGGCGTGGGCACGTCGGTTGAAATTCGAATCAAACGCGTGAAACAAGAGGAGGGGGAAAATGCGCCGCAGAATTAAAAGCATTGCGGCGGTACTGGTGACCTTGGTGCTGGTCTGCCTGTCCGCCTTTGCGCCGGTGGAGTATTTTCGCCATCAAGACGAAGCGCTGCTCAAGGCCGCCCATCCACGTCAGCAGATAACCGCCACCATAGACCCTCAGGCAGAGGAAATCTATCTGGTGCGTGCCATCCATCGTATTTATGACGAGACCGCGTCCAATCTCGTTTCCTTTTCGAATGTGGACGATTCCATGATGCGGATTTATTTGACGGAGCAGCTGGAGAACCTGGTGGAAAAGGAGGTTTTGCCGATTGCCCTTGCGCAGGAGCTCGCGCAGACCCAATCCTTTTTTCAAATCGGAATTACCTGGCGAAACACGGAGGAGACCACCAAGATCGCCAAGTATACCGTGCAGATTTACGACCGATTCCCCTTTTATTATGAGATGGAGGGCAAGACGAATAAGCTGTTGTCCATCTACCTGCGGGACGACAGTCTGCCGGCGTATACCGAGGCGCAGAAGATGGAGCTGATGCTGGCTTTTATCTCCTACCTAGGGCTGGATTTGGTGGACGACTGGACCTATTCGAGCAACACGGGCTTTACTTCAAAGAAAGCGCAGCTTCAGGTTTTTGGCAGTACGGGAAAAGGGGAATTGGCGTTGGAGATCGTACCGAGCGGGCTGTATCAGGCGGGAACTTGGCGCAAGCATTTCACCTCTCAGTTCTTCCTCATTCAGTCGAATCCCTCCTGGTATCATCGAAACGAGCCAGAAGCGGAAGTGGAAAGAGAAGAATCCCAATCCTAAAAAAGGCCGATGAACGCAATTCCTGGCGTTCATCGGCCTTTTTTAGTTGCTTTTCGGCAAGGGTACAATAAGAAAGTCTTGGAAGAAATGAAGGAACAAAATCCACCTTTGCATCGCAAACGTATGAGACATCTTACTTGCCTTTACGCTAAGGGATACGATGCTTACCACATTGATGGTGGGCAAGGCGCGCGATACGATGGCAAACCTTCCGTATGCTGTTGAGGAGACGGCGCGTTCCGCCCCCTTTAGCGTCTGTGCAGACCGTTTATTTCTTACTGGTTTTGATTGATGGAGGTTTTAAGAAGAGGGGTCCTGCTCCGGGTGATGCAGGGATAAAAGCCGGGTTGCTTCCCGTAAATCCGCCTGTAGCCGCGCAGCTGCGGATGCTACCGCTTTTAACGACTCGCCGAGCTGATCTGCCGCTTGCGCCGATAGTCCTTTTGCGGCCATATCATTCAGCTTTTCGCCTTCGGTATCGAGCGTTTGGGTCAAAGCGGCTTCGTCCGCCGCAACCCTTTGAATCCAGTCCGCCATTGCTTTCGAGACTTCCGGGCGGATGGGAGAAGAGGAGGATGCCTGCATTGCCTTCCCTCGCTTTCATGGTTTTATATAGTTTATGCGGCCGAAAGGAAAGCGGTGCGTCAATTGACAAACTGCATGCTGGGAAAAACGCGGCGCAGGTATTCGTCCGGGTAATGCTCGTCAAAATATACGCTGATCGGATCGGAGGCTGGGATTCCTTTATGCCGTTGGGATTGCCGCCCCACCGCCAATGCAGAGACCGTGATGTTAAAGAGCATAAACACCAACAGAATCCAGGTGAGGGGAATCCCTATTTTACGGGGGATTTTTTCAATCAGCCGCGACAACAAAGGATAAAGCCACCGTATCCACACGACCGCGAGAATACCCCAGAAAACAGAGAAGAGAAGGTTGATCCTCCCGTTGAGGTTGAGGGGGAAATGGCTGTATTCCCAGGAAACGGTGCCAAACAGCTGTTCCTGCACCCAGCTGCATAGATACTCAAAGCCGCCGCCTAGCACCATACCGCCGAGAAAAATCCAGACAACGTGTTTTTTAGAAAGCCAGTGGAGGCCCAGCGTCATCACCAGGGCCCCAAGCCCATAGACCAGGTTGAAGGGCCCGTACAGCAGTCCGGTACGGTTGACCAGGCGAAACAGCGTGATTAGACAAAATACCGTTTCCACCACTACGCCGAGAAAACAGCCGGCGAAAAAGATCCAAAACAGCTTGTAGAAACGAAGTCCCTGCGCAAAGGCGGGCTCGGGCGGCGGGGATGGAACCGCCGGTGTGATTCGGTTTTCAGGATGGGGCTTCACCACGGCAGCATCTCCTCCAAAACATGTAAGTGGTACGGCAATCTGGTTTCAGATTTTTATTCTTTCGATCTGCAAAAGGAATATACCGTGCGGTGATATTTGACAGCAAAAGGAGAAAAGAAACGGAAATGGATTCGCCTTATCATGAAAGCCTGTAGGACAGGCGGCGAGCAGTTCTTGTTTTGTACCAATATATTATAAGCTCATGCATTTTATTTTAGTATTGACAATGGTGTGTGTCATACAGTATAATCATAGCAGGAGGTGGTATGCATTGGGAGAAGAAAAGGATTTGCTCGACAGCCTGTTGATGGAGCTGCGCCGGGGAACGCTGGTCTTGAGTGTCCTCAGCCAGATGAAAGAGAAAAAATATGGGTATTCCTTGGTTCAGAGCCTGGAGGGAAAAGGGGTTTCCATTGACCCGAATACGTTGTATCCGCTCCTGCGCCGCCTGGAAAAACAGGGGCTTTTAGAAAGCACTTGGGAAACCGGCGGTTCCAAGCCGAGAAAGTATTATCATAGGACCCCTTATGGAGAGGAAATCTATCAAAAGCTAAAAATCCAGTGGAAAGAGATGGCCGAAGGTACGGAGAGACTGTTAAGGGAGGACGAATCATGAATCCGATGGATCAGGAATTAATGAGGCGGTATATTTATCAGGTAGTTCGCCGGTTGCCTAAAGAGCAGCGCCATGAGGTTGGCTTGGAGCTTGAGGAATTAATCGGCGATATGTTGGATACAGGGCAATCCATGGAAGAGGTCTTGACAAAGCTGGGCGATCCGAAAAAGTTTGCAAAGCAATATCAGGACGACAAGCACTATTTAATCGGTCCGGAGTACTATGATTCTTACCTGTGGTTTTTAAAAATCGTCTTACTCTGTACCGCCGTCGCCGTTTTAGTCGTTTCCATCGTAAAGGGAATTCAGGAGGGAGCGGGACTGACAGACTCCAATGTGGTGCAGGCGGTTGTGACGTCGGCCATTCATGGGATTGGGAACGGTATCGTCAATTTGCTTTCTGCCTGCGTCGGCGCTTTTGGTGCCATTACGCTGCTGTTTTATATTATGGAACGCAATAAGATAAAATTTGAGCATAAAAAAGAGGAGCAATGGAGCGTTCAAAATTTGGGTGAAAGCCATACGGATAAAGGAAAGGGTTGGACGCCCGACTATCTGGCGCCGGTACCGGATAAAAGAGCGGTCATCAGCAGGGGGGACAGCGTGGTTGGAATTGTTTTCATTGTTCTCTTTTGCGTACTGCTTATATTTGCTCCAACGGTGTTCAGCGCCATTATTAAAAATGGAGATGTCATTTCCGTCGTTCCGGTTTTTAATTTGGAACAGTGGCATATCATACTCCCTGTTTTTATCTTGTCGTTGGTGGTCGGATTAGGGGATGAGATTTTCCGGCTCATTATGGGTCATTACTGCAAGCCGGTTATGCTAAGCAATATTATCTGCGGTTCTGTGCAGATTGTCCTATCTTTTGTTGTACTCAAGGTGTTTCCGCTTTGGAACCCGGATTTTGCCGTGGAGCTGAAAAGACAGCTCGGCGGACAGATCGGCCCGTCCGCGGAATCTTTTATTGATAAGTGGAATGGGGATGTTGCTTCCAATGTTTTGTTTGCGCTGATTGCCTTGATAACGCTTGCGGAAATTGGAACGAGTATTTATAAAACATTGCGGTATCAAGGAAAACAACCTGCTTTATAAAGCGAACGGAAAGGCCCGCCCATCTTCGCAGACGGACACTGCGTCAGGGCGGGTCTTATCGTTTCCTTAAATCATTGATAATCGGGCTTATTTCTCAGCATAATAAAACCGAAGGATATACCGGCGCGGCAACTTCGTTGAACCCATGTGTTGCCTGTGATATAATAAGGATTGACAAAGGAATGAAATAAGAGTAAAATACAAACAAAAACATTTGTTCGCAATCGTTTATAGGTGAAGGATATCTCCTGTTCATCCAAAAGTGCGGGTATGCCGGATCGTTTCAAAGTAATCCGATGTAGCCGAAGTGATTAGAGGAAAGGGTATATGAGTAAACAAAACAGCCGGGAATTGTTTGAATTGGTTTCTTCCTACAAGCCCACCGGGGACCAGCCGCAGGCGATTGCCAAGCTGGTAGACGGCATAAAAAAAGGGGATAAGGAACAGACGCTGCTGGGGGTTACGGGCTCCGGCAAGACATTCACCATGGCCAATATTATCGCGCAGGTGCAAAAGCCCACACTGGTTTTGGCGCACAATAAGACCCTGGCGGCCCAGCTTTGTACGGAATTCCGCGAGTTTTTTCCCAATTCATCCGTGGAATATTTCGTCTCCTAGTGTGCCGGGGCAGGAAAATGGGGGATATCTGGTGTTATTTGACTCTGATTTGTCCATATTTTGTGGAGGGAACAGGA
>CAJFTS010000037.1 GCA_904420015.1 uncultured Clostridia bacterium
GGTGCCGGTGGCCGGACTCGAACCGGCACGGTGTCGCCACCGGTGGATTTTGAGTCCACTACGTCTGCCAATTCCATCACACCGGCTGATGTATTGGCTATTATACTATACTTGCCAAAGAAAAGCAAGAGTTAAGTTTGCGGCTGGGAAGATTCCGAAGGAGAACTGACTTCCGGCTGGGAGGGATTGGGGGGCGCTTCACTGGAGGAAGGCTCTTGGCCTTGAACCCGCACGCGAATGGAAGCGGTGTGACCATTTTCCGTTTGTGCCGTAATCACCGTTTCCCCGGCGGCAATCCCCGTGATACGACCGTCCGCGCTGATGGCAGCGACCGCAGGATTGCTTGAGGTATAGGTAACCGCCTGTGCGGCGTTGGCCGGAGAAACGGAAGCGGATATCGTGCGGATGGTGCCGATATTCATCAGATAGGTGCGGATTCCGCCGCTGTCTTCCCAGGAACTGAATGCCCCCGCTTGGATGGATACGCTCTGCGCCTCCACCGTATTCGCCTCAACGGTAATCACATACTGCGCGCGTTTCCCGCCGTCGGTAGCCGTGAAGGTAATAACCGCCCGGCCCGCCGCCAGCGCCTGGAAGGAACCATCTCCATTGTTCTGTAACACTCGTCTATTGGAGACCGTCCATTCCCCTGTTTGATCGGTCGCATTCTCCGGGGTGAACACGGGGGTCAGCTGGAAGGTTTCCCCAATCTCAAACGTGTCCTTCTGCGCCGTCAGTGTAACCTGCTCCACCGCCACCGGTTCCACCGGGACCGAAACGGTAAACTGCGCCTTGATATCCAAGCCTTCTACCTGAGCGGTAATGACGGCGTCCCCGCCGACAGCGGTGAGCACCCCGTCCTGAGACACCGACACGGCGCTGGGATTGCTGGAGGTATAAAGGATCGATTTCTCTTCATATTGCGCTAAGGCGCTGGCCCAAAGCTCGTTTTCCTTCTCCTGGGTCAGCGTGACGGCACTGGGCGCGCCCTGCTCCACCAGGTAGTCGCTGATCTCTCCAAAGGAAACGCCCCGTTCGAAGGTATGATTCAGCGCGAGGGTCTGCCCCGGTTCCATCGCGGCCGGCGCGTTTGAGATTACCAGGCTGGCGGGCAAAATGTAGACGCCCTTGGTATTCCACGCTACCTCTTCGCCGCCGAAAAGGTTCCGGCTTACCTGCTGGAACTTGACCATGGAATATCCGGGCTTCAAGCCGAGAAAGGTCGCTTGGATGTTGTAACTGCGCAGGATTTCCAGCTTGTCGTCGTACACGCTCCATTCGTTGGAGACGCTTTTGGCGCTGGAATTCTTCACCGCAATGGTGGTTTTATCCCCGACGTATAAAACAGCAGGGTCCTGGCTGAGCAGAACCGAAGAGGAGCCCGCGCAGCCCCCGCCGCTCGAATAAGCCTCGCCGTCCACCCACCCGTCGGACAGCGCCCCGATCACGCCGGGGAAGAGTACCATTGATGCAAACAGCAGACAGCAGAATAGAACCAGCGGTTTTTTCTTCATGTTCGTTCCTCATTCCTTTGCTGCGGGATAGGCATCCCGCGTGGTTTTGTTATGGCGATTCCGCGAAAGCAGCAGATAGAAGCCGGCAGCGGCAAACACAGCCGCCGCAATCTGCTGGGAAGGGGAGAGGGGAAGGAACGGGAGCAGTACGCCCCGGTCGTCTCCCCGGAAAAACTCCAGGAAAAAGCGAAGCCCTGCGTACAAAAGCAGATACCAAGCCAGCCGATGGCGCCGGATCTTCCATTGCAGCAGAAAAAAGAGCAGGAGAAGCCCCGCCATCTCCAATTCCCGTACCGGAAACCGCGTCAGCATACCCCCGAGGAAGGGAGAGGGAAGCGTTACCCCATAGCAGCAGCCCTCCGCCAAGCAGCCGATACGCGCGATGGCATGAAAGAGAGGGAGAGCCGGCGCCACCGCAGACCAGGCGGGAGCCCGTGGAATACGCATAAGGAAAAGCGCCCCGGTAAAAAACAGCAGATAGGACAGCAGGCCGAAATAAAAGGTGTACCCCGCCGCCGAGAACCGCAGGGGAAGAGGAAGGGCCCGCACCTGTGCAAACAGCAGCCAGTTTCCCAGATTGGCGCACAAAGCCGCCGGGAAAAAGCAAAGGCCGCCGCAAAGGACCGTCCGCGCCTGCGCCTTTTGCGGCAATGGGCCGGTTTGCAGGTTTTTTGCGGCGACCAGGACCGCCGCCACAATCCCTACCGCCGCAAAGAGCAGGTAGGGGGAAATGCTCTGCCAGAATGCCAAGAAAACCCTCCTCGCTCGCGGCACGGAAAGCCTGTATTCTCCGAACCCAGCCATATCCGCAGACGGCGTTGGCCTCGGCCGGGTATGCTCCATGGTTTTCCTATGATCCTCTCTATTTTATCATTTTTCCGACATTTCGCAAGTAAAAATTCCATTCCCTGCCTGCCATGCGCCTTCCTCTATTCAATTATGGAAAACTGTGCTATACTAATCTTTATTCGTTTTTATCCGGCGTAAAAGGGAGGAAAAATCTGTGGAGCGTGCCCTTGAGAAATCCCGCATTCATTTGATCGACGAAATCCGGGGGTTTTGCATCCTGGCCATGATCCTGCATCATGCGGCCTACGATGTGGTGGGCGTTTTCGGCGACCGCAACGGCCTGCCTTTTTTGCAGTTTTGCGAGGCGGTCCGGCTGCCCTTTGTCTTTGCGTTTATCTTGATTTCCGGCATTGCCTGCCGCCTGTCCCACTCCAACGCCCTGCGGGGCGGGAAGCTGGCGGTCATCGCTCTGCTGCTGACGGCGTTTACCGCGATTTTTATGCCCGAGCAGATCATCCTGTTCGGGATCCTCCACATGCTCGCGGCGGGAATGCTGCTGTTTGCGCTGCTGCGGCGGGTGCTGGACAAAATCCCCCCGTTCGCGGGGATTGCCGTCTGTTTGGCGCTGTTTGTACTCACCTACCGGATTACGCAGGGCTATGTGGGGATTCCCTATCTGCTGGAAATCCCGGTGCCGGAAAGCCTGACGCAGCTCGGCTGGCTTTTCCCCCTGGGCATTGTCAGCGACCATTTTTATTCCTCCGATTATTTCCCCCTTTTCCCGTGGCTTTTCCTCTTCCTGCTCGGCTCCTTCATCGGGGTGTGGGCCAAGGCGGGGAAATTCCCCAAATGGATGTATCCCACCCGGGTCCCCTTCCTCTCCTTTGTGGGGAAATATACCCTTTGGGTCTATATCGCCCATCAGCCGGTGGTATACGGCATCCTGTTTGTTTTTTATCAGTGGATTCTGCCCGCTGTATCTTAAAAGTGAGGTGCCTGCATGGACATTCTGCAAACCCTATCCGAACAGCTGCATATTCGGCCCGAAGCGGCGCACCCGCGCGTCGGTGGCCAAGGAAAAAGGGCTCGAGCCCTTGGCCGACCGGATTTTCGCCCAGGAGCGGCAGGGAGAGGAACCTCTGGCGCTGGCGGCCGCCTTTGTGGATGAGGAAAAGGAGGTGCCCACCGCCCAGGACGCCTTGCAGGGAGCGATGGACATCATCGCCGAGCGGATTTCCGACGACGCGGCTCTTCGCAAACGGCTGCGCGCCGTTTTGACGGCCCACGGCCTTCTTCAGACGAAAGCGGCCAAGGAGGAGGACAGCGTTTATTCGATGTATTACGACTACCGCGAGCCCCTGTCCAAAATCCCCGGCCACCGGGTTTTGGCCATCGACCGGGGGGAGCGGGAAGGCTTTCTCAAGGCGTCGGTGGAGTTTGAGACGGGACGGGCCATGCAGATCATCGAGAGTGCCTTTGTCAAGGAAGGCTCCCCCTGCACCGAGACGGTGCGGGCTGCGGCGGTGGACGGCTACAGCCGCCTGATCTTTCCGGCCTTGGAGCGGGAAGCGCGCAGCGCCCTTACCGAAAAGGCGGCCGATGCGGCCATCCGGGTGTTTGCGGTTAACCTCAAACAGCTGCTGATGCAGCCGCCGGTGCGCGGGAAGGTGGCCATGGGGCTGGATCCCGCCTACCGTACCGGCTGCAAGACGGCGGTGGTGGATGAAACCGGCCGGGTGCTGGATACGGCGGTCATCTATCCCACTCCGCCCCACAATAAGACCGAGGAAGCAAAACGGGTGCTGGCCCGGCTGATTGAGAAGCACGGGGTGCAGGTCATCGCCATCGGCAACGGCACCGCCTCGAGAGAAACGGAGGCATTCGCCGCCGGGCTCATCCGGGAGCTGGACGCGGGCCTTTCCTATATGGTGGTCAGCGAGGCGGGGGCGTCGGTCTACTCCGCGTCCAAGCTGGCGGCCCAGGAGTTCCCGCAGTTCGACGTCTCCCTGCGAAGCGCCGTATCCATCGCCAGGCGGCTGCAGGACCCGCTGGCGGAGCTGGTGAAGATCGATCCGAAGGCCATCGGCGTGGGCCAGTACCAGCACGACATGCCCAAAGCCAAGCTGGACGAAGCCTTGGCCGGGGTGGTGGAAGCCTGCGTCAACTCGGTGGGGGTGGATGTAAACACCGCGTCCCCGTCCCTGCTTTCCTACGTGGCGGGCGTAAACGCCACGGTGGCGAAAAACATCGTCCTCTACCGGGAGGAAAACGGGGCCTTTACCCTGCGTTCCCAGCTCAAAAAGGTGCCCAAATTAGGGCCGAAGGCCTTCGAGCAGTGCGCCGGCTTTCTGCGGGTGCCGGGCGGCAAGAACGTCCTGGACGAAACGGGCGTGCACCCGGAAAGCTACCAGGCGGCTGAAAAGCTCCTGATCCTGTGCGGCTTTTCCTTGGCGGACGTGACGGCGGGCGGCCTCGCCGGGCTGACGGAGAAAATCCGGGAGCTGGGGGAAGAAACCGCGGCCGGGCAAATCGGCGTGGGCGTGCCCACCTTACGGGATATTGTCCGGGAACTGCAAAAGCCCGGACGTGACCCCAGAGACGAGCTGCCCCCGCCTCTTTTACGCACCGACGTGCTGGAAATGAAGGATTTGCAGGCGGGGATGGAGCTGACGGGCACCGTGCGGAACGTCATCGATTTCGGCGCCTTCGTGGACATCGGGGTGCATCAGGACGGCCTCGTTCACATTTCCCAGATTACCAATCGCTACATCCGCCATCCCTCCGAGGCGCTCAAGGTGGGGGATATCGTCACGGTCTGGGTGCTGGGGGTGGATCTGGCGAAAAAACGCATCTCCCTGACCATGAAAAAGCCCAAGGAAGCGCCGCAGCCCGGGATCGAAAGGCTGTGAGCATCCTGCACAAGGGGAGAGGGGATGAGAGGGCCATTCCCGTTCACTCTTTCTCCTTTTAAAAAGGCGGGGACTGTGGTACAATAAGGGTAGGCTTTTCCGGCCCGAAGGAAATCCGCCTTGGGCCGGCTATTACAACTTCGACTGAAAAAAGGAGCGATGCAGCAATGGCACTGGCAATGGAAATCCGTCAGCCGTCCAATTCCAAGGACGCGAAGCATTACGACACCGACCGTCTGCGGGAAGAATTTTTGATTGAGGAAATCTTTGTCCCCGGTGAAATCCGCCGGATTTACAGCCACATCGACCGGATCATCACCATGGGCTACACCCCCACCGACAAGCCTCTGGAGCTGGGCGAGGGCCTTAATACCATGACGAACCTTGGCACCGATTATTTCCTGGAGCGCCGTGAGCTTGGCGTCATTAACATCGGCGGCAAGGGCGCGATCACCGTCGACGGCAAGAAATACGTCCTCAATCCGAGAGACGGCCTGTATGTAGGGATGGGCGCGAAGGAAGTGGTGTTCGAAAGCGACGACAAGAACGCCCCCGCCAAGTTCTACACCCTCTCCGCCCCGGCGCACACCACCTATCCCAACGTGCACATCGACATCACCAAGGCCCGCAAGGTCCCCTGCGGCGACGTGGAGCACGCCAATAAGCGGGTCATCAACCAGTACATCCATCCGGAGGTCATGAAGAGCTGTCAGCTCACTATGGGCCTGACCCAGCTGGAAGAGGGCAGCGTGTGGAACACCATGCCTTGCCACACCCATGAGCGCCGCATGGAAGTGTACCTGTATCTGGACATTCCGGAGAATCAGGTGGTGTTCCATCTGATGGGCGAGCCCACCGAGCTGCGCACCATCGTCATGCGCAACGAGCAGGCGGTCATTTCCCCGAGCTGGTCCATCCATTCCGGCGTGGGCACCCATGCCTACTCCTTCATCTGGGGGATGGTGGGCGAGAACCAGACCTTTGACGACATGGACCACTGCGACATGAACGCTATCAAATAAGAATCCTTTTTCTGAGCGAACAAAGCGCCCGGGAACCATCGGTTCCCGGGCGCTTTTGATTGTTAACGGAAACCACCGGCTTTGCCGGTGGAGATGTCCCCCAAAAAAGCGTTCGCTTTGAGCATCGAGGGAAGCGGGCTGCGAACAGCCAGCCGAACGGCGACGGAAGGCTTCCGTTAACATGGGGATTCGCCTGTTTACGGGCCGCGGGGCAGGGGATGCCGGTGAAATAAATTTCCGTGTGTCTTGAGACGCTTGCTGGCAATAAACCCGGATAGGGCTTACATAAGCCTCCGGCTTTGCCGGTGGGTTTGACTGCCTTGCCCAGGTGAGGCCCCCGCCGCCCCCTTTGAGCGGCCGCGCCTCCCGTAAAAGCATGCGGGCGGGACAAAGCTGCGGATGCCGGCGGGGATGAAGGCAAATTCGGTTCGATGGCCGCTCGTATCCCGGGGCTTGGGCGGCCGGCGGACGGCGACGCAACAAAAAAGGCGAGCGGCCTTTCCCCGCCGGAGGCACACGCCAAAGGAGAAACCGGGGTTTGGATTGAAAGCATCCCCGGAAAAAAGGGAGGGCCTGCCCGCTCCCATTACAAAAGCGCGCAAGGGAAACAAAGCGTGCAGCTGCCGGCAAAGAGTTCATGCAGGCCCTTGCAATATAGGAGGACCCGGTTGCAGGGCCGACGCTGACCGGGAACTTCGTATCCCGGTGCCAACAGCGGGACGGGGAAAAGGAGGGCGATCGAAATCGCCCTCCGTTTGAGGGAAGCGGTTGAAAGGCAAAGGCTTTTGTGGGGAAAAGTCCTCAATAAAGGGGGAGACTTGCCCGCCCCCCGTTACAGCAGCTCGCTCTCCGCCCTAGCCTTAAGCCGGGCCCATCGCCGGTCCACTTCCTCTTGGATGCTCTCCACCACCTGGGCGTACACGTCCTTTTTCAGGTGCTTGGTGCGCCCCATCATGGAGAGCCAGTCGATCACAGGAATTTTCTTGCCTTTCGCCTCGGGGTCGTAGCTCAATGCCGTCACCCCGTTTTCGATCTCGTAAAGCGGGAAATAACAGCAGTCCACCGCCGCGCCGATCACCTTGCGCTCCAGGTTGGGCCGGTCGCTCCAGTTTAAGGGGCAGGCGGACAGGGCCTTGAGATAGACCATGCCGTATTCGTCGGCGTATTTTTGCGCCTTGGCCGCTTTTTTGATAAAGTCGGCGGGGTTGGACTCGGCCACCGTCGCCACATAGGGGATGTTGGTGGCGGCCATGATCTGGGGCGTGTCCTTGTGAAAGAATTGCTTGCCGTACTGGTACTTGCCCACGTGGGAGGTGGAGCTTTTGGCGCCCTTGGGGGTGGAGTAGGAAAGCTGATAGCCGGTGTTCATATACCCGCCGTTGTCGTATTCCATCAAAATCAGGTTGCTGCCCCGCAGCGCCGTGCCGATGGCGGAACCCATGCCGATGTCCATACCCCCGTCGCCGCTGATCATGATGAAGGTGATCTTGCCTTTGGGCATTTCCCCCCGCTTTTGCCGCTGGTGGAACATTTCCACCAGACCCGACAGGGTGGCGGCCCCGTTTTGGAAGAGGTTATGCACATAGGGGACCTTGAAGGAGGTTTTCGGGTAGGCGGTGGTCACCACCATGCCGCACCCGGTCTGGAATAAGAGCACCACGTTTCCTTCGATGCCCCGCAGAAGGAGGTTTACGTTGACCGGGATGCCGCAGCCGGGGCAGGCCCCGTGCCCGGGGGCTAGGCGCTTGGGCATCCGGGTGGACTCGCTTACCAGCCCGCCCTTGACCACCATTTTCCCGGTCTCCTCATTAAGCTCGCACTTGGTGAGCCCCAAAGAAGCGTCCTTCTCGGTGACGGGGTGGAAATAGGGCTTGACCTTCAGGCTTTCGTCGCCCGGGTAGATGTTCAGATAGCCGAAGGCGGGGGCGTCCTGGGAGAACCCCGCGTCCAGCAGCGCCTTGGCGTCCTCCACATAGAAGTCCCGGCCCCCCAGGCCGTAGATGCGGCTTAACACCCGCGCCGTGCTCCCGGCCGACTGCAAGGCCGCCTTGAGCTCTAAGCTCAGGTTGCCGCCGCCGGCGCCGTAGCTGTCCTGCCGGTCGCCCACCACCACGGTTTTGGCGTTGCGGCACAGCCTTGCAAGCTCGTCTGCCGGGAAGGGGCGCAGAACATGGGTGGTGACGACGCCGCATTTTTTCCCTTCCTTGCGGAAGCCGTCCACCGCTTCCTTGGCGGTGTGGTAGCTGGAGCCCAGCAGCACCAGCAGCACGTCGGCGTCCTCCGCTTCATACCCGTCGGTATCCCCGTATTCCCGGCCGGTCAACTCGCCGAACTGGCCGAATACCTGCCCGATGACGTCCCGCGCTTCCTCCATGGCCTTGTGAAGCTGGAACTTGTTGTTCATCAGATCCGGCTCGTTCATATAAGAGCCGATGGACACCGGGTGCTCCGGGTCCAGGGCCGTGTAGGCCGGATGGTATTCGCCCAAAAAGCGCTGTACGTCGCTGTCCTTCTGGAACACCTCGCACCGGCGCTTCTGGTGAGAGGTAAAGAACCCGTCGAAGGCCACGATTACCGGAAGCTTCACCGCTTCGGCGATTTTCAGCGCGCACAGGTTAAAGTCATAGACCGCCTGGGGGGAGTTGGCGAAGAGAATGATCCAGCCGGTATTTAAAGCGTACATGATGTCACTGTGGTCCCCCTTGATGTCCAATGGCCCCGATACCGTGCGGCAGGCCACGTTCATGACCATCGGGAACCGGGTTCCCGACTGGACCGGAAGCTGCTCTAAGGCGTAGAGCAGGCCGTTTGCGCTGGTGGCGTTGAACACCCGCCCACCGCCGGTGGACGCGCCGTAGCAGATGCCTGCGGCGGAATGCTCCCCTTCCGCCGCCAGAAGGGAAATGTCGTGGGCCCCTTCCGACTTCAACAGGTCCAGATGCTCGGCGATCTGGGTGGAGGGGGTGATGGGGTAGTAGCCCATCACATGGTAATTGATCTGCTTGGCGGCGTAGGCCGCCAGTTCGTTCCCGCTCTCAAAGAGCACGCGTTGCTCCACTCTCATACCAAACCTCCGTCCACTCGCTTTTCGTCCAGGTACGCCTCGCTGGTAATCCAGGAGTTGGGGCCCGCCGCCTCAAAGTCGATGTGTTCGGCGATCAGGTCCTTGTTGCGCACGAAATACTTCTTTTCCGGGTGTTCCCGCTCCTTGCCCGCCACCAGGGCACCTGTGGGACAGACCGCCACGCACCGCAGGCAGCCCTTGCAGTGGTGGTAGTCGAGCCCGGTGTTCACCATGGCCTTTCGGCCTTTGTATTCGCCTTCCTTGAACTGGAACACCATGTCCGGACAGGTGGTGTCGCATAGGCCGCAGTGGATGCACTTTTCCGGCAGGAAGAGGGGGATATACCCCTCCCGGCTGGCGGACAGGTCGTTGGACACGGTGCTGCCGATGTGGGGGTTCACCCCGCCGATGGGCGCGTTTTCGTAGCCCCAGCGGCTGCGCGTCTCCTGATAAGGCACTTCGTCGAACTTCCCGTCCCGCTCGAACTGTTTGCCGACGGCCTCGTGATACCCCCGCTTGACCCCTTCCAGGTTGGCGGAAAGCAGGTCGGGGTACTTTTTGCCCACCGTGTCCTCCACCAGCTGTAAAACCGGTTCCAGCGGGATAAAGCCGGAGGCTTTTGCCAGCGCGCCCAGCATCACCATGTTGATGCGGGTCTTGCTTTCCATGGCGATTCTCTGCCCGTCGATGCAGAAAAGCTCCCCGGCCGCCAGCTTCAGCTGTTCGCGGGCTTCCTCCGGGGAAAGGCCGGTGTTGACGACGATTTTGGCGCCCTCGTCCACCCCCGCGGTCACCGGGTGCTTGCCCGCCATGGCTTCGTGAAAGAGGCCCAATAGGTGGGGCGTCTCCACAGGGCTGTTGATGCGCAGGTCCTTGTCCGGCGCGCACCAGCGGATATACGCCTTAACCGGGGAACCCCGCTTTTCCGAGCCGTAGCTGGAAAAGCTGGCGGAATTAAGCCCCAGGTAAACGGCCCCCAGTTCCCCCAGCAGCTTGCCGCACAGGTTGGCCCCTAAGCCCCCGATGCTTTCTAAGCGCATTTCGTAATAGCCGGCGTCATTGGTAACCGGCAGCCGGATCGCTTCCATCATGCGAAAAACCTCCCTTTCCCCGGGGTGTAAAAGGTCCCTGCGTAGACGGCGGATTCGCCCAGCAGCTGCTCGATGCGAAGCAGGCGGTTGTACTTGCACACCCGGTCGGTGCGGGCGGGGGCGCCGGTTTTGATCTGTCCGGCGTTTAAGGCCACCGCCAGGTCGGCGATGGAGGTGTCCTCCGTTTCGCCCGAGCGGTGGGAGAGGATGGCGCCGTAGCCGTTTCTCTTGGCAAGGCGCACCGCCTCCATGGTTTCCGAAAGGGTCCCGATCTGGTTGGGTTTGACTAAAATGGCGTTGGCGCTTTGCGTCTCGATCCCCTGTTGCAGCCGCTTGGGGTTGGTCACAAACAGGTCGTCTCCCACAATCTGCACCGTTTCGCCCAGCCGCCGGGTGATCTCGGCAAACCCGCCGAAATCCTCCTCGGAGAGCGGGTCCTCGATGGAGAGGATGGGGTAGAGGGCGCAGAGACGCTCGAAATAGTCCATCAGCGCCCCTTTTGAAATGGATTCCCCTTTTTTCGGAAACCGGTAGCCGTCCTTTTCGAACCATTCGCTGGCCGCCGCGTCCAGGGCAATGCCGACGTCCTGCCCCGGCCGGTAGCCTGCCCTTTCAATGGCTTCCACCAGAAGGGCTAGGGCGGTTTCGTCGCTGTCCAAATTGGGCGCGAAGCCTCCCTCGTCTCCAACCGTGGTGGAAAGTCCCCGCTCCTTCAGGGCCCTGCCCAGCTGCACATAGGTTTCCACCCCCATCTGCATGGCCTGCCGGAAGCTTTTCGCGCCGACAGGCATAATCATGAACTCCTGAATGTCCACGTTGTTGCTGGCGTGGGCCCCGCCGTTTAAAATGTTCATCATGGGAACCGGCAGGGTCACGCCGTTTGCGCCGCCCAAATACCGGTAAAATTCCACCCCCTGTGCCTTGGCCGCCGCTTTGGCGCAGGCCAGGGACACCGCCAGTATGGCGTTTGCCCCCAATGCGGATTTGTTTTCCGTCCCGTCGGCCGCCCGCATGGCCTTATCTACCCCGAAGGGGCAGCAGGCGGGCTTTCCCTTGAGGGCGTCGTTTAACAGGGTGTTGACGTTGTTGACCGCCTTGTACACCCCTTTGCCGCCGAACTCCTTTTCGCCGTCGCGCAGCTCGCAAGCCTCGAACATGCCGGTGGACGCGCCGGAGGGGACGCTGGCCGCCGCGCAGGACCCGTCCGACAGGATGACGCTTGCCTCCACCGTAGGGGTACCGCGGGAATCGAAGATCTGCCGGCCGCAGACCTTTTGGATGGTAAGAGAATCCATTTTATCACGCTCATTTCCTTATGATTTACCTTTATTTTGGTACAAAAGGAGGCCATTTATGTGCCCTTGGTCTTTATCGGAAAAGGCGGGGGACCGCAAGTGAACTTCAAAAAGGGAACGGAGGGTGACGCCGGCGGCCTGGATGCATATTTGCAGGCGTTGTTTCATATGGGTGAGTATGGAAAATGTGGTCTGCCCTTTTGGGGAGTGCGGCTTTCATTAGCGGCATGTCGCCGTAAATAGGGGGACGGAGGCATTGGGGAAGGAGGGAGAGCATTCCCTGACCATAGGCAAAGGGGAGGGGAAAATCGTTTCTACAGTACAGGTGGCAATGAAAAAGGGAATGTTGGGCCGCTTTTTCGATTCTCTTTTCGGCTGTGGGAATAAAAAATGAATGCATGTAAACATCGAAAAGGCAATTGACCGAGCCTGAACATGTATCTGAAATGGACATTAAATTATGAAGAATCTTTAGAGAATTTATTGACAAATTGTGTACAGACGTGCTAAAATAATTCAAACATTATCGCTTTTACGCGAAAAAGGAGAAATGGAATATGGATATTGGGAAAAAGTTTTCAATCGCTGCTTTGGTCTGCGGTATCCTGGGCATCGTGGGATCGTTTATTCCGATCATCACGTATTTTACCTTTGTTCTGGCAATTCTGGGTATCGTATTCGGCGTGAAGGGCCGTAAGCTGGCGGAGCCCGGCAACACCGGCCTTGCGACCGCCGGTTTTGTGCTCGGCATCATCGGTACGGCGATCGGCGCAATCGGCGTTATCTGTGCGATTTGCACAATCAGCTCCCTGGGTATCCTTGGTGCATACGGCGCATTTTAAAAGACAAAAAGACGTATTTGGGGTACCATGCGCCGTAAGGTGCATGGTACCTTCTTTTTCGTTTCCATTTACAGGAGGAAGCTATGTTCCCATCCTTTGAACTCTTTGGAAAGACCATCGGCATTTATGCCGTCGCCGCTATAGCGGGCTTATTTGCAGCCGGGCTTTTTGCCTGCCGCACAGCCAAAAGGCGAGGGCAGGACGTCAACGATCTGATTGTATTGCTGCTGGTATCCTGTATTGGGGTCCTGCTTGGAAGCCACCTTTTGTATGGCCTGACCAACTGGGGACTGCTCACCATCTTTTTTACCCATCTGCCCGAGCTGGTTGCAGACGGAAACTTTTTCGGCGGCTTGATGGAGGTGTTCGGCGGCTCGGTTTTTTACGGCGGTCTGCTGGGCGGCATTGCGGCGGGCCTGCTTTATGCCCGGGGCCGCAAGAACAAGATGAATCTGGCCCAGGTAACCGATATCGTCGCCCCGGCGGTGCCGCTGTTTCATATGTTTGGACGGATCGGCTGTTTTTTTGGCGGCTGCTGCTATGGGGTGGAAAGCGACTTCGGCTTTGTGTATGAAAACAGCCTGGTGGAGGCGGCCAACGGCGTGCGACGGTTCCCGGTACAGCTGGTGGAAGCGGCGTTTAACCTGCTGCTCTTCCTTCTGCTTGCCTGGCTGCTGAAAAAAGGGATCGCAAGGGGAAGGCTGTTTCTTTTATACCTGCTGCTCTATTCGGCGGGCCGGTTTGTCCTGGAATTCTGGAGAGGCGACGCCATTCGCGGCTTTGTGTTTGGGGTTTCCACCTCCCAGTTTATCAGCATTCTGCTTTTTGTCACGGCGGCGGGCGTCCTGGTGTGGCAGAGGCTTCGCTCGGCAAAAGGGGTGCAAGGGCTGCCGCAAGAATAAGGTTTTTACGAAAAAGGCTCCCGCGGGGAGCTTTTTTTGTCCCGATGCGCAGCTGAGGCGTATATACAAAAAGATAGTCGGATGATTGGACATTTTTGGGTATCTAAGGTATAATACACGGGAAGGAAAAGAATGGAGGGGATCCCTGTGTTTGAGACGAATGTTTACAAGCGTCATTCCAATGTGATTTTTGCCGCCTTGATTTTGTTATCCGTCGGCATTATGGTTTCACTGGCGTTCAACAACAGCGTCTGGTTTGACGAGGCCTATTCCACCTTTATGGCCCGGCAGAGCTATTGGGGTATTATTGAGCAGAATTTAACCGACGTCCATCCGCCGCTTTATTATTTTGTTCTGAAATTGGTAACAAGCCTTTTCGGGTATCATCTTTTTGTTATGAAGCTGGTCTCCATTGCGGGGGTTACTGCTACGATGGTATTGGGAGCCACCCGGGTTCGGCGGCTGTTTGGCGACCGGACAGGCTTTTGGTTTATCTTATTGCTGCTGTGCGGCCCGTGTATGCTGTCGGAATGTGCGGTTATGGTGCGGATGTACTCGTGGGCCATGTTTTTTGTAACCGCCAGCGGGCTGCTGGCCTATGAGATTTATACGGCTGCGTCCAAGCCGAAATGGGTCCTCTTTGTCCTTGCCAGCGTTGCAGGCATGTACACTCACACCTATGCACTGATTGCGATTGGGTTTGTTTATCTGTTTCTGCTGATTGCGATGATCCGCAGCCAAAGGAGGCAGCTGCTAAAGTGGCTGATCGCCGCAGCCGCAGCCTTTTTATTGTATTCCCCTTGGTTTTTTGTTCTGCTTAGGCAGATTGGTATGGTCAGCGGGAATTATTGGATTTCTCCGCTTTCTCTGTCCTCTTTCGTGGAATACGCAAAGTTCCTGTTTATGCCCGGCAAGCTGTCGGGCCAGCCGATGGCGGTTAAGGCGTTGGTGGTTCTGGCGACGGCGCTGCTGGCTTTGTTTACCGCAGCCTTTGCCGTATGGTGCGTGCGGGGTGCCGTGGGGAAAAAGAGGAAAGCGGACCAAGCCGCTTTGCTGGCGCTGGGGGTGTTTTTGCTGCCGGCTGTACTGGGCGTCGGGTTTTCTCTTCTGGTTCGTCCGGTATTCATCGCCCGTTATCTGCTCCCGGCAATCGGGCTGTTTTGGCTGTTTGTTGCCATGGGTGCGGCCCGCATCCGGAAAAAGGCTTGGACGGCGGCCTTCCTCTGCTGTGTCCTTCTGGCAGGAGGGCTGAGCTATTATCAAACCTTTCAGGATGAGTATTTTACACAGACGGATGAGGCGGTTTCCTATTTGAAGGAAGCGGTTTCGCAGGAAGATGTATTTATCACCAATTTGCTTCAGCTTGGGGAGCAGGGCGGGCCGCTTATGTATTATTTCCCCGATCAAGAGAGCTGGTGTTACCAGGATGGAGAATTCTTCCGGCATTATACCAATGGAGGAGGGACGGATGAGCCGGTTGAACAAAGCGAGATAGACGGCGTAACGGGACGCTTTTGGTATTTGTGCGATCCGGAAAAGGAACCGCAAACCGAATGGTTTGAAGAACGGGGGTATACGGTAACGAAGGAGAGACGGACGGGGATTGACCTGTATTCGTTCGACGTGTACGGCATTTCAAAAGAATCCTAGAGTTTTTCATGTTCCGTCCATTGACAGGCAACTTGCCCCTCGTTATAATGAAAATGGAAATAAAAATAGCGGCAGTGTACAAAATTTGCGCTGCCGCTTCTTACTGTCCGGGGGATCGGCTCTCTGCGGACAGCGGACCAACAAAGGAGGAGACGACTTATGAACCTTTCGTACGACCAGGGCGCGCTGCTAAAGTGCATTGACGCGGTGGTGCGCAAAACCATGACCATGGACTTGACGTGGGACTGGTCCTGCGGCGTGGCCTATTACGGTGTGAGCGAGGCCTATCTTGCCACGGGCAAGGAAGAGTACCTGGAGATGCTCAAGAACTGGACCGACGAGTATATTGAGCTGGGCCTTCCGGTCTTTACGGTCAACACCTGCGCCATGGGCCATGCCATGCTGACCCTCTACGAGGCAACCGGCGATGAGAAATATTGGAAGATCGTGGAACAGCAGGTGGACTATCTGCGCAACCAGGCCCTGCGCTTCGGCGATCATGTCCTCCAGCACACCGTGTCCGCTCAGAACGATTTCCCCGAGCAGGCGTGGGCGGATACCCTCTTTATGGCGGCCTTTGTGCTGCTGCGGGTGGGCATCCTCAAGAAGGATGCTGCGCTGATCGACGACGCCCTCAACCAGTATTACTGGCACATCCAGTATCTTCAGGACCCCAATACCAGCCTGTGGTACCATGGCTACAACAACATCCATAAGGACCATATGTCCGGCTTCTACTGGGGCCGTGCCAATGCCTGGGCGGCCTATACCATGTCCCAGGTGAAGCTGCGCCTGCCGGAGCCCTATCTCTACCCGGCCTATCTGGAGCTGGACAACGCCCTGCGCGACCAGCTGGCGGCGCTCAAGCTGCTGCAGACGGAGAACGGCCTGTGGCGCACCATTTTGGATGACAAGGATTCCTATGAGGAGGTTTCCGCCAGCTGCGGCATTGCCGCCGCGATGGTGGTCAACGACAATCCCCTTCACACCAAGTATGTGCAGAAGGCCCTCGACGGGGTTTTGCAGAACATCACCGAGGACGGACGGGTGTGCAACGTGTCCGGCGGGACGGCCGTCATGAAGGACCGGGACGGCTACCGCAATGTGCCGAAGAAATGGATGCAGGGCTGGGGCCAGGGCCTGGCGCTGGCGTTCCTGACGGCGGTACTGAATGCGGACAAGCAGGAGAGCCGCGCGCTGTAACCGGCCGGGTATCCTCCGGCGGGCCCAGCGACGGCATGCCGGCAAAGAGGCGGGGCGATCAATGCCCCGCCTCTTTCTACTGATACGGAAAAGGAGAGAAGGACGATGAAGCGGCTGATCCATCCCAAGGACCCCTATCAAATGAACTGGATTGCGGGAAAGACGCCCTGGGGCACGGTCCGGTGCCCCGACGGGCTGTCCTGCCGGAGGGAAACGAAAGAGGCGGACGGACAGATTCGGGAACGGTACCTCTTTCGCAACGAAACCGGCCGGGACCTTTTTTTATCTTTGACCGACGTGGCCATTTACACCCCTTTTTCCGACAACTATGAACAGGCCGGCATCTGCATGACCCAGCGCTGCCATGCCCACATCTGGTGCGGGGGCGAGGTCAGCTATATCATGGCCCTGCGCATGGGCGCAAAAGGGCCCCATTTGGGGTTGATCCTGACAAAAGGCTCCTTAGGCGGCTACAGCGTGGAACGGGACCTAAGCAAAATCAGCAACGACCGGGGGGACTTCCTGCTGCATCCTTCTCCATTTTCCCTGGCGCCGGGGGAGAGTACCGAAATCGAATGGACCCTCTTTTGGCATGAGGGAAAGGCGGATTTTTTTGAGACCTGCCGCCGCTTTCCCCGCTATATCGGCATTTCGATGGAACAGGCGGTTTTCTTTTTGGGAGAATCGGTGCGCTTTTGGGTGGAGCCCGCCCGCCCTTGCAAAAAGGACGAAATCGTGATTACCCGGCAGGGACGGCCGGTGGCGTTTACCCTGTGCGACGGCAGGGCGCTGGTCGAGGAGCCGGCCGGTCAGCCGGGGGAATGGACCTATTCCATTTCGGTAAAAGGGGTGCGCACCTGGTGCAGGGTGCTGGTGCAGCCGCCCTTGGAAGCGCTTCTTTCCGCACGCTGCCGGTTTCTAGTCGAAAACCAACAGTACCGCCGGGAGGGAAGCCGCCTGGACGGCGCCTTTCTCATCTATGACAATGAGGAGGGCTGCGTTCATTATGACCCCGACTACGACCACAATGCAGGACGGGAACGGGTTTGTATGGGAATCCTTCTTGCCGCCTATTTGCAAAAGCATCCGGACCGGGAGCTGGAGGAGGGCCTGGACCGGTATCTCTCTTTTGTTTACCGGGAGCTGTATGACGAGACCACCGGCGAAGTGTTCAACGATGCCGGACGGGACAACCACTTTTTCCGGTTGTATAATTATCCCTGGATGGCGCTCCTTTTCCTGGAGGTATACGAGCAAAAGGGGGACCGCCGGTACCTGGAGGATGCCGTGAAAACCCTGACCGCCTTTTATGAAAAGGGAGGCGGCAGATTCTATGCCATTGAGGTGCCGGTGGAAAAGACGATGGCCTGCCTTCGGCGGGAAGGAATGGAAGGGCAGGCGGCGGAGCTGGAAGCGCATTTGAGCCGGCATGCCGCGTTTTTGATGCAAAGGGGGACCGATTACCCGGCCCATGAGGTCAACTACGAACAGAGCATCGTGGCCCCTGCCGCAAACCTCCTGTTTGAGCTGTACCGGGCGACGGGGAAAAAGGAGTACCTGGAAGGGGCGAAGGAGCAGCTGACGGTGTTGGAGCTGTTCAACGGCCTTCAGCCCGATCATCATCTTTTTCAGGTGGCCATCCGCCATTGGGACGGCTATTGGTTCGGCAAGAACCGGATGTATGGGGACACCTTCCCCCATTATTGGAGCTTCCTGACCGGAAAGGCCTATGCCTACTACGCAAAGGCAGGAGGGGATCCGAGCTATCTGCAAAAAGCGCAGGCGGCTCTGCGCGGGGTCCTCAGCCTATTTTCCCCCGACGGCCGCGCCTCCTGCGCCATGGTATACCCGGTCACGGTGAACGGGGTCCGAAGCGGCGGGTACGACCCTTGGGCCAACGACCAGGATTGGGGCCTGTATGCCATGCTGCGGTACGGTATGCCTGCTGAAAAAGAAAGGCTGAGACCTGAATAACCATATTATTTTCTTGAATAACAAGAAAAAAGATGGTAAAATAGCAAAAAGGAGGGGGTTATATGAAAATGAAGAAAATAACGGCATGGATTTTGACAATCGTTTTGATTGGATGCCTGGGGGCGGTGGCTCCCGTACAGGCACAGGAAGAGCCGGACCGGACGGAAGGCTATGATCTCATGCTTTACGGAATGGCGGAGGAGATCTGGGTAGGGGATAGATTGACGATATATGGGTATCAAAACGGCCGCGGCATCGATCCACCTTTTGAGGACGTCTTTCTGAACCTTGAAGTTTTGGAGGGTTCCTCGCTTGTGGATTACCAGATTGATTCCCATTTAAGTGGAATTTATATCAAATGTTTAAAACCTGGGGAAGTAACCGTGCTTGGATCTATCCAGGAGAAAGAGACTGGGAGAGAAGTATACGCGGAGGAATTCTCGTTTTCCATAGTGGAAAAGCCGGAAGACGACAGCGGCTTTTATTTGAGTTGTTTCGATTTGGAAGAAGCCTGCCTTTCCGACCTCTGGGTGGGAGATCAATTTTATATTAGCCTTATTACCGACCACAGCAATAATCCGGCAGTGGACAATACGTTAGGATACAAAGCGGACGTTTACTTTGAGACGGTAAGCGGGGATGGGAGTATCTACGAAACTTCCGGCGGGAACATCCGGTTTATCAAGGCGGGAGACGTCCGGGTGAAAATTACCTGCAGCATTCCGAATACGCCTGAGAAGGTGTTGGATTTTCATGTCATCGACAAGCCGGCGGAGATGGAGGTGGTCCAGGTCCTCTCTCTTCCGCTGAAGCTTGGGCCGATGGAGAAAGCGTATGACACGGAGGAGCGCATCGTGGCCCTTGTCAAAAACGTCAACTATGGGAACCAAAGCGGCCGCCTGATGGTGGAAGGCTTCGACGGCAATAAAGATTGGGTCATTGGGTATGTAGAGGAAACCAATAAGGAATACTTTGTTTTGGCCCATGAGGGAGGTTTCGCTCCCCCTTCTGTCCGCAATCATGTGATGTATCTAACATTCATACACGGCGCGCTTAATTGTTTAGATATCGCCAAGCGGCCGGGGACCTTGCCCTATAAGTATTACATTGAGGTGGATGGAAAGAAGGCTCTGGATTTCCCCGACATCACCATTGAAGAACCGGTGATCACCAACAATCTGCCGGAAAAGGTATACGCCGGACAGTCTTTGTCCTTTTCTACTGCCCTGACCAACACCTATTATGAGAACGAATTGGTTGAGGACGTTTTGGCAAAGGACGATTATTATCATCACATGGGGTTCCGGCCAAAGGTGGAGGTGCTGGAAGGGGATGTCCTGCAAAGCGGGCAGGACTATTCCAACACCTTGACTTCGTCGGAAACCCTCACCTTCCTTTCGCCCGGCACCGTCAAGCTGAAGATTACCTATGAAAGCATTCACTTCAGCCAAAATGAGAAATGGAATCAAGTCTGCGAAGAGGACAACTGCTATGACGGCGTTTACAGTCCGAGTACGACGATTTCGTTCGAGGTGCTGGGTGCTCCGGAGGTTGCCGCCGCGGTCGACAAGGACCGCTATGAAGTGAATGAAACGATTACCGCAACCATAACCACGCCGGACACGGTGAAAAAGGCCTATTTCGTCAGCGAGACCGGGATGGGGATTGCCTCTGTGCGCAATCAGGTTCACAATCCGGATGGTACCATTACCTGGACCCATGCATTTTCCCTAGGCTCGGTTGGGGATCGGACATTGCATGTTTATACCGACGGGACGGATACCGGAACGACGGTGTCCTTTGCGGTGCGAAAGCCGGCGGTTCTTGCCCTATACGGCGCGACGATTTCCGAACGGGCAGCCATACAGGAGGATTTTACCGCCGTCATTCAGACCTCCACCCATGTCAATAAGGTGCGCCTGTTTAATGAAAACGGCATCGGCCTGGCGCCGACCTCCTGCACCTATGTAGACGACAATGGGGTGCGTACCTGGACCTACGTGACCAATGTGGGTTCGCCCGGAAAGCGCCGCTTCACGGTAAGGGTCAGCGGCGGGGACAACGAGTGGATTGCGGATGAAGCATATCTTAACATCCAAATAGACCGCTGACGGGAAAGCGGGAAAGGATAGCCGACTGTTCTCAAAAGCAAGGCTTTGAGAATAGTCGGCTTGCATTATGAGGAAAAGCAAGCAAAAGCCCTTTGCAAAAAGCGGGGATTTCGTTATACTATGTCGTAAGGGAAAACGATGCGACGGCAGGGCGGAGAAGGGGAGACGGCCGCTTTTTGCGGCTGAAAACAGGCTCCCGGCCGGGTTTGGGGAAACCCGGCGGCGGAAGGAGCAAGAAGGGGGAGGAGAAAGGTGAGCAGGTTTGAAGGGATCCGCTGTTTATTGGCCTATTTTTCTAGGAAGGGATTGCATTATGTAGGGGGCAAGATGGTGGATTTGCCGGTGGGCAATACCGAGCAGGTCGCCAAAGTCATTTGGAAGCAGACGAAGGCAGAAGCATTTGCCATCAAGCCTGTGGTACCTTATCCCAAGGATATCCGGCAGACCGCCCGGCTCTCCCAGCGGGAGCTGTATGCCGATGCAAGGCCGCGGCTTGCTCACCGCGTGGAGAGGATGGAGGAATATCCGGTGGTGTTTTTGGGGTATCCCAATTGGTGGGGGACCTTGCCTATGCCGGTGGCGGCCTTTCTGGAGGGGTATGACTTTTCCGGGAAGATTCTGCTCCCCTTCTGTACCCATGAGGGCGGCGGCCTTGGAAACAGCGAACGGGCGATCGCCAGCCTCTGCCCGGGGGCGAAGGTGCTGCCCGGCTTGGCGGTTGGCGCCGACGGGGCGGCACAGCCGCAAGAGCAGGTCGCCGGCTGGCTGGCACAGATGGAAGCCGCCCTATCGTTTGATGGGTTTGAGGCGTTCCCTGTTTTGGACGGCTGACATAGGGAATATTGCCTGATCGAATTACAAGGAGAACACAACACCGCCAAGGTCTTACCCGATGTGGTGGACGAAACCTCAAAGGGAGGAAGCTGCACCCAAAGGAGAGACTTACCACCCATCCGCAACTACATCGATACCGACGCTATGATCCTGAGAAAGGGCGCGGTCCGCGCCAGGCAAGGGGAGCGGCTGCTCATCCCCATCAACATGCGCGACGGCAGCCTGATCTGTGTCGGCAAGGGCAACGAGGGCTGGAATTATTCTGCGCCCCACGGCGCGGGGCGGCTGATGAGCCGGGCACAGGCCAAGGCCGGCTTTACCGTTGTCCAATCCAAGTGCCAGATGGATGGAATATACACGGCGTCGGTCAACAAGGCCACGCTGGATGAATGCCCGATGGTGTATAAGCGTATGGAGGGCATTCCCAATTACATCGGGGAAACGGTGACGATTGACAGGGCGATTCGCCCGGCTTATAATTTTAAGGCTGGTGAAAAATAAGATATATACAGGACTTTTAGGAGGAACACCGATGGAAAGATTCATTCCCTTTGAAAAGCTGCAAAAGAAAAAGCAGCGTGAGCAATATGCAAAACGGCGTAAGGGCTGGGGAGAGATCAGCCCCGTTACCCGCAGGCCCCCAAACCCAAAGGCGTACAATCGAAAAAAGGCGCGGAAATGGAGGGAAGAATCACCATATCCGTGCCTTTTGTTTTGAAAGCGGCCGATCAGCGGGTAATGCCCTGGTTTTTGCGGGGCCTTTCCTTTGCTGCGGAAGGCGGCCCGCCACCTGCATGCCGGTCGATGATGAGCTCTCACGATACCCGCGCCGATTGGGACAGGCTTTGAAAGCATCGGGAATGCATCAAACAGAGAAAAATAGGATTGATCGAAAGAACTTTGCTGGAATTAGATGACCAAAAAGAAAGGGGAAGCAACGCATGAAATGGATCAAACGATATATCCCTAAGATCATCTTGCTGGATACCTTGCTTTATTCCGTTTTGTTCCTAGTTCTTTGTTCCTTGTTAAAAGCGTTCAACCTAATGTTTCGGCAATGGGTCGGTTACACATCGGCGGCGGTCATTGTACTGGGAGTGATTGCGGGGATTGTCCAGCTTATATGGATCTGCCGCAAAAACAAGTCTAAGATTCTGCCGCTTGTGCTGCTGTTTCTGATCCTGGCGGTCGTAAGCCCGGTTGCCTATTTCATGGGGATGCTTACCTATAAGCCGGAATATGAAGTGGAGATGGATGGGAAATCATACATCGCCTATGTAAACACCTTTTTTCGCACGAGGGTCGAATATTACGACGCCGTCAATGGGATGGTTGCGGGAAATCAAATCCGAATAAAGGAGGATTATGGAGGAGGCAGCTTTGATCCCATTGGAAATCCGACCGGATACGCGCATAAAATCGAAGAAACCATTTATTACGATGAAAACGGGAACGTCGCCCGTACCATCTACTACGATAAAAACGGAAACGCAATCGAATAGGTTGAAAAACAGCCGTACACCTGCCGGGCTTACCGGCAAATGTACGGCTGCTGCTTTTTCTTCGGCAGTGATAGGTCCGGCGAAGGATGGTGCTGCCCGGATTCTGTGAATTGCCTTGCGCGGATATCTTTTGCTGCAGGCCGTTACGAAACCCGGCAGGGAGAATCCGCCTCCTTAAGAAAAACAAAGGTGCGGTCGGTGGAATCCTGCTTGGAGAAGGCATACCCCAGCCGGCGGAAGGAAGGGAGGGCGTACGGGTCGGTAATCCCCTCTTCCGCCAGCCAGCGGACCATTTCTCCCCGCGCCATCTTGCACAGGGTCCCCTTTTCTATTATTTTGCCCTCTTTTTTCTCCCCGAAAATACAGGTGAAAAAACGGGTTTTCGGCGTCAAATAGGGGGTGATTGCCTTGCTGTACTCTTTTGAGGCGAGGTTTAAAAGCACATCGGTTTCGCTGCAAAGCTGATGGGCGAGCTTGTCCTTCCAAAACCCATAGAGGTTTTTCGCATCTCCCACCGCCAGCTTAGCCTGCATCTCCAGCCGATAGGGGATAACCCCGTCAAAGGGCCGCAGCAGCCCGTAAAAACCGGAGAGAATCCGCAGATGCTCCTTAATATATTGGAGATGGCTGTGCGCAAAAACATGCGGCGCCATGTATTGGTACTGAATGCCTTGGTAGGAGAGGATGGCCGGGGTTAGGTTTTCCGTCAGCCGCCCCCTCGCGACCTGTTCAAAGCTGACGGCGGCAATGGCGTCGTTGCATTTCCACAGCGCTTTTAGCTGCCTATAATCCATTTCCTGCATCCGGCGAAGCAGTACCGCCGCCTGAGGCAGAAACTGCGGCAGGCTCATCGGAAGAAAGCTGTCGGTGTCCACCTTCATCTTCTTTGCCGGTGCAATCAAAATACGCAAGACGTTCCCCTCCTTGAGATGGGCTGCATGAGCTTCTCCAATGGGATTTTACCATGTTTGCCTCTCTTTGCAAAGGGGAGGGAGCGGTGTTTTACCATACTATCCTCGAGGATGAATACAATTTTTGCATAGGAAATAGCCTTTTTATACCCGCCGTCCATGGGAAGGATGCTCTTTGCCATACCGTCGAGCCTTTCCTCGGTAACGCCCGGCTCTCGGATATTCATCACCGGCCCCAGCTTCCTTATAGAAGAAAAAATGCCGCTTTTTTGAAAAAGCAATCGGAAATGGCCCCGAGCGCGAAGATACGTCGAGGCGTTCGGTTGGGAGCGCTATCACAAGGATATTTGTCGTTACTGTAGAAGAAAACCTGAGAAAGGTTGGCAGCAGCAAGCTGTCGCAAGGGTGGTTACAACCGAGCGGGCGAACGGAGCATGACTTTTCTGATAATATTTTTAAATGATGTGATA
>CAJFTS010000038.1 GCA_904420015.1 uncultured Clostridia bacterium
TTAAAGACGCACGGAAATTCATTTCACTTGGCATCACTTGCCCCGCGGCCCGTAAACAGGCGGATCCCATTTTAACGGAACCCTTCCATCACCGTTAGGCCGGCTGTTGGCAGCCCGCTTCCCTCGATGCTCAAAGCGAACGCTTTTTTGCGGGACATCTCCACCGGCAAAGCCGGCGGTTTCCGTTCACAAGGAAGCCCGTCGGCAAACCTGAGTTGGTTTGCCGACGGGCTTTCCAGCATACCGGGCCTTGCCGGCTTATTTGTTTTTGCCGCGGATCTCCACCCGGCGGATCTTGCCGCTGATGGTCTTGGGCAGCTCCTCGACAAACTCCACCACGCGCGGATACTTGTAGGGCGCGGTGTGATCCTTGACATAGGTCTGGATTTCCTTCTTGAGCGCCTCCGACGGCTCGTTGCCCTTGGTCAGGACAATGGTGGCCTTGACCACCTGGCCGCGGATGGGGTCGGGCACGCCGGTGATGGCGCACTCGAGCACATAAGGCAGCTCCATGATGACCGACTCGATCTCGAACGGGCCGATGCGGTAGCCGGAGGACTTGATGAGGTCGTCGGTACGGCCCACATACCAGAAGTAGCCGTCCTCATCCCGCCAGGCCATGTCGCCGGTGTGGTAGGCCCCGTCGTGCCAGGCGGCCTTGGTCAGGCCCTCGTCCCGGTAATAGCCCTTATACAGGCCGCAGGGCACCTCCTTGTCGGTGCGCACCACGATCTCGCCCACCTCGCCGGGCTTCGCCGGGCTCCCGTCGCCGGTCACCAGGTCGACGTGGTACTGGGGGTTGGGCTTGCCCATAGAGCCGGGCTTTGGCTCCATACCGATGAGGTTGGCAATGGCCAGGGTGGTTTCGGTCTGCCCGAAGCCCTCCATCAGCTTCAGCCCGGTGGCGTTGTACCACTGCTGGTACACCTCCGGATTGAGCGCCTCCCCGGCGATGGTGGTGTACTCCAGCGAGCTCAGGTCGTATTTGCTCAAATCCTCCTTGATAAAGAACCGGTACATGGTGGGCGGCGCGCAGAAGGTGGTGATGTGGTACTTGGCGAACATGGGGAGGATATCCTCCGCATGGAAACGGTCGAAGTCGTAGGTAAAGACCGGCGCCTCGCACAGCCACTGGCCGTAGAGCTTGCCCCAGACCGCCTTGCCCCAGCCGGTGTCGGAGATGGTGAAGTGCAGCCCGTCGGGGTTGACGTTGTGCCACCAGCGGGCGGTGACGATGTGGCCGATGGCGTAGGTATAGGCATGGGTGGCGATCTTCGGATAGCCGGTGGTGCCGGAGGTGAAGTACATCAGCATGGGATCGCCGGCATGGGTGGCGGCGTCCCCGGCGGGACGCTCAAACACGTCCGAGCTGCCCTGGAGGCCCTCGTCAAAGCTCAGCCAGCCCTCCCTCGTGCCATTGACCACGCACTTGATTTCCAGCGTGGGGGATTCGGCCTGGGCTTCGTCCACATAGCGGGTCACGTCCCCGTCGCTGGTGCAGACCACCGCCTTGACGCCGGCGGCGTTAAACCGGTAGGAGAAATCATGGGTAACCAGCTGGTTGGTGGCGGGGATGGCGATGGCGCCCAGCTTGTGCAGGCCCACGATGGCGAACCAGAACTGGTAATGCCGCTTTAACACCAGCATGACCCGGTCCCCCTTCTTAATCCCTAGGGAACGGAAGTAATTGGCGGCCTTAGCGGAATACCGGGCCATGTCGCCGAAGGTGAAGTCCCGCTCCTGCTTGTCGTTGGAGACCCAAAGCATAGCCCGCTTGTCGGGACACTTCTTCCCCAGGGCGTCCACCACGTCGAAGCCGAAGTTGAAATTCTCCGGGATTTTAAAGGAGATATCTTTCAGGTACCCGTTTTCATCCAGCGTCTCCTCCACAAACTGCTTGTAAAGGAGCTCCTTGGGCGCAGCGGGAACCGCCGTTTCCTCCGGCTCGGGGACGACCTCCACCGGCTGGGTATCCGCGCCCTCCTTGCCCTTCATCACAAAGGCCAAGAATTCGCAGTCCTCCCCGCCGACCGCTACCATGCCGTGATGATGGCTCGCGTCGTAGAAGATGCAGTCGCCTTCCTTGAGCACCTCCACATGCCCGTCCACCTGGACCTTGAGCTGTCCCTTGAGGACGTAGTCCATCTCCTGGCCCTCATGGAAGGACAGATGGATGGGGCCCTCCTCCTCTTCTTTGGAGTATTTAGCCCTGACCACAAAGGGCTCGGCCAGGCGGTCCTTGAAGAGATAGGCTAAGTGCTGATAATCGAACTCCCGGCGGCGGCGGATGGGCATGCCCTCCCCCTTGCGCGCCATGGCGTAGACCTGCAAATGGGGTTCCTCGCCGGAGACGACGGCGGAAATGTCAACCCCGAAGCGGGTGGCGCATTTGAACAGGAAGGTGAAGGAAAAATCCTGCTCCCCGTTCTCCTTTGCCAGATATTCGTCCAGCGTTACATCGGTGACCCGCGCCATTTCCTCGGGCGTGATCTCCATCATCTGCCGCAGACCCTTGAGGCGTTCTGCAATTTTTTTGACCTGTGTTTCCATCCGGAAAACCTCCTTGTCGGATTGTATCAAAGGGAAAATCAAAAGAAAAAGCTTCATCTCCTGAAGAGATGAAGCCCAATACACTCCACGTTACCACTCTACTTGCCGGCCCAGACGCCGGCCACCTTTGCCGTATCCAATAATACGCTCTCCTGTTAACGGGGAGAAACCGGTCTCGCTTACTTCACGCCGAAGGCGGGTTGGGCGGACTGCTTCGGGGTGATAGACAACCGTCACACGCTGCCGCCTCGCACCACCCGGCGGCTCTCTGAAAACGGAAATGACCCTGTCCGTGTCCCCTTCTTCGCATTTCACCTATAAATTTCTTATAGGATACACCAAAGGGCATCCCTTGTCAAGAGGCAATCCAAAAATTTTTACCCGGCCGCCCCTACCTTTTTCTCCCCTTTTCAGACGGGGAACCGGCTGCGCACCCCCTCGATGTGGAGAAACCGCGCCGCGGAATAGGAATAGCTGGACAACGGGCGGCAGTCGGCGTCGCTGGAATGGGCGGCCACAAGGATATGGTCCGGGGTCGGCTTGCCGCAGATCATGACGATGACCAAGGTATGGACAAACTCCCGGTTTTGAAAGGCCAGCTGCACCAGATCCCCCTCCAGGACCCCTTTAGAATCGGTAGAGTAGCCATAGGGGCCTTCCATATCGTTGGAGACAAGGAAACGGTAGAGGCACTGGGTCTGTGCCCAGGCAGGAGAACGGTTGGCGGGGGAGATATAGAACCAGCCGCCGGCGGATTGATAATTCATCACGCCGCTTCCTGCATAGACGCACTGGGAGGCGAAATTGGCGCTGTCTCCCCCTAAGCCCTGAGCATCCATATAATCCGGATTGCGGAAATACGCCCACCGGTGGGCATACTCCACCGCCTTAGCCCGGCGGTAGGAAAGGGTAAGCATATCGTCCATCTCAAATCCCGCCCTTCTTTATCCGTTGCGAGAACAGCCCGCTCCCTTGCAGGCTATGCGGCCGGGGTAAAATTCGTGCGGCTTTGAAAAATTTTGCACCTTCTCCCTTGACAAATTGGAAAAGAATCGGTATAATAGCACTCGCACTGATAACTGATAAAGGTGCGGACTTAGCTCATCTGGTAGAGCGCCACCTTGCCAAGGTGGAGGTAGCGAGTTCGAGCCTCGTAGTCCGCTCCAGGCAGACGCCGCGAAGGGTTCTCTCTTCGCGGCGTTTTTGTGTGTTCCAGGTCCTTTCCCCCTGTATTCCCTTTGCCGCTTTCTTCCGCGGCTCCGGTCGAAGCGCGCCCTGCCCGCAGACAAAACCCGCCGGTCCCCTTTTCCTTGGGACCGGCGGGTTTTTGCATTCGGGAAATCAGGACGGCTCCCCGTCCGCCTCCTGCCGTCCGGGAGGCACTTTGCGGTCTCCCACCAGCGATTTGCCCGCCCATTTGCCGGAGCGGTACCGCAAAAAGGAGATCAACAGCCCCAGGCTCCAGCCCATGGGGATGGACCACCAAATGGAGCCCGCGCCCAAGAGACTCGCAAAGGCATAGGCGCAGGTTACCCGACAGACGAAATTGCACAGGGTGCTTGCCATAAACGCCTTCACGTCGCCCGCCCCGCGCAGCAGGCCGTTGGTGCTGAACATGCCGCCCATCACGATATAGAACACCGACACCACCCGCAGGTATTCCACCCCCACATCGATCACCCTCTGGCTGACGTTGGCGTCCACAAACAGGCTCATAAAATCGGCCCCGAACAGGAACAGGCACCCGGTAATGGCAAGGCCGATCACCACCATCAGCAGCAGCGCCGCCCGGTACCCCTTTTTCACCCGCTCCGGCTTGCCTGCGCCGATGTTCTGGGCGGTAAAGCTGGAAACAGCGTTGGAGATGTTGAGCATGGGCATCATGGCGATGGAATCGATCTTGGTAGCGGCGGTATACCCGGCCACCACGGTGCTGCCGAAGCTGTTGACCAACGCCTGCACAAAGAGCATTCCCAGGGAAACAATAGATTGCTGGATCATAGAGGGCACCGCGATGCGGAGCATCCTCGTGAGCATCCGCAGATCATACAGGCGGTGGGCTTCGGCGGACTCCATCCGCCGAAGGCGGCGCAGAAGAAAGAGCAGGGAAAGCGCCGAGGACAGGGCCTGGGCAATCAGCGTCGCCCAAGCTACGCCTGCCACCCCCATCTGATACTCGATGACGAACAATAGATCCAGGCCGATGTTCACCACCGAGGCGATGGCCAGGAAAACCAGCGGCGATTTGGAATCGCCCAGGGCGTTGAATACGGCGGTGAGGGTATTGTACAAAAACAGGAAGCCGGCGCCGAGGAAATAGATGTTCAGGTAGACGGCGGAATCGGCGAAGATGTTTTCCGGCGTCCCCAGCAGCCGCAGAATGGGGGCGCTGATGAGCAGGCCGATCCCCATCAGCACCAGCCCCAAACCGCCGATGGAGAAAAGCGAAGTGTAGACCGCCGTTTTCATCTCCCCATACCGCTTGGCGCCGAAGAGCTGGGAAATCACCACCGAGCAGCCGGTGCTTGCGCCGATGGCGATGGCCACAAACAGAAAGGTGATCGGATAGGAGGCGCCTACCGCCGCCAGGGCGTCGGCTCCTACAAAGTTGCCCACCACCACCGAGTCGACAATGTTGTAAAGCTGCTGAAACAGGTTGCCGAGGATCATCGGCATTGCAAAGAAAAAGAGGATTCTCGACGGCGAGCCTACCGTCATATCCTTTACCATAGGTTGTCCCTCCCTTTCCGGCCCGTTCAAACGCAAGAAGGACCGTTGGCGGCGAAGCGGGGTTGCCTTCACCGCCAACGGTCTGCCTTACGGCTGGTTGGGCCGGGATTCTTCTTCCCCGCTGTCTTTTAATAGAACAAACAAAGCAGGCGGGAAAGTTCGACTTTCCTCTTTCTTTTATTGTAACATGCCGAAAGAGGATGTCAACCACCTTGCTTTTTTCCCTCTTTAAAAAACCGACAGGATAAAATCCGACAAAAAAGGGCCCTCGCGTCCGTCCTTTCTTTTCCTCCCGGCCGGGAAGGGCCGCGCTGAAAAAGGCCGGGGAAAAGGAGGATGGGCCCATCCCGCCCCTTTGCGCAAGCCGCGCCTTTTTGCGCACCCGTCCCCTCCTCTGGGCGGGCAAGCAAACCGGGACGGCGGTACGGCTGTGGGTTGACAAGCGGGGCGGAAAAAGCTACACTAAAACTGTAGATTTTGGTCTGCCCAAGCTACCGGGACGATCCGTCCCGTGCATTTTGAATAAAGGAGAAGAACCTATGGCGCTTCGAACGATTGTATTGTCGGAGGATCCGGTGCTGCGCAAGAAAAGCCGCCCGGTCGACGAGGTCAACGATAAAATCCGTCAGCTGCTCGACGATATGGCCGAGACCATGTACCATTCTAAAATCGGCGCGGGGCTGGCCGCCCCCCAGGTGGGGGTCCTCAAGCGGCTGGTGGTCATCGACATGGGGGACGGGCTGATTAAGCTGGTCAATCCCAAGCTGGTGGAAGCCGAAGGGGAGCAGGAGGTCATCGAAGGCTGCTTAAGCTTCCCCAACCGCTGGGGCAAGCTCAAACGCCCCTACCGGGTGAAGGTGGAGGCCCTCAACGAGAAGGGGGAGCCGGTCACCTACGAGGCGGTGGGCGATAAGGCGAAATGCTTCTGCCATGAGATCGACCATCTCGACGGGATCCTGTTTGTGGATAAGGTAACGGAATTTGTAGACCTGTAACCCGGCCTCACCTGCAAGCGGGGCTTTTCCAACCGAGGGAGCGCTGTCTCCTGGTCGGCCGACAAAAAGGACCGGACGGAATCCCGTCCGGTCCTTTTTTGTTATATGGCCGCCTCCGTCTCCGGCTTGCCCAACCGCAGCGCCGCGTAATGGCGGATGAGCTCCCGCTCGCAGAAGGGGACCCGTTCCCCATGGATGAGCTGATAATCCTCGTGGCCCTTGCCGGCGAACAACAGAATATCCCCCTCCTGGGCCATATCCACCGCGTACTTTATGGCGGCGGCCCGGTCGGGAATGGTCACATACCGCCCGGCTGCCTCCCCCATCCCCTTCTCCATATCGGAGAGGATGGACATCGGGTCCTCGTTGCCGGGATTGTCGCTGGTGAGGATGCAGTAATCGCACAGATGGGCGGCCGTCCGGGCCATGGCCGCCCGGCGCAGCTGGGAACGGTCCCCCACCGACCCGAACAGGCAGATAAGCCGCTTCGGGCGGTATTCCCGCAGCGTCTCCAGGATGGCATGCATACTCACCTCGTTGTGGGCGAAATCCAGCACCACCGTACAGAAGGGCAGGGCGTCCACCAGCTCCACCCGCCCCGGAATGGCCGCCTTCGCCAAGGCCCGGGCCGCCGTGGGCAGGGAAATCCCCAAATGCTGCCCCACGGCGATGGCCACAATGGCGTTGTAGACCGAAAACCGTCCCGGCTGGTTGAGCCGGAAGGACCGGCTGCCCAGCAGGGTGTCGCAGGTAAACTCCACCCCCAGGAAGGCCGGCTCGCTCAAAAGCCGGATATCCCGCCCCCGGTAGGTACAGCCCTCCGATAGGCCGTAGCCAATGATTTCGCAGGCGGCGCCGGCGGCAATCTCTCCGGCGTGGGGATCGTCCAGATTGATCAGCCCCAGGTCGCACTGTTTAAAAAGCTGGGCCTTCCAGTGGAGGTAATCGGCAAAGTCCTTGTGCTCGGCAGGGCCGATATGGTCGGGGGACAGGTTGGTAAAGACGCCGATCTGAAACTGAATACCGGCCACCCGACCGGTCATCAGCCCCTGGCTGGACACCTCCATGCAGACGCACTCGCACCCGGCCCTTACCATCTCCCGGAAGGTCTTTTGCAGTTCATAGGACTCAGGGGTGGTGTTGACGGTCTTGTAATGGACCTCGCCAAAATGCACGCCGTTGGTCCCAATGACGCCGGTCTTGACCCCGCCTGCCTCCAGCACGCTCTGGATGAGGTGGGTGACGGTCGTCTTGCCTTTGGTGCCGGTGACGCCGATGATGGTCAGTTCCTTGGCCGGGTCCCCGAACAGGTTGCGGGAGAGAACGGCCAGGGCCGCCCGGCTGTTCTTGACGATGGCCACCGCCGCATCCTGCGGCAGGGATAGGGGCCGTTCGGCCACAAAAAGGCGGCAGCCCCGGTCATAGGCGGCCTTGGCATAGGCGTGGCCGTCGGCCGCCGCCCCGGGCAGGCAGACGAACACGTCCCCCGGCTCGGCGATACGCGAGTCGTACACCAGGTCTTGGGCAACTAGGTCGGAAGAAAGATCACCGGCATAGCCGGTGCCTTGCAGAAGCTCGGTAAACAGCATGGATGAACACTCCTCACAGGGAAACCCCTTGGATTCTTTGAGTATACCGCGCACAGGCGGGTCGGTTGGGTCGCATTTGGTCGAAGGCAGGAATGCCTCTTTTTAGAATACCCCTTTCTTTTGCGCCGCCAAAAGAAAGGGGCGAAAGAAAAGGCGACTTAAGGGAGAAAAAGACGCTAGGAACGGGAACACATATTTTCCCCCTTGAAAATCCCCCCTCTCATCGGAGGAGGGCAGGGGGATAACACGGCAGTTATTATGAAATATAATTACAAAACCCAGCGCATATTTGTGAAAGATCAGAATATTCTGATCTTTCACATTCTCTCCCGCTTGTCCGACAAGCCCAAAAGATAATCGGTGGAAACGGAAAAGAACCGGGCCAGCAGAATCAGTTTTTCGATGGAGGTGGAACGCTGGCCCCCTTCGATGGTGCTGATGGCCTTATGCGAAAGGCCCACCACCTGGCCCAACTCCTTCTGGCTCATGCCTTTCTCCTGGCGCAACTGCCGAACCCTTTCTCCAAATAAAACTTCTTCTGTCACACGATTTCCTCCTTGACATTTACCTCAAAGTAGATTATACTATTCGTGCAATCTACTTTTAGGTAAGCACATGCTCCTATAACGAATTTGTATTATAGCAGATAAAAGCGATTTTTCTCCTTAAAATGTACTTTTCCAAAGCTCTTTTGTTGTTCATTTCTTTCGGCGATGCGAAAGAAATGAACACGATGGTAGGTAGAAATCGAACGGAAAGGACCGACTGCGACAAAGCTGAAAACGGATTTTTTGCAAAACCCGGTATAAGAAAGGCTGGCAAATCATAGGGCTGGCTTTTTCCCTTGAAACCCTCTTTTCAAATGGCCTTTTAGAATGCCTCTTTCTTTTGCTCCGCCAAAAGAAAGAGGCGAAAGAAAAGGCTTAAGGGAGAAAAACGACGTAAAAATCGAGGGCAAGGTTTTCTCCCGGAAATACCCTCTGTCCGCTCGGCCGGGTTGGTGAAATAAACTCACAAATGATTTTACCGATTGATGGGGTTCTGTGATTCTATTTCACCAAATCTTGTTTTCTTTCTCTTGCCCTCCTCCGATCAGAGGGGGATTTTCAAGGGGGAAAAATAAGTGTCCCCGTTCCTAGCGTCTTTTTCCCCCTTGAACTGCCTTTTCTTTGGTTCGTTTCTTTTGGCAGCGCAAAAGAAAGGAACACGATGTCAGGGAAAAACCGGACGGAAGGGACCGGCTGCCGCAAGGCTAAGAACGGATTTGTGAAAAATCGGAATATTCTGATCTTTCACATCCGCTCTCGCTTGTCCGACAAGCCCAGGAGATAATCAGCAGATACGCCATAGAACTCCGCGACTTTGGCAAGCATTTCAAGGGAGGGCTGGCGAAGCCCCGTTTCCCAACGGGAAGTGGTTTGCTTCGTTACGCCTATTTCTACCCCAAATTGCTCCAACGTCAACCCTTTCTGCTTTCTTAGAAATTTCATCCGTTCCGATAATAATTTAGGTGAATACTCCTGTCCTTCCCCCTGTTGCGATTGCTCCCGTCTATCCGATAGACCCAGCAGATAATCGGTAGATATCTCATAAGATTCTGCAATTTTGGAAAGCAACGCCAAGGAAGGTTGCCGTTCTCCCTTTTCCCAACGTCCTACTGCCTGTTTGGTCACTCCTAATGGCTCAGCAAATTTCTCTAAGATTAGCTTCTGCTCTTTGCGAAGCGCGTGAAGCCTATCGCCGAACTTTTTTGGTGAAAACACGGAATACCCCCTTGACTTTCGTCATAATGGATACTATAATTCAAGTATCCATTATGACGAAATAATCCTTTGAGATTCAGATACGAAGATTTTACAAATTCATATATAATATCCTTCATTATATCATAAAACAGGGGGAATTCCTATGAAAAACATTCTCGAAGACCTCTACCAAGGGAACCTGGTGGGGCGAAAGGAAATTGTCTCCGATGATCCTGCCTACCAGGAAGCCATAGGCAATCTAATTCGCGCCGAAGACGCCCTGCGCGCCGCCCTCCCCGAGCCCAAGCTCCGCTTGGCCGCCGCCTTTGCCGATGCGCAAATGGAGCTCACCTGTCTCACCGAACGGCGGGCTTTTGTGACCGGCGTGAGACTGGGCGTGCGGCTGCTGCGGGCCATGGAGGAGGATCCCTGGGCCATCGCCTGACATAAAAACGCCTGCGGGTAGAATCCGCAGGCGTTTTTCCATTCTGTTAACCCTTTTTGCCCACCGAACGCAGCTTTTTCATGGCCGACCGGGCGGTAGGCAGCCCCTTGTCAAAGAGCTGGTATTTCATCGGGCTCACCACCAGGTCGAACTCCCCGATAAACTCCAGCACCTCGGGGGAAAACTTCTGCTTAAATTCCGACAGGGCGTCGTCCAGCGTCCCTTCCACGCCGCCCAGGTTGAGGTAATCCACCCGGTCCTCCATGCAGTCGAGCATCACCTGGTAGAGCATCCCGTTGGGGGTGGAGAGGTTGGGGAGCAGGCTTAAGTCCGACCCGCCGTAGAGGTATTCCGCCACCCGGATCCCCTCCCCCTTGGGGGGCATCACGAACAGACCGCCGCACAGGGACACCACGTCCCCCCGCTCCTTGCGGGCCGCCTGGGCCTGGTTTAAATTGCGGGTGTTGCTTTCCACATTCTGCCCCTTGTCGATGCAGCCCTGGGTATAGGCGATAAACTGGGGCAGGTTTACCTTGCCGTAGTAAACCACCGTGTCCTTCCCAAACGCGTCCCGGATGGAACGGAAATAGTCCGCGCTGCGCAGCAGCACGTTCTGACGCTTCTCGGTGCAGCCGATGAGGCGGGCAAACTCGCTCAAATCGTCCTCCGGCCCTGCCTTTTCAAAGAATACGCCCCGGTTTTTGTGGTAATTGCCGATGTAGCTGCGGGCCCCCTTTTTGAAGGATTTCAGGAGGGCCTTGGGGTCTACGGGGGCATGCGCCTCGTCGGTCAGGTGCACCGCCATGTTGAACCGGGGGTTGAAATAATCATGCAGGCTTTTGCCGAAGCCCTTGTGGACAAAGCCGGCGGCCTGGAGGTTGGATAGGACGGCCTGGGGATCCGTCCCCCATCGGCCGGAGTTGAGCACAAAGGGGTCGAGCTTCACCGCAAAGGCGCCCTGGCTTTTGGCATATTCCTTTGCGCCTTTGGCAAATTGCGCCACCGCTTCTTTGTCCTCGTAATCGAGGAGAAAGCCCCTGGGCGAATAGCAAAGCTTTAAGCCCATGGGCATGGCCCTGGTGAGGATGAGGGCAACGCCGATGAGAGCGCCGTCCCGGTAGAGGCCGCAGAAGGCGTGGCCCCAATTGCTCTTGACCGTCTCCCAGCCGAGGCGCTGGGTCAGGGGAACCACGGCCGCCTTCTGCAAAAAGGACTCGTATTCCTCCCGGGGCAGGTTGGTGACAAACCGGTATGCCATGTTTTACCCCTCCTGGTGGTCTTTTTGTTTTGCACGGCTGATCTTGCGGGAGGTGCGGCGCACCTTCTGCATCACCTTGCGCATGGCGGGCAGGTACTTGGTAAACAGGTGGTACTGCACGGGACGGACCACCAGGTCGAATTCCCCGATGAGTTCGAGCATTTCCGGGGAAAATTTCTGCTTGAATTCGTAGAGGGGGGTGTCCATGCTCCCCTCCACGCCGCCGAGGTTGCAGTAATCGTACCCGGCCTCGATAAAGTCGCACATGGCCGCATAAAGCATGCCGTTGGAGGTGGAAAGCCGGGGGAACAGGGACAGGTCGTTGCCCGCATAGAGGTATTCGGCGAACCGGTACCCTTCCCCTTCCGGGGGCAGAAGGAAAAGCCCGCCGCAGAGGGTGACGATTTGCCCCCGCTCCTCCCTGGCCTTCTTCGCCTCCTCCAGGTTGGCGGTGTTCTTTTCCACGTTCTGGCCCTTGTCGATGGCGGCCTGGGTGAAGGCGATGTATTTGTCCAAATTGAGCCGGCCGTAATAGACGTCCATCTTGTCCCCGAAGGCCTTTTTAATCCCCCGGAAATACTCCGCGTTTCGCAGCACCACGTTCTGCCGCTCCTCGGTGCAGGCCACCATCCGGGCGAATTCGCTCAAGTCGTCCTCCGGCCCCGCCTTTTCAAAGAACACGCCCCGGTTCTTCTGGTAGTTGCCGATGGTGGCGCGGGCGTCCTTGCGAAAGCTCTTTAAGAGGGCCTTGGGGTCTAAAGGCTGGCGGTTTTCATCGGTCAGGCGCACCGCCATCTGGAAACGGGGCATGAAGTAGTCGTAGAGGGTCACGCCGAAGCCCTGATGGAGAAAGCCTTCCGCCTTGAGGTTTTCGAAGATGGGGGCGGGGTCCACCCCCCAGTGGTCGTTGTTGAGGAGAAAGGGGTCGATCTTGATACAGAAGGCCCCCTCGCCTTTGGCGTAGTCCCGGGCCCCTTCGGTAAAGCGGTGGAGCGCCTCTTTGTCGGTATAGTCGAGCAGGAAGCCGCGGGTGGCATAGATAATCTTAAAGCCCATGGGCAGGTCGCGGGTCAGAAGCTGGGACGCGGCCACCAGCTTTTCGTCCCGGTACAGGCCGCACAGGGCGGGACGCCAGAAGCTCTTGGCCACCCCCCATTCCGGCCTTTGGCCGTAGGGCACCATGGGCACATGTTTCAAAAATTCCTCGTACTCTTCCTTGGGAACCTTTGCAGAAAAACGGTAGTTCATCCTTGCCTCCCTATTGACTGCGGCCGTGCGGCCGGTATTCTTCCCATTCCGCCGAAGGGCGCCGTCCGCCCTTCCCGTCCTGTGACCGAAAGTTTCACGGTATACTTCCTTATTATACCGGCACGTCACCGGGAACGCAATGGACGTTCTAAGACATTTTCGTGCCGATTGCCTCCCCTTTTCGTTCACATTGCAAAGGCCCGCCCGCCTTCGGGCGGTTTCGCCCTTGGGTTTCCCCGATTCCCTTGACCGGCCGGGCGGGTATGGGGTAAAATATCCATAGATAAAACCTGTCCCATGCAGCCCGCCGGTAAAGCGGGCGCAACCTAGAAACAATTGGAGGTCGTCAATATGAAAATAGGCGTCAGAGCCCACGATTACGGCTGTCACACCCCGGCTCAGCTGGCCCGGATCCTCAAAGAAGCCGGGTTTGAATGCCTGCAGCTGGCCCTTAATAAGGCCCTTACCGGCATGCAGCCGGTTCCCGGCCTGCTCAACCCCGGCCTTTGCTACGACATCCGCCGCGCCTTTGAACGGGAGGACCTGCAGGTGGCGGTCATCGGCTGCTACATCGAGCCCTCCCTTTCCGATCCGCAGGAACGCGAGCAGCAGCTGGCCAGATATCTGGAATGCCTGGAATACTGCCGGCAGCTGGGCAGCTCGGTGGTAGCGACCGAGACCACCTGCTATTCGGGCAGCTACGACGGGCGGATGAAGCAGTTCGACATCCTCACCGACAGCGTCTGCCGGCTAGCGGAGCAGGCGGAAAAGTTCGGCGTCTTTGCGGCGGTGGAGCCGGTGCATGTACACACCATGAATTCGCCGGAGCTGACTTACGAACTCATCCGCCGGGTGGCCTCCCCCAACCTGAAGGTCATCTACGACCCGGTCAACCTCCTGACCCCGGAAAACATCTCCCGGCAGGAACAGGTGATGGACGCCTGCTTCGACGCCTTCGGCGACCGGATTGTGGGCATTCACGCCAAGGATGTGGTCATTGAGGACGGGCAGTTTAAACCCATTGTAATCGGCGAGGGTATTGTCAACGTCCAGTATTATCTCAACTGGCTGGCCATCCATAAGCCGGGGATCTCCGTGCTGCGGGAAGAGGCCAATCCGGAAACCGGGCACAAGGACGTTGCCAATCTGCGCCGGATGATCGACCTGGCGGAAGCAAATGCGCCGGTGAAGCTCTAAGGGATAGTCTTGCCCGTTTCCCCCGGGTTCAGACAAGCCCTGCCGGAGAAGCCGGCCGAAGGAGGTTTTTTCCCGGCAAGTTCTTTTCGTTTCACCGGATCGGCGCCCTTCTTCCCTTCTTTTCCCGATAAGACGCGATTCCTCACAATTAGTACACAAATTTGAAACAAAAAAGAAATCGAAATTTTCGATTTCTGCCATTGTTAAAAAAATAATTATGCGTTATACTGACTTTCAGTGAGTTGATAATTAAATAACAATTCCAAACCATACAGGAGGTAACCACAGTCATGGCAGACAGAATTATTCTCAACGAAACGTCCTATTTCGGCGCAGGCGCCATCTCCGTCATCGCGGACGAGGCGAAGAAGCGCGGCTACAAGAAGGCCCTCGTTGTTACCGACAAGAGCCTGATGAAGTTCGAGGTCGCCACCAAGGTGCTCAAGGTGCTCGACGACGCCGGCCTTGCCTACGAGGTGTTCGACGACTGCAAGCCCAATCCCACCATCGAAAACGTTCAGGATGGTGTTGCGGCCTGCAAGAAGGCGGAAGCGGATTATCTGGTTGCCATCGGCGGCGGTTCCTCCATGGATACGGCCAAGGCCATCGGCATCATCATGAATAACCCCGAGCATGCCGACGTCAGAAGCCTGGAGGGCGCGGTGGACACCAAGAATAAGTCGATGCCGATTATTGCGGTCCCCACCACCGCCGGCACCGCCGCGGAGGTTACCATCAACTATGTGATCACCGACGTGGAAAAGAGCCGCAAGTTCGTTTGCGTCGATCCCCACGACATCCCGCTGGTTGCCGTCATCGATGCGGACATGATGTCCAGCATGCCCAAGAGCCTGACCGCCGCCACCGGTATGGACGCGCTGACCCATGCCATCGAAGGTTATATCACCAAGGGCGCTTGGGAAATGACCGACATGTTCCACCTCAAGGCCATCGAGCTGATTTCCCGCTCGCTGCGCAAGGCCTGTGAGAACGACCCGCAGGGCAGAGCGGACATGGCTTTGGGCCAGTACATCGCCGGTATGGGCTTCTCCAATGTCGGCCTGGGTATCGTCCACTCTATGGCGCACCCGCTGGGCGCTGTGTACGACACTCCCCACGGCGTGGCCAATGCCATCATCCTGCCCACCGTTATGGAATACAATGCGGAAGCGACCGGTGAAAAGTACCGCGACATCGCCAAGGCGATGGGTGTTCCCGGCACCGAGAACATGACCCAGGAAGAATACCGCAAGGCCGCTATCGACGCGGTGAAGAAGCTCTCCGAGGATGTGGGAATCCCGAAGAAGGTTTCCGATGTAGGCGTGAAGGAAGAGGACATCCCGATGCTTGCCCAGCAGGCGATGGACGACGCTTGCCGTCCCGGCAACCCGAAGGATCCGACCAAGGAAGATATCATCGAGCTGTATAAGTCTCTGATGTAATTGACAAAGCAGGTTTTTGGAAGCTGCAACCCCCGGCACTTTTTAGTGCCGGGGGTTTTTGTTTGGAAGGCCGGAAAGGGCAGATTCCGCGGCTGCAAAAAAAGTTCGGTCTTTTTTTTCGGAAATTGCCCTGATCGCCTCTTTCTCTCCTTGGCCGCTCCGCCGGCTGCTTAGAGACCATTGAGAAAGCCGGTCTCATGCCGGTGCAGGGCGGTAACCACCTTGCGGATACGCATTTTGACTTCATCGCCGGTATGGGGCGCTTGGATATAGCGGATAACCTGTTCTTTCCCTTCCTTCGACAGCTTGCCGAATTCAGACATGGCGTCCATATCCAGCGCCAGCTCCATCCCCAGTCCAAGCGGCATATCCGGCGTATTGTCGGGATGCCGGGTTCCTTCGCCTACAAACGGGCTTTGCTGCATGGTCCATTCCTCCTTTCCCATCCAGGACGATTTTTTAAGACGGGATTAGTATTTCTGAATGGGAAGGGTAGTATGCATTTTGTCGTTCGATTCCTTTCGGCCTCCCTGTGTTCCTTTTCCTTTACGCATCGCCATCTTCCTTCCATCCCTATAGTGCCCATTCCCTTTGATGGAGGCAGCGATACCCAGCTTCCCAAAAGAAACAGGTGCGTGCTGACAGCACGCACCTGTTTCCTCGTATATATAAGCAAACGAATACGATTCCCCTGCTCTTTTTATTCGGACAAAGGCATCAATACCGTTTCGGATTGACGATGTTACGCCAATCCAGATCGCCACGTTCCAAGCCATGGATGAGAACCTCCGCCGTGGCAATATTGGTTGCCATGGGGATGTTATGCATATCGCAGAGGCGCAGCAGGTTCATCTCGTTGGGCTCATGTGGCTTAGGGGTCAACGGATCCCGGAAAAACAGCAGAAGGTCGATTTCATTATAAGAAATACGGGAAGCGATCTGTTGGTCGCCTCCTTGCGGCCCGCTCAAAAACTTCTGAATCGACAGGCCGGTCGCCTCCGATACCATCTTTCCCGTCGTACCCGTGGCACACAGGGAATGCCGGCTTAAAATACCACAATATGCAATACAAAACTGCACCATGAGTTCTTTTTTGGAATCGTGTGCAATCAAAGCAATGTTCATACATTTTCTCCCTTCAGATTACTCCTCTTTTCTTCTGCTTCTCCCCTACTTATCGATCATCATTGGGATCTCCTGTCCCATCAGCCGCCTGGCCAACCGCTCCATTGCCTTGGCCGCCGGGCAACCGCCTCCCAGCGGTTCTCCGTTTGCCGCATATCGCGGTATCTGCTCATCTTCCGGGATCACGCCGATCAGCTGCAGGCCCACCCCGTCGATCACCGCGTCCAGATCCTCTACCAGACCCAGTTTCATCACATTGGGCCGGTAACGGTTGATGACCAAACGGCGGTCGGCGGCTCCTTCCTGCTGCAGCAGGCGCGCCACCCGTTCCCCGCTGCGGATACAAACCGGGTCAGGCGTGACCACCACCAGCGCACGGCCGGCCGCCGCCGCGGCAACCTGGAACCCCTTCCCAATGCCGGCAGGCGCGTCGATAAGCAGATAGTCGTAATAATTGGCAAGGCCCTTGCAAAGGCGGCGCATGTCGTCCGGTTCGGCAAGCGCCTGCAGCGATTGTGGCGCAGGCATAAGAGAAAGCCCTTCGCAGCGGCTGATCTCCCGAATGGCGCGCACCGGCTCGCAATTGCCGGCCAGCACATCCCCTAAGTCGAAAACAGCGTCATCCACCGCGCCCAGCATCAAGTCCAGGCTCCGAAGCCCCGCGTCTGCATCTAACAGCAGGACCCGGTTGCCCGCCCGCGCCAAGGCGGCGGCGCATCCGGCCGAAACCGAAGATTTCCCCGTTCCTCCTTTTCCGGAAGCCACTACAATGACCTCACCCATCTACGCTTCTTTCTCTCCTTTTGTTCCTCGCCGTTCTTCCAGGGAGGCTTTCCTTCTACAGCAACCACTTTAAATTAGAATACCGGTTGGCGAAGAAAAGAAAATTCTGTCTGTTTTCCCAAATAAACACTCCAAAAATATGGTATATGTGTACAAAAAACATTGTATCACAGAATGGAAAGGAAGTCAAAAATTAATCCGATCCCATACCAACTAAAATTGTACACGATCTTTGTGTAGTTTGTCCAACTTCACGGCCAATTACCCGTTTCCCTGTACCAGGAACATGACCATAACGACGAGAAGCAGGGTCACAACCAACGTCAAGAAAACCAGGAGCTTATGCAGCTTTTCCATCAATTCATAGATCCGCGATAAATCCGGATTTTCCAGCCCGGCCTGCTCCTTCTGCTTGGCTTGTACCCGTTTGCGGCGGATTTCCGCCCGTTTTTTGTCCGAGGGCGCGGTCAGCTCCGCCTCCTTAGGCGGCAGCCCCTGCTTCTCCCTCACAATCTCCTCGTAGCAGTCGATACAGACCTCGCCGTGCAGCTCTTCCACCCAGATCGGCCCGGGGATCATCCCGATATGCTCCCCGCACCGTACACATTGCTTTACGATACCCATACTCTTACTTGATGACGTCCACTCCCATATAGGGACGCAGGACCTCCGGCACGGTAACCGATCCGTCGCCATTCTGGAAGTTCTCCAAAATCGCGGCCACCGTCCGGCCCACGGCTACGCCGGAGCCGTTTAAGGTATGGACCAGCTGGGCCTTTTCCTTGGGGCTGTTTTTATAGCGGATGGCCGCGCGGCGGGCCTGGAAATCCTCAAAGTTGGAGCAGGAGGAGATCTCCACATACCGGCCGTAGGAGGGCATCCACACCTCGATGTCATAGGTCTTGGCCGAGGAGAAGCCCACGTCCCCGGTGGAGAGGACCACCACCCGGTAGGGCAGGCCCAGAAGCTGGAGCACCCGCTCGGCGTCGTTGGTCAGCTCTTCAAGCTCCCGATAGCTGTCCTCCGGCTTTACGAATTTCACCAGCTCCACCTTGTTGAATTGATGCTGGCGGATTAAGCCCCGGGTATCCCGGCCGGCGGAACCCGCCTCCGCCCTGAAGCAGGCGGAATAGGCGCAGTACTTGATGGGGAGCTTGGCGCCGTCGAGGATATCGCCCCGGTACATGTTGGTGACCGGCACTTCGGCGGTGGGGATCATGAAGTAATCCTCATTGGCAAGGCGGAAGGCGTCCTCCTCAAACTTGGGCAGCTGTCCGGTGCCGGTCATGGAGGCCCGGTTGACCATGAAGGGAGGGAACACCTCCTGATAGCCGTTAGCGGTATGGGTATTGAGGAAGAAATTGATGATGGACCGCTCTAAACGGGCGCCCAGGCCCTTATAGAAATGGAAGCGGGCGCCGGTTACCTTGGCGGCGGTCTCCGGATCGAGAATGTCCAGGTCGGCCCCGATGTCCCAATGGGCCTTCGGCTCATAATCAAACCGGGGGGGTTCCCCCCAGCGGCGGACCTCTACGTTCTCACTGTCGTCCTTGCCCACCGGCACGCTTTCATGGGGCATATTGGGAAAGCCCAGCAGCAGGTCGGTCTGCACCTTTTCCAGCTCGGAAAGCTTGGCGTCGCAAACCTTGACCTGCTCGGACAGCGCTTTCATCTGGGCCATAATGGCCGAAACGTCGCCGCCCTCCTTTTTGATCTTGGGAATCTGCTTGGAGGCGGCGTTCTGCTGGGCCTTCATGCCGTCGGCCTTGGCCAGGATCTCCCGGCGCTCGGCGTCGATTTTGAGCACCTGGTCCACCGCCGCATCCATGTCCTTATTGCGGGTTTTCATAGCCTGCTTGACCCGGTCGGGGTCGCTGCGAATCAAACGAATATCAAACATTACAAATCCCTCTCCTTATGATGGCAACCTATTCTTTTTCTTTCGCAATTGCATTGGCAAGTGCCTGTAGGTCGTCCTTGGAATAAAATTCTATTTCGATTCTTCCCTTATTTGCCCCCTCGTAAACGGTGACCCGGCGGCCCAAGTGCTCGGTCAGCGCCAGCTCGGCCTCGTCGTACAGGGGGTCCCTCGATCGGGAGGGCTTCCCGCCGGGGGCTTTTTTCCCTTTGGCGGATGCCTTCGCCCGCCGTTCCAGCTCCCGCACCGAAATGCCCTTGTGGACCGCCAGCTCCGCCGCCTCCTGAAGCGCTTCCTCGTCCTGGAAGGCCAGCAGGGTCCGGGCATGTCCGGGAGAAAGAAACCCCTCCCGCACATATTGGCGCACATTGTCCGGCAGGCTAAGCAGGCGCACTGCATTTGCAATGGCGGGACGGGATTTCCCCACCCGCTTGGCCACCTCTTCCTGGGTCATTTGATGCTGTTCCATCAGCGCCTTGTAGCCTTCCGCCTCTTCCATGGCGTTGAGATCCTCCCGCTGGAGGTTTTCGATCAGGGCGAGCTCCATCATCTCCGCGTCGGTCATCTCCCGGATGACCACCGGAACCTCGTCAAGCCCCGCCATTCGGGAGGCCCGCCAGCGACGTTCCCCCGCCACCAGCTGGTATCCGCCGCCGGCCATGGGACGAACCAGGAGCGGCTGAATCACCCCATGCTCGGCAATGGATTCGGCCAATTCCCCAAGGGCCTCCTCGTCGAATTCCTTGCGAGGCTGTTCCCGGTTGGGTTCGATCTCACTTAAGGGCAGCTTTACGGTTTTTCCCTGCTCTTCGGTGGCGTTGTCCACAAAGAGCGCGTCCAGGCCCTTGCCAAGGCCTCCTTTTCGCGCCGCCATCCATCTCACCCTCTCTTTGCAAACACTTCAAATTCCTCCGCCAGGTCGGCATATGCGGCCGCCCCTTTGGAGCCCTTGTCAAAATACTGAATGGGCTGGCCGAAGCTGGGGGCTTCCGACAGCCGTACATTGCGTGGTATAACGGTGGAATAGACCTTGCGGGGGAAAAACCGCTTGACCTCCTCCACCACCTGCTGGGTCAGGTTGAGCCGCCCGTCGTACATGGTCAAAAGGACGCCCTCGATCTCGATATGGGGGTTATACAGCCGCTTGACCTGCCGGACGGTGGCCATCAGCTGGCTCAAACCCTCCAGCGCGTAAAACTCGCACTGAATGGGGACCATTAGGCTGTCCGACGCGCACAGGGCGTTGAGGGTGATAATCCCCAGAGAGGGGGGGCAATCGATAAAGATATAGTCGTAGTCCTCCAACACCGGCGCAAGACCGGTTTTCAACCGAGATTCCCGGTGCTCCATGTCCACCAGTTCGATCTCGGCCCCGGCCAGGCCGATATTGGACGGGAGCACCCAGACCATCTCAAACTCGGTTTTGAGGATGGTCTCCCCCGCTGTGGCGGAACCGGTGAGCAGATCGTAGCTGGAGGCTTTCACCCCCCGCTTGTTGATGCCCAGCCCGCTGGTGGAATTGCCCTGGGGGTCGATGTCCACCAACAGGGTCCTCTTCCCGCGAAGGCCCAATGCCGCAGCCAGATTGACCGCCGTGGTGGTTTTTCCCACCCCGCCTTTCTGGTTGACAATGGAAATGATTCGCGCCATTTGGTTTCCCCCTTTGTGTCGGTATTGCATAGAGACCGGTTGAAAAACGCTGTTTGCTTGGCAAACAGCGCAACCGTACTTTGTTCAGGAAAGACTACCCACAAAAAATCCGCCTGAGATACGCGGATATTTCCCCTTTTTTGGGGTCATACCTGGATTTTCTTTTATTTTACCACAACTTCCTCATAAAAAAAAGACATTTTCGTAAAGGAAGGGCGTTTTCCTTCTATCTTTTTGACTGCATCGCTCTGCAACCGCCTTTATGTTTCACATGAAACAAGAAGGGACCACTTACCCGTGGTCCCTTCTTGCGTCTGTGGGGATACTTTGTATATGAAATGGACGCAGGGGGGAGCGTCCTTTCATAGCTTAGATGGCTTGTTTTGTTTCATGTGAAACAGCAGACAAGCTACGCGGTACCGCCGTTTTTGGTATCCGTACCGTTACTTCGATATACTGATCGGTTTCCTGTTTCTTCGTCTGGGCGTGGATGCCGGAGCTTCGCATGGTGTCCACCGCATGGGAGATGGTATTGACAAAGAGACGAATGTCCTTGACAATGGGGGTAAAAGAACGCTTGTCCTCCTCCTTCGGGGAGAGAATGGAGGCGATCAGCCGTTCCGCATCCGCCACCTTCAGCTTCCGGCGGATAATCTGATCCAGGGCCTCTTCCCTCTGCCGGGCATCCGGCAGCCGCAGCAGGGCGCGGGCATGCCGTTCAGTTAGGCCGGCCCGTTGAATCCGCTCCCGCAGGAGAGGTTCCAACCGCAGCAGGCGGAGTTTGTTGGCCAGGGCGGACTGGGATTTGCCCAACCGGGCGGCCGCCGCTTCCTGGGAAATCTCCCATTCTTCAATCAATCCTGCAATGGCCTCCGCTTCTTCAAAAAAGTTGAGATCCTGCCTTTGCAGGTTTTCCAGCAGGGAGAGGACCGCCGCCTTTTCGTCATCCGCCTGGATTTCAATACAGGGAACCTTGGTCAGCCCGGCCAGCTTTGCGGCCCGCAGCCGCCGTTCCCCGGCAATCAACTGATAGCCGCCGCTGCGGGAGCGCCGAATGGTCAGCGGCTGGATAATCCCGTTTGCACGAATGGACGCGGCCAAACCGCGCAATTCTTCCTCATCAAAGCTGCGTCGGGGCTGCCAGGGGCAGGGCTGGATCTTGGATACCTCCAGCTGCCATACCTTCCCCTGTGCACCCATCTTATTGGTTGCAGCAAACATCATTTTCACCTCCGGCACAAGGCTTTTCTTCCTTGCTTCGCCGGAAAAGAAAAGGTCTGAAACCCTCTCCCTCACCCGGCACTAGTATCATACCACAGTTTGGGATTAATTTCCAGACCTTTTCGCAAATTATTTTCCATTTTTTTGAATTTATTTCGACCGATTTCGCTTTACAAAGGCGCCTTTTGTATTTTGGCCGCGGGACGCGGGTATGCGGCCGGGGTATCTTTCTTCTTGGTGATGAATAGAATGGACCGCTTGCTTCCGTCGGAAAGGACAAAGTCCCGGGTATGCGACAGGCATCCCCCCAGCGCCTTTATGGCCCGTTCCGCCTTCTTGGCCTCCTCCCCTGCTTCCGGCCCCTTCATGGCGGCAAAACAGCCGCCGGGCTTGACATAAGGCAGGCACCATTCACAAAGGACGGGAAGGGAGGCCACCGCGCGGGCGGTGGCGAAATCAAACCGGTCCCGCAGCGCCGGCCGCCGCCCTCCCTCCTCCGCCCGCAGGTGCAGCAGCGTAACCTCTGTCTTTAGCCTCTGCTTGAGCGCATCGAGAAAGACCAGCCGTTTGTTGAGGCTGTCTAACAAGGTGACTTCCAGATCCGGCCGGAGGATTTTGAGCACCATTCCCGGAAATCCCGCCCCGGTGCCCACATCGATCACCGAAGCGCCGGAAGGAAGGTTCCCCGCCGCCAGAAGAGAGATGCTGTCGGCAAAATGCCGCACCGCGATCCCCTCTGGGTCTGTGATTGCCGTCAGATTCATACGGGTGTTCCAGTCCAAAAGCAGGGCCGCGTATTCCTCCAGCTGATCGAGCATGGAATCGGTCAGCGTTACTCCCCAGGGCTGGGTATCCTTTGCCACCCTCTCACGAATGATTCCCATGGTTTTCTCCTTTCCCAGCCAGCCAGATAAGCAGCACCGACACATCCGCAGGGCTGACCCCCGAAATCCGGGAAGCCTGCCCCACCGAACGGGGCGCCACCTGATTGAGCTTTTCCTGAGCCTCCAGCCGCAGGCCGGTAATGGTCCGGTAATCCAGGTCAGGCGGCAGCTTCTTTCCTTCCAGCCGGCGCATTTCTTCGATCTGCGCCATCTGCCGCCGGATGTAGCCTTGGTATTTGATCTCTACCTCGCACACCTCAAAAATCTCCCTAGGAAGCGCAGGCCGCTCCCTGTCCACCGGGGCCAACGCCTCATAGTTCAGCTGAGGCCGCTTGAGCAGGTCGGAAAGGCGGACGCCGGTTCCCACCGGCGATGTTTCATGTGAAACAAGGAGGGCGTTGAGCGCATCGGTGGGCGGCAGAATGGTGTTTTCCACCCGGCGCAGCTCCTGCCGCTTTCTTTCCTGCTTCTCCTGGAACCGTTTCCACCGTTCCTCGGAAATCAGGCCGATTTCCCATCCAAGGGGAGTCAGCCGCTCGTCGGCGTTGTCCTGGCGCAGGACCAGCCGGTATTCCGAACGGGAGGTCATCATCCGGTAGGGGTCGGAGCAGCCTTTGGTCACCAGATCGTCGATCAAGGTCCCAATATAAGAGGAAGCCCGGTCCAGCAGGAAGGGCTCCTTCCCCAAGACCCGCCGGGCCGCGTTGATCCCCGCAACCAGGCCCTGGGCCGCCGCCTCTTCATACCCGGAGGAGCCGTTGAACTGCCCGGCGCCGAACAGACCCGGCCATTTCTTGCATTCCAGGGTGGCGTCCAGCTGCTGCGGGTCGCAGCAGTCGTACTCAATGGCATAGGCGGTGCGCATAATCTGTACCCGCTCCAGGCCCGGGATGGTGCGCAGAAACTGAAGCTGCACCTCCTCCGGCAGGGAGGAGGACATCCCCTGCAAATAAAGCTCTTCCGTGTGCAGGCCGCAAGGCTCGATAAACAGCTGATGCCGTTCCTTTTCGGAAAACCGGACGATCTTATCCTCAATGGAAGGGCAGTACCGGGGCCCCACCCCTTCAATCTTTCCCGAATAGAGGGGGGAACGATGCAGGTTCTCCAAAATCACCTGCTTGGTTTTCTCATTGGTCCAGCTGATATGGCAAACCGCCCGGTTCTCCCCAGGATGGCTGGTTTCAAAGGAAAAGGGAGTGACCGGATCGTCCCCTTCCTGCACCTCCAGCCGATCTAAGTCGACGCTTCTGCGGTGAACCCGGGCGGGGGTGCCGGTTTTAAACCGCCGCAGGGTGATGCCCAGGCGGCGGATGGCCCCGCTCAGCTGGGTGGCGGCAAACATCCCGTCCGGCCCGCCCTCATAGCTGACCTCTCCCACAAAGATCCGGCCGCCCAGGAAGGTCCCGGTTGCCAAAACGACGGCCTTTGCCTCATAAACGGCCCCCAGCCGGGTGACCACCTCCCATTTCTCCCCCTTCGGCCGCAAATCCACCAGCTCCGCCTGCCGCAGGTCAAGGTTCTCCTGCTCCTCCAAGGTCTGCTTCATCCGACCCGCATAGGCCCGCCGGTCAATCTGGGCGCGCAGGCTATGGACGGCCGGGCCCTTACCCCGGTTGAGCATCCGGCTTTGAATGAAGCACGCATCCGCCGCCTTGCCCATTTCTCCTCCCAGCGCGTCGATCTCCCGTACCAGATGGCCCTTTGCCGTCCCGCCGATGGACGGGTTGCAGGGCAGATTCCCTACCCAATCCAGATTGATGGTAAAGACAGCCGTGCGCACCCCCAGCCGGGCGGCGGCCAAGGCCGCCTCAATCCCGGCGTGGCCGGCGCCGACCACCACCACGTCGTATTTCCCTGCCAGATATTCCTGCATGGCTGATAACTCCCATTCCGCCGCCCCAATGTCCGGCGGCAATCCTCTCACAAAAGCGACCGGGGTTTCGCCCGGCCGCCCGCTCTATGCTGTAACATCTTATTTTACCATAGGAAGAACCCTCTTCGCAAGCGGGGCAAAAGGGTAAGCAAAGACGCTAGTTTTCCACCGGTTTCCTCTTTTTAGTGGAAAACTTTTCGCCGCCGGCAATCAGAACCAGCCCATAGACGGGAGCAAAAGGGAGGGCCGGGCAGGCTGTCCCTAAAAAGGGCGCCGGAGGCTTCCCGGCCCATCCCCTGCCCTGCCAACCCATATTCCCCTCGATTTGGGCTGGACAAAGGCGGAGGATACCTCCTCTATCCTAATTCCAAATGGACACCAAAGCAGAAGGGGGATTCTTCCGATGACAGCGCGCTACGACCGGAAAGATACCGCAAAGGCGTTCTCTCCCTCCCCTGCTCGGCTGCCGCCGGCAAAAAGAAAACCGGGCTGAAACCCAGCCCGGTCTTTTCCCTTGTTATTCGGTTTCTTCCTTCACGCAATAAAACCGCCGGCGAATGCAAGCACTTGCCGGGGTTCCATATGCCTGCCAAACTACTTCTTGTATATTTTCTGGCGGTTGCTCCCCACAGTACATTAAATGCATCGGCTGTCCCACCAGCCAATATTTAACCGGCAGCCGGACATAGCCCGCCCGCTCATAAAAGCGGATCCGCCGTTCCCGGATTTCTTTCTCCTGCTGTGTTTTCGCAATGGCCGGGTCCTCTACCTCAATGATGAGCCCCTTGCTGTCCTGATACCGCTCCTTAAGCGCCGCAAGCATCCGGCTACCGGTTCCTTTGCCGCGCCCTGCCGCATCCACCGCTAAAAACATCAAAAAGGCATAGCCGCTTGGCAGGTTCACCGACATCACCGCATAGGCGAGCAGCTGCTCCCCTTCATACAGGCCCACGCACTCCCACAAGCCATGGCGAATGCGGTTGCGGAACACGCCCCGGCTCGGCCGCTCGATCCGGGGGAAGTCCTTGGTAATCCGTTCGAAAATGGGGTTGAATTCCTTTCTTTCTATCACACGAAGTTCCATTCCAGCCTCTCCTTTTTTCCACACGGTCGTCCTATTTTGTGGAAAACTATTTCCCCACGCAGAATCGGGCGAACACCTCGTCGAGAACCGCGTCGGTCACCCGTTCTCCCGTCAGCTCCAGCAAGGCCGCCGCCGCGTCGTCCAGCGCCACCGACACCGCATCCAGCGTCATTCCGGCCCGTATCGCCTCCGCCGCCTGCCCGACCCCCTCCCGGGCCCGCAGCGCGCAGGCCTTCTGCCGCTCGGTGGCCAGCATACCCGCCGCCGGATCAATCTCACCCGTGCCCAGCGCCGTTTCCACCGCTTTTGTCAAGGCGTCATAGCCCTGTCCGGTAGCGGCCGACAGCTCTACCACCTGGGAGACGGCGGCACGGATCTCCTCCTCCTCGATCCTTCCCGGCAGATCGGTTTTGTTGAGAACCGCCACCGCCCGGCTCCCTTTGAGCTCCTGCAAGAGACTGCGATCCTCTTCGCTGAGGGGCGCGGAGGTGTCGAACACCGCTAAAACCAGGCCCGCTCTCTTCAAACGCTCCCGGGTCCGGGCCACCCCGGCCGCCTCCACCGGGTTTTCCGTTTCCCGCAGGCCCGCCGTATCCGCCAGCCGCAGCACCACGTCGCCCAGCCGCACCGTCTCCTCCACCACGTCCCGGGTGGTTCCCGGAATATCGGTGACGATAGAGCGCTCACACCCGGACAGCAGATTCATCAAGGTGGATTTTCCCACATTTGGCCGCCCTGCCAAAACCGTTTCCACCCCTTCCCGGATGATGCGGCCCTGCTCAAAGCCTGCAAGCAACCGGTCCAGCTCCCCTTGGACGGCGGCCAGCTCCCTTTCCAGCGCCTGGGGTTCCAGGGCGGGAATATCGTCCTCCGGGTAGTCCACCCAGGCGGCCAGGTGGGCGGACAAGGAGAGGATGGTTTCCTTGACGGCGTCGATCCTCCGGCCCAGCGCGCCGTCCTTTGCCGCCAAGGCAGCGGCGGCGGCCTGCTTCCCTTGGGCGCCGATCAGATCCATGACCGCTTCCGCACCGGTCAGCGACAGCTTTCCGTTTAGAAAGGCCCTGCGGGTAAACTCCCCCGGCTCCGCCGGCTGTGCACCGGCCCGGAGGACGGCGGCCAACAGGCGCTTGACCAAAAACAAGCCCCCATGGCAGGAGAGCTCCACCACGTCCTCACCGGTATAGCTTTTGGGCTGCGAAAACACCAGGGCCACCGCTTCGTCAAACTCCCCTTCCCCGTCGGCCACCCGGCCGAATAAAGCGGTATATCCCTTTGCCTCCTCGATGGATTTGCCGCCCGACGGACGAAACACCCTGGAGGCAACCCGGCGGGCATCCGTTCCGGAAATCCGCACAATGCCGATGCCGCCCGCCGCCTGGGGGGTGGAGATCGCCGCAATAGTCCGATCGCTGTTTGCCATGACCACGCTTCACCTCCTTTTTAAAAAGGCGGCAAAGGATCGCTCCTCTGCCGCCCTGTCTCTTATTTCTTCGGTTCGATCTTCCCGTAAAGAGGAACCTCCGGCTTTTCATTCTGTGGAACCACGATTTCCTTGTCCACCGGGGCCCCGGCAACCCTATACTCCCCATCCCTGCGGGCGGGAGGACGCTTGCCGCGGGGCTTTCCCCGGTACCCGTCCCGGCGGGGCGGGCGGTTCTGGCCGCCGTTCCCTTCCCGCTTCGGCGCTGCCGCGCCTTTTTCCGGGCCAATGATGACATGGCGGGCCGATTCGTCCCCTTCGCTCCAGGAGGTAGCGCCGCGGATCCCCTGGACCGCCGTATGGATGATCCGCCGTTCATAGGGGTTCATCGGCTCCAGCGACACGCTGCGTCCGGTTTTGACCGCCTGCATCGCCATCCGGCGGGCAAGGGCCGTCAGCGTCTGCTCCCGTTTCTCCCGGTAGTTGCCGGAATTGATGGTAATGCGGTAATAGCTTTCGGTGTTGCGGTTGGCCACCAGGCCCGCCAGGTATTGCAGCGCATCCAGCGTTTCTCCCCGGCGTCCGATCAAAAAGCCGATGTCGTCTCCCGAAATGGTGAATACGGCGCCGTTTTCCGTCTCCTCCACCTTCAAATCCGGCTCGATTACGCCCATCTGCTCAAAAATACCGGTCAGATAATTCTGCGCAATGGTCAGAGGAGTTTCCTCCACATAGATGCGCACCCGGGCCGGCGCGCCGCCGAAAAGGCCAAGGGTCTTTTTTACCGGCAGGTTGAGAATTTCCGTCTTTACATCGTCCCGGCTCATGCCGAGCTGACGGCACCCGTCGTCAATTGCCGCATCGACGGAAGGGCCTGTTCCAATTGCTTCTTTGATCATGATATACACCTCCCGGGCGCGCCCTTACTGGCCTCGCCCGTCTTTGATTTGCTTCTCCTTAAGAAGCCGCCCCTTCGCCAGCCGGAACTCATTGCGTGCATTGATCCGGCCGGGGCTGTAAATGGTGGAAGTCACACAGGTCTGCAAAATTGCCACCAAGCTGCCGCATGCCCAGTAGAAGCCGACGCCGCCGGGCACCGAGAAGGCGATAAAGAAGAAAATTAACGGCATCACGATAATCATCAAAAAGCTCTTCGTCACCGGCATGCCGTTGCGCTTATTGAAGTAATTCATGACGAAGACCTGAAGAATTTGGAACACCACCGACGCAATCGGGATCAGCCAAAGCCAGCTGAACTGCGAAAAGCTGGGGGTCTCCCCTAAATTCATAATGCCGAACAAATTCATGTCCATGTTTTGTACGCCGTAATTGGCAAGCTCCGGAACCTGCTGTACCACGGTATCGTACTGATTGATGACATGCAGCTGAGCGTACATGTCGTTGGCGGAGATATTGCTCAGCGCCGCCACCGCCCGGTTAATCACTTCCTGCGGGACATGCAGAATGTAGGTCAGCGGCTTATAGATGACATAGATCAGACCATACAAAATGGGAAGCTGAATGAGAAGCGGAAGACACCCGCTCATGGGGTTCATCTTTTCCTCCGCATAAAGCTTTTGCAGCTCTTCCCTCTGCTTTTCCTTGTCCGACGCATATTTCTGCTGGATTTCTTTTACCTTGCCCTGCATGGCCGAGGATTTGACCATGGACCGCTGCTGCTTGATGTTGAGAGGAAAGAGGAGCAAACGGGTCAAAATGGTAAAGATAAACAAGGCAAGGGGGAAGCTCTGCACCACCAAGTAGCAGAACTCCATAATATAGCCGAGCGGCGTGGAGATAATTGTTTCCAGAAAATTCAATGGCACTTCCTCCAAAATCTAACGCGTCATTTTCGCGGCGGAACCGGATCGTATCCGCCCTCATGAAACGGATGGCATTTACAAATGCGCTTGACCGCCAGCCATCCGCCCTTGAAGAATCCAAACCGCTCGATTGCCGTCAGCGCGTACTTCGAACAGGTTGGGTAAAACCGGCACGCGGGCGGCAGATGGGGAGAAATAAATCTCCGGTAAAACTTAATCGGATAAATCAGCAGGTATTTCATTGGATCACACCTAAGACCTTCAGCTGCCTCTTCATAACCGGCAGAAGATCCGTCGACTTGACATACGGGGTCTTTCCCCGGGCCACGAAAATCACGTCCACATTTTGCTCCACCGGCTCTCCCAGCAACCGGTACGCCTCCCGGATCACCCGGCGGGCCCGGTTGCGCCGAACCGCCTTTCCCACCTTCTTGCTCACGGTGATGCCGATGCGGGGGCGGCGAACCCGGTTTTTACAGACATAGGTCACCAGAAGAGGACCTGCCTGCACCTTTCCCCTGGCGTAGATGCGCCGAAAATCATTGTTGCGGTTGAGCGCTTCGTATTGCACTGGTTTCATGCCTTTCCCACGGAGAAACCGGGATGAAAAAGAAAGGCCACTCGCCGTGGCCTTTTCCGCTTCTTTCGCGAGCTGCCGAAAGCGAACTCCCCGTTTTCTTCTGTTTTTCATTCCGGTGCGCTTCGGCCGCGCCGGAATCCTCCCGCCCGGCCTTCCTTCTTCAAAGGGGCCGAAAGGGTACGCCGGCGCAAAAAAGCCGCCCTTAATGGGTCAGGCGCTTTCTTCCCTTCGCTCTGCGGCGGGCCAGGACTTTCCGCCCGTTGCGGTCGGCCATTCTCTTACGAAAACCATGCTCTTTCTTGCGATGGATTTTCTTCGGCTGATACGTTCTAAGCATATGAAAAACCTCCTTTCAAGGTATAACTTGCAGTTTCTCATTATATCTTAGAAACGCGCGGAATGTCAACACCTTTTTGGCCCAAACCCGTGATTTCAGCGGGTTTGGCGGGCGTTTTTCCCGCCTCCTTTTCCTTTCCGGTCCCCGCCGCAACCCTTTCCCCTAATTTCGCCCCTCTCTTCAAGCTTTTCCCTATACATTATAACATATGGTTTTATTGCGTGAATCGATTGCTATAAAGCGCCGATTGTGCTATAATGAACGGTACTTAAATTCAATATTACTAGCGTACCGGAGGCACATTCATGGAATCATTTATCGACGCTTGGAGCAGTGTTTCAGACTACTGCCGCCGCAACATGCACGAGGTTGCGTTTAACGTCTGGATCAAAAAAATCAAACCCGTGGGGTTTCAGGACGGCAACGTAGTGGTTTCCGTACGCACCCCTTTTCAGAAGGAGATCATTGAGAAAAACTATCTCAACCTTCTCAACACCGCTTTTGAAGATACGCTTGGTTTCTGCCCTCCCATCGTGATTGTCACCGAGCAGGAGAGCGACCAGCCGGAACAGGTGGCCCCCTCGGTGGTAAACCCCATTTCAGAGGACAAGCCGCCGAAAACCTTTGAATACTCCTTCGACGACTTTATCGTCGGTTCCTCCAACAAATTCGCCTTCGCCGCCTGTCAGGCGGTAGCGTCCAATCCTGCGGGCAGCGAGGGGTCCTCGGGCACCATTTACAACCCTCTCTTTATCTACGGCCCTTCCGGCCTTGGAAAAACCCATCTTCTCTACGCCATTTGCAACGAAATACGAAAATCCCGCCCGGGGCTGAGTATGATCTACATCAAGGGCGACGACTTCACCAACCAGCTGGTCAACGCCATTAAGGAACGCAGCACGGCGGCATTCCAAAACAAATACCGCAACGTGGACGTGCTGCTGATGGACGACATCCAGTTCATCGGCGGCAAGACCCAGACCCAGGAGGAATTTTTCCACACCTTCGACACCCTTTACCGAAACGGCAAGCAGATCGTACTGGCCAGCGACCGGCCCCCCAAGGAAATCCATCCGCTGGAGGAACGGCTGCGCACCCGGTTTGAATGGGGGCTGTTGGCGGACATCCAGCCGCCGGACCTGGAAACCCGCATCGCCATTGTCAAAACCAAGGCGGACCTGCTGGAATTCCACATTCCCGACGAGGTATCCATGTACATTGCCAACCGCCTGAAAACCAACATCCGGCAGCTGGAAGGGGTAGTCAAGAAAATGAAAGCCTACCACCAGCTGACCGGGGAAGGCCCCTCCATGATGATGGCCCAAAGCGCCATCCGGGACGTGCTCAACGACGACCAGCCGCTGCCGGTCACCATCAGCCGGATTATCGAGGAGGTCTCCCGTTCCTTCATGGTCACGCCGGAGGAGATCAAATCCAACAAACGGTCGGCACAAATCTCCAACGCCCGGCAGACGGCCATCTACATCGTGCGGAAAATCACCCAGATGTCCCAATCTCAGATCGGCGAGGAATTCGGCGGCCGGGACCATTCCACCATCAACTACGCCATCAAGACGGTGGAGGAAAATATGCAGCGGGACCCGTCCTATCGAAACACCATCGAAGATATCCTGAAAAACGTCAAGGAACGATAACGACAATCTTCCACATTTTCCCCCGAGTTTTCCACTTTCCACATACGATTCTCCACCCTTTGCACATTGGAATAATTTGTAACTCACATTTCCACCATTTCTCTTCCGTCCCGATTTGCAAAACTTCCCTCTCTTTTTCCGCTTGTTTCCTACCGATTTGCAAACTTTCCACACTTTTCGCACCCCCTACTACTACTACTATCTAATAATTCCCTTCTTCCCATCTATTACGCAAAAACCGGGGCCCGCCCCCTTTTCCATCCATCAACACGATACTGGAGCTGATTAAATGAAATTCACCTGTTCTCGTCAAGACCTGCTGGACGCCGCAACCAACGTACAACGGGCCGTCTCCACAAAATCCAACATTCCCGCCCTGGAAGGTATTCTAATTAAGGCGCAAAAAGAAACCCTTTCCCTTTCCGGATACGACCTGGAAATCGGAATCACCACCTCCATCCCCGCCTCCATTGAGGAAGAGGACGAACTGATCGTCTCCGCCCGCCTCTTCGGCGACATTATCCGCAAACTCAATTCGGATACGGTTTGCGTATCAGGAGACGCCACCAACGTCATCACCATCCAGGGAGGACATGCAGAATTTTCCATTCCGGTCTCCCCCGCCTCCGAATTCCCGGAAATCCCGGCGGTTACCGACGGAAAATCCCTTACCCTGCCCCGGGAGCTTTTGGCTTCTATGATCCGGCAAACCCTTTTTGCCGTCGCGCAAAACGAAAATAAGCCCATCCATACCGGCAGCCTGTTTGAAACCGGGGAAGGCATGCTGCGCATCGTCTCCCTGGACGGCTACCGGCTGGCACTGCGGCAGGAGCCCATACAGTGCGAAGAGGACTTTCATTTCGTTGTCCCCGGCAAGACCCTCGGCGAAGTGCTCAAGCTCCTATCCGCAAACGACGAAGAGGAGGACGTTTCCCTGTCGGTAGGCCACCGGCATATCATCTTCACCATCGGTACCTATTCGGTGATTTCCCGGCTTTTAGACGGGGAATTCCTCAATTACCGCCAATCCATCCCCAAAGGGAACACCACCCTTGTAAATGTGAAGGTGCGGGCGTTTATCGACAGCCTGGACCGGGCTTCCCTGCTCATCAACGACCGGCTCAAAAGCCCGGTGCGCTGCGTCTTTGAAAACGACGAGATCAAGATCAGCTGCGCCACCACCATTGGACGGATCCGGGACGAAATCGAGGCCCAGCTGTCCGGCGACGGGGTGGAAATGGGCTTTAACAACAAATATTTGATGGACGCGCTGCGCGCGTCGGAAAGCGACGAGGTGCGCATCGAGCTAAACGGCCCGGTGTCGCCGATGAAGATCTATCCGCCCCAGGGAGAGGATTTCCTGTTCCTGGTGCTTCCGGTGAGGCTGAAAAATGAAATCTGAGAAAATTGCAATCGATACCGAGTTTATCAAGCTGGATAACCTGCTGAAGCTGGCGGGGGCCGCCCCCACCGGAGGGCAGGTTAAGCTGCTCATCCAAAACGGCGAGGTTCGGGTAAACGGGGAAATCTGCACCCAGCGGGGCAAAAAAATGAGGCCGGGCGACCGGGCGACCTATGGGGACCTGGCAGCGGAAGTTGTGGCAAAATGAAGGTAGATTCCCTTTCCTTTCACCATTTCCGCAATCTCTGCGACGGGGAGCTTGAAGCCAGCGGCGGGGTCAACGTCATCTGGGGGGACAACGCCCAGGGAAAGACCAATCTGCTCGAGGCCGTCTGGCTGTTTACCGGGTCGCGCAGCTTCCGGGGGGCCAAGGACGCGGAGCTTTTGTCCTTTTCTAAGAAGGACGCCTCCCTGACCCTTTCCTTTACCGCACAGGGGCGCGAACAGACGGCGAAGCTGACCATCGCCCCGGGCAAGCAGCTTTCTTTAAACGGGGTATCCATGCCTTCGGCTTCGGCGATGGCGGGGGTGTTTTGCGCGGTGGTGTTCGCGCCCTGCCACCTGTCGCTGATCCAGGACGGGCCCAGCGAGCGCCGGCGGTTTCTCGACGCCGCCATCTGCCAGGTTAAGCCCTCCTACCACGGGCTTTTAACCGAATATAACCGCGCCCTTTTGCAGCGGAATACCCTGCTCAAGGACCTTGCCTACCACACCGAGCTTACCTCCACCATGGAGGTGTGGGAGGAGCACCTTTCCCGCATCGGGGGACGGATTCAGGAAATCCGCCGCCGCTACCTCTACCGGCTGGCGCCGGAGGTATGGCGGGTGTATGAGGGGCTGTCCGGGGGCAGCGAGCAGCTGACCCTCTCCTATCTGCCGGGCGGACTGGGGGAGGAATTTTCTCTAACAGAAGAGGAAACGCCGGATTTTAAGGATCTCCTGCTCCGCCGGCTGCAGCTTCGCCGGCGGGAGGATATGCTGGCGGGCAGCACCAGCGCAGGCCCCCACCGGGACGACCTTCTATTTGCCGTCAACGGCTTTTCCGCCCGGGTATACGGCTCCCAGGGGCAGCAGCGGTCGGTGGTGCTGGCCTGCAAGCTGTCGGAGGCGTCCTTGCTGCGCCAGATCACCGGGGAACAGCCGGTGGCGCTCTTAGACGACGTGCTCAGCGAGCTGGACCCTGGACGGCAGGATTTTGTTTTAAACCACATCAAGGGCTGGCAGGTGTTCATTACCTGCTGCGATCCCAAGCAGAGCGAACGGCTGGCGGCCGGGCGTTCCTTTGAAATGAAAAACGGCGTGCTCCGGCCCGCCGAAAGATGACGGGGGCAGGGTATGTATTTGCATTTGGGCCAGGATACGGTGGTGCGTACCGACGAAATCGTGGGCATCTTCGATCTGGATACCTCTACGGTGTCCAAGCGGACAAGGGAATTTCTGACGAAGGCGCAGAAGGCCGGGCAGGTGGTCAATGTGTCCATGGAGCTGCCGAAATCCTTCGTGCTGTGCGCCCAACCGGGACGAAAGGGAGGACACACCCTGTATATATCCCAAATTTCTTCCGCGACCCTACTCAAACGGACCGGCTTTATGGAGGAACTCTCCTTCAAATAGAATTGATGAACAAATCGCGATAGTTTTACAGATACGGGAGGTATTGTTTTGGACTTTCATTCCGAAAAGAACCCGACGGTGGTGACGGAGGAATACGATGCGGATGAAATCCAGGTATTAGAAGGCCTGGAGGCGGTCCGCAAACGGCCGGGCATGTACATCGGCTCCACCGGCGAGCGGGGGCTGCATCACCTGGTATACGAAATCGTCGACAATTCCATCGACGAAGCGCTGGCCGGCCATTGCTATAAGATCAAGGTGGACATCCTGCCCGGCGACGTCATCCGCGTGGCGGACGACGGCCGGGGTATCCCGGTGGGCATCCAGTCGAAGATGGGCATCCCTGCGGTAACGGTGGTCTTTACCGTGCTGCATGCGGGCGGCAAGTTCGGCGGAAGCGGATACAAGGTGTCCGGCGGCCTGCACGGCGTAGGCGCGTCGGTGGTCAACGCCCTGAGCGAATGGCTGGAGGTGGAGGTCCGGGACGGGGAGCATATCTACCGGCAGCGGTTTGAACGGGGAAATGCCGTCAACGACCTGACCATGTGCGGCGATACCGCCGAAACCGGCACCACCGTTACCTTTAAGCCGGACGGCGAGATTTTTCGGGATACCCTGGTGTTTCAATACCATACCCTTCTGCGCCGTCTGCGGGAGCAGGCGTTCCTCAATGCGGGCGTGCATATCGTGCTGACCGACCAGCGGGACGGGGAGCATATCGTGACCGATACCCTTTGCTACGAAGGGGGAATCCGGTCCTTTGTCGAATACATCCATTCCCGCACCACCGCCAACCCCATCCATCCGGATGTGGTCTATCTGTCGGCGGTGGAGGGGGATTCCATGGCGGAAATCGCCTTCCAGTATAACGACAGCTTTGAGGAAACCATCCTTTCCTTTGCAAACAACATCCACACCACCGACGGCGGCACCCATGAGACCGGCTTTAAGACGGCGCTGACCCGGGTATTCAACGAATACGGGCACCGCTTTAAGCTGATCAAAGAGGATGAAAAGCTTTCCGCGGAGGACGTGCGGGAGGGTTTGACGGCCATCATCAGCGTCAAGCTCAAGGAGGCCCAGTTTGAAGGGCAGACCAAGGCGAAGCTGGGCAATACGGAAATGCAGTCGATGGTCAGCCGGCTGGTCTACGACAAGCTGATGACCTATTTTGAGGAGAATCCCACGGTGGCGGGGGCCATCTTTGAAAAGGCGGTGGCCGCTTCGGTGGCCAGGGAGGCCGCAAGACGGGCCAGGGAGCTGGCCAGAAGGAAAACTGCCATGTCCTCAGGCGGGCTTCCCGGAAAGCTGGCCGACTGCCAGTCGAAGGACCCGCAGGAGACGGAAATCTACATTGTAGAGGGCGACTCGGCCGGCGGCTCGGCCAAGTCGGGACGGGACCGGCGGTTCCAGGCCATCCTCCCTTTATGGGGCAAGATGCTCAACGTCGAACGGGCGCGGCTGGACAAGGTGTACAACAACGACAAGCTGATGCCGGTGGTGCTGGCCTTGGGCTGCGGCATTGGGGAGGAATTCGACATCTCCAAGCTGCGCTACGGCAAGGTCATCATTATGGCGGACGCCGACGTGGACGGTTCCCATATCCGCACCCTCCTGCTCACCTTCTTTTTCCGCTTTATGCGGCCCTTGATTGAAAACGGCAACATCTGCATCGCCCAGCCTCCCCTCTTCGAGGTGAAGAAGGGCAAAAAGGTGCGTTACGCCTATTCCGACCCGGAACGGGACCAGTATATTGCGGAGCTGGGCGGCAACGCCAGCGTACAGCGGTATAAGGGCCTTGGCGAAATGGATCCGGAGCAGCTGTGGGAGACCACCATGAATCCGGAAAACCGCATCATTTTACAGGTGACCATGGAGGATGCGGTGGCCGCCAACGAGGCCTTTACCATCCTCATGGGGGATAAGGTGGAGCCCAGACGGCAGTTTATCGAGCAAAACGCCAAGTATGTCAACAACCTGGATATTTAATTTTTTGATAAAAGGAGAAACGGTATGGACAAGGAAGAGCGGATGGACGAAGAGCTGCAAAGGGAAGCCGGGACGGCCCGGCCGGAGGAGGGGGATTCCCTTTTCGATCCCATGGGCAACCCCATAGAGACGGAGCCGCCGGTACCGGTGGAGGACGAGATGGAAGAGGAGTTTCCCAAGGAGCCGCCTCTGCTGGAGGTCAGCTACGTACTTACCGAAGAGGAGCTGGCGCAGGCGTTCCAGGCGGTGGGAATGTATAAGGTCAAGGGCAAACGGCAGTGGATTTATTCGTTTTTCATGCTGGTGGTCATCGCCATCACCATTTACAATATCATTCTCGACCAGAGCTATCTGACCATGGGATGCATTTTGACGGCGATCTGCGTGGCGCTGCTGGCGATGGTCTGGCTGGTGCCCAATCTGGGGCTGAAAAAGCAGGCGAAACGCGCCTATGACCCGGAGCCGAAGGTGGTGCGGTTCTACAAGGGGCGGATCGAGTCGGGCAAGGAAGGCAACCGCCATTTCGGGAATATCCGGCTCGGCGGCAAAAATAAGGTGGATTTGTACGGGAAGCTGTATGTGGTACAGATGGAAAACCACCGGCTGATCGCCATTCCGGAGCGTGCCATTCCGGTAGAGGAACGGGAAAAGGCAAAGGCGCTTTTGTTCGGCTGGGAGTACGACGCGGACGAAGCGGGCCGGTCTTAAAAAGGAGGGAGCCGTATGGCTTATCAGCCGCAAGGGGAAATTCAGGTGGCGGCGGCGTCCTATACGCTGACGAAGGAAGAATACGGCAAGGGGCGGCTTTTGGTGGAACGGCGGCATGGCAGCCTGCTCAACGCGCCGGTCTTTTACCTGCTGGGGCTTGCGCTGTTTGCCTTGGGGATGACCTCCTTCTTTTACGACGGGCTTTCCATGGTCTCGGTTTTGCTCGCGGCGGTGCTGATGATCCTGGGGGTTCTTACCATCGCCTATTTCGCCGTCGTGAAGCCCTCCAACATCAAGGGAGAAGCCGAGCGGCAGTACGAGGGGAGCATTCTGCTCCAATGCCCGAAGAAGGCGGTCGTCTGCCGGGACGTGTTTTCCATTGCGGACGATTATGAAACGGTAAGGCCCTATTATTCCGAGCAGCGTGCGTGCGTGGAAACCAAGGAGTTCTTTTTGCTGGTGGCGGACCGGTCGGGCAAGGCCTATCTGCTGCCGAAACGGGCCTTCGGCGGGCAGGCGGAGGAGGTATCCCGGCTGCTGGCGGGTGAATTTGGAAAACGGTACCGTTTGGTGAAATAGAGGGTTTTACCGATTACGTCCGGCCTTGGCCGGACCTGCATAACAGGAGGGATACGATGGACGAGCAGAAAAACGGCGCGCTATTCTCCGTCAGCTTCCTGCCTACCCCGGAGGATTACATACAAGCAAGGCTTTTGCAGACGCAGCTTGCCCACAGCGGGCCTTTGTCCCGTATTTCCAAGATCATCGGCGTGGTTCTGCTGGCAGGAGGGCTTGCCACTTTGCTGATTCTGGCAAAAAGCTCGACCGCCGCCTTTCTTTTGGCCGATCTTTTGATTTTGGCGGGAATGGTCTGCCTCTTTCTGACCGACGCGGTCCTTCCCATGCTGGAAAGGCGGCGGGCAAGGAAAAGCTACGAGACCTCCAATGTGCTCAAGGACAGCAGATTAATCGAGATTTTCCCCGCCTGCTTTGCCGTAAAGACGGCTACGCTGGAGGGGAGCTATCCTTTCTCCGGGCTGCAGCAGGTGGTGGAAGGGGAGCATTTGTTTGTCCTTTGTATGGATGAAAACTGCGTCTGGTACCTTCCCAAGCGATTTTTGGAGGAGACACAGATGGAAGCACTGCGGCAGATCCTGGTAAAGGCGGCAGGTGCCCGCTACGCGCGGGTGTATCTGTCCGCCCAGGAGAAAAGGCCGGGGAAATAGGGATGGCAGAGGGCTCCTGCAGAGAGTCCACAAGCAAAGCGAAATGAGGTTTTTTTAGAATGGAACTGGATGGGAAGAAAATCATACAGGTGGATATCGAGAAGGAAATGAAAAAATCCTATCTCGATTATTCCATGTCGGTCATTGTCGGGCGCGCCCTGCCGGACGTGCGGGACGGGCTCAAGCCGGTACACCGGCGTATTTTATATACCATGCATGAAAACGGGCTTGTGCCGGAGAAGGCCTACCGCAAGTGCGCCGACACCGTCGGCTCGGTGCTGGGCCGGTACCATCCCCACGGCGACGCGTCGGTGTACGATGCGCTGGTGCGTATGGCGCAGGATTTCTCCCTGCGCTACATGCTGGTGGACGGCCACGGAAACTTTGGTTCGGTGGATGGAGACCCCCCTGCTGCCTACCGTTATACGGAAGCGCGCATGGGCAAGCTGGCCATTCCGATGCTTACCGACATTGAGAAGGAAACGGTCGATTTTCTTCCCAACTACGACGACCGCCTGAAGGAGCCGGAGGTCCTCCCTTCCCGGTTCCCCAACCTTTTGGCAAACGGCTCCACCGGCATCGCGGTGGGCATGGCCACCAACATTCCGCCCCACAACCTGGGCGAGGTGATCGACGCCATGTGCCTGCTCATCGACAATCCTGAGGCCAACCTCAACGACCTGATGGAATGCATCCAAGGGCCCGACTTCCCTACCGGCGGCGTCATCATGGGCCGGTCGGGTATCCGGGCGGCATACGGCACCGGCCGGGGCCGCATCCTGGTGCGGGCCAAGGCGGAGATCGCCCAAACCCACACCGGGCGCTACCAGATCATTGTGACCGAGCTTCCGTATCAGGTCAATAAGGCCCGTCTCATCGAGAACATCGCGGACCTGGTAAAGGAAAAGCGGATTGAAGGGATTTCCAACATCGACGACCATTCCGACCGGGAAGGGATGCGCATTGTCATCGACCTGCGCCGGGAAGCAAACCCGCAGGTGGTGCTAAACCAGCTCTACCGCTTCACCCAGATGCAGGCGACCTTCGGCGCCATCATGCTGGCATTGGCCGACGGGGAACCGAAGATTATGACCCTCAAGGAAATGCTGGAATACTACATCAAGTTCCAGGTGGAGGTCATCACCCGGCGGACGCGGTTCGATCTGAAAAAGGCCCAGGAACGGGCCCATATTTTGGAGGCGCTCTGCAAGGCGCTGGATTTCATCGACGAGGTGGTGGAGATCCTCAAGAGCTCCCCCAACATTGCCGAAGGCAAGCAGCGGCTGATGGACCGGTTCGCATTCGACGACGTGCAGGCGTCGGCCATCGTACAGATGACGCTGGGCCGTTTGACCGGTTTGGAGCGGCAGAAGCTGGAGGATGAGCTGGCCGAGCTGCATGAGAAGATCGACGAATATAACGCCATCCTCGCCTCGGAGGAGCGCCGCCTCTCTATCGTCAAGGAAGAGGCGGTCGCCCTCAAGGAGAAGTTCGCCGACCCCCGCCGGACCGAAATCTGCGCGGTGAGCGGCGAGGTGGATATTGAGGACCTGATTGAAGAAGAGGAATGCGTGCTGACCATCACCCGGTTCGGGTATATCAAGCGCCTCCCGGTGGATACCTATAAGGCCCAGAAGCGTGGCGGCAAGGGCATTTCCGGCATGACCCGCCGGGAGGAGGATTATGCCGAGGAGATGTTTACCTGCTCGACCCACGATTATGTGCTCTTCCTGACCAATACCGGCCGTCTTTACCGGCTCAAGGGCTATGAGGTTCCGGAAGGGTCGCGCACCTCAAAGGGGGTCAATATGGCCAACGTCCTGCCCTTGGCGCCGGAAGAGAAGGTCAACGCCATGATCCAGGTGGGGAAGGACACCAGAGAGGGTTATCTGGTGATGGTAACCCGAAAGGGCCTGATTAAGCGCTGCGCGCTCAAGCTGTTTGAGAATGTGCGCAAGTCGGGCGTGCGGGCCATTGAGCTCAATGAAGGGGACGATTTGGCCTGGGTCCGTCTCACCAGCGGGATGGATAAGCTGATTATCGCCACCCGCAAGGGGATGGCCATCCGCATTGATGAAAACGACGTGCGTCCTATGGGCCGCAATGCCCGGGGCGTGAAGGCCATCCATCTGGCCGATGGGGACGAGGTGGCCGGAATGGCCCGTACCCGTCCGGGCGGCACCCTTTTGACGGTGACGGAGACCGGCTATGGCCGGCGCAGCGAGATTACCGATTACCGGCTGCAGTCGAGAGGCGGCAAGGGCCTAATCAATTACCGCACCGCCTTGTACGGCGACGTCGCCGCCATTAAGGTGGTGGACGATGAGGACGACGTGATGATGATCTCCTCCGACGGGGTGGTCATCCGTGTTGCGGTCAAGGATCTTCGGATTCTGGCAAGGCCGGCCAAGGGCGTGCGGGTGATGCGCATCAATCCGGACAGCGACGCGAAGCTGATGTCCATTGCGCGTACCCCCCATGAGGACGACGAGGAGCACGATGCGGTCATCGTGGAAGGCGATGCGGAAGAAGGAGCGGGCCTCGCGGAGGGCGAGGAACCGGAGGAATCCACAAAAGAGGAGGAACTTCTCCACAGCGAGGAGTAGGTTTCTTCACAAATGCAATGTGGAAAGTCCTTGCAAAAGGGAGAGAAGAGACAATGGCGCTCCCATTTCCTCCGCATATGGTGGTGAGAGTCGGATCTGCCCACAGGATGCGGTGGAGAGAGGGAAAAACGCGAATAAAGCCACGTGGAAAAGTTATCAACAGGGTTTTCCACACCCTGTTGATAACTGTGGAGGAAAATCCGTTGGGTATAAAAATGGGCCTGGAACTCGCTTTCCAGGCCTATTTTCTATGAGATTTTTGTAAAAACAGCAAGGAAAGAAGCGACGCCGGGGCCCCGGCGTCGCTTCTTATTCAAACTCTTTCTTACTGAATCGGCGTCACATGCCAAATGTCCCTTGCATAATCGGCAATGGCCCGGTCTGCCGAGAAGATCCCGGCTCCCGCCACATTGCGCAGCGACATCCGGTTAAACCGGGTGGCATCCGCATACACGGCGGCTACCGACGCCTGCGCCCGGCAGTAGTCCTCAAAGTCCGCCATGACCATATACTGATCGGCGCCCAGCAAGGCATTGATTACCTCGTCAAAGGTGGAGCCCGCCAATCCGTGGCGGACCGCATCCACCGCCCGGCGGAGCTTTTGGTTGTTGTTGTAGTAAACCTGGGGATTGTAGCCGCTGCGCTGGAGGTTTTCCACCTCCGGCGTGCGCATGCCGAAGAGGAACATGTTCTCTTCTCCCACTGCGTCGCAGATTTCCACATTCGCCCCATCCAGCGTGCCCAGGGTAACCGCGCCGTTAATCATCATCTTCATGTTTCCGGTGCCCGAGGCTTCGGTGCCCGCCAGGGAAATCTGCTCGCTGATCTCGGAAGCCGGCATCAAGAGCTCTGCCAGCGTCACCCGGTAGTCCTCCAGATAAACGATACGAAGCTTATCCCGCACGGCCGGGTCGTTTTCCAGTACCTCCGAAAGCTTGCAGATCATCCGGATAATCTGTTTTGCCAGGAAATACCCGGGCGCAGCCTTGGCGCCGAAGATAAAGGTGCGCGGCTGAATGTCCAGATTGGGATTCTCCTTGAGTTCCTGGTACAGAGAGAGGATATGCAGGGCGTTTAAGTGCTGCCGCTTATATTCGTGCAGCCGTTTGACCTGCACATCGAAAATGGAATCGGGGTTGAGGACGACGCCGTTTTGCTTTTTCACATAAGCGGCCAGCCGTTCCTTGTTTTCCCTTTTCACCTGCGCCAGCCGCTCTAAGACGGAGGAATCCTTTTCAAATTCCTTGAGCTTTGCAAGCTGGGAAGCATCCTTGATAAACCCGTCGCCGATGAGCTCCTTGAGCAGATTGGTCAGCCCGGGATTGCTTTGACACAGCCAGCGCCGGTGTGCAATGCCGTTGGTGACGTTTTTGAATTTATCCGGCGACACCACATAGAAATTGTGAAACACCGTATCCTTGACAATCCGGCTGTGCAGCTTGGAGACGCCGTTGACCGAGCCGCTCCCCAGCACGCACAGGTTTGCCATCTTGACCATCTGGTAGCTGATGACCGCCATATCGCTGACCATCTGGGTATTGCCGCCGGTGGCCGTCATCATCTGCGCGCCCGCCCGGTTGTTGATCTCCTGCACGATCTGATGGATGCGGGGGAGCAGCTGGGCGAACAAATCCTCCGGCCAGACCTCCAGCGCCTCCTTCATGACGGTGTGGTTGGTGTAATTGACGGTTTTCGTGACGATCTCCCAGGCTTCTTCCCAGCCGAAGCCGCATTCGTCGAGCATAATGCGCATCAGCTCCGGAATGGCCAGGGCCGGATGGGTGTCGTTTAACTGGATGGCCGCCTTTTCCGGCAGGTTGTGGAGGGAGGAATATTCCGACAGATGCCGGAAGATGATATCCTGGATGGAGGCGGATACCAGGAAGTACTGCTGGCGCAGGCGCAGGCTCTTCCCTTCCCGGTGGTTGTCCGAGGGATAAAGGACCTTGGTAATGGCCTCGGCCATGGAATTTTGCTCCATCGCCCGCAGATAATCCCCCTGGTTGAAGAGGTTCATATCCAGCCATGGGGCCTTAGCCTCCCACAGCCGCAGCACCGAGACCCCTTCCCCGTCCTTCCCGGGGACGTACATATCATAGGGTACCGCTTCCACCGAGGTGTAGTTGACATGCTCCACCTGATGATAGGTGCCGTCCCACCAATCCTTAATCTGCCCGTCGAACTTGATGATGCGGGTCTGCTCGGGACGGGGGATGAGCCAGACGTCGCCGCCGGGCAGCCAATTGTCCGGAAGCTCGGTCTGCCAGCCGTCTACAATCTTCTGGCGGAAGATGCCGAACTCATACCGCAGGGAATACCCCACCGCCGGATACCCGCCGGTGGCCAGGGCGTCGAGAAAGCAGGCCGCCAGCCGGCCGAGGCCGCCGTTTCCAAGGCCCGCGTCTGGTTCCATCTCATACAGGGTTTCGGTCTTAACGCCGAAATCCTTCAGTGCCTCGTCCACCACATGGCACAGGCCCAGATTATAAATATTGTTCTTCAAGGACCGGCCCATGAGAAATTCCATGCACAGGTAATACACCTGCTTGCCCTGCTTCTTGCGCACATCTTCTTCGAAGTCCCGGCGCAGGTTCTGCACCAGGTCGCGTACCACCAGAGCCAGCGCCAGGTAAATATGTTCATTTGTGGCTTCCTGCGGCGTGACGCCGAAATTATGCGACAGCTTTGTGGTGATAATCTCGGTCATCTGCGCAGCAGAAATCTGGTTTTTCATAGTAAAACCTCCAAACGAAAGATGGGTTCTTAAAAATTTTGCCAAGTCGTCTGCTTATTATACACCAACCCGGCTGGAATTACAACTTGTCTGGTAAAAATAAGTAAAAGCAAATAAGACTGTATAGAAATTCTATCATTTAGCTACAAATTTTAGGGGAACTTATCGACCTAATACCATTTGTGAATATTTCGCAAATTCCAGCCTTCATTTTGCAAAAAGGGCTTTAAAGCCGTCCCTGGTTATATTATAATAAGGTTACTTTGAAAAGAATGCCGAGAATCCGTCAATCGACGAAAAGATACCGACCATTTTATGAAAAAAGCGGAGGAATCGCTCATGAATGCCAAACGGAAGGTACGGCTTCGCATTGCGGGAGCCGATTATTTGATAGCAACGGAAGAAAGCGAAAGCTATTGCATCGCCCTCGGGCAGGAGCTGGACAACCGGGTGGAGGAGCTGATGCGGGAAAACCCCCATGTATCCACCACCGGCGCGCTGGTGCTCATCGCCTTAGACCTGTGCGACGAGGCCAAGCGGTCGGTGGAGACCAGCGACCATCTGCGCACCCAGCTGCAGGAATACCTGGCGGATGCGGCCAAGGCCCGCAACGAGGCGGACGACCTCAGGCGGGAACGGGACCGGCTGCTGCGGGAAGTGCAGTTTCTGCGCTCGAAGCTCAATGCGGACAAATGACGGCGAAAAAGGGCTTGGAAATTTTGGCGCCGGCGGGATCGATGGATGGGGTCATAGCGGCGGTGCGCACCGGAGCGGACGCGGTCTACCTGGGCGCAGGGCGGTTTAACGCCAGGCGCAACGCGAAGAATTTTGATGAGGACGCCTTGGCCCAGGCGGTGCGGTACTGCCATGGCCGGGACGTCAAGGTATATCTGACCCTCAACACCCTGGTGGGAGACAAGGAGCTGCCCGCTGCCATGCGGACGGCTTTTTTGGGGTGTGAGCTTTCGGTGGACGGGGTGATTGTGCAGGATCTGGGCCTTGCGGCCCTGCTGCACAAAAAGGCCCCTTCCCTGCCGCTGCACGGCTCAACGCAGATGTCGGTATCCTCCCTGGACGGGCTGAGAAGCCTAAAGGAACTGGGCTTCTGCCGGGCGGTGCTGCCCAGGGAGCTTAGCCGGGAGGAGCTGGCCTATCTGGCCGCGCATTCCCCCATTGAGCTGGAAGTATTCGTCCATGGGGCGCTGTGCATGTCGGTGTCCGGCCAGTGCTATCTGAGCGCCATGCTCGGCTCCCGCAGCGGGAACCGGGGGCTGTGCGCCCAGCCCTGCCGCCTGCCCTTCCAGGCGCCGGACGGGACGGGGCATGCCCTGTCGCTGAAGGATCTGTCGATGGTGGAGCGGCTTGGGGAGCTGGAAAGGCTGGAGATCGCCTCGGCTAAGATCGAGGGGCGGATGAAACGGCCGGAATATGTGGCGGCCGCGGTACGGGCCTGCCGGGCCTCCCTGAAAGAAGGGCGGGTGGACCCGCAGTGGAGGCAGGAGCTGCAATCGGTCTTTTCCCGCAGCGGGTTTACAAACGGCTATTACGAAAACAAACGGGGCCGGACGATGCTGGGGGTGCGTGGAAAGGAAGACGTGACGGCGGCTAAGGAAGTGCTTTCCACCCTGGCCCGTCTCTATGAAAAGGAAACGCCCCGCATTGGGGTGGGGCTGTCGATGACCGTCCGGGCGGGAGCGCCGGCAGTGCTGCTGGCGGAGGACTCCGCTGGGAACCAAGGGGCCGCATATGGCCAGGCCGGGCAGCTCGTGGAAAACCGCCCCCCCTCCAAGGCGCGGTGGGAGGAACAGCTGCGCAAAACCGGCGGGACGCCCTTTTGGGCCGACGACGTGACAATCGACCTCGAGGAAGGGGCCACCCTGCCGATTTCGGCCGTCAACCGATTGCGGCGGGAAGCGCTGGAGGCGCTTTTGAAAGAAAGGGAGGGCCGCGCCCCCATCCCTTATCAGGCGGCGCAGGAGACTCCCCTTCCCCAGCCGCCCCGGCCGGAAAGGCCGGCGTTGGTGGCCTCCTTCTCTTCCCTTTCCCAGCTGCCTCAGCAGAAAACGCTTTCCCAATTGCAGACCGCCTTCCTGCCGCTGGAACGGCCGACGGAGGAGCTTGCCCAGGCGGTCAAGGAATTGACCGCCGCCGGCGTCACACCGGGGATACGGCTCCCCCGTTCCTTCGGGTTTTATCCGGACACCCGCAAGGCCGCCCTTTTGGCGGCGGCCAGGCAGGCGGGGATGGGCCTTGCCCTGGCGGAGAACCTGGGGGATATCAAAACCTGCCGGGAAAGAGGCTTTGAGGTGGCGGGAGGCCCGTTTCTCAACCTGTTTAATTCCCAGGCGGCCGAGACGGCCCGGCGGCTGGGCTGCCGGTTTGGGGTGCTGTCCCCGGAGCTGACGCTGGCCCAGGCGGGGGATTTCGGCGGGGCGCTGAAAACAGGGCTGTTCGCTTATGGGCGGCTTCCCCTGATGCTGATGCGCAACTGCCCGGCGGCGGGCCGGTGCGGGGACTGCGGCGGGACCTCCTCCCTAGTGGACCGCAAGGGGATCCGCTTCCCGGTCCGGTGCGCCGGCGGCGGGTTTGGGGAGCTGATGAACAGCGTCCCCATCTATTTGGCCGACCGGCTTGAGGAATGCAGGGGGATTGATTTCCTCTACCTGTCCTTTTGGGAGGAAGGGAAGGAATCCGTTCAGAAGCTGATCGAAAGCTACCGCCAAGGCGGCGATACGCCGAAGCCGGGCACGTTTACGAGAGGGTTCGCCTATCGGGGCGTGGAATAAGGGGCGGCTGTCCGGAGATGGATGGGCCTATGGCCCGGCGGGGCGGAAAAGGAAAAGGAGACATGGATGATGGACGTATTGCAGATAAAGAAAATGAGAAAGAATGCGGTGGTGCCGGTTCGGTCTACCGCAGGGTCGGCTGGGCTGGATCTGGCCGCCTGTATCGAGGAGCCGGTCTGTATCCAGCCGGGAGAACGGGCCCTTATCCCCTCCGGCATTGCGGTGGGGCTTCTGGAGAATACGGTGGGCTTGGTGTTTGCCCGCAGCGGCCTTTCGGTGAAAAAGGGCATTGCGCTGGCAAACGGCGTGGGGGTCATCGACAGCGACTATACCGGGGAGATCCTGGTGGGGCTGCTCAACACCTCCCACGAGGGATATACCGTCATGCCGGGGGAGCGGATTGCCCAGTTGGTGGTGATGCCGGTCCTGCCCCTGCCGGTGCAGGAGGTGGAGGAGCTCAAGGCAACCGAACGGGGGGCCGGCGGGTTCGGCTCCACCGGCCGGATGTAAGGGAAAATTCATAGGAAATTCATGGCTTTTCGTATGGATTGTGCTAAACTGGACAAGATAATACGTTTTTCTGCATCCTTGTGCAGAAAGGGATGCGGGAGAAGTTTCGAGAGGATGGATTGGGTTGGCGGAAATGGCGCAAAATAAGAATCAGGTGAAGCAAACACCGAAGAAAAAATGGAGCGGGGCAAAGGTCGCCGTCACGGTGGCACTCTGCCTTTTGGTGGCGCTGGGCGGTTTTGCCGTCTACTTTTTCTCCTCCGACCTGCCCGCGCAGACCTTTACGGCGGCTACGGTGGGCGAGCATAAGCTGACCGCCGCCCAATACAGCTATTATTTCTCCTCCGCCTACAACGATTTTATGGTGGAGAACCAGGACAATCTCAGTGCATACGGTCTGGATACCACCAAAACCCTGGCCGAGCAAAAGATTTCCGATGGGATGACCTGGGAGGACTATTTCAAAAACAAGGCCATGACCAATATTGTCAGCACCTACGCCACCTATGACGAGGCGGTGAAGAACGGCATCACCCTGTCGCAGGAGGATGAGGCAAGCATCGACGCCTACCTTGCCTCCATCGAAGAGAATGCCAAGTCCAACAACGCCCGCCTCAGTTCCTATCTGTATGCCCAGTTCGGCAAGGGCGTCACGCTGGACGTCATCCGCGGCGAGGTGGAAAAGCAGCGGCTTTCCCGCAAATTCCAGCAGCAGCTGACCGAATCGTATACCTTTACCGAAGAGCAGATGCTCGACGAATACAACGAAAACAAAGATTCGCTGGATATGATTACCTATTACGCCTTCTATATTCCCATCGACAATGCCGGCGACCCCACCCAAAGCGCGGAGGAAGAAAAGCAAAAGGCGCAGGAGATGTGCGCCGCCGTCACCGATGCGGCCAGCTTCGCCGCATTGGCCCGGCAGTATGCGCCGGAAGGGGAAAAGGAAAAGTATGCCGACGATACCGCCACCCGGAAGGTGGAGTATCTGGAAAGCCTTTCGGTTTCTTCGGCGGAAAGCTGGCTCAAGGACGCCGCCCGCCTGCCGGGGGATAAAACGGTGCTCGACGGGCTCGACGGGTTTTACGTCGTTTATTACGAAAACCGGGAGCGTCCGGAAACCAAGACCGTCAACGTCCGCCAGATCCTGATTACCCCTGAAAGCACCGTCTCGGAGGAAACGGGGATGACCGCGGAGCAAAAGGAAGAGGTGGAAAGGAAGGCGCAGGAGATTCTTGCGCAATACCAAAGCGGCGAGCAGACGGAAGCGGCCTTTGCCGCCCTGGCCGCCCAATACAGCGCCGATACCTCCACCGCGGCCAACGGCGGGCTTTACGAGAATATTTATCAGTATCAGCAGTCGAAGAATCTGGACAGCTGGTGCTTTGACGCCTCCCGCAAGGCGGGGGATACCGGCATTGTGCTGTCCGACACCGGCGCGCACATCCTGTATTTTGTCGCAGACGGGGAGCCGATGTGGCGCCTGCAGGTCCGTACCAGTCTGACGGCGGTTAAAATCGCCGCTTATCAGGAAGAGCTGTATGAAAAGTACCCGTATGCGGAAAACTCCTTTGGGATGGGATATTTCGTATCCATCTAAAAACGCAGGGAATTCCGGCGTTTTGCCGTCGAAAAGGAAGGGTTGAATCGTGGCATTGATTTTGGCGTCCGCCTCTCCCAGGCGGAAAGAGCTGCTTGAACGAGCCGGGCTTTCCTTTGCCTGCATCCCGGCAAAGGGGGAAGAGGTCATTGCGGCGGGGACCCCGCCCGAGCAGGCGGCCCTGACCCTGGCGCAGCAGAAGGCGCTGGAGGTGGCGTCTGCCCGTCCCGCCGACACGGTCATCGGGGCCGATACCATTGTGGTCCTCGACGGGCTGATTTTGGGAAAACCAAAGGACGAGGAAGATGCGGCGCGGATGCTTGGCATGCTGTCCGGCCGGGAGCATCTGGTGCTCACCGGGGTTTGCGTGGTGCATAAGGGGCACGCCCACTCCTTTGTCCAGCAGACAAAGGTGCGCTTTTACCCCCTGACGCCGGCGAAGATACGCGGCTATGTAATGACGGGCGAGCCGATGGACAAGGCGGGCGGATACGGCATCCAGGAAAAAGGAATGGCGCTGGTGGAAGGGATTGAAGGGGATTTCTTCAATGTGATGGGCCTTCCCATCGCCCGGCTTCTGCGCCTGCTGGAGGGCCTGGAGTAGGGCCGGCCGGCGGGAAAAGGAAGGCGGAATCCAATCAGGCGGAAAAAACATGCAATATGGTTGAAAAAGCGGCGGGAAGAATGTCCAAATTTGTTGACATAATTCTGAAAAAGGTGTTGTGAAATCAATCCCCCGCCGTTATAATAATAGATGTATCGCCTACATGCGGAAAACCGGGAATCTCCGGGGTTCCCGGGCAATTGAAAGGATGAGAAAGCAATCATGTTCAACCACGACATTGGGATTGATCTGGGTACGGCAAACACGCTGGTATTCATGAAGGGCAAGGGTATCGTCATGCGCGAGCCGTCCGTCGTTGCGATAGATGTGCGGACCGACGCGGTCAAAGCCGTCGGCGCGGAAGCAAAGCAAATGATCGGCAGAACGCCGGGTTCCATCCATGCGGTACGTCCTCTCAAGGACGGCGTTATCGCGGATTTTGAAATCACGGAGGCCATGCTGCGCCATTTTATCCATAAGGCGGCGAAGAACAGCCCCTTTTCCCGGCCGCGGGTGGTCATCTGTATTCCTTCCGGCGTCACCGAGGTGGAGCGCCGGGCGGTGGAGGACGCCTCCTACAATGCCGGCGCTAAGGAAGTGGAGCTGATTGAGGAACCGATGGCGGCCGCTATGGGCGCGGGCCTTCCGGTTGAGGAGGCCACCGGCTCGATGGTGGTGGACATCGGCGGCGGCACGTCGGAGGTGGCGGTCATTTCTTTGGGCGATATTGTGACCTCCTGCTCGGTGCGGGTGGCCGGCGACAAGCTGGATGAAGCCATTATTTCCTATGTGAAGAAAAAGTATAACCTTCTCATCGGGGAGCGTACCGCGGAGGACATTAAAATCCGTATCGGCTCCGCCTTCCCCTATGAGGAGGAGAGCACCATGGACATTAAGGGCCGCAACTTGATGGACGGCCTGCCCAAGAACATCCAGATTTCCTCGGCGGAGATCCGGGAGGCCCTGGCCGACCCGCTGGCCTCCATTGTGGACGCCATCCGCTCCACCCTGGAGAACACCCCGCCGGAGCTGTCGGCGGACATCATCGACCACGGTATTATGCTCACCGGCGGCGGCGCGCTGCTGCGGGGCTTGGATCAGCTGATTTCCAAAGAGACCGGGATGCCGGTGCATATCGCGGAAAGCCCCCTCGACTGTGTGGCCGACGGAACGGGCAAGCGTTTGGAGGGGCCGCCCCCGTCGAGCAAAAACAATTACCGCCGCCGGTAAAAAGCGCGATCAAATGGACCATACGCAAAGGCAGCCGGGAGGGCCGAAGGGGCAGGCCGGCGGCCTTTGCGTATCTGTATTCCTGCCGTATGGACAAAGAGGAATGAGGCGGGCGGAGAAACGCCCGCTTTTTTCATAGGGAGCGGCCGAGAGGGTGCTTTTTATGAAAAGAGCGGAGAGATCCCCATCCTGTTTTCCATTTGTATGATAAGGAGGCCCAAACGCCTTGAAAAGCTTTTTTAAGACCAAACGCTTCAAAGCCCTGCTGGCCGTGATTCTGGTGCTGTCGGGGTTTATGGTATATTCCATCACCACCCACGGGACGGGAACCATCCCCTCTTCCCTGGTCAGCGCCGTGGCCAAGCCCTTTGAGCAGTTCGCTTCCTGGATTTCGGGGCTGGCGGACGATGTGTTCGGCGGGTTTGTGCTTACCTCCCAGCTCAAGGAGCAGGTGGCGCAGATGGAGGAGGAAATCCGCACCCTGCGCGAGCAGCAGGTGGATTATTATGAAATCAAAAGCGAGAATGAGGAGCTGCGGCAGTATCTGGACTTGAAAAAGGAAAACCCGGATTTCGTGCTCCAGGACGCGCAGGTCATCAGCCGGGATGCCAACGATCCCTTCGGCTCCTTTACCATCAGCGTCGGCTCCCTCCACGGGGTGGAGCGGGGCGACCCGGTCATTACGCCGGACGGGCTGGTGGGCTGTGTGGATGTGGTGGAGGAGACCCAGTCGCTGGTGCGCACGGTTTTGGACAATTCCATCGGCATCGGCGCCATCGACAGCTATACCCAGACAAGCGGGCAGATCAGCTCCAATACCTTGACCCTGGCCCAGCAGGACCGATGCCGGATGAACAACATCAAACGGGAAAACGCCATCAGCAGCGGGGACATCGTCATCACTTCCGGCGTGGGCAAGGGCTATCCCAGGGGCTTGGTAATCGGGACGGTGGAGGAGGTCTTGCAGGAGACCGACGGCATCTCCAACTACGCCATCATCAAGCCGGCGGCGGATCTCCGCAACGTGCGCAACGTCATGGTGATTAAGGAATTTACCGCCACCGCGATTCCGGACGAATCGGTGACCGGCGACGGGGGTGGGACCCAATGAAACCGGAACAGAAAAGGCAGATCGTAAAATGGATCGGGTATGCGCTCTATCTGCTGCTGCTCTTTCTTTTGCAGAGCACGCCGGGGGTCTTTCCGGCGGTCTTTGGGGCCAAGCCGGTGTTTTTGCTGCCGGCGGTGGTCTGTGCGGCCATGTTTGAAGGAGAATTCCGCGGCAGTATCCTGGCGGTGGTGGCAGGGCTTTTGTGGGATACCACACGGCTGCGGCCCTTTGGGTATTCGGCCATTTTGCTGCTGATTTTCGCTTGCCTTTGCGGGCTTTTGATCGTCTATTACATGCGCAACAACCTGCTTACCGCATTGCTCTACTGCTTCTGCGGCTTTTTGGTGTATGAGCTGCTCGATTGGGCCGTTTTCTTTGTCCCCCATTCCAACGGGGATGCGCTGCAGGCCCTCTATCTGATGGTCCTGCCGCGGATTGTGTATTCCATGCTGTTTGTTCCGCTGTTCTATTGGCTCTCCTCGAAGCTGGCAAAGAGGCTGGCGGTGGAGCCGCAGTAACCGTACCATAGGGTACAGAAAGGCAGGCTGAAATGGAAGAGAAAAAACACACCGTCCGTAGGATTTTGATGCTGGTGTGCGTACTGGCCATCGCGGTGGTCTATGTGGTACGGCTGGCGGAATATCAGCTTGTCAAAGGGGAGCAATTTGTCCAGCAGACAACCTACCAGACCGAAACCACCATTCCCGCCAATGCGGCCAGGGGCGAGATTTACGACGCCAACGGCCGGCCGCTGGTGGTCAACCACATCGGCTATTCGGTTTTGTTTTTGCGTCAGTACATGACCAAGGATACCCAAAATCAGACCATCCTGACCCTGACGACCCATCTGCGGGAAAACGGGGAAACCTGGAACGACTCGCTGCCCCTTGTGTGGGCGGACCAGACGGACGAGCAGGTGGCGGCCGAGGCGGCGGGTGAAATCGTATTTGCAGAAGGCCGGGACGCGGATATTGAAAAGCTCAAAAGCGCCAACGACTTGCAGACCTACGCCACGGCCCAGAACTGCTATGACGCGCTGGTGAAGAAATACGAGCTTGACCAGATGGAGGGGCTTACCCCTTCCCAGACCCGCGATATTATGGGCGTGCGGTATGAGATGGAGCTCAAGCAGTTTTCCTACCGCAATCCCTTTACCTTCGCCACCGATATCTCGGAAGAGACGATGACCTATATCACCGAGAACACCTTGGAGATCCCGGGCGTTTCCATCCAAAGCGAGGCGGTCCGGTCCTATGAGAGCGGCGAGATCGCGCCCCATGTCATCGGGACGGTGCGCAAGCTCAATCCCGATGAATACAGCACCCTGCGCAACGAAGGGTATTCCTACGACGATATCATCGGCCGGGACGGCATCGAGAAGGCGATGGAATCCCAGCTGCGGGGCCAGGCGGGCGAAAAGACGCTGACCCTCAATGAGCTGGGGAAGGTGGTGGACAACCAGATTACCAAGGCCCCCCAGGCGGGCAATACCGTTTTCCTGACCATTGATTCGCGCATCCAGCTGGCGGCCCAGGACGCCCTTGCCGATATCATCGAAGAGCTGCAGCAGACGGCGGCTCCCGGTAAGGGAGGCGACGTCAAATCCGGGTCCGCCATCGTGGTGGATGTAAAGACCGGCGGCATCGTCGCCATGGCCAACTATCCCAATTACGACATCAACGATTATGTGGAGCTGGTGTCGAAGGAAGATGCGGCGGTTTACAACCGTTCCACCCTGGGCCGGTTCCAGCCCGGCTCCACCATGAAGCCGGCGGTGGCTTTGGCTGGGCTGGAGGAAGGGGTTATTGACGCCAACACCAGCATTTACTGCTCGAAGGTCTATACCTACTATGACGACTACCAGCCGTCCTGCCTGGGCTATCACGGTTCTCAGACGGTGACCGACGCGCTGAAAAATTCCTGCAACTATTTCTTTTTCGACGTAGGCCGGATCCTTACCATTGATAAAATGAATGAATACCAAAAACGGCTGGGGCTGGGAGAGCTGACCGGGATTGAAATCGCAGAGAATAAGGGGATCCTGGCAAGCCCCGCCTACACCGAATCCATGGGCGGCACTTGGTATCTCGGCAATACCCTTCAGGCGGCCATCGGCCAGCTGGACAATTCCTTTACGCCCATTGAAATGGCTATGTACGTTGCCACCATCGCCAACAACGGCACCCGGTATCAGGCCCATTTGGTCAAGGAGGTCAAGTCCTACGACCTGTCCCAGACGGTACAGGCTGAACAGATCAATGTCCTAGGGACGTTGGATGTTAAGCAAGAGCATATCGACACCGTCAAGCTGGGTATGTATCGGGCGGCGTCGGAACAAGGCGGCAACACCTGGTCCTATTTTAAGGATTTCCCCATCAAGATCGCCTGTAAGACGGGTACCGCCCAGACCGGTAAGGACGAGTCGGTGGTTTCCCCCCATACCCTGTTTATCTCCTTCGGCCCCTATGAGGACCCGGAATATGCGGTGGTGGTGATTTTGGAAAACGGCGCCAACGCGCCTACCTACAACTCCAACATCCGGGTGGCGCGGGCGATTTACGACGCCCTCTTCCTCTATGAGGATACCCAGCAGCAGATTACACCGGAAAATGAACTTTTGCCTTAAAGGCGGGGAAGAACCAAACGGCACAGCCAGTTTCGGCTGTGCCGTTTGGTTTGTCAAATGGAAAATTCTTATTATAATATTAATAAAATGAATTTAATAATTAATATTATTAATAAATTTATTGACATATTATATTTTTGTGTTATCATTATACTATCTTGAAAGGAAGTGACGCCATGAATCAGGTGATTAGCCGCTGCCCGGTCTGCAAGCAGGAGCTGCGGGTAACGCGGCTTCAATGCGACGGCTGCGATACGGTCATCGAGAACCATTTCCGGCTCAGCAAATTCGATTATCTTTCCCGCGAGGAGCAGGCTTTTGCCGAGACCTTTCTCCGGTGCCGGGGGAACATCAAAGAGGTGGAAAAGGAGCTGGGCATTTCCTATCCCACCGTTCGCTCCAAGCTCGACGGCGTGATCAAAGCGCTGGGATATGAGCCGGGGCCCAACGAACAAACGGCAAAGAGAGAGGGGATCCTCAAGGCGCTGGAAAACGGGGAGATTACGGTGGAACAAGCGATTGCCCAATTAAAATGAGAGAAAAGAGGAGAACCGCTATGGATGAGAAATTGAGAATCCTGAAAATGGTTGAGGAAGGCACCATCACCGCCCAGCAGGGGGCGGAGCTGATGTCGGCCATGCAGGCCGCCGTCCCGGCAAAGCCGGAGACGGGAAAGGGCGGCTATGACAAAAAGATGTTCCGGGTCCTTGTGGACAGCGTATCCGGGGACAAGGTGAAGATCCAGTTCCCGGTCGGCGCCATCCGGAGGATCCTCAAGGCGACGGGAAAGCTCCCCATCCCGGATAAGGACCTGCAGGGGGTGGATCTTTCCGAGATGATGGACGCCGTTTCCGAATGTTTGGATGCAGAAGTGGAAGGGGATTTCGTCCATGTAGAGGCGGCGGACGGGACGACGGTCCGCATTTTCGTCGACCAATAAGAGGAAAGATGAGGGTTAAAATCAGGACGAAGGGGTTTCGCATGACCATGCCGGTGCCGGTTTCCATGGCGAGGGTTGTCATCCGGATGATACCAGAGGTGTTGTTTGAGAAAATGAGAGAAAATACACCGGCTCCATACGGCAGCCTGCTTACCAAAGAAAGCCTCAGCTGGATCGTAGGCGAATGCGTGGATGTTTTCAAGGAAAATAAGGGCCTGGAGGCGATTCACATTGAGACACAGGACGGGACCTTCCTATCGGTAAAGCTGTAATGTGCAAGCGGGAGGAAGCGAGCCGCTTAAACAGATTCTACAGGGAGAAGCCGCCCTTGGCTTTCTCCCTTTTGGCCGCGCGCCGGTATCGGTTGAAAGGAACCCTTCTTTCCCCACAGTGTCAATCGCATACACGGTATGGACCACCATAATAGAAAAAGGGTCTCCGGCTGATTGTTATTCGGCCGGAGACTTTTTTAATAAATTCTTCTATTGTTGCGGTATGTCAAAGCCGCGCGGACGACTAGGATCAGGAAATAGCTGACCAGGGCGATATAAACGAAGGAGCGGAAGATGTCGATGAATGAGGCGCGGGTGCCGGAAACCAGGACAATAACCAAGGTAATCAGCTCAACGCAAAGAAGCTCCGGCTTCTCCCGCCAGTTGCTCCGATGGATTAGGGTAAAGATCCAACCCAGCAGCATCCCGTACACCAGCATGGCAAAGACGCCGCCCCAGCCGAAGTTGATGTAGCCCTCCGCAATCATCGAATAGCCCGGGCCGTAATCCAAATCCATCACTCTCATCAGCCACTGAGCCATCTGCGCATTTTCCGCCGCCGGATGGATGGCCCAAAAGCCCAAGTTGGGGATGATGGTGGTCAGAGAATACAGATAGGTGGAACCATAGCGGAAGGGATAGGTGGAGGGAACCAGACGCATGGTATCCAACAGCACCCGCATGATGTAGCCCAGCTCCCCAATCAAACGAAAGAGCGGGTTTTCCATGCCGAAGAGATTGGTAAAAAAATCGGAAAAGGAGCGGTTTGACTGGGTACGGATCTGCGCGATGCTGGCAAACAGGCCGGTTACAAAGTATCCGCCGGCGGCCAGCGGGATCGCCCGCCCCAGATTGATGGGCCGGACGGTATAATGCCATACGCAAATCAGGCACAGCAGCAGCATGGCGGTGTCGCTTCGTCCGCCCAAATACAGCTCCGCAACCGATTTGAGCAGCACCGCAAACAAAAGGAGCCCTCTCTGCCATCGCTTTTGGGATACCACAAACAGGCACAAAAGAGCCGGAATCAAAAATTCCCCAAAGGTGCGAAAGATCTTTTCCGTCTTGGACAAGATGAGGAGGTATTCGCTGTAAACCCCCTTGTAACCGTACTGGGCGGCGATCTGTACAGCCCTATAGATATCCAACATATAGGGGACGATACTCACAGCCAGCAGCAGCAGCGCGGCAATCCGGATAACCTGCTCGTTGGAAGGGGAGCCGGGCCTGCGCAAGGGGCTGGACGGGTAGATGGGCTTGACCCGTCTGGCGGTGATGAGGCCCCCTATATGGAAGAGGTTGAGGGAGATGAGGGTAAATACCTGCCCTTGTACCAGCTCGGTAGACAGGAAGTATCTGCTGATATCGTATTCCTCCGGCATGATGCCGAAAGCCCAAAGGAAGCACTGGCCATAGCAAAAGAGATAAAAGACCACGAGAAAGAGGATGTACGGGCACAGCAGTTCCCGCCGCACCAGCCGCCAGGAAACCAGCGCCCACACAATACTTACCCATCCCAGCCAGCAAAAGACCTGAAACGGCGTATCTGGATCCAGATACATCCCGTCCTTCACAACCGTATATCCGTAAATAGAAATGGCGACGGTAAATATAACCGTGAAGAGCAGGACCAGTGGTTTTCTTGACAGAGCAGGACTATTAATCGCATCCACCTCCGTTTGTCGGCGTCAATTGATAAAGGGAATACAGCCGCGCAACGTTTTCCTTTGCCTCAAATCCTCTTGCGCAAAAGGCGGCGTATACCGCCTCGGGCGAGGGGCGGGGCATTTTCCTGCAAGCGCTGAGGGCCTTGAGCCATTCTCCCTTGTGTCCGTCGTCAATGGGAAGGAAGGTTACCAGCGAAAGCCCTAAATCGGCTTCCCTGGATATCCCCTGGGAAACCACGCAGGGAAGTCCTGCCGCCTGCGCCTCCACCAGCGCCACCGGAAGCCCTTCCATGAAAGAGGGCATGGCGAAACCGTCGAGGATCTGTAACAGATCGGCGACATCCTCCCGCAGGCCGGTAAAGATCACGGTGTGGCTGAGCCCGTATAGAGCGGATTTTTGTTCAAGCTTATCGCGCAGCGGGCCCTCTCCAATGATAAGGAACCGGCAGTCGGTCCCATGCTCCTGAAACAGCCGGGCCAGATCCAAGAGATACCCATGGTTTTTTTCCGGGATCAGCCGCCCGACCTGGCCGATGACAAGGGTATCGTCCCCGATCCCGAATTGCCTGCGCAGGGCCTGCGCCGCCTTTAGGCGGGGGGCAAAGGCGTCGAGATTGACGGCGTTGGCAAAGAGCTCCACCTGCCCGCCTGAGGCCGCCCTTTTCCCATAGAGAAAGACGGCCGCCTCCTTTGAACAGGCCAGCAGCTTGGTTGCATGCTTGCATATAAGGCGGCGCATCAAGGCTGCATAGCCCTTCCCCTTGAGGGATTGGTATTTGAGAAGCCCGGAGGCGTGGGAATGGCTGATACGCACCCCAATCCCCGCCTGTTTCGCCGCCAGGAGGACAAAGCCGTTAAAGAAAAGGAGATGGGCATGTACGGCGGCAAAGGGGCCCTCCTCCGTCATAATGCGGCGCATTTGGGAAAGGATTTTTTTGGTTCCCGCCTCTTTGGGCAGGGAGGTGTGAAAGATCCGGCCGCCAAGAGAGAGAATCTCCTCGTCAAAATCCGCCTTTCCCGGCTTTGTACATAAAAAGTCGAATTGCAGCCGCTGGCGGTCGACACACCGGTACAGGTTCATGAGCATGGATTCCATACCGCCCCGGTCCATCTTCCCCACCGCCATAAGCACCCGCGCCGGCCCTCTGCCCTTATCCAAGGACCCCACCTCCTGCATACCGGGCAAACGCCTGGTAAAATTCCAAACGGGCCCCGCCAAGGGTTTCGCGGGAAAAGGACTGGGCTTTTTTAAAATTCTGCTCCGCCGCCTTTTTCATACGGGACTGGTCAAGCAGCAGCCGCTGCAAGCAGCGGGCCATCCCCTTGCTGTCCCGCCGCCGGTGCAGATACGGCTCGTCGAGCAGCTCGGAGACTCCCCCTACCGCGCTCGCCACCGCCGGACAGCCCCGGCTCATGGCTTCGATCAGCGCCCGGGGCAGCGCCTCCTGGTCGCTGGGCAGCAAAAACACATCCAGATCGTCCATCCAGGCGTACACCGCGTCCCCTGACGGCAGGGTACCGCAAAACTCCACCTGCTCTTCAATCCCCAGCCGCCTTGCAATCTTCCGAAAATGGGCCGCATCCCCAGTGCCCAGCAGCTTTAAGCGGAAGCCCGGGATCAGGTCCTTGATGCGGCAAAGCGCCTCCATGGCGGTTTTCTGCCCCTTATACCGGACGTTAAGCGAGCCGATCAAACCAAAGGTCAGCGGCGTATTCTCGGCAAAATGCCGGTCGATACGGGCGAGCCGCCGGGCCAGTACCTCTGGGCCCGGCGTGTCCAGATAGACGTCGGAAATGGAGGCGGTATGTCCCCTAGAGGGGTACAGCCTCTGCAAATACCCCTTCGTCACATACAGCACGTAATCCGCCGACGCGGTATACCGTTTGGTTTCATGCCAGAAAAAGGGGGCCAGTGTTTTTCCGCCCGGTTTTCCCACATACCACAGCGAACCGAAGCCGCTGGCCACCAGTTCCACCGCATAGGGTATTTTCAGGCGCAGCGCTTCCCGACAAGCAAAAAAGCCGAGCGTACTCGGCAGGCGGATAACGGCGCAGTCGGCGTCCTCCAGGATATCCCGGACCTGCGCCCGGATGGCGCCCCGGCGAAAGACCGCGTCGGCCATATTGCGGTAGGCGGTTGCCGGGCGCATGGTTACCCGGTCCCCGCTGGATTTGACAAACCCGGCCCGTTTTTCCTTCGGATAGGAAGCCATTGGTCTAATCCGGGTGGTAACGCTAATTTCCTCAAAGCAGGGCAGATACCGCTGCTTCCACAGGGAATATGGGAAAATAATGGAGTATTGCTCCCCCTTTTCATCCCGAAGCATCACATTGTCGTGAAAAAATGCCATTCTCATAAAGATCCCTCTTGCTGTAAACCCAAAATAGAGAGCATGTCCCGGTTTACGATGGAAACGTCGAACCGCTCCCGGCAGTAGCGGAGGCTTTCCTGCCCCATCCGCTCCCGCAGGGCGGCGTCCTCCGTCAGGCGGCAAAACGCGTCCGCTAAGTCCTCCACGTTCCTGGGCCTTACCAGGATGCCGTTTACCCCGTCTTGCACCGTTTCCCGGCAGCCGGGACAATCGGTGGTAATGATGGGCCGTCCCACCGCCATCGCCTCAAGGATGGAGTGGGGGATCCCTTCCCGGTAATAAGAGGGCAGTACATAGGTGGTGCAGCCGCCCAGATAGGGGACGACATTTTGAAGCTTTCCCAGATACTCCACGTCGCCGCTCTCCAGATAGGGACGCAGGTCGGACATAGAAAGCTCGCCCGGATGCTCGTCGAAAAAGCCGCCGATCTGAAACCGGGCCTGCGGACATCGCTGATGGGCAAGGCGGGCGGCCTTGCAAAACTCCATCACGCCTTTTTCCCGCAAAAGGCGGGTGATCATGAGAAAGACCGGGCTTTTGGGCATGGTAGCTGGCTGAAATTTTTCCAGGCTTACCCCTGAACCGCTTACCAAACGGCATTTCTCCGCCGGCAGCAGGCCCCGGCGGATCAGCTCCTCCCGGTCGTCCCGGTTTTGAAAAATAACCCGTTCACACGCAGAAAACCCGCGTTTGAGCAGGGCGTTTGTGATCACCTGAAGAAGGCGGGTTTTATAAGAGCCGCCGCTGTATACCTTGCCAAGCCCTGAAATCATCGAATAGATCCGCGGTACCTTCGCCAGCCTTGCCGCGATGGAGCCGTAGGCAACCGGCTTGAGCGCGTAGGAAAATACCAGGTCCGGCGCCTCCTCCTCGATGACCTTTTTCAAATGCGCAATAACAAAAAAATCTGCGAAGGGGTTTTTAGAGGTGCGGCGGAAGGAGACGCACCGGTATTGGACGCCCAAATAAGAGAGGTCCACTTCCTTTTCCGGTTCCGGTCCTACCGCCACCACCGTATGCCCCAGGTCCGTCAGGGCCTGGAGCAGCTCCCCTCGCAGGTGATAGATGGAATATACGGTTGGATTGACAACAAGAATCTTCATTTTTGGCATCCCTTTTGTGCCGGGCACATGTTATTTGCGGCGGCTTCTGGAGACAGACGACGAGGTCTTGCCTGAGCCCTGCTCATATTTGTATCCATAACCGTTCGAATATCCGTAACGGGCGTATCCATATCTTCCGTACCGTTTGTAGCCGCCGACCATACCGCGGCTTTTCTCCGTCTTATTGAACACGCAGCCCACCACCGGCAGATTCTGCGAGCCGATGTCGTCGATGGTGCGGTTGATGATATCCATGCTGCAAAAATCCTGACGGATGACCAAAATGGCCGCGTCGGCATATTTCGCCAGGGCCGTGGCGTCGGACACGACATGGGCGGGCGGGGTATCGAGCAGGATATAATCAAACCGCTCCTCCATCGCCGCCACAAAGGCGCGCATGGCGTCCGAATCCAGCAGCTCCGCCGCATCGTCCACACACGGGCCGCTGGTTACTATGGAGACCCCGAATTTTTCATTGCGGCGCAGCACATCGCCCACCTGACATTCCCCGCGCAGCAGGGTGGACAGCCCCGCTATATCCTTGCCGGGAAGGGAGAAGAGAGACTGAATGGTGGGCTTTCGCATGTCACAGTCTACGATGAGGACATTCTTTTCCTTCTGGGCGAGCACGATGGCCAAATTGGAGATGACGGTGGATTTTCCTTCGTCCGCCGCCGCGCTGGTAATCAGGAACTTTTTATAATGGCGGGAAGCGGAGAGGCTCTCCACCTTCACCCGCAGGGACTTGTACGCTTCAATATAGGAAAAGTCGGAGGCGGGCGTGATCAGCATCGATACGTCCCCCTTCTTGCGCAGCCGGCGCTTGCGCTCCTCATAGGGGATGGAAGCGAACAGCTTGGTGGAAACGCTGTTGTAAATGTCCGTCTCGCTCTGTATCGTGCGGGAGAAGAACATGGACACCCAAATAACCAGCGCGCCCAGGCCTAAGCCCAAAAGGATACCCAGCAGCGGATAGAGCAGCTTATCCGAGGAAGGATCGCGCAGCGTCGGATATTCCGGCCGGTCGATGATGTTGACCTGGATGTTTGGAAAGCTCTGCTTCATTTCCGGCTGCGCCACGACGTTTGCCAATGCGTCGGCAATGCGGAAGGAATAATTCGGATCCTCCGCCGTGACAATCAGCTCGATCATGTTGGTAGAGCCCATTTGCTTGAGCGAGATGGAATCGGTAATATCCTTGCGTTCAAGCACCAGGTTCTCCTCGTTGAGCTGCTCGAGCACCTTGTCGGCCACCTTGTTGCTGGTCAAAAATACCCGGTAGGATTCCCCGTACCATTGCACCAGCGCCGTGTCGGAGTTGGTGGAGATTCCGTTTTGGGATATGGTCAGGTTGAGGGACAGCAGCATTTTCGACGTATAAGTAGGGCTGTCGGTCAATAGGGCCAGCACGAAGCCGAGGATCCCCATCAGAACCGTCAAAGCCGCCGCGGCCCACCAAAGCTTTTTCGTCTGCCGGATAAATTTAAGCAAACTCGTTGTACCGTTTGTGGAAGGGAGAGAAGGCGAGCCGTGTGTTTGCTCGTACATGCAAGTACCTCCAATAATCCGCACCAAGGTGCTCACAATTCGCAGGGATATGGTTAGGTTTTCCACATCTCGCCCGATTATGTGAGCAACGGAAAACGAGGCTGCGCATAAAACAAACCGGGCAATTCGCAAAATGTTGATAAACAGGGAAAACTGTATAGAACCAATAAGATAGCTATTCAATATGATAGTATCAATCGTATAATTTGTCAATCTTCTTTCTGCTCATCCACCGGTTAAATTCAGGAAAGAAAAGCGGCAAATCAGGAAAAGAAAAAAGAACCATGGGCATGATCGGCGCCATGGCTCTTTTGGCTGGGAAAATGGATTGCACCCGCCCAGGATTGTGAGGTATAATAAACAAGATATTGAGCGGATTGGAAGCTTTAGTCCTCGGAAAGGCCGTACATGGCCACGGTAAAATCCCGCAGGGCGGCGTTGTGATGGTAATAGATGCTGCGCCGTTCGTAGCCCAGCTCGTCCATCAGCTCGTCGAGATAGCGGTCGGTGCGGTGGATGTAGAACCGGTCGAGGATGGTGCGCTGCTCCTGAGTGAGCACGGAAAGCCCCCGGTCGATGCGTTCCTTGCCGGAAAGCCGGTAGGTGAGAATCGACTCCAAATGGGCCCGCTGGGCAAACAGGGAAATGCGTTCCTCCTGGTGCTCCTTGCATGCAAGCTCCGCAGAGGAAAGGCGGCTGTCGATGTCCCGGATGCTCTGACGCAGGTTTTCAATGGCGGCGCAGAGCACCCGATATCCGCTCAGGCTTTCCTTTGCCAGTACTTTATAGTCCAAACAGAATCCCTCCATTCTATTTATGCGGGTTTTCGTTGAAGAACAACGAATGTTATGTGAAAAATAATCACTTTCCAAGTGGAAGTATAGCACACCAAAGGACGGAAATCAAACGTTTGTTCTAATATTTTTTTCTTAAGAAGGCGTGAGTACCTTTTTTTGGACAGGTGCTTTGGCGCCGGTAGTCGGTAAGGAGGCGGTATGCGGTGACGAAATGGCTCATCCGGCTGTTTGTAAAGAGGGCGGATCAGGTGAAGGACCCGCAGGTACGGCGCAGGTACGGGATATTAGGCGGGGCGGTGGGAATCGCCTGCAACCTGCTGTTGTTTTTGATGAAGTTTTTAACGGGGATGGTTACCGGGTCGGTGGCCGTTTCCGCCGACGCCTTCAATAACCTATCCGACGCAGGATCGTCGGTGGTAACGGTGGCGGGCTTTCAGCTGAGCGGGAAAAAGCCGGATAAGAAGCATCCCTTCGGCTACGGGCGGATCGAGTATGTGGCGGGGCTTTGCATTTCCATGGTGATCCTGCTGGTGGGGTTTGAGTTTTTGCGCACCTCGGTGGAAAAGGTGCTGCACCCGCAGGCGGCGGCTTTTTCCTGGGTATCGGTGGCGGTGCTGGCGGTGTCCATCCTGGTTAAGCTGTGGATGGGCCTATTCAACCGGAAGATCGGCAAGGCGATCGGTTCGGCCACCGTCGGGGCGGCGGCGCTCGACAGCATCAGCGACGTGGCCGCCACCTCGGTGGTCTTGGTGTCGGTTTTTTTGTCCCGGATAACCGATTTCCCGGTGGACGGGGCGGCGGGAATCGTGGTGGCCCTTTTCATTCTTTGGGCGGGAATTACGACCGCCCGGGATACCCTCTCCCCCCTGTTGGGCCAGCCTCCCGACCCGCAGCTGGTCCGGGAGATTGAACAGCGTATGCTCTCTTATGAGGGGATCGAAGGGGTACACGATCTGATCGTCCACAGCTACGGGCCCGGCCGCATCATTGCCTCGGTCCATGCGGAGGTGCCGGCCGATGCAAATATTCTGAAAATGCACGAGACCGTCGACCTGGCGGAGAAGGAGATTTCCGCCGGGCTTGGGATTCAGCTCATCGTTCATTTTGATCCCATCGTCACCGACGATGCCCGCATCAACCACCTGCACCAGACGGTTTTGGACACCATCCGCCGCCTTGACCCGGCCTTGTCGATTCATGACTTTCGGGTGGTGGACGGAGAAAACCGCATCAATCTGATTTTTGATGTGGTGGTGCCCTATGATTACCCCTATCGCGACGAGCAGCTGCGGGAGACCATCGACGCCACCTTAAAGGAGGAGGACCCCCGCTTCTTTGCAGTGGTCAGCTTTGACCGGAGCTTTCTCGGGGAGTAAGGCTGCCGGTTTTCCGAAACTGCTGTATCCAAAAACTGGGACATCAAGGCAAAAAAATACGCCTGCCCGAATAGGGCAGGCGTATGACAGAACCGTTGCTTCTCAGCTGTTGCCTTCGATGAACTTCACCAGATTGCCGACGGTACGGATGTTGTCGACTTCGCTGTCCGGGATTTCCACATCGAACTCATCCTCAAGCGTCATGAGCAGGTCCACGACGTCTAAGGAATCCGCGCCCAGATCCTCGGCGATGTTCGTCTCAGGGGTGATCTTATCCTCCTCCACGTCGAACTGCTCCGCGAGGATTGCTTTAATCTTCTCAAAGACCATGTTGGACACCTCCTATTCTATCCGGCTGTATGGTATTGGGTGTGGACAGGTTTTGTCTTACCACTTATTATACTTCCGGTTGATCGGCGTTATGACACGCATTTCGCAAGAAAACGACCGCTCTGCGGCAAACAGAACAGACATTAGGTAAAATATTATTCATATCCTTCTGGTTTGTCAATAGACAATTTGGATAGCTTTCAAAGAAAATATTCTGCATCCTGGCCAAACAGAAAGAATGCCGGTCAAAGCCGCTCGCTTTTTGGTGGTTTTGGCAGAATTTTAGTAAAATATCAGGATAAAATTACGATGGGAGAGAAACTCAATGGAACAAAAATTTGCCGTGATCGGATATCCGCTGGGCCATACCATGTCCCCGTTTATCCACCGAAAGCTATTTGCAAAAAAGGAGATAGAAGCAAGCTACACGGCTAAGGAGATTCCCCCGCAGGCGCTCGCAAAGCAGCGCGCGGAGCTTGCCGCCATGGATGGGTTTAATGTTACCATTCCCCATAAAGAAGCGATGATTCCCCTGCTTGATGGGCTCGACGATAGGGCGGCCCTCTATGGGGCGGTCAATACCGTGCGCTGCCGGGGAGGGAAGATGACCGGCTATAACACCGATTGTGCCGGCTTCCTGCGGGCGCTTTCGGGCGGAGATATCTCCTTTGGAGACCGGGTGGCCGTGCTGGGAGCGGGCGGCGCCGCGCGGATGATGGTGTTCGAGGCGGCTGTGGCCAAGGCGGCGGTGACCATTGCGGTACGCCCCTCCGGCCTTGCACGGGCCCAAGCGGTCAAGGAGGAGGCGGAAAGGAAGCTTCCCGGCGCGTCCGTTTCCCTTTCTACCCTTTCCGAATTAAGCGGGGCGTTTTCCCTGCTGTGCAACGCAACCCCCTGCGGGATGTTTCCCCGTTCACAGGAGTGCCCGATCGCACCCCAGGTCCTCGACCGGGTGCAAGCCGTGTTCGACGCAATCTATAACCCGGCTCGGACCGTGCTGCTGCAGGAGGCGGAAAAACGCGGCATCCCGGCGGTGGGCGGTATGCCCATGCTGGTGTGGCAGGCGGCGGTCGCCCAGGAGCTTTGGTTTTCCGTCCGCTTTACCGAAGAGGAAATTGCCGGGGTGATCGCCCAGGCGGACGAAGAGCTGCGCCGCAGAAGCGAACAAGCAGAGTAACGGCTGCCGCTGTTCTTACCAAGGAAAGGAAGGGGGAATTTCCCCCTTCCTTTCCTTTTTACAGTCCCGTTAATGGGATTGTAAAACGATTTCGTGTGAAGAATTTTTACCGAAGGGATGCAAATTACGAACATATGTGCTATACTCTAATTAGAACATATATTCGTATTCAGGAGGGGTTTCCCATGCTGTTTGCATCCATCTTTTTTGATATCGCCGCCGTTGTCCTTTTGATACTCGGCTTCGTCTTTGAGGATCGGCTCGCCAGGGCGGAACGAAGGCTCTTTCGCCGCATCCGCCGGGCCTGTTCGGTGGGCGGCCGCAGGGCGAAAGGCTCAAGCGCCCGCCGCCTCGCCGCTCTCCCGCCGCGCCGTGTAGTTGCCAAGGAAGGTGAATTCCGGCAGGTCGCCGGAAAGCGCGCATAACAGAGAAAGGGTGTCCGCCGTCCGGGCCGACCCAGCAAAGTCCAGATAGAACAGATATTCAAAGCGGCTGTTTTCCATCGGGCGGGATTCGATCTTCGTCAGGTTGAGCCCGCAGGCCGCAAACCGGGACAGGGTGCGGTGGAGGGAGCCGGTCACATGGGGAAGGGAAAAGGACAGGCTGATCTTGTCCGCCTCCGGTTCGATGATAAGGTTGCGGGAGATGACGATGAACCGGGTGGTGTTCCCGCCGATGTCCTGGGCCTGCCGCTTGAGGATGACCAGGCCGTTTTTCTTCGCCGCCTGGGCCGAACAGATGGCCGCGATGGAGGGGTCTCCCTCCTTGGCCACGAGGTCGGCGGCAATGGCGGTGTTGGCGCAGGAGACCGCTTCCGCATGGCATTGGGCCAGGGTTCCCCGGCATTGGTTGAGCCCTTGGGGATGGGAATAGATACGCTTGACGGAGGAAAGGCTTGCCCCCGGCACCCCGCACAGGCAGTGGTCGATGGGGAGCATCTCTTCCCCGACAATGAAAAACCGGTGCTTTAAAAGCAGGTCGTACACCTCTTCCACCGACCCGGCGGTGGAGTTTTCCACCGGCACCACGCCGAAGTCCGCTTCTCCCTTCTCTACCGCCTCGAACACGTCGTAAAATTGGGGATAGAAGCGCAGAGGGCTTTTCGGGAACCGCTTGAGGGCGGCCAGGGAGGAAAAGCTCCCCTCGGTGCCCGGGCAAGCGACGACCGCATCGAGGCGGCTTTGGAGCGGGGCGTCGTCGGCATCCTGAATCTGCTCGCGCAGCGCCTTCCCGCCGCCCAGCAGGTTGTGCTGCAAGGCACGGGATACATCCATCATCGTCTGAAAAAGAATACGGGCCGGCGCCGGGTAGGCGCCGGCTTTTTTCGTGACTTCCTGTAAAATTTCCTGCTCGCGCTTCTCATTATAGATCGGCTGGCCGGATTTCGACTTAATGGCCGCCACCTTGGCCGCCGCGTCCATCCGGCGCAGAAAGAGGGCGAGCATCTCCTCGTCGATCTGGTCGATCTCCTTGCGGACTTCCTCTAAATTCATGGGCAATTCTCCTTACTGGCAATCGGTCATCAGGTCGAGCAGGGCAACGGCGACGGCGGACTCCACCACCGGCAGCGCCCGGGGGACGATGCAGGGGTCATGCCGCCCCACCACCGTAAGGGGGACCTGCTTTTCCTGCGGGTTTTGCAGGTCTACGGTCTGTTGTTCCTTTGCAATGGAGGGGGTGGGCTTAAACGCCACCCGCAGCAGCAGGGGCATGCCCGAGGTGATCCCGCCCAAGGCCCCGCCGTGGCGGTTGGTAGTGGTGCGCACCTGCCCGCCCTCCATGGCATAGGGGTCGTTGTGCTCGCTGCCCCGCAGCCCGGCGGCGGCAAAGCCTGCGCCGAATTCCACCCCGCGTACCGCCGGAATCCCGAAGAGGATGGAAGCGAGCCGGTTCTCCACCCCGTCGAAGATGGGGGAGCCGATTCCTGCGGGCAGCCCCGCCGCCGCGCATTCCACGATCCCTCCCACGCTGTCGCAGTCTAAGCGTGCCTTCTCGATTTCGATGCGCATTTTGTCCTGGGCCTTGGGGTCGATTACCGGGAAGGGCCGTCTGGAAAGGTCCAGCAGCTCCTCCTTGGAAACCTTCACCGGATCGAAGGGGGTGTCTCCCACCCCGGCGATGGCATAGGCGTGGGAGCCGATGACGATTCCCCTGCGAAGGAGGATCTGCCGGCATACCGCCCCGGCAAAGACCAGCGGCGCCGTCAGGCGGCCGGAGAAATGCCCGCCCCCTCTGGGGTCGTTGGCCCCGTGATAGCGTACGCCGCCGGTAAAGTCGGCGTGGCCGGGCCGGGGCTTTGTCAGCAGGTTGGCGTAGTCCCCGGAACGGGTGTTGGTGTTGGCGATGACGGCGGCCAGGGGAGCGCCGGTGGTGTGCCCGTCGAGAAGGCCGGAAAGCACCTGCGGCGCATCCCCCTCCCTGCGGGGGGTGGAGGCCCGGTCCTGCCCCGGCGCCCGGCGCTTCATTTGCAGGAGCACCTCCTCCATGTCGATGGCCTCGCCCGCCGGCAGGCCGTCGAGCACCGCGCCGATGGCGGGCCCGTGGCTTTCCCCGAAAATCGAAAGCCGGATGTGATTACCCCAGGTGGATGCCATTTGCATGCCCTCCCAATCGATTGTATTCGTCAAAAAACGTGGGATACGATTTGTTGACCGCCTGTGCGCCGGTGATGGTGACCGCGTCCTCCGCCCCCAGGGCGGCCATGGCGGCGGCCATGACGATGCGGTGGTCGTTGGCCCCGTCCACCGTCCCGCCGGTAAAGCGGGATACCCCGTGGATCAAAAGCCCGTCCGCCGTCTCCTCACACCGCCCGCCCAGCGCCCCTATGAGGGCGGCGGTGGTTTTCAGCCGGTCGCTTTCCTTGATGCGCAGCCGCTGGGCGTGATGGATGCGGCTGACCCCGTCGGCCAGGGCGGCGGTGACCGCCAGGATGGGGACCAGGTCGGGAATCTGGGCCGCGTCGATGTCTTGGGCCTTCAGCCGGCCGGCCGGCGGGGCGCAGAGAAGGGCGCCGTCCGCCCGTCTCTCCACCGCTACCCCGAAGCCCTCAAAGAGGGAAAGGGCCGCCTTGTCCCCCTGCACCGAGTCAAGCCTCAGCCCGGTCAGGGCCAGGCGGCTTCCGAAGGCGGCCGCTGCCAGGAAAAAGGCCGCCTGGGACCAGTCCGCCTCCACCTGGAAGGACCTGGGACGGTAACGCTGCCCCCCCTTGACCCGCCACCCGCCGGGCAGAGGCTCCACCTCGATCCCAAATTCCGCAAGGATTTGCAGGGTCAGGTCGATGTAGCCCGCCGACTGTAGCGGCGTGGTCAGGCGGATTTCACTCTCTCCGTCCAGGAGTGGGAGGGCGAACAGCAGCCCGGTGATAAACTGGGAGCTGACGTCCCCGGGCAAGGAAAACACCCCCGGCTTGAGCCGGCCGGAAATGGACAGAGGCAGCCCTCCCTGGGTCTTGCAGGCGACCCCCGCCCCCGGCAGGCAGTCGAGATAGACCCCGATGGGCCGCGTGGGAAGCTTTCCTTCCCCGGTGAACACCGCGTCAACGCCCAGCGCCGCCGCCACCGGGATAAAAAAGCGCAGGGTGGAGCCCGATTCCCCGCAGGGCAGCACGGCCCGGCCTTTCGCCGGCCGCCCCTCCCGGCGGATGCCGGTGACGGTCAGACGCGCCCCGTCGAGGCGGGTTTCGGCGCCCAGCGTCTGGGCAAGCCCGATGGTGGCCTTGATGTCGTCGGACAGCGCCACCGGGGAGAGGACGCTCTCTCCCTCGGCCAGCGCCGCGCAGAGGATGGCCCGGTGGGCGGCGGATTTCGAGGGGGGCGGCGCGACCTCCCCGGCCAGGGCCGCCGGGGTGAGAACTGCGGTGGACATGGGTACGCCTCCTTCCAGTTTGTTATATTTTAATAAAAGATTCCAATTCGTTTAATTCGACCGGCCGGAGAAAGGAATCCCCGATCCCGTGCAGCAGCACAAAGCTGACCCCGTTTGTGCCGCGCTTTTTGTCGGTAAAGGCGGCCTTGGCCAGCTCCTCGTCGGAAAAGCCGGTTTGGGTGGGAAGAGAGAATTTCTCCAGCACCGCCTGGATGCGCGCGGCCGTACCCGGCTCGGTCACCCCCGCCTTTTCCCCGGCCAGAGCCGCCCGCACCATGCCGACGGCCACCGCCTCGCCGTGGGCGACCCCTTCATAGTGGTGGAGCCGCTCAATGGCGTGGCCCAGGGTGTGGCCGAAGTTTAAAAGCATCCGTTCCCCCTGCTCCTTCTCGTCGTTTTCCACCACCTGCCGTTTGATGTCAATGCAGCGGGCGATCATTTCCTCCAGGAAGCCGTGGACGTCCTCGGCCTCCATCCGGGAAAACAGATCCTTGTCCTTGATGCACCCGGCCTTGACGGCCTCCGCCATGCCGTCGGAGAAGTACCGCCCCGGCAGGGTGGAAAGGGTGCCGATGTCGCAAAGCACCAGAGAGGGCTGCCAGAAGGCGCCCACCAGGTTTTTGCCCACCTCCAGGTCCACTCCCGTCTTGCCGCCTACCGAGCTGTCCACCTGGGCGAGCAGGGAGGTGGGAATCTGCACGAAGGGGATTCCCCGCAGGTAGGTGGCGCTGGCAAAGCCGCACATATCCCCGGTAACGCCGCCCCCCAGGGCCACCGCCATGTCCTTGCGGGTCAGCCCCGCCGCCGCAAACACCTCGTACATTTCCGCAATGGTGGAAAGGCGCTTTTGCGCCTCCCCCGCCGGGAAGGTGTACACGGCCGCCTGGATGCCGCAGGCCTGTAAAGAGCGTTTGACCGCCGCCGCGTAGAGGGGGCCTACGTTCGAGTCGGTGACGATTACCGCCCGGGAGGGGCTAAGGCGCTTTTGAATCTCCTCCCCCGCCCGGCTGAGAAGCCCTTTTCCGATAAGCACGTCGTATTCCTTGGACGTGCGGACGGTGATCGTTCTCATATGGCGGTCACCCCCGTATCCAGCCCCTCGGCGGAAAGGACCTCCTTGGCCTTTTTCAGCCGCTTGGCGATGATGTCGAATTGATCGGGCGTGATGGACTGAGCCCCGTCGGAAAGGGCGCGGGCCGGGTCGTTGTGTACCTCGATGATCAGGCCGTCGGCGCCCGCGGCGATGGCCGCCATGCTCAGCGGCTCCACCAGCCAGGTGATGCCCGCCGCATGGCTCGGGTCCACCACCACCGGCAGGTGGGAGCGGTTTTTGAGGATCGGGACCGCCGAAATGTCCAGGGTGTTGCGGGTGAAGGTCTCGAAGGTGCGGATCCCCCGCTCGCAGAGAATGACCTTCTCGTTGCCGCCGCTCATAATGTATTCGGCGCTCATAAGAAACTCGCTCAAGGTGTTGGCCAGGCCGCGCTTTAACAGGATCGGCTTATCCAGCTTCCCCAGTTCCTTTAAGAGCTCAAAGTTCTGCATGTTGCGCGCGCCGACCTGGATGATGTCCACGTCCTCGAACAGGTCCAGATGGGCCACCGACATGATCTCGGTGACAATGGGGAGCCCCGTCTTTTTCCTGGCCTCCTGCAAAAGCTCCAGCCCTTCCGCCCGCAGGCCCTGGAAGGCGTAGGGAGAGGTGCGGGGCTTGAAGGCGCCGCCCCGCAGGAAGGAGGCGCCCGCCGCCTTGACCCGCTCGGCCACGCCGCAGATCTGCTCCTCGCTCTCCACCGAGCAGGGGCCCGCGATCAGGGTCAGCGACCCGTCCCCGATGGTCTGTCCGCCCGGCAGGGTTATCACGGTGTTGTCGGGATGAAATTTGCGGTTGGCCTTCTTATACGGCTCCTGCACCCGCTTGACGGAGGCCACAATCGGCTGCGCCTTGACGAAATCAATGTCGATGGAGGCGGTGTCCCCCAGCAGGCCCAAAACAGTTTCATGGGTGCCGTGCCAGGCGTTGACCGTCACGCCCATTTTCGTAAAAATGTGGCTGAGCTCCTCCACCTTTTCCGGGCTCGCACCCTGTTTTAAAACGATAATCATACGATCGACTCCCTTTCTTGTGCATTATTTTAGTTGAGCGCAGCGGCCGTTTTGAATACGGCGGAAAAACAAAAAGCGGAGCCCATGTCACCATGAGCTCCGCAAAGGATCAAACGGAATGAAAGAAAAAAATCCCGTTGTGTTAATCCAAGGCTTTTTGCTTCACAGCAGACAGACGGGCACGGCAAAACAGACGGCCGTAATAATAACGGACGCCGTAAAAGCCGGTAAATCGTCTGCTCAGATGACACATGAAGCAAAATCCCCCGATCCTTTTTCGTTGCTTTCATCATAACGCCCGGGATTTCCAATGTCAAGCCGAAGATTCCGGGCGAAGAGAGTCGGAATTTGTGCATATTGTTGCTTTAAAAGATAAAAGCGTTAAATTAGCAAAGAAATAAACGGCTTTTTGCACGGGATGCACAAAATATGCCTTAGTTTTTACCGGCCAGCTCGTCAAACCGGTCCCGCAGCCAATTCTGGCACAGGCCCAGCCACTGGGCCACCCGGGGCTTTACATACCGCGCCTCCCCGCCGCTGGTCTCCTCGGTGGCCAGGGAGATGCCGTGCTGCCCCTCGGGGAAGATGTGCAGCTCGTAGGGAATATCCTTTTCCCGCAGGGCCCAGGCCATCAGCAGGGTGTTCTGCATGGGGACCGCGTCGTCCGCAAAGGTGGTCCACAGGAAGGTGGGCGGGAAATCGGCCGGCACGTGCTTTTCCAGGGAGAGCAGGTCCAAGGCGGCCGGGTCGTTTCGCTTGTCCCCCAGCGTCCGGTCAAAGGAACCCCGGTGGGCGTATTCCCCGGAGGTGATCACCGGGTAGCTGAGCACCATCAGGTCGGGCCGGGAGGCGCCGGGACGGATGCCGGGCGCCGCGGCAAGGTCCGTCGTATGGTATTCCCCCAGGGCCGCCGCCAGGTGGGAACCCGCCGAAAAGCCCAGCGCCGCCACCCGGTTCGGGTCGATGGACCATTCCTCCGCCCGTTCCCGGATCAGGGAGAAGGCACGGGCCGCGTCCTTGAGGGGAGCGGGATGACGGTGGGGCTCGCAGGAATACCAGAGCACAAAGGACTGGTAGCCCGCCGCGCTAAACTGCAGCGCAACCGCCTCCGCCTCCCGGGGGGAGCATTCCAGGTAGCCGCTGCCCGGGAACACCACCACCGCCGGGCGGGGCTTGTCGCTTTTGAGCAGGTAGGCGTCCAGTGTGGGGCGAAACCCGTCCCCGGTATCGCCCGGATAAGGGAATTGGCCCCATAGATCAAGCGTCGTCGCAATCATAGTAAGCAATCTCCTTTTGTATCGTCCTTCCAGGACATGGATTTTCTTTATTTTACACCACTCCAACCGGCCTTTCAATAAAATTTCAGTTGTATAAACGGAAAAAACGTGCTACTATTTTTCGCATACGAAAACCAAATGCAAAGGAGTGTGCAACCTTGAGCGAATTCGGATTTGACACCAAATGCGTGCAGGAGGGCTTCAAGCCGAAAAACGGCGAGCCCCGGGTCCTGCCCATTTACCAAAGCACCACCTACAAGTATGAATCCTCCGAGCAGATGGGGCGGCTCTTCGATTTGGAAGAGGACGGCTTCTTTTACACCCGCCTGGCCAACCCCACCCTGGCGGCGGTGGAGGATAAGATCGCCGCGATGGAGGGCGGCGTGGGCGCCATGCTCACCTCATCCGGACAGGCGGCCAGCTTTCTCTCCCTGTTCAACATCGTCAGCGCCGGGGAGCATATCGTTTCCTCCTCGGCCATTTACGGCGGCACCTTCAACCTCTTAAACGTCACCATGCGCCGTATGGGCATCGACGTGACCTTTGTCAATCCCGACGACGATGCGCAGGCCATCGCCGGGGCGTTCCAGGAAAACACCCGGGCGGTCTTTGTGGAGTCCATCGCAAACCCGGCCCTGATCGTCACCGATATCAAAAAATTCGCCGATCTGGCCCATGCCCACGGCGTCCCTCTCATCGTGGACAACACCTTCCCCACCCCTGCCAACTTCCGGCCCTTCGAGCATGGGGCGGACATCGTCACCCATTCCACCACCAAGTACATGGACGGCCACGCCACCTCGGTGGGCGGCGTCATTGTGGACGGGGGCAGGTTCGACTGGACCAACGGCAAGTTCCCGTCTTTGTGCGAGCCGGACGAATCCTATCACGGGGTTACCTACACCGAACGGTTTGGAGCCGCCGCCTACCTGGTCAAGGCCCGGGCACAGCTGATGCGGGATCTGGGTTGCATTCCCGGCCCCCAGAACGCCTTCCTGCTTAATCTGGGGCTGGAAACCCTGTCTCTGCGGATGAAGAAGCACTGCGAGAACGCCCAAAAGGTGGCGCAATACCTGGAAAAGAACGAAAAGATCGCCTGGGTCAATTATCCCGGCCTGCCCTCTAGTCCCTATTACCAGCTTTCAAAGAAGATCATGCCGAACGGCACCTGCGGCGTGGTTTCCTTCGGCGTCAAGGGCGGCCGGGAGGCGGCCACCCGGTTTATGGACCACCTGAAGCTGGCGGCCATCGTCACCCACGTGGCCGACGCGCGCACCTGCGTGCTTCACCCGGCCTCCACCACCCACCGTCAGCTGACCGACGAGCAGCTTAAGGAATGCGGCGTGTCCCCGGATCTGATCCGTTTCTCGGTGGGCATCGAGGATGCAAGCGACATCATTGCAGATATTGAGCAGGCTTTAAACGCCTAAAAAAGCAAAGAAAAGTCCCGGCGGGATGTATCCCGCCGGGACTTTTTTTGTTTGGAGAAGGAGGGAGAAGATTGGCTGTAAGGAGCGGACGAACCAGGCGGTTACTCAAGGGGAAGGTCGCCCGGCCCTAGCGGGACCGGCAAGCCGAAGGGAAAAACCGTTCCTTCTGGTGCCACTATTCTCCCGGCGTCTGCTGATCCCAGCCGTCCGGCAGGAACAGGCAATAGAGCGGGACATGCAGCCCCTCCGCCAGCGCGATAAGCATGTCCAGAGAACAAAACCGGTCGTAGTTCTTCGCTTCGATCTGGCTGAGGTACCCCGGGCTCATGTGGGCGCGCATGGCCAGACCCTGCTGGGTCAGCCCTTGGCGCTTGCGGTATTTCTTTAAGTTGTCGATAATTTGGTCGTAAATCGGCTTGTTTTTCTCATTCATATTCTCACCGATTTCAGTGTATCCGCTTTCATTGCAACAAATACTAGCAAAAAGCTAGTAAATATGGTAAGATAAAAGAAAACTTGACAAGGTGAGAAGAAAATGAGCATAATACTCTGCAAAAATATTTTTTGTGTCTTCTGGGATAATGGATTCTGTAAGAGGAAGGAAATTCGGCATGATTTATACGGCTTATGTGAAACTTCTCTACTAAAAGGAATCGGAGAGATAGACGCTACAAAAGAGACGATTCGACAAAAAACAAGCCCCTCTTCTGCAAATAAACAAGCATCCCGACACTCGCTTCTTTATCCTTTTGGAAAAACCAAATAAAAAGAAAGCCCCGTGGGAATCATAAAAGCAGCCGGGATGAATAGAATAGGAAGGAAAGCGAAATGCAGAAGGGAGAGAAGGCGGATGAAACGAAAATGGATCAGCCTCATCATTGCGTTGGTGATCCCGGTGGGATTGGTGGGCGGCCTCTCCGCCCTGATTACCAGCAATTCCATGGAGCTCTACAGCTCCTTCGTCAAGCCGCCTCTGTCCCCGCCCGGCTGGGTTTTCCCGGTCGTTTGGACGATCCTCTTCATCCTGATGGGGGTTGCCTCCTGGCTTGTGTACCGAAGCGATTCGCCCCTCAAATCCCCGGCCCTGTTTCTCTACGGCGCCCAGCTGGCGGTGAATTTCTTCTGGACCCTCACCTTCTTCGGGGAGCGGTATTATTCCGGGGCCTTCCTGGTGCTGGTGCTGCTGTGGGCCATGATCCTAATCACCATCCGCCAGTTCGGCCGTATCGACAAGCGGGCCGGCTGGCTTCTGGTTCCCTATCTGCTGTGGGTTACCTTTGCCGGTTATCTGAATTTTTTCGTGGCGTTGTACAATTAAAGAAAAAAAGCCCTGTATGCCGCGGCATACAGGGCTTTTTTCAGGCTTGCTCCCGGTCTTTTTTCAGCGCTTCCCAGCTGCGGTCGTAGGTGGCCTCCCCCTCCTTGGAGAAGAAGCAGCCGGGGAAACCGCCCTCGTGGTCCCGATGGTGGGCCACGCAGGCACAGCACTTGCCGTGCCGGGGGCAGTCATAGGTACAGGGGCATGGAAGGGTATTGCTGCAGGATGCCATGGTCATCACCTCCCTTTTCCCCCATGATAGCGAAGGGGGCTTGGGTAAGGCAAGACTAATTTCGCCCGGCTTCCCGTTTTTTCGCCTGTTCAATGGTATAGGCGGCGAAGGAGCGGACCGCGTCGGCCTCCTCCTTGGTGAGAAAGCCGGGCAGATGCAGGATTTCCTCGTGGGAAAGAGCGGATTGGGGCGGTAAGGGATCGCGGATGATGCCCAGAAGATAATCGGCACTCACGCCGAATAGACGACAGATCCTGATTTTCATTTCGTCATTTGGTGTTGTACGATTGCTCTCCCAAGAGCTAATGGAAAAACTCGAACAACCGAGCTTATCCGCCAATTGCTTTTGTGTAAGCCTTTGCGTAAAACGTAAATCCGCCAAGCGTTCTCCAATCATATACCGATCCCACCTTTGACCATAGTATATGATTCTAAAAGTTAAATAACGAATATTATGGAAATTTGATTACAAACTTTGCAAAACTAAAAGTTTTGTGTTGAAATTCAAAAGCCGAACCGATATAATTAAGAAAAGAAAGGAAAGAAGGCGACCGTATGCTTTATCCAGTTCGAGTGAGCCAAGACGGAACGATCCAGCTGCCCAGCCCAATCCGCCGGTTGCTGGCGCTGTCTGCGGGTACGGTGCTCCTTGTGACCCTGAGGGGACAGGACATTCTCTTGCGCCCTTGTCCGAAAGAGGCGCAATCCAAAATTGACCGGTAAGCCCGCCCTTTATTCCGCCAGCAGCCGGGCCAGGATTTCGTTTGACACCAAAAATCCCTCCCGGGTCAGCCGCAGGCCCCTTTCGTCCTCCTCCATCAGCCCCGCCGCTGCCAACGGCTTTGCCCGCCGCCGCATCCGGGCTGGAATCGGGCCGCCGAACCGGGAGGCGACCCCTTCTTCCGTCAGGCCCTCTATAAGCCGCAGCCGCAGCAGGGCGTATTCCTCAAAATCGCCTCCCGTGCCGTCCGCTGCCGGCGGCCTTCCCGAAAGGAACCCTTCCAAGTCCCGCGGGTAGAAAAAACGCCGTCCCTGTAAGAAGGAATGGGCCGCGGGCCCCAGCCCTAGGTATTCCTCCCCGTTCCAGTATTTGAGGTTGTGGCGGGAGGAAAACCCCGGCCTGGCGAAATTGGAGATTTCATATTGCATAAGGCCCATCCCCTCCAGGCCCCGGCAGGCCGCCGTATAAAGGGCGGCCTGCGCCTCCTCGCCGGGGAACCGCTCCTCTGGAAGGGAGGCAAAGGGGGTGCCCTCTTCTATTTTCAGCAGGTATCCGGAGAGATGCTCCGGCGCCAGCCCTCTCACCAGCTTGAGCGTCTGGGCAAGGCTTTTCTCCGTCTGTCCCGGTATGCCCAGCATCAGGTCGAGGGACAGGTTGTCAAAGCCTGCCCGGCGGGCCGCCTCCACCGTCCGCACGGTGTCCGCCGCCGTGTGCAGCCGCCCTAAGGAAGCCAGCTCCCCGTCCACCCCCGACTGCATCCCGACGGACAGCCGGTTGACCCCCGCCGCCCGGTAGCCCTGTAAGTCGGAAAAGGAGACGGTCGCGGGGTTGACTTCCAGTGTAATCTCCGCCTGATGCAACCCAAAGGTTTTCCCTGCCGCCGCAAGCAGCGTTCCGATCCGCTTCGGCCCCAAAAGGGAAGGGGTGCCGCCGCCGAAATAACAGGTATCCGCCTGGTATCCGCCCCCTTTCCCATAGCGCTCCAGGGCGGCAAGCAGAGAAGCGGTATACTTATCGTATAAATCATCATCCCCTTTACAGGAGTAAAAGTCGCAATAGCCGCATTTGCGCAGGCAAAAGGGGATATGGAGGTAGAGGCCGATCAAATGGGGCATGGAAAATGCCCTCCTTCCTGCATAAATGGAATAAATGCATTTATAACTGCATGAATCGCCCGAAAAAACTACCCAAGGGAACGCTTCGAAAAGCAGCAGCCTCCCGTTTTCCTTTCGCATGCGGGCAGTTGTGGCCGGGACAGCCTTTGCATGTCTCTTCCGTGTGGGTTTCCAAACAGCATAAAAAAATCGCATTCGTCCCAGCAGCATTCGATGGGCAAATCCAAGCGATTTCCCTGTTTTCCTTTTCCGGGGGCAGTTTTCCCCATTGTTTCCTGGGATGCGTTTAACCCCTGTAACCGCTGCGATCCCTTGTATTCTTCTTTTCCATATAGACGGATGCGTTCTATCATGAAAACGTGCTAGAAGTGAGGAAGAGCAAAGGGATAATCCTCATGAAAACATAGATGGGAAAGTGTCTTATGATAAAATTAGATGTCCTGCGTTTGCTAGAGGAAAAGGGGAAAACAAAATATTGGCTGTATAAGCAGCTGGGCATGCGCGATCAAAACATTAACAGGATGGGGAACAACCAAACCAAGTCCATCCGATATGAAACCATGAAAACGCTTTGCCTGCTGCTGGACTGCACGCCAAATGCGCTTTTTCGAATCACAAAGGAATAAAAAGGGCGCCTTCCATAGGAGGGTGCCCTTTTTTGGATGGCCTTGCAGAAAAGCGAAGTACCGGCGTCTTATTCGTCCAGCTTGAGCACCGCCATGAACGCCTCCTGGGGCACCTCCACCGAGCCCAGCTGCCGCATCCGCTTCTTGCCTTCCTTCTGCTTCTCCAAAAGCTTCTTTTTGCGGGTGATGTCGCCGCCGTAGCACTTGGCAAGCACGTCCTTGCGCAGGGCCTTGACCGTTTCCCGGGCAATGATCTTACCGCCGATGGCCGCCTGGATGGGCACTTCGAAGAGCTGGCGCGGAATATGCTCCTTGAGCTTTTCGGCAATCTTGCGGGCCCTTGTGTACGCCTTCTCGCTGTGCACGATGAAGGACAGGGCGTCCACCACCTCGCCGTTGAGCAATACGTCCAGCTTCACCAGATCCGACTTCTGGTATCCGCTCACCTCGTAGTCGAAGGAGGCGTAGCCCCGGGTGCGGGACTTGAGGGCGTCGAAGAAATCGTACACGATTTCGTTGAGCGGCAGCTCGTAGTGGATATCCACCCGGCCCGCGTCAATGTACTGCATGTCCTTAAAGACACCCCGCCGCTCCTGGCACAGGTCCATGATGTTGCCCACGAACTCGGTGGGCGAGAAAATGTGGGCGTTGGTGATCGGTTCCTCCGCCTGGGCGATGGTGCCCGGGTCGGGGTAGTTGGTGGGGTTGTCGATGTAAACCACATCCCCGGTGGTTTTGGTGATTCGGTAGATGACCGACGGGGCGGTGGTCACCAAATCCAGGTTATATTCCCGCTCCAGCCGCTCCTGGATGATCTCCATGTGCAAAAGCCCCAAAAAGCCGCAGCGGAAGCCGAAGCCCAAGGCCACCGACGTTTCCGGCTCAAAGGAGAGGGCCGCGTCGTTGAGCTGAAGCTTTTCCAACGCCTCCCGCAGGTCCGGGTACTTGGCCCCGTCCGCCGGGTAGATGCCGCAGAACACCATGGGGTTTACCTTGCGGTAGCCGGGCAGGGGCTCGGGCGCGGGGTTCTCTTTCAAGGTGACCGTGTCGCCCACTCTTGCGTCGGATATCACCTTGATGGACGCGGCGATGTACCCCACGTCCCCCGCCGCCAGGCAGTCGTCCGGCTCCAGGAAGTTCGGGCGCATGTGCCCGGTCTCCACCACGGTAAACTCCGCGCCGGTGGCCATCATCCTGATGGTGTCCCCCGGGCGCACGGTGCCTTCCTTGACCCGGATGTAGACGATGACCCCCTTGTAGGGGTCATAGTAGCTGTCGAAGATGAGCGCCTGCAAGGGCTTGTCCGGGTCCCCCGCCGGGGGCGGCACGTCTTTGACGATCATTTCGAGAACCGCGTGGATGTTCACGCCGTTTTTCGCAGAGATCTGGGGCGCATCCTCGGCGGGGATGCCGATGACGTCCTCAATCTCCTTGATGACCCGCTCCGGCTCGGCCGCGGGCAGGTCGATTTTATTGATGACCGGCAGGATCTCCAGCCCGTGGTCCAGCGCCAGGTAGGTGTTGGCCAGGGTCTGGGCCTCGATGCCCTGGGATGCGTCCACCACCAGCACCGCCCCCTCGCAGGCCGCTAACGACCGGGACACCTCGTAGTTAAAGTCCACGTGGCCGGGGGTATCGATCAGATTAAAGGTATAAAGCTGGCCGTCGTCCGCCTTATAGTCGAGGGAGACGGCATGGGCCTTGATGGTGATGCCCCGCTCCCGCTCCAGGTCCATGTTGTCGAGAAGCTGCTCCTCCATGTCCCGCTTGGCCACCGCCTCGGTCAGCTCGAGAATGCGGTCGGCTAAGGTGGACTTGCCGTGGTCGATGTGGGCCACGATGCTGAAATTCCGGATGCGCTGCTGCACGTTGCGCAAAACGATCACCTCGTCAAAAGGGTAGAGTTCAATCTTTCTTATTATACAGGCAAGCGCCCGGCTTTGCAATTGATTTGCGGCGAAGAAAATGGTCAGGCCGTGCCATCGGTAAAAAGAAAGAGGTCGTTGGGGGTGCAGCCGAAGATTTGGCGCAGCGCGTCGATGTTTTTCAGGCTGATGGAGCGAACCTGGTTGTCCCGCATTCGCTGAAAGCATTGGTAGCTGACACCCAGCTGCATATACAGCCGATACCCGGATTTCCCCCGCTCGTCCAGTAGCTCCTGGATGCGGATTCTGACCATACCGATTCCTCCCTGTGTGTTTCGGTTTCCCCTGGAAGGATAGCAGAAAACCGCGTGCCTGTGTGGATTTTACTGCGAATCCTTCTGAAATAATTTTTTACCGCATTCCGTTGTGAAACCCAACATGGAACCTGCTGATCTGGTAAAATGGGCCGGGTGATTCGAATGAGATGAAAAGAGCTTCGAGAAGAACGGGAGCTGACCCAGCGGGAGGTGGCAGTGGTCCTCTTTTGCAATCAACGAACCTATCGTGACTATGAGAGGGGGTGTACTGGTGTCCCCGTTGAAGTTTTTATACAATTAGCCGATTTTTACCGCGTGTCCGTGGATTACATCCTGGGCCGCACCGATGTGCGGGAGACGGCCGGATAGCCGGGATATGTGAATATTATTCACATATCCGCTCGTTGGCCCTCCTGTCCCGTCTGCTTTCGGGGAGCTCCGCCACCGGCCCGGAGCATAGAAATGCGCCCCGTATTATCTTAGGAAAGGAGGCCGCTCCTTTGTGCGGATTGCCGAAAGAGGCGAAAGGAACCGCAAACAAGGCCCATCCACAGCCTGCGCCGATTGCGGTGGAGGATCCAATCGTGTGAATATAATTCACATACCAAGAGATTCCTTTCCTCTCCAAAGCCATTCGCCTGCTTGTGTGAAAGGCGGCGGGTGAATCTGCGTTTCTGTTTTTTGGGCGGCAGGGTCTCCAAAAGGCGTCTGGCCACGCAGGCCCGGGGCATTGTGAATGCCCCGGCAA
>CAJFTS010000039.1 GCA_904420015.1 uncultured Clostridia bacterium
AGCCCGGAAAGCTGCCCAAGCCAAGGCGGAAGAGGAAGCCCAGAAGGCTGCCCAAGCGAAGGCGGAGGAAGAGTCCCGGAAGGCTGCCCAAGCGAAGGCGGAGGAAGAGGCCCGGAAGGCTGCCCAAGCGAAGGCGGAAGAGGAAGCCCGGAAAGCTGCCCAAGCCAAGGCGGAAGAGGAAGCCCGGAAAGCTGCCCAAGCCAAGGCGGAAGAGGAAGCCCAGAAGGCTGCCCAAGCGAAGGCGGAGGAAGAGGCCCGGAAGGCCGCCCAGGAGAAGAAAACGGCCCGCTTGCTGTGCAAACGGACGGGAGAAACCATCGTGCTGGATCGACCGGTGTTTCGCATCGGGAAAAAGGCCGAAGCGGTGGATTACTGTATTGCGGATAATCCTTCCGTCAGCCGCCATCATGCGGACATTGTGACAAAAGACGGCCATTGCTTTCTGATTGACCAAAATTCCCTTAACAAAACCTACATCAATGGAAAGGCGGTGCAGCCCGGCCGGGAGATTGCCCTGCAATCTTCCGATCAGATCTATCTGGCAAACGAGTTGTTTACCTTTCTTTTTGATTAGTCCGGTTTGCATTTCAGCAAAACCGGGAGCAGCATGGAATAATAAGGAGGAAAAAACATGTTTAGTGGATTGAGTAGCTATTACAGCGCCCAAAGTATTCTTCAGGTCGCCACCACCGTTTGCTGGGTACTGGCGATTGCCGGTGCCGTCGTTCTCTTCTTTCTCTTTCTTTCCCCGCGAAACGAAGGAAAATTCCGCGGCTTTCTCGGTTGGGTGTACGAATTTCTCCATTTCCGTAAGCTTCTTTTGGAAACCCTTCTGCGTATCCTTTACATGGCTGCGGCCATCTTCCTGGTGCTGTACGGCTTCCTTTACATTTTTGTCGGCTTAAGTAATTTTGGACTGAATTTGCTCACTGGACTTGGAATCGCCGTGGTCGGCAATGTGCTGTTGCGGCTCTCCTTTGAGTTTATTATGCTGCTCGTTACCATTTGCCGCAATGTCAGCGAAATCAACCGGAAGATGGGAGGAAGCGCTTCGAGCCCCGTCCCTCCTTTACAGCCGGAGAAGAAGCCGGCGTCTCCTGTGCAGCCGCAGGCGGCGCCCAAGGCCCAGCCCAATCCCGTCCAAAACGCCCCGTCCCAGGCGCCCGCACAGCCGCAAGGGCCTGCTGCCAACCAGAGCCGGACGGGTCAAACCCCTCCTTCCGGCGTATTTGTTCCGCCGGTGCAAGGGGAACCGAACGCCAAGGGCGGCGCGGTGGTATTCTGCCGTAACTGCGGGAAGCAATTCCGTGCGGAAAACGAGGTTTGCCCCTTCTGCGGCACCAAACGCAAGCAGGGCTGACCCGCAGCGACGCAGGCCGGTCGTGACCAGAAGCGGTAGGGGGCAAAACCGCCCTTTTGCCGCAGGCGGTTTGAAAGGCGCGGCGGTTGCCGCCTGTTTTGCGGCGCAGGGGATTTCTTTGGAAGGGAGAGGATGGATGCATGCTCCAGCGCGGCGACATTTTGGATGACATCTATCAAATCATCGGTGAGATCGGTTCCGGCGGGACCGGTATCATTTATAAGGCTTATCATCTCCGTCTCAAACGGTATGTGGTGGTCAAAAAGATCAAGGATGAGGTTGCGGCACGCGTGCAGGGACGGGCGGAGGCGGACATCCTCAAACGTCTCAAGCATGCCTATCTGCCGCAGGTATACGATTTTCTTGAAATCGACGGCGGCAGCTATACCGTCATCGACTTTATCGAGGGACAGTCGCTGGATTATTACATCAAAAACGGATACCGCATCGAGCAAAAGCAGATTATCCTTTGGGCCCGCCAGCTGTGTCAGGCGTTGGTCCACCTGCACGGGCTGACTCCCCCTATTATTCACAGCGACATCAAACCTCAGAATATCATGATTACGCCCCAGGGGGATGTGTGTCTCATCGACTTCAACGTTTCTCTGGACGGGCGGGAGAGCAGCCAGATCAGCGGCTTGAGCGCGGGGTATGCCCCGCCTGAGCAGTACCTCAATCAAACGCCCCTTCCCGCCGGCAATGAGACCGGTTCGACCTACCGGTTCCGGATGCAGTCTCCTCTGGATGCGCGCTCGGATATCTACAGCCTCGGCGCCACCCTGTACCATTTGCTTTCCGGGGTAAAGCCGGAGAAATCCACCGGCCCGGTCACCCCCTTGAGCCGGCGAGGCGTTCCCTACAGCCAGGCGCTTGTGGATGTAATCGAGAAGATGATGCAGCCGGATCCAAACCTGCGGTATCCGACGGCTCAGGCTCTTTTGCAGGTGTTTGAAAATCTGCGCACGCTGGATAAGGCTTATATCCGCCACCAGAGGGCGAAGCATCTGACGACCGTCCTGTTTGCCGTGCTGCTGACCGGTTCCCTGGTTCTCTCCGCCTTCGGCTATCATCAGATGGGGGTAGAAGCACAGACAAAGTATCAGCAGCTTTTGCTGCAGGGGGAAGCGGCGGCGGACGGCGGGAATTATGAGCAGGCCATCACTCTCTATGACCAGGCGATCAGCCTGTTTGGCAGCAGGCTCCCCGCCTATTACCAGAAACTGCTTGCCTATGAGCGGCAGGAGGAATACCAGGCCTGTATCCAGTATGGGAAAGCGATCCTGACCAATCCCGGCCTACAGGAGGAGATGGAGCGCGATCCCGAGGGCGCGGCCAACGTTTATTTTATGATCGGCAACGCCTGGTTTGAACAGGAAAATTACATAAACGCCGTCGAGTATTACAAGGAGGCGGTGGCCCGCAGCAGCCAAAATCCCGATTTTTACCGGGATTATGCCATCGCCTTGGCCCGGATGCAGCAAACTGAGCAGGCAAACGAGGTGCTGCAGGAAGCGGTTGCCTGCGGCTTGGATACCGATTCGGTGACGCTGGTGCAGGCGGAGCTGGATCTGGCGGACGGCCAGTGGCAGACGGCGGCCCAGGGCTTTTATGAAGCGATTCGGGCGACAAGCGACGAGACGCTGCGCCAGCGTGGGTATTTGCTCTGCGCCCGCGCCTACCGGCTGGGCGGCGACCCGGATGGGGAAATCGCGGTTCTGGAAGAGGCCAGAAGGATTGTCGCGCCGGAAAAAAACGGACCGGTGCTTTCCGCGCTGGCCAGCGCTTATATGCGCCGGGCGCAGACCGAAGGCGGCGACCGGCAGGCGGATGCGGAAAAGGCGCTGGAATGCTTTGAGCTGCTCGGCAGCCAGGGGAACCAGACCCCTACCGTACAGCTGAATACAGCGGCCCTTTATCAGATGCTTGGAGAGTACGGGAAAGCCGAGGAGCTCTTGCTCGCGCTGCAAACGCAGCTGCCGGAGGATTACCGGCCTTATATGCGGTTGGCGATTCTGTACGGCGTTGAGGAGAACGAGAAGGAAGAAGGCCAGCGGGATTACACCCGGGCGGTGGAAAATTACGAGAAGGCGGTGGCCTATTACCAGAAGGCCAAAAACGAAGGAATCAGCGACGGGGATATGCAGGTGCTGGAAGACATGATGCAGCAGATCATCGACGGCGGCTGGCTCTACCAGCGGTAAAGGAGGGGATTGCCATGACCTTGGGAACCATTTTGTTTTACGGAGGGTTTCTCCTTTTCGGCGTTTTCTTGATCGCTTTGATCGTCACAAAGGCTGTCCTCGCGTCAAAGGGGAAGAAGTTGAAGGCGCGGTTTGACGCGGAATACGGCGTGCCGGATGACAAACATGGAAGGTGAGGAGGAGAGATTTTGAAGTATTGTATGCGATGCGGCGGCGCAAATGAGGATGACGCCCGGTATTGCGTCTCCTGCGGGAATGAGCTGGGGCAGCCGCCGGTGAAGGAAACCCAGCCGGAGGAAGATGGGACGGTGCTGCTGGGCCAGCCGCCGGTGAAGGAAACCCAGCCGGAGAAAGATGGGACGGTGCTGTTGGGCCAGCCGCCGGTGAAGGAAACCCAGCCGGAGGAAGATGGAACGGTACTGCTGGGGCAGCCGCCGGTGAAGGAAACCCAGCCGAAGGAGGACGGAACGGTGCTGCTGGGGCAGCCTCCGGTGAAGGAGAGCCGGCCGGAGAAAGATGGGACGGTGCTGTTGGGCCAGCCGCCGGTGAAGGAAACCCAGCCGGAGGAAGATGGAACGGTGCTGCTGGGGCAGCCGCCGGTGAAGGAGAGCCGGCCTAAGGAGGACGGAACGGTACTGTTGGGCCAGCCTCCGGTGAAGGAGGCCCGGCCTAAGGAGGACGGAACGGTACTGCTGGGGCAGCCTCCGGTGAAGGAAACCCAGCGGCAAGCATCGGAGCAGCAGCGCTCCGTCCAAGAAGGCACCGCCACCGAATGCCTTTTCGAGGAACCGGCGAAGGAAGAATCCTCCCAGGCATACCCGCCTCCCATCAAACAGGGGCCGCTTGATGTAAAGGAAGAGGCGCCGGCCACCTTCCAGCCCAAAGAGAACACGGACGGGCCGAAGGAAGGGAAAAAGAAACGGCGCGGCCTGCTCATCACCCTCATCTGTGTGGGGGTGGTGGCCCTGCTGGGAGTGCTGACGGTGGTTTTCTTCTGGATGGGAGCGACTCCCTCCGCATCCCCGCTGCAGGAAGCGTTGCAGCTGGGCGAAAAGTATATGGACGACCTCAACTATGAAAACGCGGTCGCCGCCTATTCGGAGGCGATCGAAATCGATCCGATGAATACCGATGCTTATCTGGGCCTGGCCCAATCGTATATGGGCGCCGAGCAATACGACGAGGCGGAAGCCTCCTATCAGCAGTTATTGGAGCTGGATGCCGCCAACGCCCAGGCCTACCGGGAGTTGGCGGAGCTGTACATCCGTTTGGATAAGCTTCAGGAGGCGAAGCAGCTGCTTGAGGCCGCCATCCAAGCCGTCGACGACCCGGATATTGAGGAGCTTTATCAGGAGACGACGCCGAAAGCGCCGGCCTTTTCGCTTCAGCCCGGGTCTTACGACCAGCGCCAGGAGGTTTCGATTCTCCCCGATCAGGATACCCATGTGATCCACTATACCACCGACGGGTCGAAGCCTACCGAGGATTCTCCCGTTTTCCAGGAGCCGATTATTCTCAAAAACGGGGAAACGACCATAAAGGCCGTTGCGGTGAGCAGCCGCGGCTATGTCAGCGATCTCTCTTCGGCCGCCTATACCATCACGGTGGAGCAGGTGGAGATTACCTTTGAGGATGCGGCGGTGGAACGGGCCGTGCGCGATACCCTCCAAATCGGTTACGGGCCTCTCTATAACGAGGATGTCGAACAGATTACCGAGCTTTCTATTGTGGGCGGCAGCAGCCTGGAGCCCGGTGAAACGGTGGTCTTTACCCAGGACAGCTATACCATTCAGTCGAGCTATTGGGAACGGTCCAGCCTGGGCCAGGTCGCCACCTTGAACGATCTGAAGTATATGCCCTTCCTGCGCCGTTTGCATCTGGCGTTTCAGGAGTCGACGGATATCAGCGGGATCGCGTCGGCCGCCCGGCTTGAGGAGCTTTCCCTGATTCATGTGGGGCTGACCGATCTATCGCCGGTTTCCGGCCTCACCGGCCTCAAAAAGCTGTGCGTCGGCTGGAACCAGGTTTCCGACCTAAGCCCGGTGGCGAATCTCACCTCCTTGGTCAGCTTGGGTGTGTGGAACAATTCCATCACCGACCTTACGCCGGTGCAAAACCTCAAGGCCCTGACCTATTTGGATTTTTCCGCCAACCAGGTTTCCGACATTTCCCCGGTGGCGAATCTCGACGGCCTTTGCGACCTTTGGATGTATCAAAACCAGGTCTCCGATTTCCAGCCGCTGGAGGGTCTGATGCAGCTTCGTGTGCTGATGATCCGGGACAATCCCATATCCGACAAAACTTCCCTGCAAAAGGTGTTCCCTCGTCTGGGACGCACCGATGTGGACGTAATTGACAGAGGAGGGGAGACGGCATGAGCCTGATGCAATGGATTTTGGTCGGCGTGGGAGGCGTCCTGTTTTTAGCGGGCGCCGTCCTTGAGCTGATCGGCTTTCTCAAAAAGAAGCCGCTGGTGGTGTGGAAGATCCTTCCCGCCGCGGCGGCGGTTGTCGGCCTGGTGCTGGCGATTACCACCTATGTCGGCTTTATCGGGAACGAACAGCTGACCTTACGGGAAAATTATGTGGCAAGCCGGCTCATTGAGCTTCAAAGCTACAGCCAGGGCCAGCTGTCGGCCGAGACCGCCTATTCCCGCAAGCCCAACGTCCAATCCGCCCGGCTGGTGGTTTTGGGCCTGGCGCTGGAGGGGAAATACGACCAGGGCGAGCAGGCGGCCGCCCGCTATCAACAGGCGTTTGCGGATGAAACCCTCGCCGATTTGCAGACGCTCTGCCAAGACGGCGCGGATGGGAAAAACGTGCGCTCGAACCTGCTGCAGATTCACATGCAGCTGAAATCCCAAATGAGCCTCTCGGAATATGACCGGGACAAGGCGGAAAGCATCGTCAACATCCAGATGACGGTATCCACCGGGGAAGGCAGCCTGAGCAAGGACCTGGAGAATCTAAAGGGGGAAACCGATCCCCTTTCCCTAAAGGCGAGCGCCCAGGGGAATATGTATCAGGGCAACAGCGCGCAGGCATACGAGCAGCTTGAGCAGGCCGCGTTGAAGGATCCCTCCTTCCCTGCGCGGGCGGCACTGGCGCAGATGGCGGCCGGCGGATACCGCAGCACCATGGACGATATGGGCAACGTCACCGATTCGGAGCAGGCGGCGCTGCAGCAGCAGGTTTCGGAGAAAAACCGGCAGATTCAGGAGCTGCAGGAGAGAATCGATCAGCAAAGCGCCGCCAACGAGCAGGAGCGGCAGCGCCTGGAAGAGCAGATTGAAGCGCTGGAAAAGGATGTGGAGAAGCTCTATCGGGAGATAAGCTCGGTACCGGTGCGCCGGGCGGTCAACTACATCCTAGCCGAAAATCCGTCCCAGGAAGACCAGCTCGCCTATTATCTGACCCTTGCACAGCTCTATTTCCGCAGCGGCGACATGGAAAATGCCCGCGCCTATCTCGAGCAGGTGATCGATGCCTCCGTCTCCGGCAGCAGCGGCTATCTGTCGGTGGAGTTTGCAGACCTGATGGAGGCATATGACAACAGCGTAAAGGGAGTCGATGAGATAGCCGCTAGCCCGGACGAGGACGAGGATGCCGACGGTTCGGCTATAGAGGAAAACAACGATCCTTCCAAGGCCGCCCTCAAGCTTTTAAACGCCATGTGCCAGTATACCTGCGAAGGGGACGTATACTATACCCAGACTACCGAAGGGATCGACGGCGAGGACTTGGTGGAAAGCACCACCTTCTCCGAATTCCTTTTGGAGGTGCTGGCGGACGTGCGCGCCGGTATCCATATCGGTAAGATCGATACCTCCAATTTCCCGGAGATTTCGGTATCGGTGAACATCTCCCGAAGCAAGAAAGACAAGGGAGCCTACCAGAAGGAAGATTTCAGCATTCTGGAGCAGGGAGTGGAAATCACCGATTTTGAACTGGTGGATTCCTCCCAGCAGGAAACGGAAAGCAGCGTTTGCATGGTGTTCGACCACAGCGGAAGCATGGCCGGCAACAATCTCTATCAGGCGAAAAGGGCGGTCGCCAGCTTTATCCAGTCCGCCGGCGGCAGGATGAAAACCGGATTGGTGGCCTTTGACGACATGGCGGAGATTGTCAGCCCGGTATCCGGTTCCACCGGTATGGTGCAGCGTGCGGTGGACAGCCTGACCGCCGACGGCGGAACGGATATTTCCAAGGGGCTTTTGGCCGGGATGAACGCCCTGCAGGGCAGCTCCGGCAACCGCATCCTGATTCTCTTATCGGATGGGGCGGACAACAGCAGCTCTGCCGCCGTTATGGACTCCGTCGTCAATCAGCTGGTCCAGCAGGGGATTGTCGTCTACGCCGTCGGCTTCGACTTTGCCGATTCCGCCTATCTCAGCGGGATCTGTGAGGCCACGGGCGGCAAATTCCTCCGCTCCGAGAGCTCGGAGGATCTGGGGAGCGTCTATCAGACCATCGAGAAATACCTGTCTCAGGATTATGTCCTTCGCTTTACCGTCACCGAGGACGCCGCGAACTTTGAAAGGGAAATGCGGGTGTCCCTCGACGGCGGGGTGTTTGACGAGCGGGATTATTTTGTGGGCGTATCCCCGGATAAGATCAAGCAGGAGGAAACCATCCCCGTGCAGTCGGATTATTTCCAGCAGACGGGCGGTTCCGGCAGGGAGGAGGACGAGCAATGAAAAAAGCGTTTTATATCGGGCTGGGCATCTGCGCACTGGGGGTGATTACCCTGGGGGTTGCGGTCTACGCCTTCTATATGACCGGCGGGACCCGCCTGCTTTATGAAAATTCCACGTGGGGCGCCTACTGGCGCCACTATCCCTGGATTTTCCTGGCCGCCGGCGTTTTGCTCCTTCCGGGTCTCCTCTGCTTGAAGGCGGGGTATGTCCCCAAGGAAAAGCGGCCGGACCGGTCTGGGGTGAAGGCCGCGGCAAAGGAGAAGGCTCAGAACCTTCTCGGCGCCGTGCGTTCGGCGGCGCCGGTGACCTCCGTCCCGTCCGGATGGGTCTGCCCCAACTGCGGGCAGGTCAACGGAGGGGGGCTGGCGGTCTGCAAGCATTGCGGCTGTAAGCCGGACGACGGACAGCCCGGGCCGGGAGAAAGCTAACGCGGCCGAATGGCAATAAAAAAAGCCGGGATGGTTTCTAAGGGCGGGAGCCCCGAGAACCCTCCCGGCTTCCTGTTTTGCAGGCCGTTCGGAAAATGTGCCGAAATATCCCCGTTTTGCATGGGGAGTGTGCAAAAGTCTGTCACTGTTTTTGTCACAGGTTGCGCGGCGAATTTCCCTTCGGTATACTTAAAGCCAGAAGGAAACACACCGCTGATACACGCCGCAAGGCGCAGACAACATGAAGGAGGAATCTTGAATATGGCCATTTCCATTACGGTCGATCCCCAAAAGCTGGAGGCTGCATCCAAGCAGATCAGCACCCAGGCTGCGGAGTACGAATCCATCTTCCGCAACCTGTTCACCGAGGTGGACAACATGAGCGCCGCCTGGCAGGGCGCCGACAACCTGGCCTTTACCAACCAGATCAAGGGCTTTACCGATAACTTCCAGGACATGAAAAAGCTCATGGATCAGTACAGCGAGTTTCTCAAAAACGCCGCGCAGATGTACCGGCAGACCCAGGATGACCGTGTCGCCCAGGCAAAGAACCTGACCAACTGAGAGGAGGAAAACATATCATGGCAGTAGAAGGCATTAAAATATCATTGGGTGAGGTCAGCGCCACCGCCGGCACCATCCGCACCCTCAATACCAGTCTCAACGATAAGCTCCTGTCCATCCAGAAGCAGATGAACGACCTGGCCGCCACCTGGCAGAGCCCGGCGGGGGAAACCATCCGCGAAAAATTCAACAGCCTGGTTCCCGTCTTTGAGAATTATAAGCAGATCATCGAGGCTTATGCGAAATTTCTCGACAACACGGTTTCCAGCTACGAGGCGACCGAAACCCAGATCCAGAACAACGCCAGCGCCTTTAAATAAGCCGGGCCGGCAAGCGGGGAGGCGTTGGAGGGCCCAACGCCTCCCTCAAAGGGCAAAAGGCGGTTTTGCCTCTTGAAAAACGGCCTGCCGGACAAAAAGGGCAAGCCGTTTTTCAAGAGGGAACAAAACGCACGGCTGAGAAAAAGCGACGGGGTAAAGGAGGGCGGAGCCAATGGCGGAGTATATACAGATCCATCTGGCACGCATGCAGACGGCTGCCAAGCAGATGCGGGTCCAGGCGGGGGAATACCGGCGGACCGGGCGGCAGCTTATGGCTGCGGTGTCATCCTCCGGCGGCTGGGAGGGCGCGGATGCGCAGGCCTTTCGCAGCCGTCTGGGCGGTTTTGAAGACGACCTGGAAAAGATGGCGAAGCTGATGGAGAGTTACGCCGGTTTTCTCGACCAGGCGGCGCAGGCATACCGGCAGGCGCAGGAGAGCGCGGTAGCGCAGGCGCGAAATCTGTGGCGATAGGGGGAAATCAAAGTGGACGGGAATGCAAGGGCGTTGCTGTGGGAAATTTTAAACGACCTGCGGTCGGTATCCCAGAAAATGAACCAGGCGGCCGCAGAGCTGCAGCAGATGCGAGGGGTAGGCACCGAGCTTTGCGCCTCCAGGCTGGAGGTCCTGGCGGATAAATACGAGAAAGCCCGTAAGGAGCTTTCCAAGCTCAATTAAACGGGAGGACGGCAGGATGAAAAGAAAGCTACTGCCGGTGATACTGGCAATCGTGATAGGAGTGACGGGCTGTATGCGCAATGGTTCCACGTTTCAGGAAGAGTCCCTTTCTTACATGCAGGAAAAATACCAGGAGTCCTTTCAATGGATCGAGCCGGTAGACGGACAGTTCGGCAGCGCGGTCAAGAGCGGCTACCTGTCCTCCCCCTCCTTTCCGGGGGAAAAGATACTGGTGACGGGGATCCCTGGGGATCGGGACAGCTTTTCGGATAATTATACGGCCTATCTCTGCCGGGAGGGAGCGCAGCAGCTCCTTTGGCAGATCGTTTCGTCGGTGGACAAAGACTGGAAGGCGTTCTGCGAGCCGGAGGAGGTGGGCATGACCCTCCCGAAGGAGACGACGGCTCTGGAATATCTCCAGTCCGGCGGCGTCCTTGTGAAGCTGTTTGTGAATGAGGAAAACTGGGAGGCGGTGCGCGACGGGAAGATGGAGCAATTGCGCGAAGCCCTCTGGGAACAGAAAATCAGCGCCAACATCACCGTAAAAGCCTTGGACAAGGATGCGCTCGAAGCATTGACGCAGGACACCTATTCGTCCTATCTCGGCACGGGCGGCGAGGGGCGGTTTGTCATGAACGAGCAGGGGGAATTCGCCCTTGCCAAATGGAGGTGAGGGAGCGATGGCCAAGGAGATGAGCGATTCCCTGCGCTCCCAGTCGGAAATCTGCGCCCTGCTCAACGAGTTTTTGTATCTCGGCTTCAAGGACGCCGATGAGAACGACACCATGGCGGAGATCATCGCCGCCATAGAGGCAAGCCCCAAGAAATATGCCGCTTTTCTTGAACGGGATGAGTTTGCCATCCTCAAGGCAAACCTGGATAAAATCGGGGATTACCGCATCGGCGATCAAAGCTGGAACCTTAACCAGTTCAATTCCGGCACCAACGCGTGTACCTTTACCGACCCGGATACCGGAAGGACCTATGTGGTCTACCGGGGGACCGGGGACGGGGAATGGCTGGACAACGGCCTGGGGATGACCCAGGTTTCCACCCCTCAGCAGGAGGAGGCCGCCCGCTATTTTGATTATGTGGTGGAGCACAACGGCCTGACGGACGGGGACCCGATCACGGTGACCGGCCACTCCAAGGGCGGGAATAAATCCCAGTATGTCACCCTGGCCTCCGCGTACCGGGATTATATCGACCAGTGTATCTCCCTGGACGGACAGGGCTTTTCGCCCGAGGCGATTGCCGCCTTTCGGGAAAAGTACGGGGAAGAGGGGTACCGCGCCTATCTGGAAAAGATGTATTCCATCTGCGGGGAGAACGACTACGTCAACCCCCTCGGTGTGAAGATCGTCCTCGACGGCCACACCTATTACATCAAAACCCCGGCTGAGGACGATAATTTCGTCGCCGGGCACGATTTAAAGTATTATTTCGCCCGGTATGATGAGAATGGAGACCCCGTATTTGCCGACGGCAAGCAGCAATTCGGCAAGGACATGAATCCGGCGGCGGAGCGGGGGCTTTTGTCCCTCAACGCCGAGGAGCTTTCCAAGGCGCTGATGAAGCTGCCTTGCGACAAGCGGCATGACGCGGCCATCGTGATTATGCAGCTGATGGAGAGCTTTGAGGGGGAAACGGTCGGCCTGCACGGGGAGCAGTGGACGGTGGAAAACGTCCTCGGCTTTTTGAAGGACGGCGTCCCCACCATTTTGTTTACCCTCCTGACCACCCCGGAGGGCCGGGAGCTGTTGGTCCACTACGGCGGGGAGCTGCTGGCCGGGATATATGAAGAGCTGGGCCCGGTAAAGTTCGCCGGGGTGGTGGCGGTGGGAATCCTCCTGGCGCCGGCGGTAATCAAGCTGCTAAAGGACGCCTATGCGGTGATTGCCTTTTTGGATACGGTGATCGGCTTTGTCAGTCACGTCAAGGATTTCTTGGAGGATGTGGGCGAATTCGTCAAGGAGATCTGCAGCCAGGCGAAGATTCTATATGAAAGCTGGCTGATTGGACGGAAGATCGACAATCCCGCCAAAACCTATCAGCCGGGCGATGAAATCTCCCTTCGCCTAGGACGCATCCGGCAGATTGCGGCGGATCTCAGCCGCCTGCAATCCGTTATTTCCCGCCTGGATTATGACCTCAACACCCTGCGGCGTAACCAGGAGTGGTATGAAATCTTCCAGAAGCTACGCATTGGAGCGATTGATTTTCTGTATGTGGGATACGATTCCGATTTAAACCGCTGCATTTCCTACCTCAATCAGCTTGCCTCCTCCTTTGAGCAGGTGGAGAACCGGCTGACCAGTGCGGCATATCAATATTGAAGGCCGCATAGGTATGGATAGGGCGGGCTTATCCAAAAAGAAAACCATGCGGCTTTGCAAGGGAAATGGCGCCGGCCTAAGCCGGCGCCCTTTTTTTCGCTTTGGGAGATTGGAAGGCTCAACAAAATTCACCGGTAAATTTAGAGATTTTCCCGAATTCAGTCATTCCGGCCGGGGCGATTCCGGCAGAAAAAGAAAGCGAATTTATGGAGATCATATAAAATATGACCGATTTTTTCAAAACGGATTTACGGGAAAAATGGAATATGATATACTTAAAAGCAATTGTTTGGGATGTAACGACAGGATGCACATGCCCGGACGGCCTGCGCTGCAAAGCAAATGCGAAGCGGCGCCGTGCCGTACCCTTCCGTCTCCCGCCTGAAGCCGGGGATGGGGGCGTTTTTTGTGCAGGCGTGTCTGGAAGGAGTAGTAAGATGAAACTTGCGTTTTCGACGATCGGCTGTCCGGATTTCGATTGGCCGGACATTTATTCGATGGCCAAGGATTTCGGCTTCCGCGGCATTGAGGTGCGCGGGCTGGGCGAAGAAATCTTCGCGGTAAAGGCCAAGCCCTTTTTGGCTGAGAATGTGGAAGAAACCACCCGCCAGCTGCAAAAGCTGCGTTTGGAGATTCCCTGCCTTTCCTCCGGCTGTGCGCTGCGTTTTGCCGACCGCTTGGAGGAGACCATTGGGGAAATCCGTCAGTATATCGACCTGGCCGCCCGGCTGGGCACTCCCTATATCCGGGTGCTCGGGGATCTGACCGCCGCCCCGGTGGACGAGGTGGACGATGAGGCGGTCCTCGCCGCTCTCAAGCGGCTGGCTCCCTATGCGGAGGAGAAGAAGGTTACCCTGCTTGTGGAAACCAACGGCGTGTATACGGATACCGCCCGTCTGCGCGAGCTGCTCGACCAGGTGTGCAGCGACTATGTGGCGGCCTTGTGGGACATCCATCACCCCTACCGCTTTGCCGGGGAGAGCCCGGAGCAGACGGTGCAGAATCTGGGCGCGTATATCAAGCACACCCATATCAAGGATTCGGTGATGCAGGACGGGAAGGTCGTTTACCGCATGATGGGCGAGGGCGACCTGCCGATGGATGCGATCATCCGCGCCCTGCGTTCGATCAATTTTGAAGGCTATGTGACCATTGAGTGGGTCAAGCGGTATGCCCCTGATCTGGAAAACCCGGGCATCGTGTTCCCCCAGTTTGCCAATTTTATGGAGCAGTACCTGGAGGAAACCGGCGTGCGCCCCCATTTGCAGGACAACAACCGCAAAACCGGCAAGTACGTCTGGCCGAAGGAACACCTGATCGACCTGACCTTCCCCCAAGTGCTCGACCGTATGGTGGAGGAATTCCCGGATCAGTATGCCTTCCGGTATACCGAGCTGGACTATACTCGTACCTATTCGGAATTCCGCGACGATGTGGACAACTTTGCCCGGGCCCTGATCGCCATGGGAGTCAAGGCGGGGGATCATGTGGCCATTTGGGCCACCAACGTGCCCCAGTGGTACATTACCTTCTGGGCCACCACCAAGATCGGCGCGGTGCTGGTCACCGTCAATACGGCTTATAAGATTCACGAGGCCGAGTACCTGCTGCGCCAGTCGGACACCCATACCCTGGTCATGATCGACGGCTACAAGGATTCGGACTATGTCAAGATCATAAAAGAGCTTTGCCCCGAGCTGGAGACGGCGCAAAAGGGAAAACCCCTGCATTTGCGCCGGCTTCCCTTCCTGCGCAACATCATCACGGTGGAGTCCAGCCAAAAGGGCTGCTACACCTGGGAAGAGGCGATGGAGCTGGCCGAAAAGGTGCCGGTTGAGCAGGTTTACCGCCGCAGCGCCATGATTAATAAGCACGACGTTTGCAACATGCAGTATACCTCCGGTACCACCGGCTTCCCCAAGGGGGTTATGCTCACCCATTATAACGTGGTCAATAACGGCAAGGCCATCGGCGACTGTATGGATTTGTCCACGGCGGATAAGCTGATGATCCAAGTGCCCATGTTCCATTGCTTCGGCATGGTGCTGGCCATGACCGCCGCCATGACCCACGGCACCACCATGTGCCCGATTACGGCCTTTTCGCCGCGCAAGGGGCTCGACTGTATCAACCGTGAGCAGATTACCGCCTTTCACGGCGTCCCCACCATGTTTATCGCCATGCTGGAGCATGAGAACTTCGAAAAGACCGATTTCAGCCATATGCGCACCGGCATCATGGCGGGCAGCCCCTGTCCCATCAAGGTCATGAAGGACGTCATTGAGAAGATGCATATGGACGAGATCTGCATCACTTATGGGCAGACGGAGGCCTCTCCCGGCTGTACCATGAGCAAGACCACCGATTCGCTGGAGGACCGGGTTCATACGGTGGGCGGCGCCATGTTCGGCGTGGAATGCAAAATCGTCGACCCGGAAACCGGGGAGGATCTGCCCGACAACGTAGACGGCGAGTTTGTGGCAAAGGGTTATAACATAATGAAGGGGTATTACAAGATGCCCAACGCCACTGCGGCCGCCATCGATGAAAACGGCTGGCTGCATACCGGCGACCTGGCGCGCCGGGATGAAAACGGCAACTACAAGATTACCGGCCGCATCAAGGATATGATTATCCGCGGCGGTGAGAATATCTATCCCAAGGAAATCGAGGACTTTATCTATACCCATCCGAAGGTATCCGACGTGCAGGTTATCGGCGTGCCGGATAAGCAGTACGGCGAGGAGATTATGGCCTGCGTGGTGCTCAAGGCGGGCGAGGAGATGACCGAGGAGGAGCTCAAGGAATATGTGGCTTCCCATATGGCCAAGCATAAGACGCCGCGTTATGTGGATTTCGTCGAGGGCTTCCCGATGAACGCGGCGGGCAAGATCCTCAAATACAAAATGCGGGAGGATGCGGTCAAGAAGCTGCAGCTGCAGGCGGACGACAGCATCGAAACCGCCTAAAGAGAAAGGGTGGATCAGAAAAGGAAGGGGAACCGCAGGCCCCTTCCTTTTCTATGCAGGGTGGTACGGAGGCCGTGGCGAATAAGCAGGCGCCCTTCACCGGCCGCCGTGGATTCCGGCCAGCAGGGTGTGGATGGCGGGGAAGGGCCTTCTTGTGCCGCCCGCCTTGCCGGTTGGTTGACAAACGGCGGATTTATACTATAATGGAATCAATCGAATTTTCTAAAAAGTGAGGCTAGTGGGATGAAAATTGCTCTGATCAATGAAAACAGCCAGGCGGCGAAGAACGAACTGATTTACAACACGCTCAAAAGCGTCGTGGAGCCGATGGGCCATCAGGTCTTTAATTACGGGATGTACAGCGCGGATGACGCGGCGCAGTTGACGTACGTGCAGGAAGGATTGCTCGCCGGCATCCTGATTAACTCCGGCGCGGCCGACTTTATCGTGACCGGCTGCGGAACCGGCTCGGGCGCTATGCTCGCCTGCAATTCCTTCCCGAATGTCCTGTGCGGCCTGATTGTGGACCCGTCGGATGCGTATATGTTTGCGCAGATCAACGACGGCAACGCGGTGGCGCTGCCCTTTGCCAAGGGCTTCGGCTGGGGCGCGGAGCTGAACCTTCAGTATGTGTTTGAAAAGCTGTTTGCAGGGGAGAGCGGCCAGGGCTATCCCAAGGAGCGGGCCGTGCCCGAACAGCGCAATAAGCGCATCCTTGACGATGTCAAGAAGATTACCTATCAGGACATGATGACCATCCTCAAGAACATCGACCAGGATTTCCTGAAAGCAGCCATCAGCGGCGAGCGGTTCGGGGAGTATTTCTTCGCAAACTGCAAGTGCGACGAAATGGCGGCGTACCTGAAAGACGTTTTGGCGAAATAAGAAGAAAAGTTTTTCTGGCATTGAAAGAACAAGGCGGAACGCAGATGCGTTCCGCCTTGTTCTTTATAATGATATAATAGATACAAAAAACAGATATTATGTGCAAAAGAACAGTTTTCTTTATTATAATGTATTTACATTACAGTAAATATAAGTATATTAATATTATAATAGTAAATAAAAGGAGGTGATTCCCATGTTTTTATGATGGCTTTTTTGCTACCTAAAAATAATGTGTAAAATTTTCACGACATATGATGTGGAGGGCAAAAATGAAAAAGTACATTAAAATCATTTCTTTAATTTTGGTTTTATGTTTGTTCTCTTCTATGGACGTTTTCGCTCAAGACTTTTTAGATAATAGAGTTGTAGACAATGCTCAGGTTTTTTCTGATAAGATTGACTATTCCATCGAGGTGCAGACGCTATCTTTAGATGTTACTCAAGCATTGACTTCTTCAACTGAAACCACCAATTTAGGATTAAAGTTAAACCAAGAACTTCAGGATACAACTGCTCCGGATTCTGTCCGTTATGATCTCAATTTGCCCAGCGGATATTATCTGGAAGAATTTTTAACTCCGAATCACGAACGAGATGGTTCCATTGGCATTTATAATGCCTCTGGGGAACTCATCGATGGATTGATTGTCTTTCCTGTGATGGATGCTCAAAATAAAGAAGTTCCTTATGAATATGAAATAAGCAATCAAACCATTACGGTCTATATTAACCATAGGGCAAACCAAGTCGTATATCCGGTAACAGCTCAAGTCCAAACTACATCCGCCATCGATTATAAATATTTCTATAATACGGTGAATTTTATACGTGATTCCGTTGATTATTATATGGTTGTCCGTAGAAATATGGACAATTGGCGAGCAGGCGAGTCCGCTACGTGGGCGATTTTATTGGGGCAAGCTTGGGTTTACTTAAAGGAAGAATGGCAGGGGAATACGTCTTGGTATAACGAGTCCTCGCTTTATAATCAGTTTATGTGCCATGGAAACTTTGCTCAAACTAAAAACCCTTGGAATTTGGAACCTTGGAGATGCGATGTGGGATATGCAGCGACTTGCACGGCACTTTGCAATCCCTCCAATATCTGCCTGCCATAATCATTAAGAAAGGGAAAGATTGATGGAAGAAAAGAACAAGCAACTCTGGTACCGAATTACTGTCGCTGTGATTTTGCTGTGCTCCATCGGACTGACGGCACTATCCGGCTTATTGCTATATAACGCTGGCATTCTCCGCGACCATTGTGTGGGAGACAGTTGTATTCCAGGATATACTACCACATGGTATTCGATTTTTTTGGCAGTTATAATTGTGATCGCCTCCACCTATGCCTTCTTTATGAAAAGAAAATGGGCAAAGAGAATCTATCTCATGTTGTCTGTGGTGGGAATTCTGGCTTGTTTGTGTTTCTGCTACGCGGAGTATGACCTGCAAAAGAACTGGCCGCAAGCGGAAGAAACGGCCTATTTCACTAGCATCGATTTAAACGAAGTGGAGACGGTCTGTGCCGGTAAGGCGGAAATACTATATATAGGGCGCGACGGATGCCCAAAATGTGAAAAAGTTCTGCCGGAATTGGAAGCATACGCGAATGAGCATCAATTGTCTATTTCTTATTACAATACGATCAAAGATCGGGAGAATAATGCAGAACAGATGAACAAAGTTTTAGATGGAATCGGAGTGCAGTCGGTTCCCGCGCTTCTCGTGGTTAAAGATGGAAAGATTGAGCGCTCTCTATTCGACGAGGGCATAGTACAGGACCTTAAAAAATATCTGGAAACCAACTAAAACAAAAAGCCCTCCGGTAACTCCGGAGGGCTTTCGTTTTAAGTTAAATGCTGATGTCGTGGGCCATGTTGTACAGGTCAATTTCAAAAGGCTTTGTCATGCTCAGGGCCTCGGTAATGTCGTAATCTACGATTTTGTCATTCTTCTTGGCCACCACCCGGTTGCCGATGCCCTTCGCCAGCAGCTCCACCGCACGGAATCCCATCTGGCTGGCCACGACCCGGTCCTTAGCGTTGGGGCTGCCGCCCCGCTGGATATAGCCGAGGACGGTTTCCCTGGTTTCAATATTAGTCAGCGCCTGAATTTGGATGGCGAGAGCGTTGGTGTTGCAGGTCCCTTCCGCCACCACGATGATGAAATGCTTTTTACCGGTGCTCTGGTAGCTGAGGATGCGGCCCACCACGTCCTTTTTCAGATCATAGGGCACCTCCGGTACCAGAATACAGGTTGCGCCGCAGCCGATCCCGCTGTGCAGGGCAAGATGCCCGGTGTTGTTGCCCATGACCTCCACCACGCTGCACCGGTCGTGAGACTGGGCGGTGTCGCGGATGCGGTCCACCGCCTGCATGCAGGTGTTCACTGCGGTGTCAAAGCCGATGGTGTAATCGCTACAGGCAATATCATTGTCGATGGTGCCGGGGATGCCGATGCAGTTGACCCCGCGCTGGGACAGGTCTCTGGCGCCCCGGAAGGAGCCGTCTCCGCCGATGACCACCACGCCCTGGATGTTGTTTTCCTTGCAGGTCTCGATGGCTTTCTGAATCCCTTCCTCGGTTTTAAACTCGGGAGAACGGGCCGTATACAGCATGGTGCCGCCCCGGTGGATGATATCGGAAACGGAACGCAGGTTCATTTCCATATAATCGCCGTTGATGAGGCCGTTGTAGCCTCGCATAAAGCCCAGTACCCGAAAGCCCTTGACAATGCCGGTACGCACCACCGCACGAATTGCCGCATTCATGCCCGGCGCGTCGCCGCCGCTGGTCAGAACCGCAATCGTTTTTTCCGCCATGGTAGATTCCTCCTGTAAAAAACATGTAAAATTATGTCCATGTAATTGATGAAGCTTGTCGAAATGAATACGCATTACTAGCTATTATACACCAGTGCGGATTCTCTGACAATCATTTTGATATGGATTTTTCTTTCCCCAACATGGACGCACAATGGTATTACTCTTTTAGTTTGACACAGGTTTCACCCAAAATACGCCGCAGCTCGCCGAGCATCGGCTCATTGACCGTCACCCAGGAGATACGGGGCGCCAGCATGGTTTTTTTCGTATCGGTGAAGTGCAGATAGAGCGGGGTGGTCCCTTCAAATATAGAAGTAATCTGCATCACCCGTTCAAACGCCTTTCCATTTTGGGAGCCGATCTTTAAATAAAGCCCGTTTCTTCCACTCGAGCCGGCGGCGGTAGGCGGCGCGCTTCCATCCGCCGCCGGCGCCGGCTCGACGCTCTCACAGACGATCTTCGCCTCTTCGTCCTCCCGGGCGCTGACCCGTCCTTTTAGAAGGACCACCTGCCCCTCCTGAAGCAGAGGCATGTATTCGGTAAGCGTTTTGGGAAAAACGATGACCTCTATGGAGCCGTACCGGTCTTCCGCCGTTAGAAAGGCCATGGTGGTGTTGCTTTTGGTGGTTTTGAGCTTCATGCTTTGAATCAGGACGAGAAGGGTTACCCGCGACCCATCCCGGTATCCGCCGCCTGCCGGTTCCGCCGCCTGCTCGAGAATTTCCCCGATGCGGGCCGCCTTGATCTGCTCGGCCACAGCGGCGTACTGCGCCATCGGATGCCCGGACAGGTAAAGCCCGGTGGTCTCCTTTTCCATGCTCAGCTTTTCCCCCACCGTCAGGTCTCCCACTGCCGGCAGGACCGGCTGGCTTGCGGTGGGAGAATCGTCCTCCACCAGGTCGAAAAGGCCCAGCTGCCCCTCCAGATTTTTTTTTCGGTCCGCCTCAATGCCGTCCAAAATCGACTCGCTGGCCATCAGCATCTGTCTGCGGTTGCCGTCGAGCCCGTCCAAAGCCCCGCACTTAATGAGGCTTTCCAGCGCCCGGCGGTTCAGGTCCCGGCCGTGCATCCGGGAACAAAAGTCGTAAAAAGTCGTATACGGTCCGTTTTTGGCGCGGTCTGCTTCTACTTCATGTATAAAATTCCGCCCCAGATTGCGTACCGCCAACAGCCCAAAACGGATGTCTTGGCCGGATACGGTGAAGCCGGCAAAGCTCTCGTTGATGGAAGGGGGGAGGACCTTGATTCCCAGCCGGTGGCATTCGGCAATGTAGCCGGATACCTTGGCGGAGGAATCCAGAACGCTCGTCAAAAGGGCGGCCAGGTACTCCCTGGCAAAATGGCATTTGAGATAGGCCGTCTGATAGGCCACCACCGCGTAGGCGGCGGCATGGGATTTGTTGAAGGCATAGGAGGCAAAGGAGGACATGTCGTCGAAGATGGCGTTGGCGGTGCGCTCGTCGATCCCCCGGCGGACACAGCCGTCGCACTCAATGGTGCCGTCCTCCCGGACGATGCCGTGGATAAAGTTCTGGCGCTCCTTCTCCATTACGTCGTGCTTTTTTTTGGACATGGCCCGGCGGACGATATCCGCCCGTCCGAAGGAGTACCCGGCCAGCTCCCGGAACACCTGCATGACCTGCTCTTGATAGACCAGGCAGCCGTTGGTCACGTCCAGAATAGGTTTGAGCTTCGGGTGGCGGTAGGTGATGTGTTCGGGATGATGCCGGTTTTCGATGTACTTGGGGATGGATTCCATCGGCCCCGGCCGGTAGAGGGAGATCACTGCGATCATATCCTCCAGCGATTCGGGACCCAGACGAACCAGCACCTGGCGCATCCCGGCCGATTCAAACTGGAACACCCCGTCGGTCTGCCCGGCCGCCAGCATTTCAAAAACCGCCTTGTCGTCGGTGGGGATTTTGTTGATGTCAAAGTCCGGCGTATGCCGCCGGATCATCTCGCAGGCGTCGTGGATAATGGTCAGGTTGCGAAGGCCCAGAAAGTCCATTTTCAGCAGGCCCAGCTCTTCCAGGGTGGTCATGGTATACTGGGTGACCACCGCCTCGTCGTTTTTCGAAAGGGGGACGTACTCGCTCACCGGCTTTGCGGTAATGACCACCCCCGCCGCATGGGTGGAGGCATGCCGGGGCATCCCCTCCAGCTTGCGGGCGGTTTCGATGAGCTCGTGCACCTGGGAGTCGCCTTCGTACCGGGATTTCAGCTCCGGCGAAACCCGCAGCGCCCGTTCAATGGTCATTTTCAGCTCCATCGGTACCAGCTTCGCCACCCCGTCCACCGTGGCGTAGGGGACGCCCAGCGCCCTTCCCACGTCCCGGATGGCCGCCCTGGACGCCATGGTGCCGAAGGTGACGATCTGCGCCACATGGTCGGCGCCGTATTTGCGCACCACGTAATCGATGACCTCCTGGCGGCGCTCGTAGCAAAAGTCAATGTCGAAGTCGGGCATGGAAACCCGCTCCGGATTTAAAAAACGTTCAAAGAGAAGGTTGTATTTGATCGGGTCAATGCCGGTGATGCCGATGCAGTAAGCGCAAAGCGAACCGGCGCCGGAACCTCGGCCGGGGCCTACCGGGATGCCGTGGTCCTTGGCATACTGGACAAAATCGTGGACAATCAGGTAATAATCGGTATAGCCCATGGTGGAGATGACCGACAGCTCGTGGCGCAGCCGTTCATCCAAGGCGGGATCATGGTTTTCGCCGTACAGGCGGTTGAGCCCGGCAAAACACCGTTCTTCAAAGTATTCGTAATTGTCCTTGCCGTCGGGCGCCTCGAAATGAGGCAGCTGGGTGTGGCCGAAAACGAAGTCGTAATTGCACCGTTCTGCGATCCTTGCGGTATTCTCAATGGCTGCGGGAACCTGGGGGAAGAGGGCCCGCATTTCCTCCTCGCTTTTGAGGTAGAATTCATCCGTCTCAAAGCCCATCCCGGTCTCCTCGCCCACGGTTTTGTTGAGCTGGATGCACAAAAGCACGTTTTGGATCCGGCTGTCCTCCCGGGTCAGATAGTGGGCGTCGTTGGTAGCCGCCAGCGGGATGCCAGTTTCCTCGGACAGCCGGATCAGGTCGGGCAGGATACGGGCCTGTTCCGGGATGCCGTGATCCTGAATTTCGATGTAATACCGTCCCTCGCCGAATACCGACCGGTACCATTGGGCTGTTTTTTTGGCCCCTTCGTAATCGCCCTTCAGCAGCGCCCGCGGAATCTCTCCCGCAAGGCAGGCGGAGAGGCAGATGAGCCCCTCGTGGTATTTTTCGAGAATTTCCCGATCCACCCGCGGCTTTGTGTAAAACCCTTCGGTGTGGGCCAGGGACACCAGCTTGATGAGGTTTTGGTACCCCACGGCGTTTTCACACAGCAGCACCAGGTGGTAGCGCTCGTCGTCGAATCCGTGAACCTTGTCGAACCGGGTGCGGGCCGCCACATACACCTCGCAGCCGATGATGGGCTTGACCCCATGCTTTTTACAGGCGCGATAAAAATCCACGGCGCCGTACATAACACCGTGGTCGGTGATGGCAACCGCCTTTTGCCCGAGCGCGGCGGCGCGTTTGGCCAGCTGCTCGATACGGCAGGCGCCGTCAAGGAGGCTGAATTCCGTATGGACGTGAAGATGGCAAAAGCTCATCGGCGTTCCCTCCGTTTACCGCTTGTCCGCTTTTTCCCTGAGCTCCAGCGCGATGGCGTGCAGCCGTTTGAGCCGGTGATTGACCCCGGAACGGCTGATGGGCTGGGCCAGCAGCTCCCCCAGCTCCCGCAGGGAAAGCTCCGGGTTCTCAAGCCGAAGCCGGGCCAGCTGTGCAAGCTCCTGGGGCAGAGAGGAAAGGCCCCGTCTCGCTTCGATCAGCTTGATGTCCGCGATCTGCTCGGCGGCGGCGGCCACCGTTTTGTCGATGTTGGCGCTGTCGCAGTTTAAGCGGCGGTTTGCATGGTTGCGCAGGTCCTTGTAGATCTTGATGTTCATGATGGAAAAAGCGGACTGCACCGCCCCCGTCAACGTCAAGAAGTCCTCAATGGCCTCGCTTTCCTTCAAGTATAACACATAACCGCCCTTACGGGGAATCATTTTCGCCGAGAGGGCGCATTCGGCCAAAAGAAGCTGCAGGTCGCAGGCGAGGTTGTAAAAAGGGACGTAAAGCTCCAAATGGTATTCCTTTTCCGGGTCGGCCAGCGCCCCGCAGGATAAAAAGGCCCCCCGCAAAAAGGCGCCTGCGCAGCCCTCCTCCTCCAAAACCGCCCGGTTGATGCGGAGGCTGACCCGCCCGGACGCATGCCCGAAGCAGCCGAGCACCCTTTCCCGGTCCTGCGCCGTTTCCACCTCTGCATGGAGAAAGCGGCTGGAGGGATGCCCTTTCTCCGCTTCCACCGCGACCGGTACGCCGGTTACCTCCTGCACCAGCCGCTGGTACCGGCGGACGGTGCGCTCGTTTTCAGTCAGCAGTGCGATTTTCTCCCCCTGAAAGGCCCGACCAAACAGCAATAACCCATAGCATTCCGCTTTGCTCAGCGCCGCTGAATCCGGCGAAATGGAGCAAAGCTCTTCCTTGACCGATACGGAAAACGACATGAAATTCTTCCTTTCTCCGCGCCCAAAGTGGGATCGTTTCTCCTTCGAGGGGGCGCGGCATCCTTTTTTCTTACCAATAGAGAGAGCCGCCCCAAACCGTCCGCCCCACCGTTTTTTGCGGTGGGGCGGACGGAAGAAGGACGGCCGGATTGCCTTTTGATGGGGCCGTTTTGCCGGCGCGGCGGCTTCATTTGGGCGGGCTATAAAAGCAGACGGAAGGTGCTTCCCTCCGATTTACGGCTTTTTGATATCCCGATGGTTGACGGTGACCCGCTTGCCCGAGTCGAGCAGATGCTGGTACAAAAGCTCTGCAATGGTGACCGAGCGATGCTTGCCCCCGGTGCAGCCGATGGCGACCACCAGCTGGCTTTTCCCTTCGTTGATGTAGAGCGGAAGGGTATAATCGATGATCCCGAACAGCCGCTCGACAAAGCCCTTGGTCTCCTTGCACTGCATCACATAATCCCGCACCGGCTTATTGAGGCCGGTTTGGTTGCGCAGCTCGTCGATATAAAACGGGTTGGGCAGGCAGCGCACGTCGAAAACCAAATCCGCCTCGCTGGGCGAGCCGTATTTAAACCCAAAGGACATTACATGAATGAGCATCCCTTGGGATACGTCCCCTGCAAAAAGGCCGGTGATCCGTTCACGCAGCTGAGCGGGGGAAAGATAAGAAGTGTCGATGATGTAATCGGCGCTGGCCCGCACCGCAGAAAGCAGCTGCATTTCCGTTTCAATGGCCTGCTCCACCGAGCTGTTTTCGTCGGTGGCCAGCGGATGCCGCCTTCTCGTCTCCTTATAGCGGCGTTCGAGCACCTCCGGCTGGGCCTCCAAAAACAGGATTTTGTAGCTGCCGTGCTGTTTAAGCTCGCTCAAGCCTTCAAAGAAAGCGTCGAACAGCCTGCCGCCTCTGGTATCCATAACCATGGCGACCTTCGACAATTTATCCGCCGACTGCATGCACAGCTCTGCAACCTTGGCTACCAGGGCGGGCGGAATGTTGTCCATACAAAAAAAGCCGATATCCTCCAGCGCGTCCATTGCCCGGGATTTTCCCGCGCCGGACAGGCCCGTTACGATAATGAATTCCATTTATCCAATCTCCTCACCGATGTGCTTGACCTCACACTCCAGAGAAACGCCGCATTCCTGCTGGACGGTGTGCTGGATGTGCGCGATCAACTGTAAGACGTCCCGGCAGCTGGCCTGCCCTGCATTGATAATGAAGCCCGCATGCTTTTCACTGACCATTGCATCCCCGATGCGGTATCCCTTGAGCCCGCATTGCTCGATCAGCCCGCCGGCAAAATACCCTGCCGGGCGCTTAAAAACGCTGCCGGCGCTGGGATATTCCAGCGGCTGCTTCTGCTTGCGGCGGGATAGGTAGTCGTCCATCCGCGCCCGGATCTGCTCCTTATCGCCGGGGGCCAAGGCCAGCTCCAGCGAAGTGATAATCCGATCCGAACCGGTATAGGCGCTGCGCCGGTAGGAAAGAGCCAATTCCTCACCGGCAAAGGCGCCCAGCCTGCCGTCGGGGGTCATGTGGGTGCATCGGGTAAGCACCTGCTTCATTTCCCCGCCGTAGGCGCCGGCGTTCATATAGGCGGCGCCGCCCGCGGAGCCGGGAATTCCCCATGCAAATTCCAGCCCCGTCAGGCCGTTCTCCAGCGCGAACAGGCACAGCTTTGCCAGGCTTACCCCCGCACCGCAGCGGATGACGCCCGGCCCGGCCAGGGAAAGGCCGCCGAACCCGCCGTCGATATGCACCACCACCCCGCGGATTCCCTCGTCGGATACCAGCAGATCGGACCCCTTGCCGACCACCGTAACCGGGACTTGCGCTTCCCGGCACAGTGCAAGAAGGTCGCACAGCTGCTTTTGATCCCTAGGCGAAGCGAACAAATCGGCGGGACCGCCGATTTTAAAGGTGGTGTGCAAACGCATGGGTTCTTGGGTCAGAACCGGACATCCGGCGGCGACGATGCGGTGAAAAAGGATGTCATGCGTCATATTGCCCTCCATTTCCTTTGATGTACTGCTTTGTCTCTCCCATAAGCGCCGAATATGCCTAGGGGAGAGGGCCGGCGCCCTCGGCGGAGGGCTGCCGCGGAAATGCAGCCGCATTTCTGTATGCTATTATACCATCACTCCCTGTCAAATAGAAGAAGAAACCGGAATGAAAACAACATTTGGTGGTTTTTCCTCCCAAAAACGTTTAAGCTGCCGGCTCAGGGAGGAAAAGGTTGATTTCCTTGGATTCCCTATGGTATAATCATACTGCATAGTTATGCTACTTTTTGGTAAGGATTCTTTTTTTGTATACAAGCCGTCCGCCCAAGGACGGCAGCCTTTTCCGTCGCCGTATGGAAATACGGCGGATTCGTTATAGGAGTGTGAACCGAATGGCAAATATTCAAGAGCTTTGTATGCATTGCATGCAGTCGAAAAACGGACAGGGGATTTGCCCGCACTGCGGGTATCAGGAGCGTCCCCAGCAGCCGCCCCTTCTGCCCTTGCGCACGGTTTTGCAGGAACGGTATGTGGTGGGGACGGTGCTCGCGGAAAACGGCGAGGGCGCGTCCTACATCGTGTGGGACCAGGTGCTCAATTCCTCGGTGGTCATCCGGGAATTCATGCCTACCACCATCGCCCAGCGTACCGGCGGCCTTGCGGTCACGCCGATGGAGGGCAGCGAGGCGGTCTTTGACGCCCTGCGCCGGGATTTTATCGGCCTTTCCCGTTCCCTTGCACGCATGCGGGATATCCCGGCCCTCATCCCGGTTTATGATATTTTTGAAACAAACGGCACGGCTTATTCGGTGTCCGAGCATCTCGACGCGGTTCCCCTTTCCAACTGGCTTTCCCGCCGGGGAGGGCATATCGGCTGGGAGGTGGCCCGCCCGCTGATTATGCCGCTGATTGCCGCGCTCAGCGCCCTGCATTCGGCCGGGGTACTCCATCTTGCCATTGCGCCGGAGAATATCTTGGTGGACAGCAGGGGAAGGTTCCGTCTGACCGGGTTTTCCGTCAATGCCGCCCATTTGGCTCATACCCCTCTTGCTCCTCAGTTTATACCGGGCTTTGCCGCCTATGAGCAGTACGCCGCCAACGATACCTGCGGGGCATGGACGGATGTGTACGGCATCTGCGGCGTGCTGATGTACCTGCTCACCGGGGTGATCCCCAAGGAAGCGCCCAAGCGGGTAGGCAATGAGCGGCTTTTGGTCCCCTCTGCGGTGGCCAGCACCATTCCGGCCAATGTGGCCTCCGCCATGGCCAAGGGGATGCGGTTCGATTACGCGGCCCGTACCCGAACGGTGGAAATGCTCCGGGATGAGCTGTCGGTTTCGGAGAATGTGACCGGCGTGCTCAAGGAGCTGGAAAAGGAAGAAAAGAAGCAGCAGGAGGAACCGGGAAAGCCTGGGAAAAAGTCGTTCCTGGAAAAGCTGCAGGGAAACCGGCCTCTAGTGGTCACGCTGCTGGTGGCGACCATCGTGCTGTTCCTTGCCTGCGTCGGCATGGGAATTGTGCTGGCGATGCAGGGCGGGGCGCAGGAAGGGGAAGCCTCCTCCGCGGTGAGCGCGACCTCGATGCTGGGCCTGACCTCGGCCCTGGATACGTCGGGGGTTACCAGCAACGATGTCCTTCTGTCCAAAAAGGCGCCGGATACGGTGGGACAGAATTATTTAAGCATTAAGAACCGCACCGATCTGTGGCCCTATGTCAAGCTGCAGCTGGCCGGCGAGGTGTTTGACGACAGTGTTCCCGCCGGCGTCATCGTCAAGCAGGAGCCGGAGGCGCTCACCCCCATCGCGGATGGGGCGGAGATTCAGGTATATATCAGCAAAGGTCCCTATGAAAAGTCTCTTACCGACGTGACCAGCATGGACGTGGTGGACGCGGTGGCAGATTTGTCCGCGCAGGGGTTTAAGTGTGTGGTAATGTATCAGGAGAGCGCGTCGGTGCCGGCCAACCGGGTCATTTCTACCGATCCCCAGCCGAAGACTACGCTGGAATACGGTTCGGAAGTGGTGCTGTACGTCAGTGAGGAGCAGCCCCAGACGAGTACCTCGTCCTCCTCTTCCTCCCAGGCGCCTACCTCTTCCCAGAGCAGTACCTCCTCTTCCGCCTCTAGCAGCTCGTCGGAATCCTCATCCGAAGTGGATGCGGTGGGATGAGGCCGGTTATGGCGGAATCCTCCATTTTTTCAACGAAAATAGGACAAAAATTTTCCATAGCGGCCGCTTGTAGAAAATATACCTTGATGGTATACTTAATTGCATAGACGCCCTGTCCTTCCGTATCAAGTGGGGAAACAGGGGAATGATAATGCCGTCTCTATCCATTCCGGCCGGATTTTTTTCGGGCGAATCGGAAGGGCCGCGCAAAGAAAGGATCGATCGATGATATGGATAAGTCATTCAAGGTAACCGATACCGTCACATGGGTCGGCAAAATCGACCATGAGCTGCAGACCTTCCACGGGGATGAGCTGTCTACCCATCGGGGCTCCTCCTACAACGCCTACTTGGTCCGGGGGGAAAAGACCGCGCTCATCGACACGGTTTGGACGCCCTTTGCCAAGGAGTTTGTGGAGAATCTCAAAACGGTGATCGATCTCAACGACATTGACTACGTCATTGCCCTGCACGGCGAATGTGACCACAGCGGCGCGCTGCCGGAGCTGATGCGGGAGATCCCCAATACGCCGGTCTACTGCTCGGTCAACGGCGTGAAGTCGCTCAAGGGCATGTATCATGCCGATTGGGACCTGCATCCGGTCAAGACCGGCGACACGCTGGATTTGGGCGGCGGCAAGGTATTTACCTTTGTGGAAGCGAGGATGCTCCATTGGCCGGACAATATGATGGCCTACCTGCAGGATGAGAAGATCCTCTTCTCCACCGACGTATTCGGCCAGCACCTGGCAACCGAAGCGATGTTTAACGATTTGACCGATTCCTCCGCTATCTTTTATGAGGCGAAGAAGTACTATGCCAATATCGTCGCGCCCTTCTCCAAGATGGCTAAGCTCAAGCTTCAGGAAGTGGCGAAGATGAATCTCCCCATTGACGTCATCTGTCCCAGTCACGGTGTGATTTGGAGGGACAACCCCGCCCAGATCATCGAGAAGTATGTCCAGTGGGCGGACGATTATCAGGAGAATAAAATCACCATTCTTTATGATACCATGTGGAATTCCACCCGCCGGATGGCGGAGGCGATTGCGGAGGGGATCAAACGGGCCGACCCGCAGGTGACGCTGGTGGTCAAGAGCACCTCTAAGCACGACAAGAACGACATCCTCACCGACGTGTTCGACTCCAAGGCGATTTTGGTGGGCTCTCCCACCGTGGTCAACGGCATTCTTTCGTCGGTTGCCGCAGAGCTGGACTTGATCCGGGAAATGCACCCGGTCAACAAGAAGGCGGCCACCTTCGGCAGCTACGGCTGGAGCGGGGAGTCGCCCAAGGTCTTGGCGGAGCATCTTCAAAAGGCGGGGCTGGAGATTGTCTGCGACGGCCTGAAGGTCAACTGGGTGCCGGATGAGGACGCCTTGCAGCAGTGCGTGGAGTTCGGCGCGAAATTTGCCGAATTGGTGAAATAACTTTTAGAAGGTTGGAGAAAGGGAACATTTTTAAATGTTCCCTTTCTGTGTTTTTAGGAAACGGGAGTGGTTTTGTATGAAATTCCAGGAAAAGACGGCCTTTGTCGCCCAATGCACCGAAACCATCAGCGCCCTCTATGACCATCTGTCGACCCTGGACCCGGTCGCGCTCACCGCCCTGCCGGAGAATGCGGCGTTGATCCTGATCGACCTGGTCAACGGCTTTGCCAAATCCGGCGCTATGTACAGCCCGCGGATAGAGGCGCTGGCGGAGCCGGCCGCCGCCCTTGCGGGGCGGTTCCTTTCGTCCGGGCGCGAGGTGCTGGCGCTTGCTGACAGCCATACCGGGGACAGCCCGGAATTCTCCGCTTACCCGGTCCATTGCCTGAAAGGAGAGTGGGAGAGCCGGCTGGTGGAAGAATTGGAGGCGCTGGCCGTTCCTGTCGTGGAAAAGGCGTCCACCAACGGCATGCAGGAGCCGGCGATGCTCGCCTGGCTTGCAGAGCATCCGCAGACGGATACCTTTGTGGTGGCCGGCGATTGTACCGATATCTGCGTGCAGCAGTTTGCCATCGCGCTCAAAACCCACTTTACCCGGCAGAACCTGCCGGTGCGGGTTCTGGTTGCGGTGGACTTGACCGATACCTATGAGCTGGGGATGCACGGTGCGGAATTTACCTCCGCCGCCGCCCTTTACAATATGGAGATCAACGGCGTTGAGCTGTGCGCCGGGATTGCCTGACAGGGAACAGGAGATGGGGAACAATGACCGAACGGCTTAAGCGCAACCTGACCATGCTGACCGACTTCTATGAGCTGACCATGGCCAACGGCTATTTTTTAAACGGGTTTGCAGAGAAAACCGCCTATTTCGATATGTTTTTCCGCAAAGTGCCCGACGGCGGCGGTTTTGCTATTATGGCAGGGCTGGAGCAGCTGATCGATTACCTCAAGGGTTTGCATTTTACCAAAGAGGACATTGATTTTTTGCGGCAAAAGGGCATCTTCGATGACGCATTCCTGCAATTTCTAGAGGAATTTTCCTTTTCCTGCGACGTTTGGGCGGTGCCGGAGGGCACGCCGGTTTTCCCGCATGAACCCATCGTCACCGTGCGCGGCCCGGTGATGCAGGCCCAGTTTATCGAGACCATGGTTCTGCTGGCGATCAACCATCCATCCCTGATCGCCACCAAAGCAAACCGCATTTGCCGGGCGGCCAAGGGGCGTCCGGTCATGGAGTTTGGCTCCCGCCGGGCACAGGGATATGACGGGGCGGTATATGGGGCAAGGGCCGCCTATATCGGAGGATGTGTCGGAACGGCATGCACCATCTGCGAGCGGGATTTCGGCATTCCCGCATTGGGGACCATGGCTCACAGCTGGGTGCAGATGTTTGACAGCGAGCTTGACGCTTTCCGTGCGTATGCCCGGGCTTATCCGGACAGCTGCACCCTTTTGGTGGATACCTACCATACCCTAAAATCCGGGATCCCCAATGCCATCCGGGTGTTTGAGGAGGAAATCGTCCCCCGCGGTTTCCGGCCGGCCGGTGTGCGCATCGACAGCGGCGACATCACCTACCTTTCCAAAAAGGCCCGCCGTATGCTCGACGAGGCCGGGTTCCCCGATTGTAAGATCGTCGCATCCAACTCTCTGGACGAAACCATCATTCAGGATATGCTGCTGCAAGGGGCCCAGGTGGATTCCTTCGGCGTCGGGGAGCGGCTGATTACCGCCGCCTCTACACCGGTGTTCGGCGGTGTCTATAAGCTTGTGGCGGTGGAGGAAGGAGGGGAGATCGTCCCGAAAATCAAGCTCAGCGAGAATGTTACCAAAATCACCACGCCAGGCTTTAAGACCTCTTGGAGGCTGTTCGACCGGGACAGCGGCAAGGCTATCGCCGATGTGGTGACTCAGTTTGACGAGAATATCGACGATACAAAGCCCTATACCATCTTTGACCCGGAGCATACCTGGAAGCGAAAGACGGTGCAGAGCTTTGTCGCCCGCCAGCTGCTGGTGCCGGTGTTTGAGAAAGGGCGGTGTGTTTATGAAAGCCCGTCGGTAGACGAGATCAAGGCCTATTGCACCCAGCAGGTAGGGACCCTTTGGGATGAGGTGCTGCGGTTTGAAAATCCCCATTCCTATTATGTGGATTTGTCAGAGAAGGTGTGGAAGGAAAAACAGAGGCTTTTGGCAGAATACCATGCATAAATTTCTTTTAAAAAAAGACTTGTCAAGCGAAAAAACAGGTGGTATAATGTATACAAATTTAGTATATAAAAAAGGAGCGCGACGATCATGAGCCAGACTTTACGGGTATTTCGCTGTGAGCATTGCGGAGATCTCATTGAGCTGATGGACGGAAAGGTGACCCCTGTCTGCTGCGGGGAAAAGATGAAGGAGCTGGTTCCTGCGGCGGTGGAAGCGGCGAAGGAAAAACACATTCCGGTATATACCCGCGACGGCGGTACCATCCATGTATCGGTAGGCGAGGTGGAGCATCCCATGACCGAGGAGCATTCCATCGAGTACATCTGGGCGGTGTTCGGCAACCGGGTGGAGCGGGTGCAGGTATGTCCGGGTGAAAAGCCCCAGGCGGATTTCCAGGTGGGCGATCATCCTTTTAAGCTGTATGCCTATTGCAATCTTCACGGCCTTTGGGTCAACGAATAACCGGATATAGGAAAAAGCCTGTCGGTGGTTTTGCCGGCAGGCTTTTTGTTTGCCGTTTCCGTAAAAAGAATCCCCGGCCATGCCGGAGAGGAGATAAAGCATTTGCTTTTCGCATAGAGGAAAACGGATGAAATAGACCGTTTCGTGCCGCCGAGTAAAAGCGATAAGGATCAAACGGCTTTCGCCGTTGCGGTGCGTATGATGCCACTGACCGTTTCCCGGCGCTTCTTCTTAGAAGGCAAGCCGGTAACATGCCCTTTCTGGGCCCTGTTCCAAGAAGCTGTTCAACGGGTACTTCCGATTTAGGGAAGATGAGGAAGAAGGGCCGCATCCGTAAGCGTTGGGTGAGGGAAGCTGCGGCCAACAGGCTTTTGAGGACAGGAAGGAGCCGCTGGGAGGTTGGCGCCCTTGGTTCCAATCATGTTGAGCGTGAGGGGGCGGCACAGTCCGTCCTGACAGGCGTGCTTGTTAGCGGGCCCTCCGGTTCCAGGCGGCCCGGCAGCTTTGCAGATGGTTTTGGATGATAAAAAATGGGCCGATGAGGCGGGAATAGCGGATAACGAAGGAAAAGCGGCTTTAGCCGTTATGTTCGGCGGCGGCGGGCGACGCTGTCCTCCAAATCAAATTTCTTTTTCAGCTGTGCGAGGGATTTGGTCTCGATCCTGGAAACATAGCTTCTGGAAATGCCAAGACGTTTGGCAACATCCCTCTGGGTTAAGGGAAGCTGGCCGCCTAAGCCGTAGCGCAGCTCGATGATGGTGCGTTCCCGTGGGGTTAAGGCCTCAAGTATGTACTGCTTCATGCGCTGGGTCCGCATGGATAAGTCAAGGTCGTCAAGGATGGTATCGTCGGTGGCGATCACATCCATCAGGGAGAGGGCGTTGCCGTCCTTGTCGGTGTCAATGGGCTCGTTGAGCGACACGTCCTGAGCGGTCTTTTTCTGGCTGCGGAAAAACATGAGGATTTCATTTTCAATGCATTTGGCTGCATAGGTGGCGAGACGGCAGTTTTTCGCCCCGTTGAAGGTATTGACCGCCTTGATAAGGCCGATGGTGCCGATGGAAATCAGATCGTCCTGATCCTTGGCGTTGGAATAATATTTTTTAATAATGTGGGCCACCAGCCGGAGGTTATGTTCAATGAGCTTGTTTCGCGCATCCATATCGCCGTTGTGAAACCGCTCTAAGCATTCCCGCTCCTCGGCGGCGGACAGGGGACGGGGAAAGGAGCCGGCGTGGGTGACATGCAGGGCAAAGTAAAGGAGATTGGAGAAGATGGTAAACAAAAGGGTGGAAAACATAAACGACCGTTCCTCCTTTTCAGAGGTGTATTAAGGGCGTGTTTTGAAAACCAGCGAGCATTTTCAAAACACGCCCTTAAAGAGAGTATATGTCGTTTTTGCTGGAAATGTGCCAGTCCTCAGCTGGTATAATCCTCAAGAATGGTCTGCAGTTCTTGGGTGGAGTAGGCGGTGATGCCCCTTCGCAGAAGAGCCTGGTCGGTTTCCGGCAGCTCCCGAACGAGAACATCCTCGTAAAGCTCTACCGGCCGTTCGCTTCCGTCCTGAAAGACCGCCAGCTTTCCTTCATATACCCCCACCGTCCAGGTGCTTGCGGCGGCCGACTGCTGCTGCGCCTGAGAAACCGTCAAAGGCGGCTTGGTAGCGGCGGAGATGGCGGAGGCCGCTCCGATCACGATAATACAGACGGCGGTAACCAACAACAAGATTTTCATCTTTTTATCCATACTTCATCCCTCCGTTGACGCCCGGTCTTTCGGACCGCCGAGAAGTGGGCATAGAAATGCTCTGCCTCGGTGTTATTCTTGCCCAATTCGGTCCATACTATGCGTAAACAGGGAATTTGTTACAAACGACACGGATTCCAAGAAAAAAACGTGCGGCGAGGAGAAAAAACGGAGGTTTGCCAAAATTCAAATTATTGCCTTTCTTTCTGAAATAGATTATGCTATAATACCCTGACAAGGAGGCGAATAGTTGCATGAAGCAGAAAAAACCTATGACCGGCAAAGAAAAAGACGAAGCGGCCAAGCGGCGCAGCCGTCAGTGGAAAAAATCCATTCACATTGCCGGCGAGGTCTTCTCCAGTATTTTCAAAGTACTGCTCAGCGTTGTCCTCGTCATTATGATTACGACTACGATTGTCGGCGGCGCCATGGCCATCTATGTGGTCAAGGCGGTGGACCGTACCACAAACATCGACCTGGACCGGCTTACTCTGGACTATACGAGCTTTTTGTATGAACAGGACTCCCTGACGGGAGAATGGGTGGAGGCTGCCCAGTACTATCATTCGGAGAACCGCATTTGGGTGGACTTCGATCAGATCCCGGAGTATATGAAGGACGCGGCCATCGCCATTGAGGATAAACGCTTTTATGAGCATAAGGGGGTAGATTGGAAGCGTACCATCAGCGCCACCATCAACTCCTTTGTTCCCATCTACGGCAACCGCCAGGGCGGTTCCACCATTACCCAGCAGCTGATTAAGAACCTAACCGACGATGACGACGTCAGCTTCACCCGCAAGCTGCGGGAGATTATGCGCGCGTTGGAATTTGAAAAGCATAATTCCAAAGATAAGATCCTCTGCGCTTATCTCAATACCATCGCGCTGGGAAGCGGCTGTAACGGCGTACAGGCGGCTGCACACAAGTATTTCGACAAGGATGTCAGCCAGCTGAATCTGGCGGAGTGCGCGGCTATTATCGGGATTACCAAGTATCCCACCAAGTACAACCCCTTTATCAACCCCGAGTACAATAAGGAGCGCCAGGAAACGGTGCTGCAGGCCATGTATGAGCAGGGGAAGATTTCCCAGCAGGAATATGATGAGGCGGTGGCCTATCCGCTGGAATTCGCCACGCAGAACATTGTCAGCCAGGAGACCATCGAAAACGACGTGGCCGGCTGGTACCAGGATATGGTGTTCGAGGATGTGGTCAACGACCTGCAGGAAAAGCTGGGATATGAGGAGAAGTATGCCAAGAATCTGATGGTGACCGGCGGCTTGCGGATTTATTCGGCGGTAGACCGGGACATTCAGGCGGAGGTGGACCACGTTTATGAAGACGCGGATAACTTCCCACAGCTCAGCAATACCGCAATCCAACCCCAGGCGGCGTTGATGGTCATGGACTATGAGGGCCGGATCCTGGGAGTGGCGGGCGCTACGGGAGAAAAGACCCAAAGCCGTGCCTTCAACCGCGCGACAATGGCCAAACGGCAGACCGGTTCCAGCATCAAGCCGCTGTCGGTCTATTCGCCTGGAATTGAGCTGGATAAGATTACCTATTCCACGGTTTACGACGACACGCCGCCCTTTAAGCTCAGGGGAGAACCGTGGCCGAACAACTATTCGGGCACCTATACAGATCAGCCTACCACCATTGCCAACGGCTTGGAGCGGTCTCTCAATACCATTGCCGCAGGCGTGGTGAAGGATTTGGGATACAACACCTGCTTTGATTTCGCAAAGGAACGGTACCACTTGGAGAACCTCATTGACGAGCCGGAGGATGAAACGGAGAAGTCGGACCGGGATGTGGGTTCCATGGCGTTGGGCGGTGTCAACGGCCTGACGCTGCGGGAGATGACTGCGGCCTTTGCCGCCTTTGGAAACGGCGGCCTTTATTACGAGCCGTATTCCTATTACAAAGTGGAAGACAACGACGGCAATGTGCTGCTTGAGAACGCGCCGACTCCCGACCGCGCCATCAGCTCGGATACGGCGTGGGTGATGAACCGGATGATGACCCAGGTTATTGACGGCTCACAGGGCACCGCCCGGTCGGCACGGTTCCGCAGCGGGATGGAGCTGTTTGCAAAAACCGGTACCGCCGGTAACGACACCCTTGGTTCTACCGACGCATGGCTGATCGGCGGCTCTCCCTACTATGTGACTGGAAGCTGGTATGGCTTTGATAAGATGAAGGATATCGGTTCGGCCGTCACTACCGGCGCCGTCGCCGGATGGAAGATGGTTATGAGCTTAATTCATAAGCATCTCGACAACGCCAAGTTTGACGCGGATCCGAACGTGGTGACACGAACCTATTGTGCGGACAGCGGTCTGTTGGCAGGGGCAGGCTGCTCCCATACGGGAACCGGATATTATAAGAAGAGCAACATTCCAACCACCTGTGACGGCAGACACGGCGGCGGAGGTGAGGATGAAACGCCGCCGCCCGACGACACTTCGTCGAGCTCGTCGTCCTCCAGCTCTTCTTCCAGCTCATCGAGCTCATCCTCCTCGAGTTCATCCTCATCCTCTTCGTCGGCTTCCAGTTCGTCCTCTCCAACCACCTCTTCTTCCACCTCATCCAGTAGTCCGGAGGATGGAGGCGATGACGCGGTCGGATAAACCGTCCGTTAAAAAGACAAGAGATAGCCCCGCGGCATTGTATGATGCTGCGGGGCCTTTTGATATACGGAAACGCAAAAATCCCCCGGAGTGACTTGGTTTTTCTCCGGGGGATTTCAATCGGTATGGAATTAATCAAAGAACTTATTGTGTACCGCGGTGACCGCCTTATCGGCGTCCTCCTGCGCGATCAGAACGGAAATTTTGATTTCGCTGGTGGATATCATCTGGATGTTGATGTTGGCGTCGAAGAGGGCCTCAAACATCTTTGCCGCTACGCCCGGATGGGTTTCCATACCGGCGCCTACAATGGAGACTTTGGAGACGTTCTCATCATGGGTAACGCTGGCGGCATGCATAACGGTCGGGTTGGTTTTCAACGCATCCATCGCCTGCTTGACCTGGCTTTCCGGCACGGTAAAGGCAATGTCCTTGGTGTTGTTGCGGCCTACCGATTGCAGGATGATGTCTACATTGATCTTTTCACCGGCCAGCTGCGAAAAGATCTTAAAGGCGATACCGGGTTCATCCGGCACCCCGACGATTGAGATCCGTGCGACATCGTTGTCCTTTGCTACCCCTTTGATCAGCATTTGTTCCACCTTAACTGCCTCCTTCACCTTTGTACCGGGGATTCGCTCCAGGCTGGAGAGAACCTCCAAATCCACATTGTATTTCTTCGCCATTTCCACCGACCGGTTGTGGAGCACCTGGGCGCCTAAGGTCGCCAGCTCCAGCATTTCGTCGTAGGTGATTTCCTCGAGCTTTTTTGCGTTTTTCACCTTGCGCGGATCAGCCGTGTAGACGCCGTCCACATCGGTGAAGATCTGGCAGCACTTTGCGTGCATGGCCGCGGCAATGGCAACCGCGCTGGTATCCGAGCCGCCGCGGCCCAGCGTGCTTACATCGTCGAACCGGTTGAGGCCCTGGAAGCCCGCCACCACTACGATCTTCTTTTTGTCCAGCTCTTTGGACAGGCGGCCGGTATCGATCCGCTTGATGCGCGCAGAACTGTGATTGGAGTCGGTAAGGAACCCCGCCTGCCAGCCCAGGAGGGATACCACCGGATATCCCATTTTTTCAATGGCCATTGCCAGCAATGCAATGGAAATCTGTTCGCCTGCGGCGAGCAGCATATCCCGCTCCCGTTTGGATGCGTCCGGATTGATTTCGTTTGCTTTTTCGATCAGGTCGTCGGTGGTGTCCCCCTGGGCGGAGACCACCACCACCACGTCGTTGCCCGCCCGATAGGTGTCGGTGACGATGCGCGCGACGTTTTGGATGCGTTCGGCGTCCCTGACCGAGGTGCCGCCGAATTTTTGCACGATCAGACTCATGAAGTTCCCTCCAGAAAGTTTAGTTGAGGCGATTGCAGGTGATATGGCGAAAAGATGGCCCGGCCGCCCTGTCGTCCCAAAGAAGAAAGGGGAAAGCCGGACGCTTCTTTTTTCGATTGAAACGGGGATCAGGATTAAAGGAGGCCGTCCTCCGATAGGATTTGGGCGCCGTTTTGGTCGCAGTCAAGCTCCACAGCCTGCCAGCCGGAGATGCCTTTTTCAGAAAGGCCCTGCTGCATCCGTGACGCAAAGGAATTGTCCTCCCCGTCCACAATGGCGATCAATGTGGGTCCCGCTCCGCTGAGATAGACCCCGAAGGCCCCTTCCCGATAGGCCAGGTCAAAGACCTCCTTGGAGTTGGGGATCAGCCCCAGCCGGGTGGGCTGGTGGATCCGGTCCTCGCAGGCCACCTTCAAGGCCCCGCGGTCGCCGGAAAACATGGCCGCCGTCATCAGAGCTGCGCGGGATAGATTAAAGACCGCATCCGCCCTGGAGAAGCTTCCCGGCAGGATGGAACGGGCGAAGGAGGTTTTCATTTCAAAGGCGGGGATCAGCGCGGCGAAACGCATGGTTTTGGAGACCGGCACACTGATGGAATGAACCTGCCCCCCTTCGATGACGGAGGTGACCAGGCCGCCCGAAATGGCGGGTGCAATGTTGTCCGGATGCCCCTCAATATGAGCGGCCAGGGAGATGATGTCCCGCTTTTGCATGGGTTCCCCCAGCATCCGGTTGGCGCCCAGGAGCCCCGCCACAATGCAGGCCGAGCTGCTGCCCAAGCCCCTCGCCATGGGAATGCGGTTGCGCTGCCGGATCTTTAAGCCGTACAGCCTTTTCCCACAGATTTCATACAGCTGCCGGACGTTTTCATAGATCATGTTGTCAACCCCGGTGGGCACCGCCACGTCATCCAGAGATTGGATGTCCACCGTGTCCGACTCTTCCAAATATACCTCGTTATACAAGGTCAGCGCCAGGCCCAGCGCGTCGAAGCCGGGCCCAAGGTTGGCGCTGGTGGCGGGTACGCTTACCTTCAGCATAAAGCCCCTTCCTTCGTCTTAATAGTCGCACAGGCGGATCAGTCCCAGTACCTGCGCGCCGTTTTCCGAAAGGATCTGAAGCTTTCTTCTCAGCTCGCCCTCCGGTGCCTCCCCGGTGACGAAGGCCAGCTCATCATCCGGCGCGCCCGGGCGGCTTAAGCGCTGGACCTCGCCGAACCCTTCCCGGATGCCGGCCAGTGTCACCGCCGCATCCTGGGCCAGCAGGCGGACATAGAAGCGGGTGGGAGCCTCCAGAAAATCGGCAATGTAGCCCTCCGCCTTATCCTCCCAAAAGAGGAGCTTGCGGCGGTTGACGTGTTTGGCGCAGTCGATGACGTCGGCCACCACCGCAGAGGCGGTGGGCAGCTTGCCCGCGCCGCGGCCGTAAAAGACCACGTCCCCAATGGCGTCGCCCCGCACCAGGATGGCGTTGAACACATCCTCTACCCCGGCCAGCTGGCCGGAGCGCTCCACAATGGCCGGGGAGACCATCACCGCAAGGCGGCCGTCGTCAAGCTTCTTGACCCGGCCGAGGAGCTTGACCACCCCGCCGTAATTGGAGGCATATTCCACATCCTCCAGCGTAATCTTGGTAATGCCTTCGGTATGCACCTGGTCGGGGTAAACGTGCTTGCCGAAGGCCAGGGACGCGAGAATGCAGATCTTGCGGCAGGCGTCCGCCCCTTCAATGTCGGCGGAGGGATCCCGCTCGGCATAGCCCAGCTTCTGGGCCAGAGCCAGGGCGTCGTCAAAGCTCATCTGCTCATGGATCATCTTGGAAAGGATGAAATTGGTGGTGCCGTTTAAGATGCCGGCGATTTCGTAAACCTCATTGGCCGCCAGGCACTGGTTTAACGGCCGGATGATCGGGATGCCGCCGCCCACGCTGGCCTCAAACAGGAAATTGACGTTCTTGTCCTTGGCGATTTGCAGAAGCTCGGCGCCCTTTTCCGCCACCAGCTCCTTATTGGAGGTGGCGACGCTTTTGCCCGCAAGCAGGCAGGCCTTTACGAAATCATACGCGGGATGGAGACCGCCCATGCATTCCACCACCACCTTGACCGAAGGATCCTGCTCGATAACGGAAAAATCCTTTACGAACCGGTCGCTGATGGGGGAATCGGGAAATTCCCGCAGGTCGAGCACATATTGGATGTTGATTTCTTCCCCTGCTTTTTTTGCAATGCTGTCGTGGTTTTTGAGCAAAACCTCCACCACGCCGGAACCTACCGTTCCATGTCCCATGACTGCCACGTTTATCATGCTGCACCATCCTATCTGTTACTTTGTGCGTTTTGTACCTGATTCGGGTTGCCCGAAATATTCTCAATGCTCTGAACCCCTTCAATGGCCCGCACCGAGCTAAGCAGCTCTTCCATCGACCCCTTCATTCCATCGGTGCTCGCAGAGATGGAGACCGGGGCCGCGCCGGAGACGGGGATATTCTGATTGAGGGTGAGAATGTTTGCGCCCGCCTGATAAAAGGCGGCGATGACGGGAGCCAGCACCCCGGGCCGGTCCTGCAAAACCAAATGCAGGGTAATGATCCGGTCGGCGCCCCGTTCGTTATAGGTGAAAACCGCGTCTTTGTACTTGTAAAAGGCACTGCGGGAAATGCCGGCCATCCGCGCCGCTTGGGCGGCGGATTTGGCGGCGCCGCTGGCGAGAAGCTCCTTTGCATGCATCACATGCCGGAACACCTCGGGCAGGGCGTCGGCTTCCACCACAAAATAGCGTAGGGCGTCTGCCATGTCGTCCACCACCTGAATACGATTGTCCGTATACCGTATACTATAACACGGCCGGCCGCCGATTTCAAGAGAGGACGAAGATTTTTCCGCCTGGGACAGGAAAAAGAAAGGAGAAAAAGGAGGCATTCTTTGTGCAAAGCGTCTGTGAAAGGAAAAAATGCGCGATTTCGTTGTAGGATCGGGAATTTCCAAGTATAATATGGGGAAAGCAAAAGGATTGTACGATATAAACTGCAAAATAGAGCGGAGGGCTGCACACCGTTTTGGGGCCGCCGAATGCCGAAAGGAGAATTCCATTGCAACTGCAAAAGGTGGAGAAACGCCGGGCGTTTCTCATCAATGCGGCGTATTTCGCCCTTCTCATCGCCGCGGCTTTTTTGGCCATTAAATATCTTTTTTTCTGGATTATGCCGTTTGTCATCGGCTTCGGTGTGGCGTTCGTGCTGCAGCGCCCCATTGTCTGGATGAGCCAAAGGACCCGCCTGAGCCGCCGGATGGCGGCGGTGCTGCTGGTTTCCATCACCATGGTGCTGCTGGTGTCGGGCCTCCTTTTGGCGGGGTATCAGGTGTACGCGGAGCTGGGGAGCCTGCTCAAAAGGCTGCCGGAAATGATCCAGTCGGCCGTACCGTCCATCACAAAGGGGATTGAGGACGCCTTTTCCGGCCTGACCAGTGCCCTTTCGCCCCAATCGGCGCAGGAGCTGGCGTCCATGCTGGAGGAAGCGGCCGCTTCCCTGCAGTCCCAGCTGATTTCCCTATGCGGCGCCATGCTTTCCTGGCTTGGCCATGGGGTGACCCGGCTGCCCAGCTTTCTGATTTCTCTGTTGGTGACCATCATCGCCACCTTCTTTTTGAGTATGGACTACCGCAAGGTGGTGGATTTTATCCGCCGGCAGATCCCAAAGCGCCACCAGGCCTTGGTTACGACCATAAAAGAGACGTTTGTTTCCACCATCCTGCGGGTGCTGCGGGCTTATCTCATCATCATGCTCATCACCTTTGGGGAGTTGTCCCTCCTCTTAACCTTCTGGGTGCAGGTGGATTACGCCATCATTCTCGCCGGGGTGATTGCGCTGGTGGATATCCTGCCCATCTTGGGCTGCGGCACGGTTTTGATCCCTTGGGCCGTCATCGCCGCCATCCTGGGCGATTGGATGCTGGCGTTCAAGATCGCCACCGCCTATGGGCTCATCACCATCATCCGCAACGTCATTGAGCCGAAGATTGTGGGGCAGCAGATCGGGCTGCATCCTTTGGTCACCTTATTCTGCATGTATTTTGGCTTGCAGGTCTTGGGGGTGATGGGCATGTTTTTAGTGCCCGTTACGGTCATTTTGATAAAAAAGATGCAGGATTCCGGCCAGATCCGGCTGTGGAAATAACAAAGAAAAGGGAGGGGCTTGCATTATGAGGCCCACAGTGGCGATTGTCGGCGGCGGCGCGGCCGGGCTTTTCGCGGCGGTAACGGCGGCAAAGGAAGGCGCGCGGGTGACGGTGCTGGAAAAGGGGGACCGGGTGGGCCGGAAGCTGCTGGCTACCGGGAACGGCCGGTGCAATCTGACGAACTTGGAGGCTTCGGCGGCCGATTACCATACCGACTGCCCGGATGCGGTTAGACGGGTGCTGTCCCAGCTGCCTCCCGGCCGGACGGTGGAACGGTTTGAACAGATGGGCCTTCTCTGCCGTCAAGAGGAGGAGGGCCGGGTCTATCCATACTGCGCCCAGGCCGCCGCAGTCTTAGACCGCCTGCGGTTTGCCTGCGCCCGTTTGGGGGTGGAGACGGTGGAGGGCTTTGGAGTCAAAGCGCTGAAGAAGGAGAAGGGGAGGTTTCTCCTTTCCGATCAAACCGGCCGCCCTTTTCGGGCGGACCGGGTGATCGTGGCGGCTGGGGGCGCGGCCGCCCCCCAGCTGGGCGGGACGGCCGACGGCTGCCGCCTGCTTGAAGGGATGGGGCACACCATCGCCCCGCTGACCCCGGCGCTGGTTCCGGTAAAAACCGCCGCCTTAAAGGTAAGGCCCCTCAAGGGGGTGCGGGTGAAAGCGGCGGTTTGCCTGCTTACCGACGGGAAGCCGACGGCCTGGGAACGGGGCGAGGTCCAGTTTACCGAACAGGGCCTTTCCGGCATTGCGGTGATGCAGCTGTCCGGCTCCATTGCGGCGGATACCAAGGGACGGCATACCTATCTCCTTTCCTTGGATTTGATGCCGGAATTTACCTGTAAGGAGATTGCGGGTCTGCTCAAGAGACGGCTTTCCAGTGCGGGGCAGGAGCCGCTTTCGGATTTTATGACCGGGCTTTTGCCCAAACGGGTGGGACAGGCTGTGGCAAAGGAATGCTGCGGCCCGCTGTCCCAAACGGCAGGCAGCCTGCCGGCGGAGGTCTGGGATAGGCTGGCGGGGACGCTCAAGGACTGGCGCTTCGAGGTAACGGGGACCCTGTCCTGGCAGCAGGCCCAGGTGACGGCGGGAGGCGCGCGGCTGGGGGAATTTAACCCGGACACGCTGGAGTCAAAGAAAACACCGGGCCTTTGGGCGGCGGGGGAAGTGCTCCATGTAAACGGCCCGTGCGGCGGGTATAATTTGCAGTGGGCCTGGGCATCCGGTTTTGTGGCCGGGCGAGAGGCGGCAAGGGAAGGGATAAGACGATGATACGAATTGCAGACCTAAAGCTGTCCCCCAATCAGCCGGAGGCCGCCTTGCAGGGAAAGGCGGCACGGCTGCTGGGGATCGCGCAGAAAGAGATAGCCGCATGGCGGGTCGTCAAGCGGTCGGTGGACGCTCGAAAGCGCGGCCAGGTTCATTTGGTTTATACCATCGATGTGGCGCTGAGGGAGCGGGAGGAGGAGGTTTTCGCCCGGTGCAGGGGAGCGAAAATTACCCGCCCGAAGGAAACGGCCTATTTCCTGCCCAAGCCTCTGCGCCGGCCGGCGCAGCGTCCGCTGGTGGTAGGGGCGGGGCCGGCGGGCCTCTTTGCCGCTTTGGCGCTGGCGAAGGCGGGCCTGCGCCCGGTCCTGCTTGAGCGGGGAAAGGCGGTAGAGGAGCGGATGGGGGATGTCGCCCGTCTGCAGCAGGAGGGCGTCCTGCACCCGGAAAGCAACATCCAGTTCGGGGAAGGCGGGGCCGGGACCTTTTCCGACGGGAAGCTGACCACCGGAATCAAGGACCCCCGGTGCGCCGAGGTGCTGCGATGGCTGGTGAAGGCGGGGGCGCCGGAGGAAATCCAATACCGGGCGAAGCCCCACATCGGGACCGACCGGCTGGTGGAGGTGGTCCGCCGCCTGCGGGAGGAAATCGTTTCCCTGGGAGGCGAGGTGCGTTTCGGCGCCAAGCTGACGGGGCTTCAAATTGAGCAAGGGGCGCTTGTGGGGATAACGGTACAGGAAGGGCCCGGCCGGGTGGAAATGCAGGCCGATACCCTTATCCTTGCCATTGGCCACAGCGCCCGGGACACCTTTGCCATGCTGTATGAAGCGGGCCTGTCCATGGAGCAGAAGGCCTTCTCGGTGGGGGTGCGTATCGAGCACCTGCAAGCGCAGCTCGACCGCTGCCAGTACCAGTCGGAGGAACTGGCGCGGGTGCTGGGCGCGGCCGACTACAAGCTGTCGGTCCATTTGCCCTCCGGCCGCGGGGTGTATACCTTCTGCATGTGCCCGGGCGGGGAGGTGGTGGCTGCGGCCACGGAAGAGGGCGGCATCTGCGTCAATGGAATGAGCCGATACCGCCGGGACGGCGTCAACGCCAATTCCGCGGTGCTGGTGGGGGTAGGGCCGGAGGACTACGGCAGCGACCATCCGCTGGCGGGGGTAGCCTTCCAACGGGAGATGGAGCGAAAGGCCTTCCGCTTGGGCGGCGGAGGATATCGGGCGCCGGCGCAGCTGGCAGGTGATTATTTGCAAAACATTCCTTCAAGGGAATGGGGGCATATCACCCCCAGCTACCTTCCCGGCGTGACGTTATGCGACCTGCGCGAATGCCTGCCGGGTTTTGTGGCCGAATCCCTCAGCCAAGCGCTCCCTCTCTTTGCACGCCGGCTTCCCGTATTTGCAGACCCCCAGGCGGTCATGACGGGCGTGGAGACGAGAAGCTCCTCGCCGGTGCGGGTGCGGCGGGATGCGTCGCTGCAAAGCGAGCGGGTGCGGGGGATATACCCCTGCGGGGAGGGGGCCGGGTACGCCGGCGGCATTATGTCGGCGGCGGTGGACGGCCTTCGCTGCGCCGAGGCGGTAATCGAAGGGCTTGGGTGAGAAAAATAAAAATTGATTGAAAAATGGAATCGGTATGATATAATATAGCCGGAGAAAATTTGGAAATTATGGAGGGAAAATAAGAAAGAACAAAAGTTGGAAGTAGAGACGACGGCTTTGGAATCATTTTTTAGTATGAAATGTCACGTTGGAAGATGTGCAGAAATGAGAAAGAAAACGGGGTGCTTATTTTAGATGGGAAATGAACGGAATCCTTTGCTGGGTCGAAAAACAGCAAACGTCAAAACGCTGGATGTTTTCTTTAAAATTCTTTTTGTTGCCAACTTGTGTTTCTTTGGATATCTCTTTATCCAATATCGCTATCCGGAAATGGATTTTATTAAAGTGAACGTCTTGTTTTCCGCAGACGATCGATTTATGGATTTATTTAATAACTTTCGGTATAGTTTACATGGAGACCCTTATCAATATCAATGGGCAAATGTACCGCCTCTGTTTTTAGCAATTTCTTATGTAATTGGAAAGATTCTGTTTAAGGCAACGGGAAGCGAGGATTTTTATTCCATTCGCTATATGCTTCCGGGAATTTTGGTAACCCTTTTGTTGGTTGTCGTAACGATTTTTATTCTGTATCTTTGTCTTCGCAGATTGTTTGGGAAAAACATTTCTGCCAACCGCCTCTATTTTTATCTTATTACGTTAATCACATCGTACCCATTTGTTTTCTGTATGGATCGCGGCAATTGTGTGGTCTTAGCAGCGGTGTTGATAGCCGTATTCATAGTTTTGTTTGATGAGGAGAAATTTTATGCGGCGGCCGTCGTCCTCGGTTTGGCCGCGGCGCTAAAAATATATCCGGCCATATTGGGAATTGTATTTCTCACGCGCAAAAAATGGATGCCGGCCGTAGTTTGTGCCGTTACAGGAATTAGTACATCCCTTCTTCCTCTGCTTTTATTTGAAGGAGGATTTCAGAATAATTTAAGCAGCTTCTTAGAGAAAACAATCAGCTACAGCTCTTTGGGTAATCTAAACACCATTCAAAATCTTTCCTACAACAATTCCATTTATATGCTTTTGGATATCCCATATACGGTTTTGACCGGACAGTTTCTTGAACCGGGGGAATTGGCACAAAAAAATGAACCGATCAAATGGATTGCAACCGTCTTATTGATTGCGGTGGTATTGTTGTGCTTCCTGCTGAAAAGAAACCGCGATAAGTTTCTGCTTGTTTCCAGTATGATGCTGTTGTATCCGTTTAATAGTACGGATTATAATCTTACCATTATGCTGTTCCCGATTGTGTTTTGGATTGCGCGGGAGAAAAAGTGCGGTTATTTTATGCCGATTGTGGGAGCGCTGCTATTGTCGTGCAAGCATTATCTTCCTTATTATAGCGCTCCGGCCTATTGTTCGATTACCATTCAGTCCTTTCTCAACCCGATCCTCCTTTTACTGATCATCGGCTATATCGTCTTTCATAGAAGAAAGGAGATTGCTCAACGGTTTCACGGCGTTGGCAAGAGGCGAAGGGTACAAGCTGTATAAGTATAAAAAAAGCCGGCCGCGCATATGCACGGCCGGCTTTTTATGTTAGAATCTTAATCCTTTTGGACAAACCGGTTCATTAAAGTGTGTCCGGGGTCCACATACACGCCGGTTTCGGCGGCGGTTTTTTCACAGAAGCAGGCGATGCCGTTGTCCTTCTCCTCCTTGCTGTCATACAGAAGGAAGGGCACCGGATCGGAGGCATGGGTGCGGGTAGACAGGGGGGTAGGGTGATCGGGAAGAATCAAAATCCGGTAATGGTCGCAGTATTGCAGCCCGGCGAGCAGAGGGGCTAACACCCGTGCGTCGATGTACTCAATCGCCTTAACCTTGTTCTCCACCTCATAGCGGTGGCCGCATTCATCCGGCGCCTCTACATGCAGATAGACGAAATCACGGCCGCTGGTCAGCTCCACCAGCGCCGCATCCGCCTTCCCTTCAAAGTTCGTATCCAGGTAGCCGGTAGCCCCTTCCACATCAGGGGTGCGCATCTTTGCACACTGACCGATCCCCTTAATCAAATCCACTGCGGAAACCACCGCCCCTTTCAGGCCGAATTTTTCTTCAAAGGCGGGAAGCTGGGGCTTTTTCCCCTGGCCCCACAGCCAGATGGAATTGGCCGGGCGCTTGCCTTCGGCCACCCGCTTGCGGTTGACCGGATGCTGGGACAACAGGGCGAAGCTCTTTTCCATCATGGCAAGGAGAGGGGCGGCGGACGGGTCCTTCGGCAGATAATCCCCGATTACCCGGCCAGAAATGTCGTGGGGCGGCGTGAGGGAGCCGGGATCCTTGTCATCATGCTGTACCAGGCAGTGCCGATAGCTGACGCCCGGATAAAAGGAATAGCGCTCGCTTCCAAAGGCGTTTTGCACCGCGGCAATCAGTTCGGCGGCTTCCTTTGAGGAGATGTCTCCGGCGCTGTAGTCCACCATGGTCTTGTCCGCGTATTCCGCTTCCTCAGAGAGGGTGACCAGGTTGCAGCGCATGGCCAGGTCGCTGGGGGAAAGGTCGATCCCCATACTGACCGCCTCCAACGGAGAACGGCCGGTATAGTAGACCTTTGGATCGTAGCCCATCACCGAAAGGTTGGCCACATCGCTCCCCGGCTTTAAGCCGTCCGCCACCGTTTTCACCAAGCCTACCGTTCCCAAGCGGGCCAACCGGTCCATGTTCGGCTTGCTCGCACGGCTCATGGGGGTGTCCCCGTTGAGTTCCTCACAAGGATAGTCCGCCATCCCGTCGCACAGCACCACAATATATTTCATATTCTGACCGCCTTCCTATTGCATTTTTCAATTCACAGGGTTCACCGCACCAAGCTCTGGGTAGAATATTGGTGTGGCTTTCATTATAGCAAATCCGGGCGGGAAATGGAATGCGGCGTCGGAAAACGAGGCCGGAAAGTGGAATCATTTGTGAAACTTGATAAATAGCTGAATAATGAGTAGACACTATTAACAAATATACGAAATAACAAGGGGTCATATTCAACAATCTTTTTACCAATTTATTGTTGACTTCGCTGGGGATTGTGCTATACTATAAGCAACGGAAGGAAAGAAAAACCTCCCGTAAAGACATCAGGAAAGGAGAATGATTTATGAAATCACTTCTCGAACTTCACAACATCGATGTCGCGTCCTTTATGAGCCTGCTCGACCGCTGCAAGGGCGATGTGTACCTTGTAACCGACGAGGGAGATCGGCTCAATCTCAAGAGCAAGCTGTGCCAGTTTATGGGCCTTGCGAAGTTGATTGAGGGCGGCCAGATTGCCCAGGCCTCGATCGTATGCGACGAACCGGAAGACGAATCCATGCTGTTCCGGTTTAACCTCTACGGTGCTCAGTCCGTAGACGGCGAAGGCGAAACCAACAACTAACTGAGCCCCTACCTTGCTTTCTCTCCCTTCTTCTTATTCTTTATAAAAGGCCGTCCCGTTTTTTGCATCGGACGGGGCGGCCGCTTTCTCCCAAACAAAAAACGCACGCGAAACCGCGTGCGTTTTTTGCGTTTGCCGTTGCGATCGGCAAAGGGGACGGGTATAATAAGAATCTAGAATTTCGGCCGTTTAGGAGGTTACTATGAACCAATTCGGATTTGTGCGGGTGGCTGCCCTTTCCCCGGAAATCCGGGTGGCGGACCCGGATTTTAACAAAGCGTCCATTTTGGCCGCCGTCCGGCAGGCGGCGGGGGCGGGGGCGGCGGTGATCGTGCTGCCGGAGCTGTGCTTGACCGGATATACCTGCGGGGATCTTTTTTTACAGGATACGCTGCTCGCGGGCGCCGAACAGGCCCTTTTATACCTGGCAAAGGAGACCGAGCCGCTGCAGGCGCTGGTCTTTGTCGGGCTTCCGGTCCGCGCACGGTCCGGCGCGCTTTATAACTGTGCCGCCGTCCTCAATCGGGGTAGGGTGCTGCATTTGATTCCAAAGACCCATATTCCCAATTACAGTGAGTTCTACGAGCTGCGCCATTTTTCTCCCGCTCAGGCCGACCTGGAGGATACGGCCGATATCGGCGGCGAAGAGGTGCCGGTGAAGGCGGGAGTGCTCCTGCGCTGCCGGGAGTGGCCGCAGCTTACGGTGGCGGCGGAGATCTGTGAGGATCTGTGGGTGGCGTCCCCGCCGTCAAGCGGGTATGCGCTGGCTGGGGCGGCGGTCATCTGCAACCTTTCCGCCAGCGATGAGACCATTGGAAAGGCGGAATACCGGCGCTCCTTGGTCTGCGGCCAGTCGGCGAAAACCCTGAGCGCCTATGTCTATGCCGATGCAGGGGAAGGGGAGTCTACCACCGATCTGGTGTTCTCCGGGCATTGCATGGTGGCGGAAAACGGCGTGCTGCTTAACGAATGCCCGCCCTTTTCAGATCAGACGGTGTTGGCGGATGTGGATTTGCAGCATCTGTGGCAGGAACGGCGGCGGATGAATACCTTCTCACAGCGGGAACGCCCGATGCAGGAGGTCCCCTTTTCCATTGCGTTTGCGCCCCTTTCCTTGCAGCGCAAAATCGACCCGGCCCCCTTTGTCCCGGCGGATGAGGAAATGCGCGTCAGCCGGTGTGAGAGAATCCTTGCGATGCAGGCGGCAGGGCTGAAAAAGCGCTTGTCCCATGCCCATGCCAAGCATGCGGTGGTGGGATTGTCCGGGGGGCTGGACTCCACTTTGGCGCTGCTGGTGATGACAAAAGCCTATGATGCGCTTTCCTGGCCGCGGGAGGATATCATCGCCGTCACGATGCCCTGTTTCGGCACCACCGGGCGCACCTATCAAAATGCCTGTCAGCTGGCGAGGGAGCTGGGGGTGACGTTGAAGGAGATCAACATCTGCGAGACGGTGACCCAGCATCTCAAGGATATTGGTCACGACTTTTCCCACGATGTGGCCTTTGAAAACGCCCAGGCCCGGGAGCGCACCCAGGTACTCATGGATGTGTCCAACCAGTACGGCGGGCTGGTGGTGGGGACCGGCGATCTGTCCGAGCTGGCTTTGGGATGGGCCACCTACAATGGCGATCACATGTCCATGTACGGGGTCAATGGGTCGGTTCCCAAGACGCTGATCCGGTATCTGGTGGATTACTGCGCGCAAACCGCAAAGCAGGAACGGCTGCGGACGGTTCTGCTGGATATTTTGGATACGCCGGTCAGCCCTGAGCTGCTGCCGCCCCAAAACGGCCAGATCGCTCAGAAAACCGAGGAGCTGGTGGGGCCCTATGAGCTGCATGACTTCTTTTTGTACCATATGCTCCGCTTTTCTGAGGAGCCCCGCAAAATTCTTTACTTGGCTGAGCGGGCGTTTGGGGGATTGTATTCCCGAGAGGTTCTTCTGCATTGGCTTAAAACCTTTTACCGGCGCTTTTTCAGCCAGCAGTTTAAGCGTTCCTGCCTGCCCGACGGGCCGAAGGTGGGTTCGGTCACCCTTTCCCCGCGGGGCGACTGGCGTATGCCCAGCGACGCCTGTGCAGAGCTCTGGCTCAAGCAGACCGAGGCTCTCGAATAGAAAAACAAAAAGGCCGCAAAGCTTATGCTTTGCGGCCTTTTTGTTTTTCTCCCTGTTATCCAAGAAAATCGTCCGGCGCGTGTGGTGAGATTCCGCCCGGACACCCCATACACAATAGAAAGGAACCTTTAAGCTCTGCGGAGAATCGAACGTTGCTTGGAAAGATCAATCATGTCCAATGAAACGTCATAGAGCTTGGCGATTTGCAGGAGTGTTTCCACCCGCGGAAAGGATTCTCCATTTTCCCATTTGGATACGGTCGTCTGGTCCACATTCAGGCTACCCGCTACTTCGCATTGGGTGTAGCCCAAAGCCTTGCGGAGTTCTCTTAAGGTTTTTCGCATGTTGGCCACCTCCAAAGTAGTGTGTACAACTCTTTGAACCTACTATATCATATTTGTCTCATGAATTCAATACATAGCCATGTAAAATCAATCAAAATAGGAAATAAAATGTTGAGTATAAAATCAAATTATTTCATGAAATCGGCTATAATAATATTTTTGACATTGAACAGCAAATTTTATATAGATAAATCAATCGTAATGCATAGAAAATAGTTGTTCGTTGAAATTGAGACTTTTTACCTCGTCAGATCCCGGATAACCTCTCCCGCAAGAATAAGCCCGGCGACGGAAGGCACAAATGAGACGCTTCCCGGCGTCTGCCGCTTGCCCGGCAGGGTGGGGGACTCCGGCGAACCGGCGGCCTGTGGCTTGACGGGCGGTTCCTTGGAATAGACCACCTTGAGGGAGGATATCCCTCTTCGGCTGAGCTCCCGGCGCATGACCCGGCACAAAGGACAAACAGAGGTGTCATATAAGTCGGCCACCTCAAAGCGGGTGGGGTCGAGCTTATTGCCGGCACCCATACAGCTGATGATGGGGGTGCCTTGCTGCCGGGCCTTTTCCACCAAATCCAGCTTGGAGGAGACGGTGTCAATGGCGTCGACGATGTAATCCACCTTCCCCGATAGAAGGGACAGGGAATTTTCCGGCGTGCAAAAAACTGCATGGGCGGTCACCCGGCAGGCGGGGTTAATGTCCAGCACCCGCTCGCGCATAACCTCCACCTTGGGGCGGCCCAGGGTACTGTGCAGAGCAATGATCTGCCGGTTTAGATTGGAAGGGGCCACCCTATCCGCATCCACCAGGGTCAGCGCCCCGATTCCCGCCCGGGCCAACGCCTCCACCGTGAAGCCGCCTACCCCTCCAATTCCGAATACCGCGACGTGGGCGCCCTGCAGGCGATCCACCCCTTCCTCTCCCAGTAAAAGCCGGGTTCTTGCAAATTCCTCCGACATGGCGCTTCATCCTTTCAATACCGCAGTTTCGCTTTCAGTATACGGTGGGCGGGCGGGCCTGTCAACGGCTGGTGTTTTTCACACAAATGCGAAAAAATCCTTGCAATTTGGTGGGTGGTATGCTAAGATAATTTAGCGTAATCGTGTAACTATTTACGGAGGTGCTCATTCGATGGGTGTTTTAGAGATTGTATTTGGCGTTATTCTTCTTTTGTTCGCACTGGGAATCATCGCGGTGGTTCTGCTCCAGGAGGGCCGTCAGGCCGGCTTGAGCGGCGTTATCCAGGGTGGTGCCGACTCCTTCCTTGCGAAGAATAAGGCGCGCACGGTGGATGCCTTTTTGTCTCGCTCCACCAAGTTCGTCGCCATCGTCTTTTTTGTGATGACGGTCGTTATGAACGTGGTCATCGCCTTGGTGTCCTAAGCAGCTCCGTTTTATAAGGGTTTCAGGCCGGGCCTGTGTTTTGTAATCAAAACACAGGCCTTTTTGTTTTCTCTTATTTTCCTTGACATAGATAGATTGTCGATATATTATATAGATAATCTATATAAAGGAGGGAACCGGATGGCCATCGACAAGAGCCTGCAGGCGGGCAGCACGTCCATGCTGCTGCTGGGTCTGCTGGCGCAACAGGATATGTACGGCTATCAAATGATCGAGGAGCTGGAAAAACGTTCGGACCACACCTTTACGCTGAAGGCGGGGACCCTTTATCCATTGCTTCATCAGCTCGAGGAGCAAGGGCTCCTGTTATCCTACGAAGGGACGGCGGAGGGGGCGCGGGTGCGCAAGTATTATCGCATCACCCCAAAGGGGACGGAAAAGCTTTCGGAAAAGAAGAGGGAATGGGAGCGGTATACCACCGCCGTCAACCGAGTTTTGAAGGGAGGCAGCAGGAATGCCGCGTGGTGCTAGAATGGAGGCGTTTGTCAAAACGGTATGCGAGCAGGTTCGCTTCAAACGGGCAAAGCCAGGCATTGCCCGGGAGCTGATGGATCATATGTGCGACCAGCAGCAGGCCTATCTGCGGCAGGGGATGGAAGAGGATGAGGCGGAGAAGCGGGCGGTTGAGCAGATGGGGGACCCGGTTACCGTGGGAATGCAGATGGATCTGGCCCATCGGCCTAAGCCTCAGTGGGGCTTTTTTATCCTGACGGTAGGGCTGCTTGCGGCGGGAATTGCCGTGCAGGGAGCGCTCTTCGGCCAGGGGGACTCCGACCGGCTCTTTGTCACATTGATCGCTGCGGCTTTGGGCGGACTGGGAATGGCCGCGGCCTATTTCGCGGACTATACCGTCCTTGCCCGGGCGCCGATGGGGATCTATTGGGGCCTTTTGGCGGCGGCCCTTCTCCTGTATGTGCTGTTTCCGGCGGAGGGAGGAGAAGCGCAGAGAGGGACGCTGTTGTTCCTGCTATTCCCGACGGCGTACGCGGGGATCGTGTTCCATTACCGGAAAAGGGGCTACGGCGGGCTGATGATAAGCTTCGGCTTTCTGGCGGCGGGCGTGTTGTTTTGCATGTGGTGCTTTCGCATACGGATGGGATTTTTGTGCCTTTTTAGCGGATTGCTCCTGTTGACCCTGGCGGTGGTCAAGGGGCATTACGGCGTGAAAAAGCGATGGGCGCTGCCGCTGCTGTATCTGCCGGTTGCGGCCGGCTGCGGTGTTTTTGCCTTTGGGTATTGGCAGCGGCTGATGACCGCCTTTTCCAGAGAGGAAGGTCTCGGCTACCTCACTGCGGTGACCCGGCAGCTGCTGGAGGGGGCGGCCCTTCTCGGCCCAGGCGCCACGGCAGGCAGCCTCGGCCGGCTGCCGGAGCTTCACACCGACTATCTGCTGACCTTCTTAATTGTCCGGTTTGGATGGCTTCCGTTTTTTCTGGTGCTCGGCCTCCTTGCCCTCTTTTTCGGTTACGCCGTCGTGCGCTGCCTGCGGCAGAGAGGGGTGCTCGCCAGAATGACGGCCGCCGCCGTCCTTTCGCCCCTGCTGATCGAAACGGGATTCTATCTGGCGGCGAATCTGGGCTGGATGGAGCTTTCCTCTCTGCCCTTGCCGCTGCTTTCCTACGGAGGCGCGGGCTTGGTTCTTCACCTGGTGCTGATAGGCTTTTTGTTATGTGTATTTCGGTGCGGATCAATGGAAGGTCCTCCGCCGCTGGCGTGTCAAACGCATGCATGGATACAGCTCGCGGACGGGGTGCTTTCCGTGCGGTTTCGTAAGCCCCGTTCTTAAAGGAAGGGTTCGAAAAGCGGAGGAAATAGGAAGCCGTGCCTTTTATGCCCTGGTAAAAAGAGCCCGCGGACGTTATCAAGTCCGCGGGCTCTTTTCCAGCCGGTTAAAATATTCGGTCATTGCTCCAAGGTTTGCTTTTTGCGATAGATCTGGGGAACGCCGTTTGCGATGAGGCCGACGAGCTTGCCCCCGCTGTTTTGCAGCTTGAGGATGGCGTCGTCCGCCGCGTCCACCCGGGTTTTTTCATACCGCCCCACTAAAATGCAGCCGTCGCAGGCGGCGCTGACCGAGCAGGCGTCGGCAAAGCTGTTGGCGTTTGGGGCGTCCACCAGAATCCGGTCATACTTCGACCGCAGCGCGTCGAGGAGCGCGTACATGGCGGTGGAATCCAGCAGGGCGGAAGGGTTCTCCACAAAAGAGGAGGTGGAGCAGATCACGTCTAAATGCTCGTTTACCCTGGCAACGGCTTTGTCGATGCTCACCCGGGCGGTCAGCACGTCCGACAAGCCGTTGACCGAATCCACCCGCAGGCGGGAACGGATGTGGGCCGAGCGCATGTCCGCGTCGATGAGAAGCACCCGTTCCTCCGTCTCCGAAAAGGCGAGCGCCAGGCCAGAGGCGATGGTGGACCGGCCTTCCTTGGGGCCGGTGGAGCAGATCAGAAGGCATTTGCCGTCGTTCCCGGCTGCGTGGCGCACCGCCGTACGCAAAATCCGCACCGATTCCGGAACCGGCTCCCCCGGCCGCCTGTCCAGCCCTTTTTCGCCGGCGGGGAGGATTCCCAGCAGCGCGGTGCCGCGGGAAGCGCAGAATTTTTTGAAATCCCGGATAAAGTTGTCCTTTATTTGAAAATAGAAAAGGAAGCCCAGATAGAAGAGCATTCCTAAAATCGCCCCGGCGAAGCCCTTGGTGACGGCCTTCACTAAGCTGGCGGTGGTGGAGGGCGCCGCAGCCCGGTCGAGCACGGTGGCGGAGACGGGAGGAGAGGTAAAGCGGCGCTGGATTTCATCGCTGCCGATGGTGGCCAGCTGATTTGCCATATTGGCCGCCTTAACGCCGTCGGAATAGGTAATGGTGATTTTCAGCGCATTGGAATCGTCGATCCGCGTGACCCGCACCCCTTTCGCAAAGGAGGCGGTATCCATGTAGATTTTCGCTTCGGTCATGGCCCGGTCCACCACGTCGAGACTGCTGACAATGGCGACCGAGTCCTTGGCGATCTCCTCAGTCAGCTCCGCTTTCTGGGCCTCGGCGGCAACGCTGCCGTCGGTCGCTAGGTTGTTGACCAGCATAATGGAGGAGGAAACCGTCACGTTTTTGTCGAGTATGGCATAGGAAAGGAAGGCCATGACCGCAAACCCGACCAGCATCGCGAGGATGGCGAAAACAGACCGTCTGCGCACCTGGGAAGCGTAGCTTGCAAGGCTGAAAATTCCGCTGCTGAAAAACTTTTTCATGGCGCCCCCTAGAAAATCGAAGAAATAGTGGTATATTTGAAAAAGGCCGCATATCCTATTGACGCTGGGAAGAGAAAAAACCAGGCAAAACGGCATGCAGGCGAAGGGATCCGCATTCAGTATAGTACAAAGGAAAATCCCCGTCAATAAAGTATGTGCGCAAAACCTTCTTTAGAAGCGCATGGCGTTGGAAAAAATGCTTGACAGGCGGGGGGAATGCTGGTATGATGGATGAGACAACAAAGTAGAACTGCATTTTGTCCGTTCTCACCCTCCCGACGCAGACCGATCGCGGAGGCGTTCATACGATGAAAGCTCAAAGCGCCGCAAGGCGCGGGCTTTGCTGTGTGAAGACGCGCGGACGGAGTATCATCCATCCGTGCTTTTCTTTTAAAACCCATGAAAATAAGGCTTTGGAGGTGCTTACCCATTAGCAGCAAGGAACTGCAAATCAACGAAGATATCCGGGATAGAGAGGTGCGCGTCATCGACGCGGACGGTACTCAGCTGGGAATCATGCCGACGAAACAGGCGCTGGAGGTTTCCCTTGAGAAAAATCTGGATCTGGTGAAGATCGCCCCGACGGCGACTCCGCCGGTCTGCCGCATTATGGACTATGGAAAATACCGGTTTGAACAGGCAAAGCGGGAAAAGGAAGCCAGAAAGAACCAGCATGTGGTGGAGATTAAGGAAATCCGTCTTTCGCTGAATATCGATGTGCATGACTTCAATACCAAGTTGGGCCACGCCAAGCGCTTTTTGAAGGAAGGCAACAAAGTGAAGGTATCCATCCGGTTCCGCGGACGGGAAATGGGCCATCCGGAGATCGGCCTGAACACCATGAAGCGGTTTGCCGAAGCGCTCGGCGAAGAGGCCAATGTGGAAAAGCAGCCGAAACTGGAAGGCCGTCATATGATTATGTTCCTTGCGGCAAAGCCTCAGAAATAGCTTTTTTCTATGCATCCGCATAGTGGAAGGTCCGCAGCTTTGCTCTGCGGACGAATTAGACCGCGGGAAACGGGCGGTTTCATCCCGTCTTTCCGCGCACAAAAACAAAGGAGGAAATACCATGCCGAAGATGAAAACGCACAGCGGCGCGAAAAAGCGTTTTAAGCTTTCCAAGAACGGTAAGGTCATCCGGGCACACGCCAACAAATCCCATATTCTCACCAAGAAGAACACCAAGCGCAAGCGCAACCTTCGCAAGACCGCCGTGGCCGATGTGACCAATGTCAAGGCCGTGAAGAGACTCATCCCCTATAAATAAGGAGCCCTCGCGGTCCTACTTAATAACTTTTACGATAATGGAGGTTGCTTATAAATGGCACGTATAAAGGGCGCAATGATGACGCGCAAAAGAAGAAAAAAAGTATTAAAGCTTGCCAAGGGCTATTACGGCGCCAAATCCAAGCTGTTCCGCACGGCCAAACAGGCGGTTATGAAGTCCGGCCAGTATGCCTATATCGGCCGCAAGCAGAAGAAGCGTGATTTCCGCCGTCTGTGGATCACCCGCATTTCCGCCGCCTGCCGCATGAATGGAATGAACTATTCCACCTTTATGAACGGCTTGAAGAAGGCCGGCGTCACCCTCAACCGCAAGATGCTTTCGGAAATTGCCATTGCCGATCCGGCTGCGTTCACCGCGCTGACCGAGCAGGCGAAGGCTGCCAACAATCAGTAATTGCAATGCGCCCGGGAGATTTCCCGGGCGTACTTTTATATGGTTTTGTCCCATTCGATACGAGGAAAGGAAGAAAAGAAATGCTGACCATTCAAAGCCGGGAGAACGAACGCATCAAGCGCGCCGTCCGGCTTCTCGCCAACGCCAAGGCCCGCCGGGAGGAGGGGGCGTTTGTCATCGAGGGGGCGCGTTTGTGTACGGATGCGCTGCAAAGCGGCGCAGATATCCGGGAGGTCTATGTGACCGAAACGGCCGCCCAGCGGTATCCGGCAGAAGTCAAGGCGCTCCTAGAAACGGTTGCGGAATGTTTTTTTATTTCCCCCGCCGTGGCTGCCCGTTTGACGGACACAAAGCAGCCCCAGGGGATTTTTTGCGTCTGCGGCGCGCTTGACAAAAAGGCGCGGTTATATACAATAAAAAAAGAATGCAAGATTCTGGCGTTGGAGGAAATGCAGGACCCGTCCAATTTGGGCGCGGTTTTGCGCAGTGCGGAAGCCTTTGGCCTGAGCGGGGTTTTGCTGTCGGACGGCTGCTGCGACCTCTATAATCCAAAGGTGCTGCGGGCGTCCATGGGCGCGGTTTTTCGGCTGCCCTTTGCCCGGCGGGCGGATTTTGCGGCCGCGCTGGGAGAATTATCGGCGCAGGGGGTTCCGACCCTGGCCGCCGTGGTGGACGCCGACGCACAGGATATTACCAAGCTCGATTTGCGGGGGCCGGCCGCGGTGGTCATCGGCAACGAGGGCAACGGCCTGCGCCCGGAAACCGCCGCTTTATGCGACAGGCGGGTGACCATCCCCATGCGGGGAAGGGCGGAGTCCCTCAACGCTTCGGTGGCGAGCGCCATTTTGATGTGGGAAATGACCAAGGCTTAACCGGCCGGAATGAGAAAGTGTGGTGTTGACAGAATGCACAGCATGTATTATTGGCTCTGGCTGCAAAGGGCGCTGGGTGTGGGCAGCCGCAAGGTCCGCGCCGTGCATTCTGCTTACAGCACGCTGGAGGAGTTTTATCGGGGCGGAAGAACGCTGTGGAAGGAAACGGGCTTCTTTACAGGACAGGAGCTGCGAAGGCTGGAGGAGATCACCCCGCAGTCGGTGACGCCCATCATCAAAGACTGTATTCGGCTTCATTATCATATCCTCACGCCCGACCATCCCCAATATCCCAAACGCCTGCTCACCCTGCCGGACTATCCGGCGGCCCTCTATGTGTGGGGAGACCTGTGCGACGTGGACGACGAGGTGCTGATTGCCGTGGTGGGGACCAGAGGCTGCACGCCCTACGGCCGGCAGGTGGCGCTGCAGATTTCCGCCACCATGGCCAAGGCCGGTGCGGTGATTGTAAGCGGCGGGGCTTACGGGGTGGACACCATCGCCCACAAAGGCGCCCTTGAGGCGGGCGGACGAACCATTGCGGTGCTGGCCGGCGGCATCAATTCCGGACAATTGGTGGGGAATGAAGCGCTGCGCCGCCGGGTCGTCGAGCAGCAGGGCGCGGTCCTTTCCGAGTACCCGCCCGGCGCCTCCATCGGCCGCAACGCCTTTCCCATCCGCAACCGGCTGATGTCCGGCTTGAGCCTGGGCACCCTTGTGGTGGAGGCGGGGGAACGCAGCGGCGCGTTGATTACCGCCAATTGGGCCAATGAACAGGGACGGGATGTGTTCGCCGTCCCCGGCAGCGTGATGAGCCCGACCTCTTTGGGCTGCAACCGCCTGATTGCGCAAGGGGCCAAGCCGGTCGCCTGCGCGTACGACATCCTGGAAGAATATATCGACCTCTACCCGCATAGGATAAGCCTGAAAATCGCCGGGGTCAAGGAAGCGGCCAGCCCCACCACACCGCCGCGTCCGGTTAAACCGCCCAAGCGGCAGCAGCAAAAGAAGCCGGCACAGCCGGTTTCCATTCCTAAGCCGCAAACGGCTTTTGCCGATCCGCAAGAAACTGTGGAGCTGACCGAAGGGGCCAAAGCCTTGTATGAGGCCCTGAACGACCTCCCCGTTCATATCAATGATCTGGCCGCCGCGGCAAAGATGCCGGTGCACGAGGCGCTTTCCGCTATGACGGAACTGGAAATCGCGGGCTTGGCCCAGTCGCTGCCGGGCCGCCGGTTTTGCCGAAGAAGGAACGAATGACCGACTGCTGGGAGCAGTCAAACTATACACAAGGATGGTAATTTCATGTCAGATTTGGTAATTGTGGAATCTCCCGCAAAGGCGAAGACCATTAAGAAATACCTGGGTAGGAACTACGAAGTGATCGCTTCCATGGGACATATCCGCGACCTTCCCAAATCCAAGCTGGGTGTGGATGTGGAGCATGATTTTGAGCCCCAGTATACGGATATCAAGGGGAAGGAGGAGCTGATAAAGGAGCTCAAGGACGCCGCGCAAAAGAGCGACAAGGTCTATCTTGCCACCGACCCCGACCGGGAAGGGGAGGCGATTTCCTGGCACTTGGCCGAGCTCCTTCATCTCGACGAGCATGCGTCCAACCGTGTGACCTTCAATGAGATCACCAAGTCCGGCGTGCAGGCGGGGATGGAGCATCCCCGCCAGATCGACGAGGATTTGGTCAACGCCCAGCAGGCAAGACGGATCCTCGACCGGATCGTGGGCTATAAAATCAGCCCCTTCCTTTGGAGAAAGGTGCGAAGGGGCCTTTCCGCCGGCCGGGTGCAGTCGGTGGCGGTCCGGCTGATTGTGGACCGGGAAGAGGAGATTAAGAAATTCAAGCCCCAGGAATACTGGACGCTGGACGCAAAGCTGATGAAGAAGGGCTCCAAGAAGGCCTTTGCCGCTGTCCTTTACGGGGATGAGAAGGGTAAAATCAAGATCAAGACTAAGGAACAGGCGGACGAGATTTTGAAGAACCTGGAAGGCGCCGCCTACCAGGTTGCCAACCTAAAGAAAGGGGTGCGCCGCAAATCCCCCGCGCCTCCCTTCATTACCTCTACCCTGCAGCAGGACGCCTCCCGCAAGCTGGGCTTCCAGGCACGCCGGACCATGAAGGCGGCCCAGGAGCTGTATGAGGGCGTCGAGGTGGCGGATATGGGCGCCATGGGCCTGATTACCTATATGCGAACCGACTCGCTGCGCATCGCGGACGAGGCGCGGGACGCTTCCGCCGCTTATATTCAGCAAACTTATGGAGACAAGTATCTGCCGGATAAGCCGCGGGTGTTCAAAAGCCGCGCTTCCGCCCAGGACGGCCATGAGGCCATCCGTCCCACGGTGCCGAGCTTGACTCCCGCCCAGGTCAAGGACAGCCTGACCCTGGACCAGTATAAGCTCTATAAGCTCATCTGGGAGCGGTTTATCGCCAGCCAGATGGCCAACGCCGTTTACGATACGGTGGCGGCGGACATCGCCGCGGCGGGCTATATCTTTAAGGCCTCCGGCCATACGGTGCGCTTTGACGGCTTTACCGTCCTTTATGAAGAGAGCAAGGACGAGGAGGAAGAGGCGGGCGCCATGCTGCCGCCGCTGGAGAAGGACGAGGTACTGCGCCTAAAGGAGCTCAAAGGAAACCAGCACTTTACCCAGCCGCCTCCCCGGTATACCGAGGCGTCCCTCATCAAGGCGCTGGAGGAAAACGGCATCGGCCGCCCGTCCACCTACGCCCCCACCATCACCACCATCCTGGCGAGGGATTATGTGGAGCGGGAGGGGAAGGCGTTAAAGCCTACCGTCCTCGGGGACGTGACCACCAAGCTGATGAAGGACCTGTTTCAGAACATCGTGGACGTAAAATTCACCGCCAATATGGAAAACGACCTCGACGAGGTGGAGGCGGGAAAGAAAAACTGGGTGGATACCCTTCACGATTTCTACGGCGGGTTTGAAAACACCCTGGAGGAAGCGGAAAAACAGATGGACGGAACCCGGGTAAAAATCCCGGATGAGGAGACCGACATCGTCTGTGAAAAATGCGGGCGAAAGATGGTCATCAAGCTGGGGCGGTTCGGCAAGTTTTTGGCCTGTCCGGGCTATCCGGAATGTAAAAATACCAAGAAGCTCGTCAAGGAGACGGGAGGCTTCTGCCCGAAATGCGGCGGGAAGATGGTGGAGCGTAAGTCCAAGAAGGGGCGCCCCTATTACGGCTGTGAGAATTATAAGGACTGCGGCTTTATGAGCTGGGATTTGCCGATTGCGGAGAAATGCCCCAAATGCGGCAAGAGCCTGTTCCAGAAGAAGGGCAAGCTGGCGAAAATCTACTGCGCGTCGGAGGAATGCGATTACGAGCGGCCGGTGGAGAAGGCCGCAAAGAAAACGGAGGAATCATGAACAGCGTTACGGTAATCGGCGCGGGCCTCGCCGGATGTGAGGCCGCAAAGCAGCTTTCCAAGGCGGGGGTGTCCGTTACGCTGCTTGAACAGAAGCCGGCGGTCTATTCCCCGGCGCACCGGTCGCCGGGCTTTGCCGAGCTGGTGTGCTCCAATTCCCTCAAGGCCATGCGCTTGGAAAGCGCGGGCGGCCTGCTCAAAGCGGAAATGGAGCGGATGGGCTCGATCTGTGTGGAGGCAGCAAAAGCCTGCCGCGTCCCTGCGGGAGGCGCCTTGGCGGTGGACCGGGATCAGTTTTCCGCTTATATCACCAAAGCGGTGGAAGCGGACCCGTTGATCCGGGTGGAGCGCCGTCCGGCCGACTGGCTTCCCCGGGACGGGGTATGCATTGTGGCCACCGGGCCGCTGACGGCGGGGAGCTTTGCCCAAGCGGTACAGGAAAAGGTGGGGGAAAGGTATCTGAGCTTTTACGATGCGGCAGCCCCTATTGTTACCGCGGAATCGGTGGATATGGAACGCGCCTTTGCCGCATCCCGGTATGACCGGGGAGAGGACGACTACCTCAACTGCCCTATGAATAAGGAAGAATACGAGGCCTTTTACGAGGCCCTCATTCATGCCGAGCGCGCACAATTGCACCCGTTCGACAAGCCTGCCGTTTACGAGGGCTGTATGCCCGTGGAGATTATGGCCAAGCGCGGGCCGGACACCATCCGGTACGGCCCCTTAAAGCCGGTGGGGCTGCGGGACCCGCGTACCGGGCATCGGCCTTGGGCGGTGGTACAGCTGCGGCGGGAGAACGCCGAGGGAACCCTTTATAACCTGGTGGGGTTTCAGACGAATCTGAAATTCCCTGAGCAGAAGCGGGTCTTTTCCATGATCCCGGCCCTGAAGGATGCGCAATTCGCCCGGTACGGGGTGATGCACCGCAACAGCTTTCTCGATTCGCCCAAGCTCCTAAACCCGGATCAAAGCCTGAAAGCCGACCGGAACCTGTTCTTTGCCGGGCAAATTACCGGGGTAGAGGGGTATATGGAATCGGCCATGTCGGGGATTTGGGCGGGGATCAACGCCGCCAGGCGGCTATCCGGGAAGGAACCGGTCATCCCCGGGCCGGAGACCATGTCGGGGGCGTTGCTGGGCTTCGTCACCGGGGGAAGTACGGCGAAATTCGAGCCGATGGGGGCGAATTTCGGCATCCTTCCCACCCTGCCGGAAAAAATCCGGGACAAAAAGCTGCGTTACAGGGCCTTGGCCCAACGGGCGCTCCTTCGCTTGGAGGAAACGGCGGCGCAGCTATAAAAGGAAATAAGGACCAGCCCGGATGAATTCGGGACGGAAAGGAAGCGGGAAACCATGAAAATAATCGTGGACGCCTTTGGCGGCGACAACGCGCCGCTGGAAATCTTAAAAGGGAGCGCGGCGGCAGCGGCGGCTTACGGCTGCGACATTCTGCTGTGCGGCGAGGAAAGCGCCATCCGCAAGGTGGCGGCGGAGCATCAGATTTCCCTGGATCGGATGCAGATCATTCACGCGCCGGACGTGATTTCCATGGAGGACGATCCGGGCGAGGTGGTCAAGTCCAAAAGCAACTGCTCTATGGCGGAGGGCCTGCGCCGCTTGGCCGCCGGGGAAGGGGACGCGTTTGTGTCCGCCGGCTCCACCGGCGCCCTGCTTATCGGCTCAACCTTGCTTGTGAAGCGGATTAAGGGGATCAAGCGGTGCGCGCTGGCGCCCATCCTGCCCTGCGACAACGGGTTTTACATGCTCATCGACGGGGGCGCCAATGTGGAATGCCGCCCGGAGATGCTTGAGCAATTCGGCATCATGGGCAGCGCGTACATGGAAAAGGTCATGGGCATCCCGAAACCCAGAGTGGGCCTTGCCAACGTGGGGACCGAGCCCACCAAGGGCGGGCAGCTGCAGCATGAGGCCTTTGCCCTTTTGAGCAAGGCGCCGGTCAATTTTGTCGGCAATGTGGAGGCGCGGGACTATCCCGCCGGGGTCTGCGACGTGCTGGTGGCGGACGGGTTTACCGGAAATGTGGTCTTAAAGCTGACCGAGGGGCTGGCGTCCACGCTGTTCGGGAATATCAAGGGGATTTTGAAGGCAAACTTGAAAGGAAAGCTGGCGGCGGCGATGATTATGCCGGGGCTCAAGGCATTTAAAAAGCGGATGGATACCGACGAATACGGCGGCGCGCCGCTGCTGGGCACGGCGAAGCCGGTCTTTAAGGCTCACGGCAGCTCCAACGCCTATGCGTTCCAGAACGCCATCCGTCTGGCGTGCGACTTTGCCAAGGGCAACGTCATCGGCGCCATTGAGGAGAGCCTGCGGGAAGGCAAAGAATCCCGCCGCTCTTGACAAAGGCGGACGGGGACTTTTATCATGAAATCCAAAGGGTACGAATGGGGGCCCTTTGCCGGTATTCCCGCCTTTTGGGAATACCGGCAAGCAGCCCAAAGGCCCAGGAAAGAAACAAAATGAAAAGGAGGAATGGGAAGATGAAGGAGCTGGAAAAGAAGCTCGGCTATACCTTCCAAAGGGAAGAGCTGCTGAGGACGGCGCTGACCCACTCGTCTTTTGCCAACGAAGGCAAAAAAGGCGGGGTAAGCAACGAGCGGCTGGAGTTTCTGGGGGATTCGGTGCTGAGCATTGTGGTGTCCGACCATCTTTACCGCACCTATCCCAACCAGCCGGAAGGGGAGCTGACGCGGATGAGGGCGGCCTTGGTATGCGAAAAATCCCTTTGCCGCTTTGCCAAGGAGATCGATTTGGGCAAATACCTGCTGCTTGGAAAAGGGGAACAGCATACCGGCGGCCGGGAGCGGCCTTCGGTGCTGGCGGACGCCTTTGAAGCGGTGATCGCGGCCATCTATCTCGACGGCGGCATGGAGCCCGCCCGGCGGCATATTATGCGCTTTGTCAAAGAGGAAGGCGCGGGCTTAGGAAAGCCCTTCCGGGATTACAAAACCACCCTTCAGGAGATTGTTCAGCAAAACCCCGGCGAAAGCCTGAGCTATGTCCTGACGGGTGAGAGCGGCCCCGACCACGACAAGCGTTTTACCGTGGAGGTCTTTTTAAATTCCAACTGCATCGGCAAGGGGAGCGGACACAGCAAAAAGGAAGCGGAGCAGCAGGCGGCCAGAGAGGCGCTGCATCTGATGGGCTGCGACAAGTGAGGCATGCAAACGTCGCACTCTTTGTTCCCCATGCGGGCTGTCCGCACAGCTGTAGTTTTTGCGACCAGCGGCGCATCTCCGGCCAGGTGGGTATGCCCACCCAAAGGAAGGTGAGGGAGGCGGCCGAACGGGCGCTTTCCACCTTGGGAGCGCGTGCGGGAGAGGGGGAGCTCGCCTTCTTCGGCGGAAGCTTCACCGCCATCGACCGCAGGATAATGTGCGCGCTTTTGGAGGCGGCGGCCGATTACGTTGGGCCGGGAAAGCTAGCCGGAATCCGTGTTTCCACCCGCCCGGACGCGGTGGACGCCCAGACGCTCCGGCTCCTGAAGGGGTACGGGGTGACGGCGGTGGAGCTGGGTGCCCAGAGCATGGACGACGAGGTGCTTCAAAAGAACGGACGGGGCCACACTGCACGGCAGACGGCAGAAGCGGCGGGGCTCATCCAGGAAGCGGGGCTGTCCCTGGGGCTGCAAATGATGACCGGGCTGTACGGCGATACCGAGGAGGGGGCGCGGTCCACCGCCGAGCGGCTGGCGGACCTTGGGCCGGAGACGGTGCGCATCTACCCTACGGTGGTGCTGGAGGGGACGAAGCTTGCCGACTGGTACCGGGAAGGCAGATACCGGCCGCCCGGCCTTTGTCAGACGGTGGCCCTATGCGCAGAGCTCCTGGATTTTTTTGAGGACAGGCGCATCCGGGTTATCCGGGTTGGGCTGCACGCCGAGGCCTCCATGCAGGAGACCCTTTTGGCGGGGCCGTGGCATCCGGCCTTTGGGGAGCTTTGCGAAAACGAGCGCTTTTTCCGCAAGGCCCTTCTTCTGCTCAGTCGGCAGGGGCCGGGCAGCTATCTTATCTTGGTTCATCCCAAGGAGCAATCGAAGATGACGGGGCAGAAAAAGCGCAATCTGGCCCGCCTGCAGGAGCTTGGTTTTTCCTGCCGGGTAAAGCCTCAAGCGGGCTTACGGGAGGGCGAGCTGCAAATTACGCGTACATAGAAAGGCGGGACTGGTGTGCTGTTAAAATCCCTTGAACTTCAGGGCTTTAAGTCCTTCGCAGATAAGACTACCCTGTCCTTCGGCCAGGGCGTCACTGCGGTGGTGGGCCCGAACGGCTCCGGCAAAAGCAACATCAGCGACGCGGTGCGCTGGGTGCTGGGGGAGCAGTCCTCCCGCCAGCTGCGGGGCGCGCGGATGGAGGATGTGGTCTTTGTCGGCACCTCCAGCCGTAAGGCCAAGGGCTTTGCGGAGGTGTCCCTGACCATCGACAACACCGACCGCAGCCTGGATTTCGACAGCGACGACGTGCGGGTGACCCGCCGGTATTACCGGTCGGGGGAGTCGGACTATCTGCTCAACGGCGCGGCGGTGCGGCTCAAGGACGTGCACGAGCTGTTTATGGACACCGGCCTCGGCCGGGACGGGTATTCCATCATTGGCCAGGGGAAGATAGCCGATATCGTCGGCTCCAAGTCGGACGAGCGAAGAGAAATCTTCGAGGAAGCGGCGGGCATTTCCAAATACCGCTACCGCAAAATCGAAGCCGAGCGCCGGCTGAGCGCGGCGCAGGAGAACCTGGTGCGGCTCTTGGACATCCTCAAGGAGCTGGAAGGCCGGGTGGGCCCGCTCAAGGAGCAGGCTCAAAAGGCGCAGCGCTTTTTAAAGCTGTCGGATGAGAAAAAGGAGCTGGAAATCGGCATTTGGGTCAAAAGCCTTTCCAGGGCCAAGGAGATCCTGCTCGAACAGGAGCATAAGCTCCTTTCGGCGCACAGCCAGCACGAGGGAGCGGAGAAAAAGCTCTCCGATATCGAGCGGGAGATTGAAGAGGTACAGATCGAGTCGGGCCGGCTGGCGGCTGCCGCCGACGAGATGCGCCGGTCGGTTTCCTCCCTGGAGGAACAGGCGGTGCGCACCGAGGGCGAGGGGAACGTCCTCAAAAACACGGTGGAGCACAACCGGGAATCCATAAAACGCATTGAAGGAGAGATTGCCGCCAGCAGCCAGTCGGGTGAGGAACTGCTCGAGCAGATGGCGGCATATGAAGAGAAGATAAGGCTTGGCCGGCAGGCGGCGGAAGAAAAGAGGGCGCAGCTGGATGCATGCACGGCGCGGATGCAGGAGCTTTTGCTGGAGAATGCAGGCCATTCCGAGCAGATCGACCGGCTGAGCAGGACGTTGGCGGAGCTGACGCAAAGGGATGCGGACGTGCGCATCACCTCCATTACCGCCCGGTCGGAGCTCGACGGGATCGCCCAGAGGGAAAAGGCCCTCTCGGAATCGGAGCAGGCGGCGGCGCTGACCAAGGATTCCTTGCTGCGCGAGCGCACCGAGATCCTAGGAGGGTTAAAGGATCTGGATGCGCATATGGAAAGCCTGCAAAATACCGCAAAGGGCTATGCCATCCGCCTGGAGAGCCGCCAGAAGCGGCTGGAGGGGCAGCGGCAGCTGGCGGACAAGCTTTCTTTGGACGCCAATGAAATGCACCGGCGGGCCCGGCTCCTCGAAGATTTGGAGCGCAATCTGGAGGGCTTCGCCTATTCGGTCAAAAACGTCATGAAGCAGGCGTCCCACGGCGCGCTGCGCGGGATTCTCGGCCCGGTATCCCGGCTGATCGACGTGCCGGGGAAATACGCACAGGCCATTGAAACCGCCTTGGGCGGCGCAATGCAGAACATTGTCACCGAGGACGAAAATGCGGCGAAGGCGGCCATCGCCTACCTCAAGCGAAACGACGGGGGGCGGGCCACCTTCCTGCCGGTGTCCTCCATCCGGGGCAGCCGGCTTTATGAAAAGGGGCTCGACGACTGCTACGGCTTTGTCGGCCTTGCCGCGGGGCTGGTGGGGTATGATCCCCGGTTTGAGGGGATCGTTTCCTCGCTGCTGGGACGGGTGGCGGTTGCGCAGGATTTGGATTGCGCCATCGCCATTGCCAAACGATACGCTTATAAATTCCGGGTGGTCACCTTGGACGGCCAGGTGGTCAACGCCGGCGGTTCCTTGACCGGCGGCTCCCATGGAAAAAACGCGGGCCTTTTGGGCCGGCGCACGGAGATTGAAAAGATAAAGGGACAGGCGCGTTCCTTAGACGAGCAGGCCGCTGCGGCCCGGCAAAAGCAGCAAGCCTGCGCGCAGGAGGCGGCGGCCTCTCAGGCGGAGCTTTCCGGTATCAAGGGGGAAATTGCCACCGCCCAGGAGGATAAAATCCGCTTTGAGGCCGAGCAAAAGCGGGTGGAAAGCCAGCTTTTGTCCGCCGAGCAGAATCTCGCCGCCATCGAAGGGCAGCGAAGCCAGCTGGCAAAGAAGAAGGAGGAGCTGGCCCAGGCCCTTGCAAACGTAGACCGGGACGGGCGGGAGATTGCCGCGCAAAAGGCCGAGGCGGAGGAGGCGCTCAACCGCCTGACCGGCGGCCGGGAGGACTTGGACCGCCGGCGCGAGCAGCTTTCTGTGAAAAGCGAAGGACTTCGGCTGGAGCTGCTGGCGGTGGAAAAGGATGTGGAGGCCGCGCGCGAGTCGGTCGGCCAGCTGCAGGAGCGAAAGAACGGGCAGGCGAAGCACATTGAGGAGCTGCTCGGGCAGAAGGCGGCCTATCTGCAAAGGAACGAAGAGCTGGAGCGGGATATCGGCAGCCGTCTGCAAACGGCCCGCGCCCTGCGGGAGCAGGCGGCCCGGGCGGAAAGCGATATCCGGGAAAAAACCGAGCGGCGGGAAGCCTGCGCACGCCGGTTTTCCGAGCTGCGCGGCATGGAGCGGGAAGCGTCGGACGAGCGGGAACGGCTGGGCCGGGAGCTTGCCCGTCTGGAAGAGCGCAAGGCTGCCGGCCAGAAGGATTACGACGACGTCATCAAAAAGCTGTGGGACGAATATGAGCTGACCCGCCGGGAGGCGGAGGAGATTGCCGCCCCGGTGGAGGATCTGAACAAAGCCCAGCGGCGGCTGAATGAAATCAAAAACGGCATCCGGGCCTTGGGCTCGGTCAACGTCAGCGCCATTGAGGAATGTAAGGAGGTCAGCGAGCGCTATACCTTCCTCAAAGCCCAGGTGGAGGACGTCGAACAGGCGCGCGACGAGCTTTACCGCCTGATCCGGGAGCTGACGGGGAAGATGCACGAGCTGTTTGTCGACCGGTTTGGGAAGATCAACGGGGAATTCGGCCAAATTTTTACCGAGCTGTTTGGCGGCGGGAAAGCTACCTTGACCCTTACCGATCCGGAAAACGTGCTCACCTCCGGAATTGAGATTTCCGTCCAGCCGCCCGGAAAGATCATCACCCATCTCGACAGCCTGTCGGGCGGGGAAAAGGCGCTGGTGGCCATTTCCCTTTACTTTGCCATCCTGCGGGTAAGCCCCTCGCCCTTCTGTGTGCTCGATGAGATTGAGGCGGCCCTTGACGACGTCAACGTCAGCCGGTTTGCTTCCTATCTGCGGCGGATGAGTGACAAGACCCAGTTTATCGCCATCACTCACCGGCGGGGCACCATGGAGGAAGCGGATGTGCTTTACGGGGTTACCATGCAGGAGGAGGGCGTTTCCAAGCTCTTAGAGCTGCGTGCCTCCGAGCTGCAGGAAAAATGGCAGCTTTCTTAAAAGCAGGCGATCCGCCGCGTGCCGGCGGCGTTAAATTTAGATGAAACCGTGAGAAAGGAACGAGAAAATGGGACTGTTTTCCAAGATCGCCCAGGGCTTGAAAAAGACCCGGGACAATATGGCCCAGCAGATGGACAACCTCTTCAAATCCTTTAAAAAGGTGGACGAGGAGCTGTTTGAGGAGCTGGAGGAAATCTTGATTATGGCGGATGTGGGGATGCTTACCTCCGAACGCATCTGCGGGGAACTGCGCGAGCGGGTAAAGAAGGAAAAGGTCAGCGATTCCGAAGAGGTCAAACGCCTTTTGCGGGAGATCATCGCCGGGCTTTTGGAAGGGGACCAGACCCTTCACCTGAACAGCCGGCCTTCGGTCATTTTGGTGATCGGCGTCAATGGGGTGGGCAAGACCACCACCATCGGCAAGCTTGCCAACCAGCTGCGGGAAGAGGGCAAGAAGGTCATCCTGGCCGCGGGGGATACCTTCCGCGCGGCGGCAGGCGAGCAGCTGGAGATTTGGGCTAAGCGCAGCCAGACGGAAATGGTCCGCCACGCCGAAGGGGCGGACCCGGCGGCGGTGGTGTTCGACGCCATCGCCGCGGCCAAGGCCCGCCGTGCGGATGTGGTGATGGTGGATACGGCCGGACGGCTGCACAATAAGAAGCACCTGATGGACGAGCTTGCCAAGATCAGCCGGGTCATCAAGCGGGAGCTTCCCGACGCGGACCAAGAGGTGCTGCTGGTGCTCGACGCCACCACGGGCCAGAATGCGGTCAACCAGGCCAGGGAGTTTAAGAATGCGGCGGGGATTACCGGCATCGTGCTCACCAAACTTGACGGTACGGCCAAGGGCGGCGTGGTCATCTCCATTATGGAGGAGCTGCAGGTGCCGGTGAAGTACATCGGCGTGGGCGAGCAGATGGACGACCTGCAGCCCTTTGACGCGGCCTCCTTCGCCCAGGCGCTCTTTGAGGGAGCGGAGGCGGACGAATGAGGCGTTTTGTGGTTGCTACCCAAAATCCCGGCAAGCTCGAGGAAATTGCCCGGCTTCTGCGCCCCATCGGGATTGAGCCGGTATCCCTGTCCCAGGCGAAGGTGGATTTCTCCGATGTCGAGGAGACCGGAAGCACCTTTATGGAAAACGCCCGCATCAAGGCAAGGGCGGCTTTCAAAAAGAGCGGCCTTCCCTCCATCGGGGACGATTCCGGGCTTGCGGTGGATGCGCTAAACGGCGCGCCGGGCATTTACTCGGCCCGGTACGCGGGGGAAGGCGCTACCAATGAGATGCGCATTGCAAAGCTTTTGCGCAATCTTCAGGGGGTAGGGAAGGAGCGGCGAACAGCGCGGTTTGTCTGCGCGGTCTGCTGCATATTGGAGTCGGGTGAGGAGCTTTGCGTCGAGGGGACGTGCGAGGGAACCATCGCGTTTGAGCCGGTGGGAGCGGGCGGCTTCGGCTACGACCCGATTTTCCTCATGGAGGATGGGCGCAGCTTCGCCCAGCTGACCGACGCGCAGAAGGATACCGTCAGCCATCGGGGCAGGGCGCTTAGACTATTGGAACAGGCGTTGCGCGAAAAGGCGTAAAGCAGGAATTTTAAGAACGGAGAAACGATATGCTCACAAGTAAGCAACGGGCCTATTTGCGGGGCCTTGCCAATCAGATGGAGACGATTTTTCAGGTAGGGAAGGGCGGCGTCAACGACGCGCTCATCACCCAGCTCGACGACGCCCTGCGGGTGCGGGAGCTGATAAAGGTGCGGGTGCTGGAGACCTCGCCGGAATCGGTACGCCAGGTGGCCGACGCAGCGGCGGCAGGCACCAAGGCGGACGTAGTCCAGGTAATCGGCAGCCGGTTTGTGCTCTTTCGCAGAAACCAAAAGGAGCCAAAGATCGCGCTTGAGTAAGCGCGGTACGGCTTAAAAACCCCGATGGGAGTGGCAGATGTTGAAGAAAATCGGCATTTACGGGGGAACCTTCAACCCGGTGCATCTGGGCCATATCAGCCTGGCCAAGCGGTTTGCGAGGGCGCTGGGGCTTGACGTGGTGTTCCTGGTTCCCACCGCGACCCCGCCCCACAAGATCCAGCCGGACTTGGCCGGCGGGGACGACCGGTACGCCATGTGTAAGCTGGCGGTAGAGGGAGAAGCGGAGCTGGACGTATCCGACATGGAGCTCATTCGGGGCGGCAAAAGCTATACGGTGGACACGCTTATGGAATTTCGCCGCCGTTACCCGGACAGCGCGCTGTATTTCATCACCGGGTCGGATATGTTCCTGACGCTGGAAAAGTGGTACCGCTTTGGGGACATCGCCCATTTGGCGGTTCTGTGCGCCGCCCCCCGGGACGAGGATTCGGCGGAGGACCTCTATCGGTACGCCGACCGGCTGCGCGGCGTCTACGGGGCGCGCACGGCGGTGATTAATTTTCCGCTTCTGCCCATTTCCTCCACCCAGGTGCGCAAACGGGTCCGCGCCGGGCAGCCGGTCGGGGACCTGGTACCCGAGAGGGTGGCGCGGTATTTGCGGGAGCGGGGGCTATATACGAACGGTTAGCCGCGTGCTTTCCGGCGTTTGCCGCGGCGGAGATGGCGGCCGGATGTGCACCGTAAGGCAATTCATTGCAAGCAAAAGGGAAGGGATGGAGTATGGAGTACGAGGCGGTTTTGCGGGAAAAGCTAACGGAGAAACGGTATGTGCATTCCATCGAGGTGTCCAAGGCTGCGGTGCGGCTGGCCGAGCGGTACGGCGCCGATGTGGAAAAGGCACGGCTGGCGGGACTTCTGCACGACGTCATGAAGGATGTCGGCGGGGAGGCCCAGTTGCAAATCATCGAGAATTCTGGTACAATCCTAACAAACGTGGAACGCTCGTCCCAGAAGCTGTGGCATGGAATCGCAGGCGCCATCTTCGTGCGGGACGTTCTGAAAATCGGCGACCCGGATATCTTCGACGCCATCCGCTACCATACCACCGGCCGGGCAGGGATGTCTTTGCTCGAACAGGTGGTGTTTGTGGCCGATTATACGTCGGACGACCGGGAGTATGAGGATGCCCGGGCGGTGCGGGAGATTGCCAAGGAAAGCCTTCGGAAGGCCATTGTGGCGGGGATTGCGTTTACCGTGACCGATCTCATCAGCCGCGGCCGCACGGTGGCGCCGGACACCATCGACGCCTATAATGAAAGCCTGCTCTTTTTGCAGGGCCAGGCGGAAAAGGAGAAACGCGAATGACGGCATTGGAACTGACCCAGGAAATCGCTTGCATTTTAGATAAAAAGAAGGCCAAGGACATCAAAGCCATCTATATCCGGGATCTGACGATTTTGGCGGATTATTTCGTCATCTGCACCGGTACCTCCACCACCCAGGTCAAGGCGCTGGCGGACGAGGTGGAATATCAGCTGAAAACCAAATTTGACAGGATGCCCGCCCGTGTGGAGGGGTATCATTCCTCCTCCTGGATTTTGGCGGACTACGGCAATGTGGTCGTCCATTTCTTTTTGGAGGATACCCGTGATTTCTATTCGCTCGAACGGCTCTGGACCGACGGACAGCCGGTGGAGCCGGCGGAACTGTTTGCAAAGGTTGAGGAGGAAGAAACGAAATGAAGTGCGACTTTTCTAAGATAGAAAAGAAGTGGCAGGACATCTGGGAGGAAAAGGGCGTTTTCCACGCGAAAAACGACTATAGCAAACCAAAGTTTTATGCGCTGGTGGAGTTTCCTTATCCCTCCGGGCAGGGGCTGCACGTAGGCCATCCCCGCAGCTATACGGCGCTGGATATCGTGGCCCGCAAAAAGCGGCTGGAGGGCTTTAACGTCCTCTATCCCATGGGGTGGGATGCCTTCGGCCTGCCGACGGAGAATTTCGCCATCAAAAACCACGTGCATCCGGAGATTGTGACCAAGAAGAATGTGGCCCGCTTTAAGCAGCAGCTGCAGTCCTTGGGCCTTTCCTTCGACTGGAGCCGGGAGATCAATACCACCGATCCGTCTTACTACAAATGGACGCAGTGGATTTTCCTGCAGCTGTTTAAAAAGGGCCTTGCATATAAGAAGGAGATGGCGGTCAACTGGTGCACCTCCTGCAAATGCGTGCTGGCCAACGAAGAGGTGGTCGGCGGCGTTTGCGAGCGGTGCGGCGGCGAGGTCATCCACAAGACCAAGAGCCAGTGGATGCTCAAGATTACCGCCTATGCCCAGCGGCTGCTGGACGATCTGGACCAGGTGGATTACATCGACCGGGTGAAAACCCAGCAGCGAAACTGGATCGGCCGTTCCACCGGTGCGGAGGTGGATTTCGCCACCACCGCCGGCGACAAGCTGCGGGTGTATACCACCCGGCCGGACACCCTGTTCGGCGCTACTTACATGGTCATTTCGCCCGAGCACCCGATTTTGGAAAAATGGGCGGGAAAGCTTCGAAACCTGGACGAAATCAAGGCTTACCAGGAAGAGGCCGCCCGTAAGTCGGACTTTGAGCGCACCGAGGTGGCCAAGGACAAGACCGGCGTGCGGCTCGACGGCGTTATGGCGGTAAATCCGGTCAACGGCAGGGAAATCCCCATTTTTATTTCCGATTACGTTCTCATTTCCTACGGCACCGGCGCCATCATGGCGGTTCCGGCCCACGACACCCGGGACTGGGAATTTGCCAAGAAGTTTGACCTGCCCATCATCGAGGTGGTCAAGGGCGGCGACGTCCAGAAGGAAGCGTTTACCGACTGCGCCACCGGCGTGATGGTCAATTCCGGCATGCTCGACGGGCTGGCCGTGGAGGAAGCCAAGGAAAAGATCACCGCTTGGCTCAAGGAACAGGGCTTAGGGGAGCCGAAGGTCAACTTCAAGCTGCGCGACTGGGTGTTCGCCCGTCAGCGGTATTGGGGCGAGCCGATCCCGATTGTGATTTGCGACAAATGCGGCTACGTGCCGCTGCCGGAGGAGCAGCTTCCCTTGAAGCTGCCGGAGGTGGAGAGCTACGAGCCCACCGAAGATGGGGAATCTCCCCTGGCGGCGCTTACCGACTGGGTGGAGACCACCTGCCCCCACTGCGGCGGCAAGGCTAAGCGGGAGACCGACACCATGCCCCAGTGGGCGGGGTCGAGCTGGTATTTCCTGCGCTACTGCGATCCGCACAACGACAAGGAGCTGGCCAGCAAGGAGGCGCTCGACTACTGGATGCCGGTGGACTGGTACAACGGAGGCATGGAACATACCACCCTGCATCTGCTCTATTCGAGGTTCTGGCACAAATTCCTTTACGACATCGGGGTGGTCCCCACCTGTGAGCCCTATGCCAAGCGGACCAGCCACGGCATGATTTTGGGGGAAAACGGGGAAAAGATGAGCAAATCCCGCGGCAACGTGGTCAACCCCGACGACATCGTTAAGGAGTACGGCGCGGACACCATGCGCATGTACGAAATGTTCATCGGTGACTTTGAAAAGGCCGCGCCCTGGTCGAGCAGCTCCATCCGCGGCTGCCGGCGCTTCTTGGACCGCATCTGGGATTTGCAGAAGAACGTCATGGACGGCTCCATCCGCCCTGAGCTGGAAAAGCCCTTCCATAAGACCATCCGCAAGGTTACCGAGGACATCGACAACCTGAAGTTCAATACCGCCATCGCCGCCATGATGGCCCTCATCAACGACATCGCGGCGGCCGGCGGGATTACGAAAGAGGAATACCGTATCCTGCTGCTGCTGTTGAATCCCTTTGCGCCCCACATTACCGAAGAGCTGTGGGAGATTCTGGGCTACGGCGGCATGGTGACCGACCAGCAGTGGCCGGAATATGACGAGGAAAAGTGCAGGGAAGACGAGATCGAGGTTGCCGTACAGATCAACGGCAAGGTGCGCGACCGCATCACCATCCCCGCCGGCAGCGAGGCGGCCGACGCCATTGCAAACGCCAAGGCGTCGGAGAAAATCGTCCCCTTCCTTGACGGCAAGCAGATCGTCAAGGAAATCTACGTCAAAGGCAAGCTGGTCAACATTGTGGCAAAATAAAGGCGTATCGCTTGAACACGGGCGGCTGCCGGCAGCCGCCCGCTTCCTTTGGCCGCCGTGGAAGGCTTAGCAGAAGGGAAGGGGAGCCGTTTGACGGTGCCCCGGCCTCAAAGGGCGGAACGGAAAGGATGCGTTGTCCCCCTTTTGAAAGAAGGCACCCCGTGGATGAATCCGCCGCAGGCCGCGCCGAAACGGCGAAGCAAACGCGCGGGATGGCCGGATTAAAACCATTGCATGAAAATGGGAGGAACGAGCTTTTGTCCGAGAAACGCAGCAAGACGGTTCCCGCCGAGGAACTGGAGCGCCAAAAAGAATATGCAAAACAGGTCCGGGAGCTGATGCTTCTGCGCACCCGCAACCCGGTTCCGCTGGCCCATGTCCACACCTACGGCTGCCAGGGCAACGTGGCGGACGGGGAACGGATCAAAGGAATGCTTGCCCAGATGGGATTTGAATTTACAGAGGACCCCCAGGAAGCGGATTTTATCCTGTACAATACCTGCGCCATCCGCGAGCATGCGGAGGATCGGGTGTTCGGCAACGTGGGGGCTTTAAAGCACATTAAGGAACGCCATCCGGCCACCATCTTAGGGCTGTGCGGCTGCATGATGCAGCAGCCCCAGGCGGCCGAACGCATCCGCAAAAGCTTTCCCTACGTCAGCCTGGTGTTCGGCACCCATGTGGTCCATCGGCTGCCGGAGCTTCTCTACCGGGTGCTTACCTGCGAACGGCGGGTGTTCGAGCGGCCGGACGGGGACGGGGTGGTGGCGGAAGGGCTTCCGGTGCGGCGGGACGGCGTGTGGAAGGCATGGCTGCCCATCATGTACGGATGCAACAACTTCTGCTCCTACTGCATTGTCCCCTATGTGCGGGGACGGGAACGCAGCCGAACGGTGGACGCCATCCTGACGGAGGCGAAGGAGATCATTGCCGCCGGCTATAAGGAGATTACCCTTCTGGGGCAAAACGTCAATTCCTACGGCAAGGACCTGCCGGAGCCGGTATCCTTTGCCCGGCTTTTAAAGAGTATCGACGCGCTGCCGGGGGACTTTAAAATCCGGTTTATGACCTCCCATCCCAAGGACGCCACCCGGGAGCTCATCGACGTCATTGCCGAGAGCCGGAAGATTTCCCATCACCTGCATCTGCCGGTTCAGTCGGGAAGCAACCGTATTCTCAAGGCCATGAACCGGCATTATACCCGTGAACAGTATTTGCAGCTGATCGACTATGCGAAAAAGCGGATCCCGGATCTCTCTCTCACCTCCGACATTATCGTCGGTTTTCCGGGCGAGATGCGGGAGGACTTTGAAGAGACGCTTTCCCTCATCCAGGAGGTGCGTTACACCTCCTTGTTTACCTTTATCTTTTCCCCCAGGCAGGGTACCCCCGCAGCCGAAATGGAGGACCCCGTCCCGGCCAAAGTAAAGTCGGCCTGGTTCTCCGAGCTCTTACAGGTACAAGAGGGGATCGCCGCCCAGCGTTCAGCCGCGATGGTGGGGCAGGTGGTGGAGGTCCTGTGCGAGGAAATGGGAAAGGACGGCCTGCTTTCCGGGCGGACCGACGGCAACGTGATGATTGAGTTTTCCGGGAAGCCTGAGCTGATCGGGCATACGGTAAAGGTGAATGTGACCCGCGCGAGAAATTGGATTCTCGTAGGGGAAGCGGTCGCCGAAGCCGAATAAAATTTAGGAGGAACCAAGCGATGGATATCTTAGAACAGACGAGAGCGCTGGGCCGCGCCATCCAGGAGGACGCGCGTTTCAAAGCCTTTATGGCGGCCAAGGAGGCCAACGACCAAGACGAGGAGCTGCAGCGGCTGATCGGCGAATTCAACCTCAAGCGCATCTCCATCAATTCCGAGGCCAGCAAGGAAAAGCGGGATCAGGAGAAGCTGGACCGGCTCAATGCCGAGCTGCGCGCATGCTACGACACCGTTATGCAAAACGAGCATATGGCGGCCTATAATGACGCGAAGCAGGCCATGGACGAGCTTTTGAATGAGATTAACACCATCATCACCGTCTCTGCAAACGGCGGCGATCCGGATACCGCCCAGGCGTCATCCGGCTGTTCGGGCAGCTGCTCGGGCTGTTCGGGCTGCAACTAAGGCATTCAAATGGGACGGGCAGGGAACGAAAAAGGCGGCGAAAATTGCCGAAGTTTCGTTCCCTGCCCTGCTTTTTTGTGATATAATAAAGCTTCCATGAGATTTTGCACCAGTTGCAGTAGAAGAGGTGATTGCGCTTGAAAGCGAACCTTTCGCCGATGATGCAGCAATATTTGAACATCAAGGCAGAGAATCCGGATTCCATCCTCTTTTTCCGATTAGGGGATTTCTATGAAATGTTCTTTGAGGACGCCAAGCTCGCGTCCAAGGAACTGGAGCTGACCCTCACCGGGCGGGACTGCGGCCAGGATGAGCGGGCTCCCATGTGCGGCGTGCCCTACCACAGCTGCGAGGCGTACATCGCCCGGCTGGTGGCAAAGGGCTACAAGGTTGCCATCTGCGAGCAGACGGAGGATCCGGCCAAGGCCAAGGGCCTGGTTCGCCGGGAGGTGGTGCGGGTGGTCACGCCCGGCACCGTGATTGAAAACTCCATGCTCGACGAAGGGAAGAACAACTTCCTGTGCGTGGTCGCCATGTTCGGCAACCGGGCGGGCTTGTGCTTTACCGACAGCTCTACCGGCGACATGCAGGTTACCGAGCTTGACGACGGGGACCTTGCCCAGCGCATCTGCAACGAAATCGGCCGGTTTAATCCCAGCGAAGTGCTCCTGAACCCGGAGGCGGGACAAAACAAGGAGATCACCGATTTCTGCAAAAACAAGGTAAACGGCGTGGTTTCGGTCCAGCCGGACGCCAATTTTGACGAAAACAAATGCGCGGACCTGATCCGCCGGCATTTTAACTGTACCCTCAAAACCCTGGAGCTGGAGGGAAAGCCCAACGCCACGGTGGCGCTGGGGGTGGCGCTGGGGTATCTTTATGAAACCCAGCGAACCGGACTCGAACGCATCCAGGGAATCAGCCTTTACAGCGAAGCCCAGTATATGCAGTTGGACCTGTCCACCCGCCGCAACCTGGAGCTGACCCAGACCATGCGCACCAAGGAAAAGCGGGGCTCCCTCCTGTGGGTGCTGGACAAGACCCGCACCGCCATGGGCAAGCGGCTGATTAAGTTTTGGATTGAGCAGCCGCTGGTCAGCTGCGCGCGCATCACCCAGCGCCTCAACGCCGTCGACGAGCTTTACAGCGAAGGGATTGCCCGGGCGGAGCTGGGGGAGCTGATGCAGGGCGTGTTCGATATGGAGCGGCTGATGACCCGTGTGGTCTACGGTTCGGCCGGGGGACGGGAGCTGAAAGCGCTGTCCAAGTCGCTGGAATACCTCCCCCGTATCAAGGAGATCCTGCAAAATGCCAAGGCGGGAATGCTCCGGGAAATCCACACCGCCATCGATCCGTTGGAGGATGTGCACGACTTGATTGAGCGGGCCATTGTGGAGGAACCGCCGGTATCCGTTAAGGAGGGCGGCATCATCCGAAAGGGCTATTCTGAAGAGCTCGACGACATCCGGGAGGATATGACCGACTCGAAGGGCTTTATCGCCAAGATCGAGGCCCAGGAGCGGGAGCGAAGCGGCATCAAGAATTTGAAGGTGGGCTACAACCGGGTATTCGGGTACTATATTGAGGTGACCAAATCCAACCTCAGCCAGGTGCCGCCCACCTATATCCGCAAGCAGACCCTTACCAACTGTGAGCGGTACATCACCGACGAGCTAAAGCAATTGGAAATGCGGGTGCTGGGCGCCCAGGAGCGGATCGTCGCCATGGAGTACCAGCTTTATGAGCAGGTGCGCAAGTTTGTCTCCGAACAGCTTTCCCGCATCCAGAACACCGCCCAAGCGGTCGCACGCTTGGACGTTCTCTGCTCCTTTGCCCAGACGGCGGCTATAAACGGCTATTGCCGCCCCCAGGTGAATATGGAGAGTACGGTCCGCATCGTGGAAGGCCGCCATCCGGTGGTGGAAACCGTGATGAAGGACGTGCCTTTTGTTCCAAACGACACCCTCCTCGATGACGACGAAAACCGGGCGGCCATCATTACGGGGCCCAATATGGCGGGCAAATCCACCTATATGCGCCAAACGGCGCTGATTGTGCTCATGGCGCAGATCGGCTGTTTTGTCCCCGCCGCCGCTGCCGACATCGGCATTACCGACTCCATCTTTACCCGGGTGGGCGCGTCGGACGACCTGGCCTCCGGCCAGTCCACCTTCATGGTGGAAATGACCGAGGTCGCCTTCATCCTCAAAAACGCCACCCGCCGCAGCCTGCTGATCCTCGATGAGATCGGCCGCGGCACCTCCACCTTCGACGGCATGTCCATTGCAAGGGCGGTGCTCGAATATGTGGCGGATAAAAAGAAGCTGGGGGCAAAAACGCTGTTCGCCACCCATTATCATGAGCTGACGGCCCTGGAGGACGAGCTCGATGGCGTGAAAAACTACAACATCGCCGTCAAGAAGCGGGGGGACGACATCACCTTCCTTCGCCGGATTGTCCGCGGCGGGGCGGACGACAGCTACGGCATCGAGGTCGCAAAGCTGGCCGGGGTGCCGGACACGGTGATGGCCCGCGCCAAGCAGATTCTCCGCCAGCTGGAAGGGGAGGGTTACGCTGCCGTAAGGCCGGTTCATTCGAAAAAGCGTAAGGCGCCGCCTCCGCCGGGACCGGAGGAAAGCGGGCAGATGAGCTTCGCCCCGTCCGCCGCAGAGAACATATCCCGACGGCTTCGGGAGGTGGATGTGAACACCCTCACCCCCATTGAGGCCCTCAATATCCTTTATGAGCTTTGCAGGGAAGCGAAAGAATAACCCAATGACGACCGAAACGAGGAGATCGTATGCAGGAAATGATTTTATTAAAGGTGGGGGAACTGGCGCTCAAGGGCCTCAACCGCTCTACCTTTGAGGCGGTGCTCATCAAAAACATCCGCCGCCGGTTAAAGCCTCTGGGTGAGTTTTCCATCCAGAATGCCCAGTCCACCCTCTACGTTACCCCGAAATCCGAGGACATCGACCTAAACGAGGCGGTGGAGCAGCTGAGCCGGGTGTTCGGCATCGCCGCCCTGAACAAGGCGCGGGTGACGGAAAAAAGGATGGACGCGATTTTAGAGGAAGCGCCCGCTTATCTGGAGGACACCCTTCTTTGTGCGCGTACCTTTAAGGTGGAGGCAAAGCGGGCGGATAAGGCATTCCCGCTCAAATCTCCGGATATTTGCAGGGAGATGGGCGGGCGTCTGCTGGAGGCATTCCCCCATCTGAAGGTAGACGTCCATCATCCGGACGTGACGGTGATGGTGGAGGTGCGGGATTTCGGCGCCTATATTCACGCCGGTTCCCTGCCCGGGGCGGGCGGCATGCCGGTAGGAACGGCCGGGAGAGCCGCGCTGCTCATTTCCGGCGGCATCGACAGCCCGGTAGCCGGGTATATGATCGCAAAGCGAGGGGTCGAGTTGACGGCGGTGCATTTTGCCAGCCCGCCCTATACCAGCGAACGGGCGGAAAGAAAGGTCGTGGAGCTCCTCGAGCAGGTGGCCTGCTATGCCGGGCGGATTAAGCTGCTGGTGGTCCCTTTCACCGAATTGCAGGAGGCCATAAAGGAGCATTGTCCCCAGGACTTGTTCACCATTTTGATGCGCCGCTTCATGATGCGGATCGCCCAGGAGCTGGCGGAGCAAAACGACTGCCAGGCCCTTGTGACCGGCGAGAGCGTCGGCCAGGTGGCCAGCCAGACCATGGCGGCCCTTGCCTGCACCGACGCCGTTGCCCGCATGCCGGTGTTCCGTCCGGTGATCGGTATGGATAAGGACGAGATCGTTACCATCGCCCGGAAAATCGGGACCTTTGACATATCCATCCAGCCCTATGAGGACTGCTGTACCGTCTTTACCCCCAGGCATCCCAAAACCCGCCCCAACCTCGAGGAGGTGGAAAAGGCGGAGGGGGCCTTTGAATGGGAGGAAATGGTGCGCCGGGCCATCGGCGGCGCCCGGGCACAAATGCTGTACGCCGACGGAAACTCCATTTGATTGGGAGGGATTTGATTGAGAGCGGAGATTTTGTCCATTGGAACCGAACTGCTTTTGGGCGACATCGTCAATACCGACGCCCAATACATTGCCAGGGAATTGGCCGCCTTCGGCATCACCGTCCATTACCAGGTGGTGGTAGGGGACAATATGGACCGGCTGACCGCTACGCTGCGTCAGGCCCTGTCCCGCAGCGATCTGGTCATTACCACCGGCGGCCTGGGCCCTACGGTGGACGACATCACCTGCGAGGGCATCTGCAAGGTGCTGGGCGTAAAGCGGGTGCTGGATACGGCTTCTTTGGAAAAGATACAGGCTTTCTTTGATAAGCTGGGCCGGGAGATGACGGAAAACAACGTCAAGCAGGCCATGCTTCCCGAAGGCTGTGTGATATTCGAAAACGAATGGGGCACCGCACCCGGCTGTGTCATCGAAAAGGAGGGAAAGGCAGTCATCATGCTCCCCGGCCCTCCCAGAGAGCTGCGGCATATGTTCGACCACAGTGTACGCCCCTGGCTGCAAAAGCGGTCGGATCTGGTCATCGTCTCCCATACCCTGCACGTGTTCGGGGTGGGCGAATCCAAGGCGGAGGCTATGACGGTGGACCTGATGCAGGGGGAGAACCCCACGGTGGCCCCCTATGCCAAGACCGGGGAAATGCAGCTGCGCGTAACCGCACGGGCCGCCTCCAGGGAGATGGCGGACGCCATGTGCCGGCCGATGGTGGAGGAACTGAAAGAACGGCTGGGCAGCGCGGTCTACGGCGTCGACGTGGGGAATTTGGAAACGGCGGTGGTGGAGAAGCTCAAAGGGGCGGGAAAGACCCTCGCCTGTGCCGAATCCTGCACCGGTGGTCTGCTTGCCAAGCGGATTACCGACGTCTCCGGCGCTTCCGCCGTGATCGAAAACAGCTTTGTCACCTACTCCAACGAAAAGAAAACCAATCTCTTAGGCGTACCGCCGAAAACCTTGCAAAAATACGGCGCCGTCAGCGAGCAGACCGCCTGCGCCATGGCTATCGGCGCGCGGCGGGCGGGCCGGGCGGACTTAGGCGTGGGGATTACCGGCATCGCCGGCCCCACCGGAGGGACGGCGGAGAAGCCGGTAGGTCTGGTATTCGTCGCCGTATCCGATGGAAAGACCGTCTGGGTAAAGAAGGTGCAGTACGCCAAGGAAAACGACCGCTCTTATGTACGCACCGGTTCGGCATCCCACGCCCTCAACATGCTCCGCCTTCTTTTGGAGAAGGACCCGGAATTCCTGAAAACCGGCATTCCGCTTACCAAAAAAAGCCGGGGAAAGCGGTTTTTAAAGGAGATCACACCCTGGCCGGTATCCACCGGCCGCGTTCCGAAGCGCCCTGGGTTCCTGGGCTTTTTGTCGGAATACCTGCCGTGGAAGGGGGACCGGTTCTCCGACGTGCTCTTTAAGCTGGTGCTGCTTGCGGCGGTGGCCGCCTTCCTTTTCTCGGTGTGGTATCTGGTGGACGATCAGCTCATCAAGCCCTCCCAGAACGACAGCCTCTATTCCCAGCTTGCGGGGGGCTATAACCGGTCGGACAGCAGCTCGTCCCCCATCGCCCCGCCTGCGCCGGACAGCGCAGAAGGGAAGGAGGACTCCAGTGAACCGGTGGTGGAGGTTCCCGACTGGGTGCCCGCCGCCTTTGCCGACCTGTACCGCAGCAATCCCGATGTGCGCGGCTATATCCAGGTTCCGGGCACCCATATGAATTATCCGGTAACCCAGGCGGCGGACAATGAGTATTATCTCAACCGCAATTTCTATAAGCAGCGCAGCGTTTTCGGCAACCCCTATTTTGATTACCGCAACAAGATCGACGGTACCGACCGCAACCTGATTATCTACGGCCACCGGGTGGAAAACGGCCAGATGTTCGGGGATATGGAAAAGTACAAGGATTTGTCCTATTACCAGCAGCACGCCTCCATTCAGATGGATACGGTGTACCAGACCGGGGATTATGAGATCGTCTCGGTGTTTTACGCCAGTACCAACGAGGAGCATGCCCCGAACTTCCATTACCTGCGCACCGATTTTGCCAGCGATGAAGATTTCCTCAGCTTCGTCGACGAGGTGCGGGAGCGCTCTCTCTACGACATCCCCGTTACCGTGGATGCGGACGACGAGCTTCTCACCCTGTCCTCCTGCTCCTTCCTTTTCGACGACGCGCGTATCGTCATCGTGGCGCGCCGCCTTCAGGAAGGGGAGACGGCGGTAGACCCTGCCCTGGCTACGGTAAACGAGGACTGCCTGATGCCGGAGATCTGGTACCAGCTGCATCCGGAAATCCCGCATCCGTAAATTTCCATGAAAGAACACAAAGCAAATACCCTCATATCCGAAGATACAAGGGTATGCTTAACAGTCATGCGCTGAGATTTCCTCATCTACACCTTTACCTTTTCTCTGGCATGGGCAATGGATTGAGCGATTGCATCAGCACTCCATGTTCCATTGCTTCGATTTCAGAGCAGTTGTAATCATACTCGTAATAAAGCAGGAAACAGCAAGTTTATGCAGTATATTTTATCTCTGCATAATCGTAATACTGTCGTAGAATTCGTAGCATATCTTCTTTGGCGGCTAAATCTGTTTGCAAGATAACGGACTTTGGAATACAGACTTTTATTTTCATGCCGGTTTTTTGTACCGTAAAAGCAGATGCAGGAAGTCCTGTGGACAATTTCACAGCTTCACAAATATCCTTGTCCTGTGTGATCCCGCCCGTTAACTCATGGAATGATTCAACGACGAGAACAACAGGGCTTTTGATAGACGTCACAAAGAGAGCGACCAAAATAAAAAAGTCGCCGGTGTAATGCAAAAATCCCAAAGAGGAATCTAAAGGAATGAGCCACAAAATAAGGATCGCTACACCGATGGAGGCCGACTGCAAGCCATCAATAAAATTGGCTTGATACTCTGCATGTAACATTGTACTTGTGTAATTTGTTTTTTTGTATTGCTTACGATTAAAAACAGACAGGCCGAAGCAAAGCACAGTCATCGCTGCTGAGTATGCCGGAATTGGCGACGTGTTCATGATCTGCCCATTTCCGTTTAAGAAATAATCAAAAGCAACCTGCGCTGAACTGATCAGGGCATGAATCATCACTGCAATTATTAGGATAGACTTAAAAATTGCATATAGGGGTTCCAGAAAATAAAGACCTTGCGGGTAACGTTTTGTTGTTTTCCCGCTTAGTTTTGAAATGAAAACAGCAGTAACGGATGAAATCACTAAAATCAGAGAGAAGAAACCGTCAAGAAAGAGCATTTGCAGACCGGTAATAAAGTACATGCCGGTTCCCGCTGCGGCTATCATTAAATTTACTAATGTCGTTATGATTAAAGCTCTGTTTTCAATTTGCTTTTGTGTCATAAGCAGCTCCCTTTCTATATCGCTGGATTTCATGATCTAAGGCGTCGCTATATTTTTGGAATAAAGCTATCAGATTTTCTTGTTCCTCCACGGTCAGAACAGAAAAGGCAAGGTTTTCTGCCTCAATGAGCGGTTCGACTAATTGTTCGCACAATTCCATACCGCTATCCGTTAAGTGAATGTATTTGTTTTTTCGATTTCCAGCTGCAAGTTTCAGTTCCACGATCTCTTTTTTCTCCAAAACTTTCAAAGCGGAATTGATCGTTTGTGGCGAGCAGCGCCATGTCTCACATATTTCCGACTGTGTAGGGGTTCTCTCACCGGTATAAGCAGAGTATAAAATCCACATAGTAGTCAGAGAAAATCCGCTTGCCGAAAGATAATCGTGATAAATCCGGTCAATCTTACTGTCCAACTGGTTATAGTCCATAAGATTTTTACTATATTTTGTTTTCATATTGTCCCTCCATGTCGACCTTGTTTTATCCGAATTGGGATTATAATACTATGAATTCGGATAAAAGTCAATTGATTATTTCTTAAGAGAAGTGTCACTGCCCATGCTGTACATAGAGAAAGCGATGGGTGCGTTTGTATCATGGAATCAAAATTCGCCTCCGTAAAAAAACCGCTCCCTTGAGCGGATGACATAGAAAGTGCCGCGCTTTCTCGCGGCGGTCAGTCGCAACCTCCTGACCTAAAAGAAAACTACGAAGGAATGATGAAAATGCCAAACAAAGCGTTACGCCGTCTGGTGGAGGGCGCGGTAATCGCCGCGCTGTACACCGCCCTCACCCTGGCCTTGGCCCCCATTAGCTTCGGGCCCTTTCAGTGCCGGGTCTCCGAGGTGCTGACCATCCTGCCCATCTTTACCCCCGCCGCGATTCCGGGCTTGACCCTCGGCTGCATCCTTTCCAACGCCGTAGGCGCCGCCATGGGAACCAACGTCTTAGGGGTTTTGGACATTTTCGTGGGCTCCGCCGCAACCCTGCTTGCCGCCGTGTGCAGCTATCTGCTTAGGAATGTCTGCATAAAGGGGGTCCCGGTTTTGGCGACCTTGCCGCCGGTGGTGTTCAACGTCCTGTTTATCGGGACCGAGCTCTCCCTGGCTCTGGGGCACCCGCTGTGGTTCTCCATGATTGTGGAGGTCGGCTTGGGCGAAGCGGCGGCCAGTATGGTGCTGGGAATCCCGCTGGCTCTCTTTTTAATAAAATCAGGGGCGCAGAAACGGATTTTCGCCCAGCTGCGTTAGCAAAGAGAGGCAGGGCGGACGGACACGCTTGAGGTGATGATGTGATACTTCCCATGTCGAAAATATGGCCGTACCTGGCTGCAAGCGGGTTTCCCGCCTGCGGCGTGTGCCGATACGGAGAAGTGGCCGGCCGGTTGCTCGACTGCCGGGCGGCCGCCCGTCTGCCCAAGGGAGCCGAGAGCATTCTCATGCTTCTGCTTCCCTATTTGGTCTCAAACGAGCCGGGGAACTTGTCCCGCTATGCGCGGGTACCCGATTACCACCAAGTGGCGGGAGAAATGCTGCAGGATGCCGTCTCCCGCCTGCAGGCCGCTTTCCCAGCGGCCTGCTTTGTGCCTTTTGTGGACAATTCCCCTATTCCGGAGGTCTATGCCGCTGCGCGGGCGGGGCTGGGGGTAATCGGGAAAAACGGGCTGCTGATTAACGAAGAATACGGCTCGTGGTGCTTTTTGTGCGAAATCGTTACCGACCTTACGGTGGAGCCGACCGGAGCAGAGCCCAAGAGCTGTATCGGCTGTCTGGCCTGCCGCGCCGCCTGCCCGGGGAATGCTTTGCAGGACGGCTTTGAGAAGGACCGATGCCTTTCCGCCATTACCCAGAAAAAAGGGGAATTAAGCGGCTGGGAGCGGGATTTAATGGAAAAAAGCGGCTGCTGTTGGGGCTGCGACCGCTGCCAGGAGGTCTGTCCCTATAACAGGCGGGCAAAAAGGACAGGTATTGCGGCGTTTCTCAAAGGCTACCGGGCGGATTTTGTTTTGGATGCGCCCGCGGACGGGATGCGCCGGGCATGGGAATGGCGGCCGAGGCGGGTCATCGAGCGCAACGATGGAATAACCAGACGAAAAGGCGGAAATACTAGTCTCATCAAAAAGCCGGACTGAGGAATACGCTTGTGGAAAGGCCGGCTTTTGAAGCGAAGAGAGGGTGACTGGTATGTACGTCAGCGAAATCATGAGCACCCGGGTGGTAACCGCCCAGACGACCCAATCGGTTTATGAGGCGGCAAAGCTCATGGAGGACAACAACATCGGCGCCATTCCCGTGGTGGAAGGCAGCCAGCTCAAGGGGATCCTAACCGACCGGGACATTGTACTGCGGTGCGTGGCCAAGGGGGAGAATCCCAAGGCGGTGTACGCAGGAGAAATCATGACCGCGAAAACCACCTTCGTCACACCCAGCCAGCATGTGGACGACGCCGCACAGGTCATGTCCTGCGAGCAGATCCGCCGTCTGCCGGTGGTGGAGAACGGAAGGGTAACGGGGATGGTCAGTGTGGCCGACATCGCCCGCATCCGCCACGGCGTAGAAATTGCCCAGGCCATTTGTGAAATCAGCAAGCCATAATCACAAACCGCCCGACAACGGGCGGTTTTGTTTTGGAAGTCTGACGCATTGACAATGACTTGTCGAACCGTGTATAATATAGACAATTGCTGTCTGGTATCAGAAAACAGACCAGGAAGCCGGCGACAAAGAAGCAAATCCATCCTCCAGCCGCACAAATTTCGGGACATGAGGTGACCTTCATCGTGACAGACTTTTTAAAGTCGATTGATTTTACCGCCCTCGTTGATTCCATTATGGACAATATTGTGTGGATCTGTGTGGGTCTGGCTGCATTTTTTGCGTTGCTGCTGGGTGTGGGCCTGTTTAAGGACAAGCGCCGGTGGATTTGGCGCTCTATTTTGGTGGCGGTGGTTTGCGTGGCCACCTTGATTTTTACCAATTTTCAGTTTTATTACGATGCGTATACCGACGGGGACGAATTGGGCTCCGCTTCCCGGTTTTTGATCGGCAATACCGATCCGCAGACCGCCAAGGCCATCGAGTATTTGATGATCGGGGTGGAGGATGTGGAAAGCTGGGACGGCAGCGGCCGTTTCTTGTCCTGGCAGAAGGAATACGAGAACGAAAACGGGAAAGCCACCATGGTCAAGTACCTGTTTAATTCCACGCTGGAGATTGAGACGCAGACGGTGGTCTGGCGGGCGAATTGCGTGTTTGGCCGGGTGTCGGCGGAGATCAGCTATAAAAACGGCGGTGGAACATCCGAGTAGGAAGCTAGAAAAAGTTCAGGATAAAGGAGACTCATCGAATGGAAAAAATCCTTGTGCTCGATTTCGGCGGGCAGTACAATCAGCTGATCGCACGGCGGGTTCGCGAGTGTGGTGTGTATTCGGAGGTAAAGCCCTATACCACGCCGCTTTCCTCCATCCGGTCGGCGGGCTACCGCGGCGTGATTTTCACCGGCGGCCCCAGCAGCGTTTTTGACGAGGGCGCACCCCGCTGCGAAAAGGAGCTTTTTTCGCTGGGCGTCCCGGTGCTGGGCATCTGCTACGGCGCGCAGCTGATGTGCCAGATGTTCGGCGGGGAAGTGGCCCGGGCGGATACCCGGGAATACGGGCTGACCGAGCTGCATGTGGACCAGTCCTCCGCTCTCTTTTCCGATGTTACCAAGGATACCACCTGTTGGATGAGTCATACCAACTACATAAAGACGCCGCCCGCAGGCTTTGCGGTGACGGCGACCACGAAAAACTGCCCGGTTGCGGCCATGGAATCGAAGGAACAAGGTCTCTACGCGGTGCAGTTCCATCCGGAGGTCATGCATACCCCCCAGGGGCAGAAAATGCTGCGCCATTTCCTGTTCGAGGTGTGCGGCTGTTCCGGCGACTGGCAGATGTCCTCGTTTACCACCCGTGCGATTGAAGAAATCCGCCGGAAGGTGGGGGACAAGCGGGTGCTCTGCGCCCTGTCCGGCGGGGTGGATTCCTCGGTAGCCGCCGTTATGGTACATAAGGCGGTGGGCAAGCAGCTCACCTGTATTTTTGTCGATCACGGCCTCCTTCGCAAGAACGAAGGGGACGAGGTCGAGCAGGTGTTCCGGGAGCAGTTTGACATCAACCTCATCCGTGTGGACGCGAAAGACCGCTTCCTTGGCAAGCTCGCGGGCGTCAGCGACCCCGAGCGCAAGCGCAAGATCATCGGTGAGGAGTTTATCCGCGTCTTTGAAGAAGAAGCGAAGAAGCTCGGGCAGGTGGAGTACCTGGTGCAGGGCACCATCTATCCCGACGTGATTGAAAGCGGCGCCGGTTCCGCCGCCAACATCAAGAGCCATCACAACGTAGGCGGCCTGCCGGAGGATATCGGCTTTAAAGGCTTGATTGAGCCGCTGCGCGACCTGTTTAAGGATGAGGTGCGCCGTGCCGGCTTAGAGCTCGGGATCCCGGAGTTTCTCGTTTGGCGCCAGCCCTTCCCGGGTCCCGGCCTTGCCATTCGCATCATCGGGGATATCACCGATGATAAGCTGGAGATCCTCAAGGATGCGGACGCCATCTTCCGTCAGGAGGTGGCAAACGCCGGCCTTGACCGGTCCATCAATCAGTATTTTGCAGTCCTGACCAATATGCGCAGCGTAGGTGTCATGGGGGACGAGCGGACCTATGATTACACCGTCGCCCTGCGGGGCGTCACCACCACCGACTTCATGACGGCCGACTGGGCGAAGATTCCCTATGAGGTGCTGGGAAAGATCAGTTCCCGCATCATCAATGAGGTGCCCCATGTCAACCGCATCGTTTACGACATCACTTCAAAGCCGCCGGCCACCATTGAGTGGGAGTGATTTTTTGAAACTCCGAACCCGTTGTGGCACAACGATTTTACGGTTTTATATCTCTCTTTTGATAACGATTTGAT
>CAJFTS010000040.1 GCA_904420015.1 uncultured Clostridia bacterium
GGTACCGCCTTCTTGCATGGATTCGGGTACCGCCTTCTTGCATGGATTCGGGTACCGCCTTCTTGCATGGATTCGGGTACCGTATCCGGCACTCCCTCCCGCCAAAAATCCGGGAGGCGGTGAAAAATATGCCGGCAGTCAAGGGCCTTTCATCCACTTTCCGGCGGGCGCTGGGGTAGCTGCCTCCCTGCCGGCGGCCCACCCCCTTTTCCCATTGCCCCTAATATTCGATGCCTGCAAGGGAGGCCGTGCCGGGGCTTTCCGGCTTTGAAAAAACGAAGCCCCATCCGTCCGGCCGGGGATGGGGCTTCAAGGATACCACACTTATTCGAGGAAAAAGACCTGCTTGAGCATAGGCTGGGCGCCGGTCTCCGGGTCCATTTCCATAATCATGACGTCCTTCATGAACTCGTTCCACTTGTCCACAACCGGGCTTTTCGCCTGGGTATCGGCGGCAAACTGCACGCCCTTTTCGCATTCGTAATACCCGAACAGCTCGTTGCCCACATTCCAGATGGTATAGTTTTGGATACCCGCAGACTTCAAAACCTCCACCAGCTCCGGCCAGATTTCATTGTGCCGCTTGATGTACTCGTCAATTTTGCCTTCCTTGACAATCGCCTTCCATGCATAACGTTCCATCTACAAATCCTCGCTTTCTTCACTCGGTTTATTTTTCAACGGCCAGCCGGCCGCCGTTTTCGCTTACCGGAAGGAGCAAAAGCCGTTCCGCGCCGGTGGAATTCGGCGAATGGAGGGCCAGCGTCAGCCGCCCGTCCAGGGTGCGAAACAGCATTCCATGCCCGCCGTCCCGGCTGTAGAGCAAATCCTCCGCCGCCCAGGGGCCCGTGATCGAACTGGAGAGGGAACGGGAATAGCCCTGCACATACCCATCCTCCCCAAAGGTGGACCAGAGCATCAAAAGCGCCCCGTCCTGCGTGTGATGGAGAAAGGGGCCGTCGGTCACATAAGCGGTGACCTCGTGCCCGTCCTTCTGTGGGAAGCTGGGCCGAGCCCAAGGCGCGTTGGAGGCGGTAAAGAGCAGGATCGGATCCCCCGCCCGGTTTAGTTCCTCGTCCAACGGCATCGCGTACATTTCGCCGTCCCCGGTCTGTACCCATTCCCGGCAAAAGACGAGGTAATTCTGCCCCGCCTCCTGATAAAGGGTGCCGTCCAGGCATTCCCATTCGCCGGGGGTCACCGGCCGGTCGGAAAGGGGGAGAAAGGGGCCTGCGGGATGGTCGGCGGCCAGGATCTGGGTGCCCCGGCAGGCGTCCCCGCTTTTGAAGGAAGCAAGCATATAGTACCGGCCGCGGTAGGCATGCACCTCCGGCGCCCAAAAGTGGCGGTCCGCCCAAAAACCGGGCTGGGGGCGAAAGACGGGGAAGGGGCCCTGCGCGTGTACCAAATCGGTGGTAACATAAGCGTCAAAGCCCACGCCGGGCCCGCTCCAGGTGTCCGTATCGGTGCTTCCGTAGAGGTAGTAGCGGCCCTCCTGCGCAACAGGGAGCACAAAGACGTCGCGGATGCGGATATCGCTGACCAGCATCGGTGGATTCCTCCCATCGGTCAAATCAAAAAGAAAAAAAGCAGCGCCACATACCTGTGGCTCTGCTTTTCATCATAGCACATTTTCCTGCATTCGTAAAGCGAGGGGGTTACAAATCGTCTGCGTCCTGTTCCGGACGTTCCCCTGTGGCAGATTGCCCCGTGTAGCTGCCGGTCACGTCGGAGGGGATATGCCCTTTGCCCTGTTGTTTTAGGGTCTGCGCGACGTTTTTTACCGAGGCCTTCTGCTTCTTTTTTCCGGGGTTAGGCATCGTACTGGCTGCCGGGATTGTTGTTTTGCTTTTTGTTGTTCTGGCTGTTGGAATTGGTGAATTCCGGGCTTTGCTTTTGGTTGCTGGGCTGGTTCTGTTTATTCTTGTTCTGCTTTTTGCTCATGAAAAAAGACTCCTTTTCCTCTTTGGATTTGTTAGGCGCCCAAGGCGGCGTCTACAATCGTAGTATGTCCCTGCAAGGGAGGAATAAAACGCGGCGGGAAAAAGGAATGTGAAAAATGAAAAATCACAACCGGTAGTACCCATCCCTTCTGGAAAGGACCGGCGGCCACAGGGTGCAAACGCAGGCCGGCGGGCCGCCTTGCCCGTCTGCACCTGTCAACGGGTGCTATGGGATGTATCATTCTCCGCTGTTTGGGCTTTCTGTATGCATTTGCTTTGCCATGGCGCTTGCCGCCTTACCCTGGGTTCTTCCGGGGGCTTGCATTGCATAGAAAAAACGCCGATTGCAAACAGCAATCGGCGCTTTTTCTGGCTGGGATGGGTGGGGTCGAACCACCGAGATGACGGAGTCAAAGTCCGTTGCCTTACCGCTTGGCTACATCCCAAGATGAGGCAAAGGGCCCAAGGTCTGAAAGCGGCTTCGACCTAAGACCCTTTGCGCATGGGGTGGATAATCGGATTCGAACCGACGGCCTCCAGAGCCACAATCTGGCGCTCTAACCAACTGAGCTATATCCACCATATATGGCGCGCTTGAAGGGACTCGAACCCCTGACCCACTGCTTAGAAGGCAGTTGCTCTATCCACCTGAGCTACAAGCGCATACAGAAAACTGTGGAGCGGGTGATGGGAATCGAACCCACGCGACCAGCTTGGAAGGCTGGAGTTCTACCATTGAACTACACCCGCATTTCCAAGACGCATTTTATAATACCATAGTTTGTCTGGAAAAGCAAGAGTAAAATTCGCATTTCATACGGCTTTTTCCATTGAGAAAATCGCCCCAGGCCGAAGCCTCGGCCCGGGGCGTCGAATCGTCTCTAATATAGAGTACCTTAGTTGGAGGCGGTGGTGCTGGAGGAGCCGGAAATCCCCTCCACAAACGTCTTTGGATCGTATTTTTTGAGAACCGCGTCATTGAGATCGAATTTCATACCCGCTACCCGTGCGTCGATGGCGGCAAGATAATCCTCCGACATCATCGAATACCGCAGCGAGAACTGCTGATCCGTCACATGCTTGTCGGTTTCGGTGCTGCGGATGGGCATCTTCTGGGTGAGAATGTAGTAATCCTCGTTGTAGGTGAACGCCGCGGCCTTTCCCTCTTCGAGGTTGGCAATGGTCGTGGAAAGGAGGTCCTCTTCGTATACGTCGTCTTTGCTGAGGTAGCCGGCGGTATCCTCCATGGTAGTCGCAACGCTGGGGGTAATCTTCACCTCTTTTTCCCGGATGGAAGCGAAGGTGGCCCCCTCCTCATTGAGCTCCTTCACATAGCCGTCTACCCGGTCTTTGATCGCCTGCTGTTCCTCCTCGGAGAGGAGGTTGCCGGAGCTGTCGATCAGCGGAACATAAAAAATTTCCGCCCGGTAGTTGTTTTCATAAAAATCATTCTTCAGTTCGTCAAGGGAAATCCCCTTTTCTCCGCCTTCCCCATAGATGTAGTTAAAGAGGGTGCGGAAGGCGGCGTCATCCTCATAGTAGGTGAGCAGATGCTCCCGCGTTATGCCCATTTCCGTAAGATAGTCGGCATTGGTGGCGTAGGACTGCTCCGCGGCCTTCTGGTTGCTCTCCAGCTCCTCCGCCGAGGTTTCAATCCCCAGCTCCCGCATCCACTGACGGATTGCGAGGGATTCCTTGGATGTGCTCTGCGCATAATCGATAATATACTCCGACATGGCCTGTTCCCCCACCGTTTGGTCAAAGAAGGAGGTGGGATCGTAGCCATAGCTGTAATAGTCGTTATATAGGCTGCTGAAGGTGAAAAAGAGCTGGGACAGATACAGCTCGGTAGAGATGACGTCGTCGCCGGACTTGATGGCCCAGGTCGTATCGTTGCTGCCGCTGCTGCAGGAGGTCATACCGACCGCCAGGATCAGCGCCAGGAAAAGGGTTGCCATGCGTTTGACGAGCTTCATAGAATGTTCCTCCTAAAATGTTACAGATAACAGTGCAAAAAAGCTCTGTTTTTTGCGCAAAAAATACAATTTCCTCTATTGTACCACCCAAAAGGCATTTTGTCTATGAAAAAAACGCATTCTGGCAAAATGTGTTTTGTGCCCGTTCGTCTCGCCGATTGCCCGGTTATGTGAAACGCGCAGACCTGATTTCAAAATCAGACCTGCGCGTTAATTTTCCACACTATCGTCTAACAAATCTTCATACGAAACCTTGAGCACCTGTGCGAATACCCGCAGTTCAATATCTGTCACGAACCGATCTCCATTTTCAATTCTCTGGATTGCATTTTTGTCAATATCAATGTCTGCGAGTTGCATCATCCGAGCAAGTTCGCGTTGTGAAGTCTTTTCGGGAAGATGCAATCGGATTTCCTTGATGCGTTTCCCGCAAATATTATTTTTGCCGTCGCTGGCACGATTTCTATACATGAAGGATTCTCCTTCTGTTAGAGTAGCTTCTCCCTGCGGGGGGTGGGTTCTGGGTTGCTGGTTAGTCCCAAGATATAATCGGTGGAGGTATCAAAGAGAAGGGCGAGACGAACCAGGATTTCCAGCGGCATATTGCCGTAGGCGTTTTCATAGCGGCGGTAGTTTGGCGTGGACAAGCCCAGTTTTTTCGCCAGCGCTCCTTGTGTAAGGCCGCGGTCTCGCCGAAGTTCCTTTAAGATATCCGAATACATTTCCATAAAAATGACTCCTTTTCAAAGCTTTTTCGATGTTCATTTCTTTTGCTCCGCCAAAAGAAATGAACCAAAGAAAAGGCGGTTCAAGGGGGAAAAAGACGCTAGAATCTGGGACACAAATTTTTCCCCCTTGAAAATCCCCCTCTTATCAGAGGAGGGCAAGAGGAAGAAAACAAGATTTGGTGAATGAAATTCACACAACCCCGTCAACCGGTAAAATCGGTTGTGACTCCCTTTCACAAGCCCGGCCGAGCGGACAGAGGGATTCTTAAGGGAGAAAAACCTTGCCCCCGAACTTTACGCCGTTTTTCTCCCTTAAGTCGCCCTTTCTTTGGTTCGTTTCTTTCGGCGACGCGAAAGAAATGAACATCTATATATTATCAGATAGAAAAAACAAATGGTAGTTTTATAACAACAGGTATGATACTAGGAGGGCAAAATGAAAAAAATTTTGGATCAGCTCTATTGGGGCGAACTAGACCAAAGCAATCTGGAACGAAAAAAAGACGAGACGCTGGAGAAGGCGATGCAATCCGTCTATGCGATTTCCGATCGCCTGCTGGGGCGGGGGCGAAAGGGGAGGAAAAGCGGCTTTTGGAGCGGCTGCTCCATAATTGTATGGATGCGATCGCTCTTTCCTCTCTGGATTCCTTCAAAGACGAGTTTCGCCTGTGTGAAAAGCTATTTTTGGAGGGGATAACGAATCCAAAAGAGCAATAAAAAAGCGCCGGGCTTCCCAAATGGAAAGCCCGGCGCTCGTTGAAAACCGGATGGATTATTCGTAAAGCTTGGAAAGCTTGAGCAGGTGCTCGTAACGGTCAGCTGCGACCTTCTCGGCTTCGCTGAACAGCTTCTCCGCACGATCCGGGAAGGAACGGGTCAGAGAGTTGTAACGGACTTCGCCCATGATGAAGTCGCGATAGCTGGCGGTGGGAGCCTTGCTGTCGAGGGTGAAGGGGTTCTTGCCCTCGTCCGCCAGACGCGGGTCGAAGCGGAAGAGGTTCCAGTAGCCGGCGGCCACTGCCTTCTTCTCTTCGGCCTGGCTGATGCCCATGCCGCCCTTGATGCCGTGGTTGATACACGGAGCATAGGCGATGATGATGGACGGGCCATGATAGCTTTCCGCCTCGTTAAAGGCCTTGATGCACTGATTGTAGTCGGCGCCCATGGCCACATGCGCCACGTAAACGTAGCCGTAGCTCATGGCGATACCGGCCAGATCCTTCTTCTTAACCGCCTTACCGGCAGCCGCGAACTGGGCGACCGAGCCGATCGGAGTGGATTTGGAGGCCTGTCCGCCGGTGTTGGAGTACACCTCGGTGTCAAAGACCAGGATGTTGATGTCCTCGCCGGAAGCGATGACATGATCCAGGCCGCCGAAGCCGATGTCGTAGGCCCAGCCGTCGCCGCCGAAGATCCAGGTGGACTTCTTCGCCAGGTAATCGGCATCCGCCAGAATCTTAGCGGTCAGCTGACCAACCTCGCCTTCGTCCTTTACCTGGGCAAGAGCCGCACGCAGCTTGTCGGAAGCCGGGGTGTTCAGCGCGGTATCGGCATAGGTGTCCAGCCACTCCTTGGCCGACGCCTGCACGTCGCCGTAGGAGATCTCCGCAATGCGGGTCACATACTGAGCCAGACGGTTGCGGATGGCGCCCTGAGCGACCGCCATGCCGTAGCCGAACTCGGCGTTGTCCTCGAACAGGGAGTTCTGCCACGCCGGGCCGAAGCCCTTGTAGTTGGTGGTGTACGGGGTGGACGGATAGGAGCCGCCCCAGATGGAGGAACAGCCGGTGGCGTTGGCGATGTACATCTTGTCGCCGTAGAGCTGGGTAACCAGCTTTGCATAAGGCGTCTCGCCGCAGCCTGCGCAGGCGCCGGAGAATTCCAGCAGCGGCTGCTTGAACTGGCTGCCCTTGACGGTGTTGGGCTTAAACTTCTCAAAGACCTCCGCCTTCGGGGCCAGCTCTCTGCCGTAATCGAAGGACTTCTGGCCCTCACGCTGGCTGTCGATGGGCTGCATGGTCAAAGCCTTCTCGCCCTTGCGGCCCGGGCAGACGGATGCGCAGGAGCCGCAGCCGGTGCAGTCGAGGGTGGAGATGGTCATGGCGAACTTCATGCCCGGCATACCGGTCATGTCCACCATCTTGGATTTCAGAAGCTCCGGAGCGTTGGCCGCCTCTTCCTCGTTCATCACGACCGGGCGGATGACCGCATGGGGGCACACATAGGAGCAGAAGTTACACTGGATGCAGTTTGCAGGATTCCATTCCGGGACGTCCACCGCGATGCCGCGCTTTTCGTAAGCCGCGGAACCCTGCGGGATTTCGCCGTTGACCTCGTCGGAGAAGGCGGAAACCGGCAGGTTGTCGCCCTGCTGCTTGTTGACCGGATGGAGGATGGTGTCGACGAACTTGGAAAGCTTCGGGTTGCTGGTGGTGGTCACGCTTGCTTCCGCCGCAGCGTCCTCCGCCTTGGCCCATTCCGCCGGAACCTTGACCTTCTTGGCGCCGTCGATGCCGCGCTCGATGGCCGCATGGTTAAGGGCAACCACCTTCTCGCCCTTCTTGCCGTAGGACTTGGTGGCCGCGTCCTTCATCAGGGTAACCGCCGTGTCCGCCGGGATGATCTTGGCGAGCTTGAAGAAGGCTGCCTGCAGGATGGTGTTGATGCGGCCGCCCAGGCCCAGCTCCTTAGCGATGTGGGTCGCGTCGATGGTGTAGAACTTAATGTCGTTCTTGGCGATGTAGCGCTTCATCTTGGCCGGCAGGCGCTCGGAAAGCTCCTCGCCCTCCCAGTCGCAGTTGAGCAGGAAGGTCCCGCCGGGCTTGAGGTCCTCGACCATGTCGTACTTGTCCACATAGGACGGGTTGTGGCAGGCCACAAAGTCCGCCTTGCTGATGTAGTAGGTGGACTTGATCTTCTTCTTGCCGAAGCGCAGATGGCTGATGGTAACGCCGCCCGACTTCTTCGAGTCATAGGCGAAGTAGCCCTGTGCATACATATCGGTATTGTCGCCGATAATCTTAATGGAGTTCTTGTTGGCGCCGACGGTGCCGTCGGAGCCCAGACCCCAGAATTTGCAGGAATGGGTGCCGCGGGGGGTGGTGTCCGGGTTCTCCTTGATCTTCAGGGAGAGCTTGGTCACATCGTCCTCAATGCCGATGGTGAAGCGCTTCTTCGGACGGGCGGCCTCCAGGTTGCGGTAAACGGCGATGATCTGGGCGGGAGTGGTGTCCTTCGAGCCCAGGCCGTACCGGCCGGTGAGGATGGTGCAGTCGGCAAACTCGGTGCCGCGCACCGCCGCGCAGACGTCGAGATAGAGCGGCTCGCCGATGGAGCCCGGCTCCTTGGTGCGGTCGAGCACCGCGATCTTCTTAACGCTCCCCGGCAGCGCGGAGATCAGGTGTTTGGCGGAGAACGGACGGTAGAGACGGACCTTCACAAGGCCCACCTTGTCGCCGTTGGCGTTGAGGTAATCCACCGTCTCCTCAATGGTGTCGCAGACGGAACCCATGGCGATGATGACGCGTTCGGCGTCGCGGGGGCCATAGTAGTTGAAGGGCTTATATTTGGTGCCGATCTTGGCGTTGACCTTGTTCATGTACTCCTCAACCACGTCCACGATCTTGTCGTAGTAGGGATTGCAGGCCTCGCGGGCCTGGAAGAACACGTCCGGGTTCTGCGCGGAGCCGCGCAGTGCCGGATGTTCCGGATTGAGGGAACCGCGGCGGAACTCGTCAACCGCATCCCAGTCGAGCATTTCCGCCAAGTCCTCGTAGTCCCACGCTTCGATCTTCTGAATCTCGTGAGAGGTGCGGAAGCCGTCGAAGAAGTGCAGGAAGGGAACGCGGCCCTTGATGGCGGACAGATGGGCAACCGCGCCCAGATCCATGACCTCCTGCACGTTCGAGGAACATAGCATGGCATAGCCGGTCTGGCGGCAGGCATACACGTCCGAATGGTCGCCGAAGATGGAAAGGGCGTGGGAAGCAAGGGCGCGCGCGGAAACGTGGATGACGGAGGGAAGCAGCTCACCGGCCATCTTGTACATGTTCGGGATCATCAGCAAAAGACCCTGCGAAGCCGTGTAGGTAGTGGTCAGCGCGCCAGCCGCGAGGGAACCGTGAACCGCACCTGCGGCGCCGGCCTCAGACTGCATTTCCACGACCTTGACCTCCTGGCCAAAGACGTTCTTGCGTCCGCCGGCAGCCCACTTATCGGTCTCCTCGGCCATAACGGACGAAGGGGTGATCGGATAAATGGCGGCCACATCGGTAAACGCATAGGATACATGCGCGGCGGCATTGTTGCCGTCCATGGTTTTCATTTTTCTTGCCATTTTTATTTTTTCCTCCCTTTTCAAGGTCTTAAAGAAACCTTTGTCGGCGATTTCGATTACCCGAAGCTGTCCTTATGCCGCCTGATGTACGCTTGGGCAAAACGGCAAACCCGGTAATCCGAAAGGGTGGGAAAAAGACAAATTTTGTCCTTTTCCCTGCCTTAAAAAGTGTAGCATTTTTACAGATGGCTGTAAAGCCTAAATATCATTAAATTTATGAATTTTCAGGGGTTCTTTTTTTAACAATGTAACGGAATGAAAAAAGGAGCAAGAAGAAACTAGTTTTCAAAAACAAGGGTTATGGGGAACAAACCGGCTGTATATGCGGTTTTGCGCCTCTTGACACAGGTAGGCAGTTCCATTATTATGATATGGAAACGCGCGCGGGGCCAATGCCGCTTTTTTGCCGGTTTTGGCAGGAAAGCGAGGGCCTGCGGGGCGTGGAAAAACAGAAAATAGTACCGATTTGAAAGGGGACTCATCATGGATCCTGACGGCAGTCGAATACTGCTCACCGCTTCCGTCGCCGCCGATTCGGCGGGCGATTGGGGAAGCACCTTGCTGCAGCTGCTCATTCTGGTGGTTTTAATCCTTTCCAACGCCTTTTTTGCCGCGTCGGAAATCGCCATCATCACCCTTAACGACAACAAGCTCAAAAAGAAAGCCGAGGAGGGCAATAAAAGGGCGGGTATCCTCATGCGGATGACCGCAAATCCCTCCAACTTCCTCGCCACCATACAGGTGGGCGTGACCCTGTCCGGCTTCCTGGCTTCCGCCGTGGCGGCCACCTCCTTTGCCGAGAAGATTACCGTGGCGCTCGACGGTGTGATTCCCATTCCCGCCAGCGTCATCTCCGGGATTGCGACGGTGGTTATCACCTTACTCCTTTCCTTCTTAACGCTGGTGTTCGGCGAGCTGGTTCCCAAGCGCATCGCCATGCAGCGGGCGGAGGGCATCTCCTTTAAGGTGGCGGGAATCCTGCGGGGTATCGCGGTGGTTACCAAGCCCTTTATCTGGCTTTTGTCCAAGACCACCAACGGTATGCTCCGCCTGATGGGCTTTAACCCGGATGCGGAGGATGAAAGCGTCACCGAGGAGGAGATCCTCATGATGGTGGACGAGGGCGAAGAACGGGGCGTCATCGAGGAAGCCACCAGCGAGATGATTTCCAACGTGTTTGAGTTTGACGATATTACCGCCGGCGAGATCATGACCCACCGCACCGAGATTTCGGCGGTGGACGAGGAGGACACCATTGCGGATGTCCTTCAGATCGCCATTGAGGAAGGGTATTCCCGCATCCCGGTCTACCGGGAAGGGCTTGACAACATCGTGGGCGTCTGCTACGTCAAGGACCTGCTGAAATATGTCGGCAAGAATCTGCCTGAAAAGCTGCCGCTGACCGCGGTGATGCGGCAGACCCTCTACATTCCGGAGGCAAAGAAATGCGGGGAGCTGCTGCAGGATTTGCAGCGGTGTAAGGTGCAGATGGCGGTGGTGGTGGACGAATACGGCGGGACCGCCGGTATCGTGACCATGGAGGATCTGCTCGAATCCATTGTGGGGAATATTCAGGATGAGTTCGACAATGAGGAAGAGGACGTCGTCAAGCTGTCGGACACCATCTTTACCGTGGACGGGACTACCGATATCGACGAGCTTTCCGAGCTGCTCGGGGTTCAGCTGCCGGAGGGGGATTACGATACGGTAGGCGGCATGCTGCTCGAAAGCCTCGGGCACATTCCGAAGGAAAACGAGCATCCCGTGGTGCCGATCGCCGGGTATTCCTTTACGGTGGAAAAGATTGAGGAAAGGCGCATTGCTAAAGTCCGGGTGGAGAAGCTCCCGGAGCCGAAGGCGATGCCGCAGGCTATAAGGGAAGACGGAGAGGACGACCGGAAAAACGGGCAGAATGAAGAATAAAACGAGCTGCGGAGCATTGCTTCGCGGCTCGTTCCCTTTTTGAGACAAGGCTGAAATCACCGGGATTCGCGGAAAATTGCCAAAACAAGCTTTCCTCCCATTTGGGCCCCCTGTGTAAAGCGGCCGACCGAAACGATGGAGAGAACCTCGGCGAAAGCATTGGAAAGCTGTAAAAGCTTTTGACGGGCTATGCCGTCCAGGCTTTCCAGGAGAAAGTTCGTATTCTTATTAATGAGATCCATCCCCTGCTCATACGATTGCATGTTGTCGAACGGGCGTTCATCCGGGCAGATTTCACCGAGAAACAGGTCTTCTAAAATATTGCTCATTACAACTCCCTCCTTTCTTTATACGATACCATATTATATTCAAATATATAACCTATTTTGGTTACAAATTAGATTATATATATTGACTTTATTTTTGGTTATAGTATAGGTATCAAATGTGGGGAGTGACGGAAAATGTTCCGAATCAATAAAGATTTTACGAATGCGACCATTCCGAGGACGATACGGTTTACCGAGAGCATTTTTGAAGAACTAAATGCGGTGGCGGACCGGGAGAAGGTATCGTTTAATATGCTGGTTTTGCAATGCTGCCGGTATGCGCTCAAGGAACTGGAAACGGATGAGCCGAAGAAATAAAAAAGGAAAAGCGCCTGGCCGTGAGCCATCCTTCACGGCTAGGCGCTTTTGGTTGTGCAAAATCAAAGAATTTCCCCGTTGGATTGGATAATCTTCCGGTAAAACGCGCCGGAATCCTTCAAAATCCGCTCCTGGGTGTCGAAATTCACATACGCAAGGCCGAACCGTTTGCCGTAGCCCTGTGCCCACTCGAAGTTGTCCATCAGCGACCAGTGAAAGTAACCCTGTACCGGGATCCCGTCATCCGCCGCCCGGCGCAGCGCCTTGAGGTAGGTGGAAAGCTGTTCCATGCGGTATACGTCGTGAACCATTCCGTCCGAGCAGACGAAATCGTTTCCCGCGTAGCCGTTCTCCGTCACCAGGATGGGCAGGCCGTACCGCTCATACATAAATTTTGCCGCATAGTAAAAAGCCCTGGGCTGCAACGGCCAGTCATAGGTGCTTCGAGGCGTGTTGTCGGAAAAGACCGGGTCTCCCTGCGCCCCGTCCGGCGCTACGGGAATGCCGGTATAATGGTTCATGCCGAAGAAATCCAGCGGCTGGGAGATCAGCGCCATATCGTTTTGGCCGATGACGGGCATATCGGGTCCCGCAGCCGCGACGGCGGCTTCGGGATATCGGCCCAGGTATACCGCCTCCGTCCACCAGGTGAAGGGGGTGACGGAGGGCTCCTCCAGTTCAAAGCACCGCTTGCGCGCCAGCTCCACGTTTTCCGGCTCGTCGGTCACCGGGAATGGCAGCCAGCTGGTGGCTGCAAACCCGCACTTCGCCTGCGGACAGCTTGCGCGGATGACCTGCACCGCTTTGCCGTGGCCCAAAAGGGCATGGTGCGCCATTTGCAGGAAATCCCGCCGGTAAACCCGGTAGAAGGGGGCCAGCTCGCCCGATTCAAAGGCGCCGACAAAGCATTCCGGCTCGTTGATGGTGATGAAATGCTTCACCCGGTCGCCGTAGCGGCGGACAACCTGATCGGCATAGGCGGCGAACCAGTCGGGGGAATCCGGGTTCATCCATCCGCCCCGCTGGTAGAGGGCGTAGGGATAATCCCAGTGGAACAAAGTCAAATACGGCTCGATCCCCGCCTCCAGAAGGCCGTCGATCAGCCGGTCGTAAAAATCCAGGCCTTTTTGATTGGGTTCCCCCGTTCCCTGGGGCAGCACCCTGGGCCAGGAGATGGAAAAACGGTAGGCGGTCAGCCCCATCTGCTTCATCAGGGCGATATCCTGCGGGTAGCGGTGATAATGGTCGCAGGCGGTATCGGCGGTCTGGCCGCGGTAGACTGCGCCGGGCCGATGGGCGTACACGTCCCATAGGGAGGGCGCTTTTCCGTCCTCATAGGCGGCACCCTCGATTTGAACGGCAGCGGTGGCGGCGCCCCAGACAAAATCCTTGCAAAAACCCATGGCAATCTGCTCCTTTGTTCCCGCCGAAATGGGCGGGATGCGGTATCGTTCGAGAAATTCCGTTTGTATTTAGTATAATATTACTACAACACAGATGCAAGGGAAAAGCGAAAAGAAGGGCCTTAGGAGCAATCAGCACCTAAGGCCCTGGGCCTGTAGAATTATGATAAACCCGGAGGGGCGTGACATAGGGAAGAAGCGCGTCGGTTATACGTCGGAAAGGAAGGAGGAAATCTTGTCGACAAGGGCCTTGAGCTTGTTTTCGGCCGCCTCCCGCGCCGTTTTCTCCGATTGATACAGCGCCTGGTAATCGGCGTCTCCTTCCTCACCCGTGTCCTGGGCCGCTACGGCATAAGCGGTGGCAACCTGGGCGGTGCCGCCGGGAACCTTGAGGACCTGGCCGGCGTAAATGATATAGGGCGGCGCGATGGAATTTTCCACCGCCAGCGCGCTCCAGCTTACTCCAAGGCGGCTGCCGATGCTGTAGAGAGAATCCCCCTTCTGCACCGTATAGGTGTCGGGTATCTGAGAGGCGTCGGGGGTGTCGCCGGTGCCGCCGGGGAGCTTGAGGACCTGGCCGGTGTAAATGATATAAGGAGAAGAGATGCCGTTGAGGGAGGCGATCTCCCTCCAGTTGATCCCCAGCTTTGCCCCGATTTTGGAGAGGCTGTCGCCGGTCTGCACCGTGTAGGTCGAGTCGGAGGGCGGCGTAGGTGAGGTTCCGCCGCCGGAGGAGGAGCCGGGGAGCTTGAGGACCTGGCCGGTGTAGATGATATAGGGAGAGGAGATGCCGTTGAGGGAAGCAATCTCCCTCCAGTCAAGCCCCAGCTTTGCCCCGATGGCGGAAAGGCTGTCGCCGGTCTGTACCGTGTAGGTGGAGTCGGAGGGAACAACGGTTCCGCCGCCGGAGGAAGAGCCGGGGAGCTTGAGGACCTGGCCGGTGTAGATGATATAAGGAGAGGAGATGCCGTTGAGGGAAGCAATCTCCCTCCAGTCAAGCCCCAGCTTCTCCCCGATCAAGGA